>NZ_AZGE01000033.1 GCF_001434465.1 Limosilactobacillus oris DSM 4864
CCGATTTGGGACGTTTTTTCTCACTCTCTGGTTCTTAGGGTAGCGAGTGGCGGAAATTATCCTAAATTTCTCACCTTTGATGGCTAAAAGTCATGCCGCATTGTGCTATTTATTGTAAGCAACCACTTGAATATCATCATCGGTCAACAGGAGGCGGGTCAAACTACCGTTAGCTGGGCGAACGGTCACATCATACTTGCCGCCGCCAAAGCGTTCTACTAGGCTAAGAAGGGTGTTGCCGTGGCTCACCCAGAGGACGTTGCTATCGTCCGGCAAGCCGGCGTTTTTAATCAGCGCGATCCCCTTATCGACCCGTTCCCAGTATTCCTGGTTGTTTTCGGCATCGTGGAAGGGATCGGCATCTTTGAGCCAGTCCTTGGCTGTGCCAATCGAATGTTCAGTAACAATGTCGTGAAAGTTCGTGAGCCCGTGGGGAGCACCGGCATTATACCAGGCTAAGTCCATGTTGGTACCTTCGTAAGAGCCGTAGAATTCTTCCCGGAAGTACGGTGCGGTGACCGGCTGCTTAACCGAATCCGCTTCATTCATATCCAGAATCGTCTGAATAGTTTCCATCGCCCGGGTGGTGTCACTGCAAAAGGCGCCCGCAAAGTGGACATCTCGCAAGCGCTCACCAGCCTGGCGGGCGTTATCCCTGCCCTGAGCAGTTAACGGCGAATTGCTCCACCCTTGCAGCTTATTATAGATATTAAAGTAAGTCTGCCCGTGACGAACCAGGTATAGGTTTAGCTTTGTCATAGTAATGCCTCCATGTCTTGTGTTGCAACTATTGTACCGCTTTCAAGGGCGAAATAATAGCGAACTTAGGGCGGACTTAGAGCTTTAAACACAGTTTGTTCACATTTTGTCCGTAAACTAAGTGGCATAGAAGGAAGGAATGAATATGACACTAAAAGATACTAGCCAACCTGAAATAGTGGCTGCCAGAATTGTTGCCGTTACTGGCAAAACGGTGAAAGTAGTGACCGAAGATGGTCAAACCCTGCGCATTCCCCTCTCCAGAAAATACCGGCAGGATCAAACAATGCTTGCTTCACTAAAGGATATTTGGCGAGCAGGAATTTGGATCCCCGTCAACCGGCAGCTGAAACGGCTGTTCCATTACGACTGGCTGACCGGACCGGCACCAGTAGCGGCAACAAACAATTAAGATTTAGCAATGATTGCCACTCAATAATTGGTTCAACACAATCTGTGATAAAATAGTTCTGATTTACTAAAATTAGTTACTACCCAATCGATTGTGAGGAACATTCTTAATGAAAAAATTAAGCAAATTCGTGGACACTAGGATTGGGTTCTTTACCCTGCTAGTCGTCCTTTTTTGGTTTAAAACCCTGTTTGCTTACTTTACTGATTTCAACCTCGGGGCCAGCAATATTTTTCAGTACATCATTCTGATCTTTAACCCACTGGCCACGACGGCGTTAATCTATAGTATTGCATTTTATTTTAAACGGGCACGCTTTTTCTACCCCGTCATTATGGGGCTTGACATTGCCAATACCCTCCTACTTTATCTCAACGTCATTTACTACCGGGAATTCACCGATTTCATGACGATTGCCACGATGACCGGTTACTCCAAGGTCAACCAGGGTCTGAGTGGCAGTTCCCTGGCCCTGACGAACTTCCACGACGTCTTCTACTGGCTCGACATCGTGGCGATTCTCGTCCTGATGCTGCTCCGGGTCATTCACTTTGACCGCCGTGCCATTGGGACCCGGTTAGCCTTCGCCTTCACGTCCATGTCGCTGGTTCTCTTTGGAGTCAACCTGTCCTTGGCGGAAATGGACCGCCCCCAGCTGTTAGGCCGGACCTTCGACCGTAATTACATCGTCAAGTACCTGGGAATCGACACCTTTACTGGCTACGACCTGGTTAAGTCCCAACATATTCATGAAATGCGCCAGAGTGCCACTAAGTCAGAGCTAGATAAAGTCAAGAAGTTCACCGATAAGCACTACGCCAAGCCGGATCCCCAGATGTATGGAATCGCTAAGGGACGGAACGTAATCATTATCCACCTGGAGAGCTTCCAGCAGTTCTTGGTTGACAAAAAGATCAATGACCAGGAAGTTACACCATTTTTGAATTCCTTGTACCATAGTAAGGATACCTACGCCTTTGACAACTTTTTCCACCAGGTTGGTCAGGGAAAGACCAGCGACGCGGAAAATATGCTGGAGACGTCAACCTTCGGACTGCCACAGGGTTCACTGTTTGCAACCCTTGGTAGTGACAACACCTTCCAAGCCGCCCCGGCAATTTTGAACCAGCGGGCTGGTTACACCAGTGCAGTCTTCCATGGGAACGTCGCTAGTTTTTGGAACCGGAATAACGTTTATAAGAATCTTGGTTACCAGTACTTCTTTGATGCTAGTTACTATGACACCTCAGGCGATAAGGCCACCGGTTATGGGCTGAAAGACAAACTGCTCTTCAAGGACTCGGTCAAGTACCTGCAAAATCTGCAGCAGCCATTCTACGCCAAGTTTATTACCGTTACTAACCACTTCCCGTATGACCTGGACGACGAAGATAAGGATCCGAACTTCCAGACAACTAATACGGGCGATTCCAACGTTGATAACTACTTTGTGACGGCGCACTACCTTGACCAGTCGCTCGCCGAATTTTTCAATTACTTGAAGAAAACCGGTGTTTATGACCACTCGATTATTATGATTTACGGGGACCACTACGGAATTTCTAATAGTGAGAATCCTTCGCTAGCCAGCGTCCTCGGTAAGAATGCCGATAATTGGACAGACTTCGATAACGCACAGCTCCAGCGGGTCCCGCTGATGTTTGTCATTCCTAATTCCGGCGGCCATGGTTACATTTCCCATACCTATGGCGGCGAAGTTGACGTTTTGCCAACTCTGCTCCACCTGCTGGGAATCAGTTCCAAACGCTACATCCAGTTTGGGACGGACCTCTTCTCAAAGGAGCATAGTCAAACCGTGGCTTTCCGGAACCGGGACTTTGTAACCCCGCATTTCACCAGCATTAACGGGAAGATTTATAACAACCGTACTGGAAAGGAAGCTAAGCTGACCAAGAAACAGCAAAAGCAGCTGGAACGGGCACGGGAGCTAGTCAACCTGGAACTAAGTCTTTCCGATTCACTAAACGAGAAGAACCTGCTTCGCTTCTACCACCCCAAGGGATTTAAGGCTGTTAACCCAGCGGACTACAACTATTCCAACGGCTTAAAGCGTGCCCAGCGGATTGAGAAGAAAAAGGGGAATAAGTCAACCAGTATCTTCAGTCAGCACCATGATCGGTCAACGGTCAATGATTACAGTACTGATGCTCCAGAACAGAACCACTCTTCAACCGATTCTAACCGAATTAAGATTACCAATCCGGACGCAAATAATAAGTGATTTATTAGTAATAGCGCAGTAGCTGCCAGGCAGCTACTGCGCTATTTACATTACTATCTTTAAAAATGTGAGTGGGAAATAACCTTCTCGACAGGGCGTATGGCTAACCTAGAACGATAGTTGGCACGGCACGGGCCGGCTAGCGTTCGTAGGCAAATAGCCTTGCTTCGCGGCGTTAGACGCTAGCCCTGTGGTTACGACACGCAGTTAGCCTATTGGTTTCGNGTTTGCTTTAAGTTAACCCCATCATAGTGAGTAATGAGTATACTTGCCAGATTCAACATCCGATTTTTGAATGCTCATAAAGGCATCAGGGTCTTCGCTCTTAATTAGCTCCCGTAAAAATGCTAATTGTCCACGCGGTGTCACCACCATAATTACATCGGTCGGCTTGCCTGTATATGCTCCCTGACCATTAAGAATAGTGGCCCCATGAGTAAACCGCCGTAACTGCTGGATCAGTTTGTCAGCCCGCTTAGTAAAGATTATCACCATCACATCCGTCTGTGAGGCAAAGGCATAGTCCATCAAAGCGTTGACAACTAGCATCCCAATCAGGGTGTATACAATCCGACCGGGTCCAAAGAATATTAATGTCAAAACAATAATTAATCCATTAATCAAGTTAGCAAAGAAGCCAACGTTTTTATGAAACCGCCGCTGGCAGTAGGTTGCGACAATATCCATTCCACCAGTGGTAAAACCGTTATTAAAACACCAGCCAATACTTAACCCGATTAATGCAGACCCAATAATCGTGTTCGTTAACGGATCCTTTACCAGCACCATTGTGGGAATAATCCCTAAGAAGATGATGTTTGATAAAACAGCGAGTCCTGAAAAAAGAATGTACCGAAAACCAAATACCCGCCAAGCAAAAATAAATAACGGGACGTTTAGAATTGTCATTAACAGACTCATACTGAAGTTAGGAAGCACTGCATGAATCAGCTGCGATAATCCCAGCAAACCAGTCGAATACGAATTGACCACGTTTAAAAAATCATTAACAGCAATCGCAGATAACAGCCCATATAAGACCGCCACCAGTCCTGCTTTAGTTAGTTGCTTGTAATTTACTTTCATTGCCACCCCAACTTCACCTCACTAAAAAGAATAGCTGACTTATTTTATCATTCATCAAATAGCAGTTGCCACCATTTCGGAAAGTTTTCACCCTAATGCCACAATCGCTGCCAGAAATTGCCAAGGGGAACCTGCTCACTGCTGTAAAGACTGTACGTCAGCGGTTCATTATCAATCGTTTTCACCCCATGACTAGCAACTTCCAGCTCGCCAATCTTTTCGTCGGCACGCACTGGGGCAAGGACCTTCCCGTTTTGTCCGTGACGGTTTAGCCTTACCGCCAAACTGTAATTCTTGATGTCCTTGTCACCCCAGACACTGACCTGCTGGGGCCTGATGGCAACTGACCGTTGTGTACCGTTAGCGACCCACTGCCGGTGCAGCCAGCGGGGCAGTGTAATTTGCTCCGTCTTCATTCCTTTGAGCTGGTTGTAGAGTTGCCGGGTAGCAGCAAAACGGGCATCACCACCATCACCATTTGCGTGGAGAACCACCGTGATCACCCGGTGGCCCCGGTACACGCCAGTGCTAACAAACGATGGGCCAGCGGCAGCAGAAGTCCCGGTCTTCAGGCCATCAATTTTAACCCCCGGAACCGCATACTGCTCCCCCGGCAGCATTTTATTCAGGTTATCAGCCTTCACGGTTTTATCCTTAGCAATATAAAAATCAGCATCTTTTTGCGCCGTTACTTGGAGCAGGTCTGGGTAGGTTTGAACCAAGTAGCGAGCCAAAAGGGCAACATCATTTGCCGTCATCGCATTTTCTGCGTTGTTTGCGTACTGCTCCAGCTTCAATCCCTTCAGGTCACCATTTGTTAACCCCACGGGATTCACAATCGTATAATTTTTAAGACCGATTTCCTTGGCCTTCTGATCCATCTTGAGGTTAAATTCCTCCAGGTTACTACCGTCTGCCTCGGCTAGTGCCAGCGTTGCTCCATCAGCAGACTTTACCATTGCAGCATTCAACAGCTCCCGAACGGTATAGGATTGTCCCTCCTGAACACCGATAGCAGAATAGGCCGGATCGCTGGCAATCGCCGCCACGTCAGCAGACACATTGACCCTTGTATTGGCAGTAATGATCCGCTGCTTGAGTTCATCATGGACTACCGCCACCGTCAGCAGTTTGCTGATTGACGCTACCGGCAGCTTCTGATTAGCATTCTACTCGTACAACACCTGCCCAGTCGATGCATCGATCATCACCGCTGCCCGTGCGTTAACCCGTTCACTCGCCAGGGCGCCGGTTGTTAGTTCAGCCAACACCAGCGGTAGTACCATTACCAATCGCAAAACCCTTTTAATTTTCATTACCATTCTCCCCATCATCGCCTTGCTGACTGTTAAAACACTCCCATTATATTAATGCTGCCAGCCGATTACAATTACCCGTCCCCAAAATCAACAAAAAACGGCCTGCTCCGCAATTGGCGGAGGGGCCGCGAGCTGAGTATTTACTTGCCGATTCCCATGGAAGAACTGTGCATCGCCATTTTTTTATCAGGGTAGAGTGCCTTTGCCAAGGCTGTAACCGCTGTTGGCGCTTCACCAAAGGCGGCGGCAATCAACGCTACCTTTCCCGGATAGGTTACTCCATCCCCAATTGCGTACACCCCATCAATGTTAGTCTTCATCGTTGAATCAACCTTAATCAGGTGATGGTCACTCGCTAGGCCCAACGACCATTCATTGAGGGCCGCATTATTCGATGTAAACCCGTAATTGACGATCAGCTGATCCACGTTAAGCTGCTTCTCTTCGTCACTGCGCCGCTTCTTCAGGCCCAAAGTAACCGTTTGGTCAGCTTCAACCCGGATTTCCTTCGGCAGGTAGGGGGTCACCAGGTTGACCCGGGACTGCTGCAACTGGTTGACCGTATGCTCCAACCCGCGAAACTCATCCCGCCGGTGAACGATGCTGACTTCCTTAGCAACTGGTTCCAGCATCAGCGCAATATCAATTGCCGAGTCCCCGCCGCCAAGCACAGCGACCCGTTGGCCTTCATAATCCGCCACGTGGTTTACAAAGTAGTGCAGCTGGTGTCCTTCAGCCTCATCTGCCCCATCCAAGCTCAGTTTCCGGGGCGTAAAAGCACCATTTCCTAATGCAATTACGACTGCCCGCGAACGGGAAATACGGTTGGCCGACTTGATAACAAACGTTCCGTCAGCTTCCTTGATGACATCCTCGACCGTCTCGTTCAGGTACCGGTCAACCGGGGCCACGGCCATCTGCTGTTCTAGCCGGTCTACTAACTCCTGACCACTAACTCCTGGCATTCCTGCAACGTCCCAAACCTGCTTTTCTGGATACAGGGCCGCTACCTGCCCGCCAAGCTGTGGCAAGCTCTCAACCAGCTGTGTTTTTAACTCGTGCAGGCCGCAATAAAAAGCGGCAAACATGCCTGCCGGGCCACCACCGATTATCGTTACATCATACTTTTCTTCTGCCATGTTGTAATCCTTTCGTTTTAAGCTGCCTTCATTATATCATCACTCCTCCAGCGCACCACTTTGCGCATATTTAAACAAGCTCACCCTTATTAACGGCTAAGTATGGTGCAAGAAAATTCAAATCGAGCTTTGGTAAAAGGTTTGACGTGTTGATATGACAATGTTAAAATTTTTATAAAAGCGCTATCACCAACATTGTTTTTACCCTGCCGGTAATTTAAGATAGAGTGGTAGATAAAATTTTTAGTTAAAATCTTGGAGGGACAAACTATGGCAAAACGTAAAATGATCCTGGATCTGGATACTGGTGTCGATGACGCATTGGCAATCGCCTACGCGCTGGCCGATCCAGAAGTTGACCTGATTGGGATCGTTAGTTCATACGGTAACAACCTGTTAGACATCTGTGCGGAAAACAGCTTGAAGCTGCTGGAACTGCTTGGTCACACCGACATTCCAGTTTACAAGGGCTTACCACACTCTAGCACCTCTGACCACTTCGATGTTATGCAGGTTTCCAAGGACATCCACGGTGATAACGGAATTGGCGACGTTGAATTACCAGCACCCCAACGCGCCGTGGAATCAGAATCTGGGGTTGATTTCTACATCGACGCCGCTCACAAGTACGGTAAGGACCTAATCATCATCCCAACCGGCCCAATGACTAACCTGGCTGCTGCCCTAAAGAAGGACCCGGCAATCGCTGATTTGATTGGCAACGTGACCTTCATGGGCGGTGCCTTGACCGTTGATGGGAACGTCACTCCAGCCGCTGAAGCCAACATCAACCAGGATGCCAAGGCTGCTGACGAGGTCTTCAAGTCAAACCTGCCACTGACGATGGTTGGCCTGGATGTCACCCTGCGGACCCTCTTGACGAAGAAGGAAACTCAGCAATGGCGTGACCTCGGCACTGCTGCTGGAAAAGCCTACGCTGACATCACCGACTTCTACATCGACGCTTACTACAACTTAGATATTGACAAGACTGGTTGTGCCCTGCATGATCCATTAGCTGTCGGTGTTGGGATTGACCCATCCTTCGTTAAGACCATCAGCCTCTTCATGCGTTGTGAATACGACCCGGACAGTCCATTCTACGGTCGGACTATCGGTGACAACGCTAAGTTGAATGACCCTAACCCGAACGTGAAGGTTGCCGTTAACGTTGATAAGGAACGTTACCTAAAGGCCTTCATGGACCACTTAACCACTTTGTTTAAGCAACACTAATTTAAACCGAATGCGCTGCGGCTGCTTCCAACAAGAAGCACGTCGCAGCGCATTTTATTTACAATAAATTCCGAACCAACAGGGAGATGGCGAGGACCAGTGCTCCACAGCCCACAATGATTTGCATTAACCGGCTTGGCACCCGCCGGACGATAATCGGCCCTAAGATACCGCCCACGATATTGCCAATAAACAGCGGGATTACAAAGTTCCATTCGATCGTCGTTTCAAAGGCAAAGATAATGACCGCGATTGTGTTGGTAACCGTCATCGCAACGTTCTTCAGGGCATTGTTGACGGCAAAGGTTTTCTGCCGGTTGACAACGGCGAGCAGGGTCAGCATCATGATCCCCGCTCCTGCATTAAAGTAACCGGCGTAGACCCCTACCAGGAAGATCCCGAGCGCGGTCAAAGCGGTGTAGAGCGGGTGGCGGCCAAGCGAGTGACTGTTAGCCGCCATGGCTTCCTGTGCCTGTCGTGGCCGGTGCGGGAAGATTAAAATCAGCCCCGCGATCCCGATACAAAATGGCACTAATTCCTGAAAAAATTTCCCGGGTAATGTAAACAGCAGGATTGCTCCCAATACGGCCCCAACGAAAACCAACGGGACAATCAGCCACATCTGCCGCTTATCATGCCGTAGCTCCTTAGTCGAGGCCGCAATCGAACTATAAGCACTCCCGACCGTCGACCAGGCGCTTGTAACGTTAGCCATCACGGGCGGCAGTCCCATCATCAGCAGGGCGGGATAAGAAATCAAAGACGCTAACCCCGCTGCTGCACTGACGATTCCTGCCAACACGCCAACAATAACCAAGGTGATAAAAAAGGTGATTCCAGACATTATCTTCCTCCATAAGAAAATTAAACAGCTTTATTGTACAACGTTCACCGGCTGGACGGCCCCACTAATTTGAATTTACTTTGCTTTTCCAGTATAATTATGGCGAGATTAATACGATGTCTGGGGTGCCATCTGGCTGAGATAATACCCATTGAACCTGACCTGGTTAACACCAGCGGAGGAAGAATCGGTAAGATCAATTCATAGTTGAGTTAATGATACCCCGGGGATAACTGTGTCCCGGGGTTTTATTTTGCCTAAAGACCGCCTTAATCTTAATTTTTTCTAAGGAGTGTCTTACAATGCACAAACGTACTTTCCACTTACGCGACATTATTTTGCTAGCCCTAATTGCAATTATCTTTGGAGTAATTTACTATGCTGCGGCTTTTGTCTACAACGGTTTGACCGTTCTCTTAACACCGGTAGGCTACGGGCCAATCGCCAATGACCTTACAATGGGAATTTGGTGCATGGCCGGGCCGCTCGCTGGTTTCTTACTCCGTATCCCTGGTTCTTCCTTCCTCGGTGAATTTCTCGGGGCTGCTGTGGAAATGTTCCTCGGTGACCAATGGGGGGCTTCTAACTTGATTTCCGGAGCAGTTCAGGGGATTGGGACGGAATTAGGGTTCACGTTAACCCTCTATAAGGTTTACAACTGGCTCACCGTTATCTTAACGAGTGTCACGACCACCATCATCACCTTTGCCTGGGATTGGTTCCGGAACGGTTATAGCCACTTTGCTCCTAGTATGCTAGTCATCATGCTGGTCGCACGCTTTCTCTCCATGCTGGTCTTTTCTGGGATCCTCGTCAAGTTGATCGTAAACCTGTTGACGCGGGCCCACGTTATCCGGAGCTAGCCATGGCTAACGATATCATTGACGTTCAGCAACTCTCATTTGCTTATGACCACCATGAGGTCCTTAAAGCGCTCACCACGAGTTTCCCTGCCGGCAGCGTGGCCTTACTGACCGGGCCGTCCGGTTGCGGAAAGTCAACCCTTCTCCGCTTGATTGCCGGTTTGCTGCCTAAGTATGGCGGCCACCTCACTAACGGACGAATTAATTTTCCAGCCGGGAAACCAACCATCGGAATGCTCTTTCAAGACCCCCTGATGCAGTTTGCACTGGATACGCCCCGGCACGAGTTAGAATTTGTTCTCGAAAACGAACGGGTCCCCCACGAGCAAATTGCCGCCAGAGTAACAGCGGCCCTGCACTTTTGTAAAATCACTGACTTAGCAGACCGCCAGCTGACCACCCTGTCCGGCGGCCAGCAGCAACGAGTCGCCCTAGCCGTCACAATTGCCCGGCAGGCGAAGGTGCTCCTGCTCGACGAACCATTCGCCAGTATTGACGAAGAAAGCCGGCACTTCCTGATCGGTCAGCTGCAACAGCTGGTAGTGAACCAGGGCATCACGATCTTAATTGCCGACCATGACTGTCACGGCTACCAAAAGCTGCATCCCCTAGTCTATCAGTTCCAGGCGGGGACGGTCGCCCGCCAATCAGCCGCTACCAGCGCCCAGTTGTTAGCCGCGGCTGACGAACGCGCCAAACAGCCCCTGCGGGCTGCCCGACCAGCTGCTAGCGCACCAACTGTCTTTCAGCTGACAGCTGTTCGAATTAAGCGGGGCGAGCGCCAGTTGTTAAGTCTTCCCCAGCTCGCGCTATTTCGAGATAAAATCACCTTGGTCACCGGCGCAAACGGCAGTGGCAAATCGACCTTTTTCCAAGCCCTCGCCAAGCTGATTCCCTATCAGGGCCAGATTGACTTCGCCGGACACGACATCCAGCAAATCAAAAACCGGCGTTACCGGGCGGACCTGGGACTCGTCTTCCAGCACGCCGACGACCAGTTTATTAACGTTACCGTTGCCGAAGAACTAGCCCTCAGCAAACGCAATGGCCGCCACCCCTATTTTCAAACTAGCCTTCCCGCCGCTCTAGAACTGTTAGGACTCACGGGGCTGGACGAGCGGGTAGTCTACTCCCTTAGTGGCGGGCAGCGCAAAAAGCTCCAGCTCTTGTTAATGCTGATGATGGGCCAGCCAGTCCTCCTGCTCGACGAACCATTTGCGGGGCTCGACCGGCAGTCCCTCCAAAACGTCTACCAACTAATTAAAACTGCCCAGGCAGCTAAGCCGCAAACCATGTTGATCATCAGCCACCAGTTGGCCGCCATCGACCAGCTAATCGACTTCCACTTGCACTTGAGCGGGCACCAGCTTCGGTATGAGGAGGACTACCATGAATCCTAGTTTCAAATTAATTCTCGCCCTGGTTATTTCCCTGGAAATAACTTTCACCAACCACCTGGGGGGCAACCTCATCATCATCGCCGCCGCGCTAACCTACCTTATAATTAAGCGGGTGGCCTGGAAGAAGCTGTGCCGACTACTGCTGATTACCCTGATTCCAGCGGCAGCGCTGTTTATGACCATCGGCTACTTCTCCCCCGAACGCGACCTCTTCTTTGCCTGGGTACTTGTCAGCCGGCTCTACTGCTACGTGAGTGTTGGTGCCGCCGTGACCCTCACCACCAATAAACTCAGCCTGATTCGTTCACTAGAACAGAACTGCCACCTCCCCAGCAAGTTTGCCTATGGCTTCCTGGCAGCGCTCAACCTTATTCCGCGAATTAAGCAAAACGTGATTACCATCCGGGTGGCCGGCCAAATGCGGGGCGTGACCCTGCACTGGTGGTCACCAACCCTTTACTTCAAAGCGATCCTTTCCGCCATTGCCTGGTCCGACCAGTTAGCCCAGGCAATGGAAACCCATGGTTTCAAGGAGGGCGCTCCCCGTTCTGCTGCTCAGGTGATTGAGGTGGATAAACGTGACTGGCTAACCATGCTCCTGATTTTATTGATTATCCAAATAGTAATAATTGCGCTTCCTTAATTTATCAGTCATAATATAGAAAAAAGGAAGGACAGATTATGAATAACAACAGTATCGCCACGCGAATCGTCAACGCACTTTCCTACTTCAGCATTTTCTTCTTGCCGGTTATCTTTCCCTTAATCGTCTGGATCATTGCCCGCGCCAGCGACGATCCCTCGGTAACCAGCAACGCCCGGAAGGCCTTTTGGAGCCAAATTTTCCCGCTGCTCTACCTGATCTTTGTCGCGCTCGTCGCTAGTATTAACGCGCTGCGCGACTATACCTTCCATGCGGGCGCGCTCCTGGGAATTCTACTGACCTTCGCGCTCTTGATCGCCCTCCTCCTATTTATCTACAACGTTGCGATGGGGGTTAAAATGCTGCTAGGGCGTGACTAGCCATGGACAATGATCTGTTTTCATGCTTTGTCTAATATTTGTACGGCCTCAGTATTCGTCCTGCCCGAATGGTGAGGCCGTTTTAACTATACAAAGGGGAGAATGTTAATCTTATGGGCCTGCTTTTAGGAATTATCCTGCTATTTACGACCGTGGTTGTCGCTAACGTCATCCACTTGATCTATCCCAAACTTCCGCTATCCATCTACCAAATCATCGCGGGGGTCCTGCTGGCATCACTGCCAACCACTGCCACTGACTTCACGATGCATCCCGAACTCTTCATGATGGTCGTGATTGCACCCCTGATGTTCAATGATGGTCAAAACCAGTCGTTCCGTTATTTGACCAGTAACTACAAGTCAATCCTGTCAATTTCGGTCGTCCTCGCGCTGGTAACCGTCCTTATTTCGGGTGCCATCCTGCACCTGGCGCTACCAACCGTCTTTCCGTTTGCCCTTGCCTTCATGTTGGCATCAATCATTACCCCTACCGACGCGGTGGCGGTTAAGTCTATCACCTCCAACATGACGGTGCCGGAAAACGTTAACGGGGCCCTCGAATACGAATCACTCTTCAACGACGCTTCGGGAATCGTCCTCCTTGACCTTTCCCTGGCTGCCTACCAGTCAGGCGAATTCTCGTTGGGTCACAGCCTGTGGATCTTTTCCTACGTCTTTTTTGGCGGCATCATTTTTGGGGCAATTATGGGGAACTTAGTAATCAGCCTGCGGCAACGGTTGATGAGCAACCACGTCGATATCGGCTCCATCGTCATCCCAATCAACGTCATGACCCCCATTGTCGTCTACTGGCTGGCTGAGGAACTGCACCTCTCTGGTATCCTCGCTGTCGTTTCGGCTGGAATCGTCCACAGCATTCTTTACGACCGCCTGCGCCTCACCTCGACTAAGGTTCAAATGGCGACTACGACCATCTGGACCATCATTAGTGACGCCTTAAACGGGGTCGTGTTCGTTCTCCTGGGGGTAATGCTCCCCCAGGTTCTCCGCCGGACAGCCCCACGCAACCTGTTGAACCTGCTATGGATTGCCCTGGCGCTCTATGTCATCATGACCCTGCTCCGCTTCTTGTGGACCCGCTTTCGCCTTGTCAACATCCACTCGGCGAAGGAAGATCTAAACCGCGATAGCTTCTTGATGGCAATCGGTGGAATTCATGGAACCATTACCCTTGCTTTGGCTTTCTCCCTGCCAGTGATGATCAACCACCATACCTTTGCCTTCCGTAATTCGATGATCCTGATTGCGGCGTTTGTCATCCTGATTAGCATTATCGTGGGTGCCGTGGCCTACCCCCTCCTGCTGCCGCCCAAGTCGCGGGACTATACCAAGGAAGAGTTTCAGCAGGCGTTCAACAAGACCGTCCACCACGCAATCAATGCTCTTCATAACCATGACGACCACCGCCGGGAACAAACTTTTGTTGCCGACCAGCTCGCCAGCCAAACCAGGCAATTTCACGACTTCAACCGGGAACTCTTTGAACAGCTGGTCAAGAAAGCCCACCAGGTTGAACTGGCAACCCTGGACCAGCTGACCGATGATGGCACCATTACCGAAAAACAGGCAGAGTTCTACGCCAGCTTCGTTGCCCGCTCGGTTTTCCGCAGCAGTCGTCATAGTTTCCGCGAATCATGGGTAATCCTTTGGCACCGAATCAAGTGGCGGTATGCCCGCCGGCGCCGGTTGAAAAAGCACTTGAAGAGCAAGGGCCTGCTTAACAGTGACACCGGTCACCAGCTAATTACCGCAAGCGAGCACCAGGTCATCATGGAAATCCAAAAACTGGTTTACCGAAACGTTGAAAAATACCTCCATTCGATTTCTAACCCGAAAAACGTTAACGAAGTCGCGATGGTCAACCACATTTACCTCCAAAAGAAACGGTTCTTCAACCATGAAGTATCCATTGATACCGACGTTGCAACCAGCCTGTTCATTGAGGCTTTCCAGCTCGAGCATAGCTACGTGCAGGAACAGCTGGCTGCTGGCAACCTTTCCCAGGAGCTCGCTAACGCCCTCAACGAACAAATTTCCACCGATGAACTGGTCTACGTCCAATCACTAGACTAATTATGTATTCCAAGTAAAAGGGGTCCTAACCACTGACAAACTCCTGTCAACGGTTAGGACCCCATTTTATTTATAGTGTTAAGAGAAACGCCAAAACTGCTGGAAGCAGCTGGAACAGCCAGATCTTCCGGGTAGCCGTAAAGCCGCCGAAGAGGGCTACCACCATGATAAAGACCAGCAACATTTGCCAAACAGTAATGAGGGTAATCCCGTGAACCAGCCAGTAGCTAGTAATGATGAGGATTCCCAGCATCCCGTTGTAAATTCCCTGGTTGGCAAAGGAAATCCGGGCTGGCCGCTGGCGGGTATACTCTACCGGCAGGTCAAACGCGCGGGCCTGCTGTTCGGGGCGACCCCAAATTTCCATGACCATGATTCCCAGATGTTCGATCGCAATTAACATCATTAGGACAATTAGCAGTATCATTTTTCCTCACTCACTTTACATAATGATTTAAAAAGCGAGCAATCCGTTGCGGGTAGCGCACTGGCTCCTTTTCGTATGAAGCCGCGTGTTTAGCACCCTTGACCACCCATAATTCGCGGGGACCCTTCGTAGCCGCATAATTACGGTAAACCATCCGTGTCGGGACGAAATTATCGTTGCCGCCGTGAATAAACATCATTGGGCGGTGGTTATGCTTCAGCATCGCCGTTGAACTGGCCTGCCGCACGTAGAAACCATTTTTGACCCGGTTAATCATGCTCAGGCTCCCAATCAATGGCGCACGGATTGCCTGGGGAATATTATACAGGTTCCCCGCCTCATAGTTAAGTTCGTCGTTCAAACTGGTGTAGCCGCAGTCCTCGACGAAGGCCTTGACCTGGTGCGGGAGCGGGATCCCGCTGGTCATCATTGTCGTGGCCCCGCCCATACTGACGCCGAAGATGACGATTTGACTATTTCGGCCGTTCTTCGTAATGATTTGATCCGTCCACTTGCGGACATCGTACCGCTCTGGCCAGCCGTAGCCGATGTACTTTCCCTGGCTCTTCCCGTGGGCCCGTGCATCCGGCATCAGGACATTGTAGCCCAGCTGGTGAAACATTGTCGCGTACTCCCCCATCTTTTCCTTCCGGCCCATAAAGCCGTGGAGGATAATTACGTTCTTAGTAGTCGGGCGGGCAGCTGGTAAGTAGTCAGCTACCAACCGGTAATCACCACTGGCTGACTTCATCGTCCACTGCTGTTTAGGTGCCCGCTTAAACCACATCTTCTGTGAATACAACGGGTCGCTCTTGCTAATGCGAGCAGAGTTATTGATGAAAGACTTGTGGCTCGGTACCATTGCCACATTGAAGAAGTAACTCCCAGCCGCAAACAGCGCCAGTGCCAACAAGATAATAATACTGATTAGCCACCGCCAGAGATGGTGACGGCGTTTAGAAACTTTTGTTTTCAAATTAATTAACCCCATGTCGTAATTTTGATTAACGGACATATTTTAGCACACATTCCGTTACTTGATAACATTCATCCCTAGTAAATACCATTTCCAATGGTAAAATAGAAGTTGACACTAAAAAGGAGTGAGAAGATGTTTCCTGAAAGACTCCGGGCACTGCGCAAGGGCCAAAAAATTACCTTAAAAGAACTGGCCAACCACCTCAACCAAAATCTCGGGCCCAACGAAAAGCCAAACACCGCCTCCCAAATCGGTAACTGGGAGCGTGGAATTCGAACGCCATCATACGTTGAAGCCCGTAAACTGGCTGAATTTTTCGATGTCAGCCTCGACTATTTAACTGGGAAAACCGACCGGGACGACTTTGACCTCGGCAAGCTGTTTTTCTCCAGTAAAAACCTGTCCTTTAACCAGACCGTCCTCTCCAGTGAAGACCGCTACGAAATTTTCCAGCTAATTGACGGCTACCTAAAGGGCAAGCACAACCGGCGGGATACTGATAAGTTCTATGGCAAGCAGGAACAGCTTAATCTAAAGTTAAAGTAGTGAGATAAGATGAATCCCAAGAAACTGAAACAACTAAAAAAACGCGTTAAAAAGGTCCAGCAGGCAGCGAAGACCGTCCCCTACATCCAAGAACTGGAGGGCTACCGTGAGTTATTTGATGATTTTCCCGCAATCAAGTACCTGATCAATAACGCCTTGGAAAGCGACCGGCTGTTGAAAAACGGGCTGTTGCCCCAGCCGCTGCCGAGCTTGCTCTTGCCCGATAACATCCAAGACACGATTTTCCAGCGGGTCAACGAGCAGTACCCCCAGGGCGACCCGCGGGGCGATGCACTGTGGAACCGGTATAATGACGCCTTGTCGAAACTTGACCGGGCGTTGCGCAACTTCCGTGACCACCTGGAAGACACGTATGGAATGTGGTCCTACGTCAATGCCCCCTTTGCCAAGGCCCTTTCCGACTACCTCGCCGGCCGGCCGGTCTTAGAGATCATGGCCGGAAACGGCTACATTTCCAAGGGCCTGCGGAACAATAACCCTCAGCAAAAAATCTACACGACCGACAGCCAAGACTGGGTGACTGAAAACGAAACCGGCAGGCACCCGGTCACCCAGATTGAACGCCTTGACGCCCTCTCTGCCATTAAGAAGTACGGTAACCAGGTGGACTTCGTCATTATGTCCTGGGCTCCCGATAAGCAGGAAACCGACTGGGAAGTCCTCCAGCTGCTCCGCCAAACTTACCCGACGGTCCACTTCCTAGTCATCGGTGAACGGGACGGGGCCACGGACTCGAAGAAGTTCTGGCAGGAGGCCCAGCTCAGCCAAGACGAGGCTCTGCAACGGGTTAACCAGTACCTGCACTCCTTTGACCTCATTGATGAGCAGATCTACCTGGTAAAGTAGGGAGAAACAATGGAAGCACTAACCGAGTCCAAGTTAGCGTCCAGCCGACGCCAAACGAACGTCCGCAACCCTGTCCTCATGCCGGTGTAACAAGGCGAAAGTCCTCAAGATCACTAACTTTGCCCAAGACGAGGAGTATACAGAAGCCTGGTCCCTGGTGGATGAAAACTTTGTCTACCGGCAGGGACAGTGGGTGACCGTTGATAACTTTAATGAAGACCGCTGGTGCGATTCCACAACCGGGATTCATTTTTGGATGACCCGGGAGGAAGCCATGGCCTACTAAATTAATTAAAGCCAACTGGAATTTTATTCTTGATTACCAGTTGGCTTTTTACGTATAATGATTTGGTTATGGAAAAATTCAAACTAAGGAGGACTACTATGAAGTACCGTTTACAAGCAATTCTGTTCGTTTTTATTGCCTTTATGCTCGGCTGTAATGAATACATGATCGTCGGTGTCCTACCCGATATCGCCCATGAATACCACGATTCACTCTCTACCCTCGGCCTGTTGGTCACCGTCTTTGCCTTTGTCTACGCGGCCTTCACCCCTGTGATTACCTCGCTAGCCAACCGCTGGCGCCGGCACCACGTCCTCCTCTGGCTAATGGTTATTTTCCTGGTCGGCAACACCTGGACCGCGTTAGCCACCAACTTTGTTTCCCTGCTCCTCTCCCGGATCTTGACGGCGACGGTTGCCGGGGCGATCATTTCCCTGGTCCTGGTCATGGCTAGTTTCGTCGCGCCACACAACAAGCGGGCCAGCCTTGTTTCCTGGGTATTCGCCGGCTTTAGTATTGCCTCCGTCATCGGGATTCCGATTGGGACCATCATCAGTACCACCTTTTCCTGGCATGATAGTTTCTGGATGGTCACAATCATTACCGTCATCGCCTTTTTCTTCCTCTTTTGGCTGGTTCCCCGCGACACCCCGCAGGTCAAGAGCGGCTTGAAAAAGCAGTTCGTCTTGTTTAAGGACTACCGTGTCCTGTTGGGCGTCCTCTTTATCGTGGCGATTTGTGCGGCCGACTACACCATTTATACCTACATCCGGCCGCTGATCACCACCGGGATGGGCTTTGACAACACCTGGCTCAACTGGCTCCTGTTCGGGATGGGAATCTTCTTTATCATTGGGAACAAGTTTGGGGGCTTCCTGGCTGACCGCGGGGGTATCCACCGCCTGCCGATCATTTACGCCATCATGACGGTCCTCTACCTCGCATTTGGTCCCCTGCTCAGCTTTAAGTGGTTCGCCATCCTGATTGTCGCCCTGCTCTGTGTGGCCTTCTCCTGCTACGGGTCGTCCACCCAGCTGATGTTTTTAGACATTGCGGAAAAAGAGTACCCGCAGTCACTGGACCTGGCGTCCTCACTCAATTCCATTTTTGCCAACATTGGCATCTCTCTCGGCTCCTTCACTGCCTCGCAGGCCGTCCAATTTACCGGGCTGACCCGGCTGGGCTACGTCGGTTCCATCTACGCTCTTCTCGCAACCATCTTGGTAATCGTGCTGAGCCGGAAGTACGCGGGGATGCGTAACTATCTAGGATCAATTTAGCATAAACCCCGACACGCGCCGGATAACTAAACGCCCTCCAAGGCTTGCTTGTAGTAAGCCTTGGAGGGTGTCTTTTTTCACCAGCCGATATTGCGGCCATCATGCAAAATTTATACAACACATAGTCCAAACACAACAAAGATTAATGCAATAAAGGAGAATAAGAAGTACCATTCGCGCATCATAATATCGCCTCCACTTCTATTTCTATCCTTATTGTAACCCCTTTCACGGAAAAATTACACCTATACAAAAAGGTGGTGGCAGAACTACCAGCCAGCTACTGTGCGGGGCATTTTTAAAACAAAAGGAAGACTGGGTTCATTCCCAGCCTTCCTTTTGCGTGTCTTGATATTATCGGTTCTACAATTTTAAGTACTGATGG
>NZ_AZGE01000034.1 GCF_001434465.1 Limosilactobacillus oris DSM 4864
AAGTGTCTAACTTACAGGGTTCACTTCAGCTGAGTTTTTCCCCAGCCTCTCTTTTTATTTAACGCTAGTTTTCTTTCCTACCGTCCGCCGACAATCTTGGCAGTCTCTTCTTCCAAGCGCGTAATCAACGCGTCGGCATTCTCCCGGAAATCCGCGATAAAGCTCGTCCCCTGGGGGGCAAGCTCACCGACTTGTTTTCCCATAATGTCTGTCACCGTCAAGCTATCACCGGCCCAGTGAACATCATCGTAGTGTCCTTCCAAGGCTTCATCAAACAATGCTTGCAAAATGTCTTGGACGGCCTGGTGAATAACCTCGTCTTCACTGACCTGTTCACCATGGAGGCGGCGCTGCGCCACCTGCATAACTACATCATCCATGCTTTGGGGGATTTCAACACTCATTCGTTGACTTCCTTTCTATTTTCGCCGCTTCTTCCGCCGGGCTTTTTTGCTAAACTTAATACCGCGCGGTGCCCGCCGTGGAGCTGGTGCCGCGGTCGAAGCTGCCTGCTGACGTGCTAAGCGTTGCTGGCGTTTTACCAATTGCTGGTGTTCGTACTCGCTCCACGGGTTCAGGAGCGTGCGCATGAAGCCCGCTACTTCCGCGCGGTGGTCGTCCATCCACTCCTCTGCTGTCTGCACGTCATCAGTGTCGATCCCGTTACTCCGAATAAAGGACAGCATTAACTGCGTTTCCCGCTCCTGCCGGGTTAAACTAGCCAGCATATCTTGTGACGGCTGCATCTTCGCAATTGCCTTTAAGCCAATCCGGTACTGGTCCAGGTCAATTTGCCCCGTCCGCTTCAGGTAGTCAAACAGTGCCTGCGCGGTCGGGACAATGTTTTTGATTTGCTTCGGGGTGATTTCCGGGTCTAGCGGCATCATCATTCCCAGCACCTGTTGCAAGTCGTTGAATGCCCAACTGCCAGGGTATTGATGAACTTCTTGCGCCATCAGCCGGATAAACTGGCTAACCAGGTACTGGCGACTGGCACCATCTAGTAATTGATTTTGAAACTCTGGCGCCAGTGCAGCGGCTTCCCTTGCCTGCTTAATAAAAGCGGCCAGTTGTTCCTTTGACCACGGCGTAACGGCTGCTTGGTCATCGTTATTTTCTGCCGGCTGGGACGGCGTTGCAGTTGCTTGAACGTCCTGCGTCCCGTGTAATTGTGCCCAAGTCTGGTGGGCCTTCCGGCAAGCGTTCATATTAACCCGCTGGTCATCGATTGCCTGAACCAGTTCCTGGTAGTTTGCCGGCTTAATGAAAGCGACATACGCCTTTAACACGGGCGCCACGGCAATTCCAAACTGGTTGGTCAGCGCGGGATCAGCGATAAAGTCACCCACCATTACTTCTTTGACCGCCTGGGGAGTCCACGCGGTGTCGGCCAGGTGCTGTTCCTCCAACATATGCTGAGTAAAGCGGGTCAAGATGTCTTGCGCGTGCTTTTGCTGGTTAGCAGATAGCTGATGGTACGTGGACGAAGCAAGGAACTCTTTAATCTGTCCTTCTTGTTCGTTCATTCTTGGATATTCCTCCGTCATAAATTGAATTTTCCTTTCTATCATATCATAATTAGGATTACTAGAAACATATTGTATTAATCGCTAATATACAGGGCTTTTACAAGATTAATACTTTTATTTCTTCCCGTTTTTCATTATTTTCTTTACTTAGCGTGGTCGTTTTTGTGGTCGCTGTTTGTTGACAAGCAGACCATTTACAAATTGATTGTGGTCGTATTTTTAAATACGGTCAAACTTAAATTGTGAGCTTCCAGCATCCACCATATACGTCTTGGACGATAGTTAATTATTAGCGTATTTTTGCACGCTGTATCAGCCCACTATAAGCATTTAACTAATTAGTAATATGATTAGCCATTATTTGCTTAAAATGCTTGTATGGTGCTAATATGAGCTTATAGAAGTTAATAGCGATTAAAGGTATCCCTAGCCGTATGGTTGGGGATACCTTTTTTTGTGAAAAACGAATTTTATATATAACAATGACCATCACCGCTCCTGTAAAAATAAATATTTTTTACTTTTAGAGTAGGGGGTATAAATCCAACTCTTCCATTTCCGTCGCATTTTGCGACATAAAAAAAGGAGTCGCTTTCTACGACATCCCCATGCAATTCAATATTATAAAATCTGTTTAGAATATTAGCTATTGTCTTTAATCTAATGGATTATCTGTCAGCCCTAAAAGAAACGGGCTTATTTGTCTTTTGTATTGTTTTTCTTTTGGTAGAGCATCCCCGTACTCATCCACATACTCATGATAATCTTGTAGCATAGTAGCTAAGATTAAATAAAGATAGTCTTCATCGCCTTTAAAAATATTACAGCACTCACTTAATGGTTTATCAGCCAACGAATTCTGTTTACTAGCGTGCTCATTATATTTATTAGCTTTCAATTGGTTAGCACTATGCCTGGATGCTGTTCCTAAACTTTCCTTTTCCACAGATAATGCTTTATCCGCATTCATATAACTAATCAGGTCTTTAATTATTAATCTGTATTTATTAGCGTTGTCTTCCAAATTCATTACCCCATTCCTATTAACAATATTATTCAGCGTATCCATTGATAGTGCGTCGGCCATTAATCATCGCTCGCAAGTCTTGGGAAAAATCATCTAATTCATCCAGACTATTATTAATGCGCTTCTTAGCTTCCTCGCTTGAGTTAGAAATAATATCACGCTCAAACGATAGCGGTTTAACATCCTTGATAAGATTGTCAATCTTCAAGGTGAGACCATAAACAGAATAATCAGCCTTATGCCTAGCCCATTCTGAACGCTGACCATCAACTTCACCAATATTATTTATGAACCGTCTAGTCTTTTCGTGTTCAGCTTTGAGCGCTTCATATTTTTTCTTTTCAGCGTCCATCTTATTTTTAAGTTCATCTAGTGACAATTGTAGATTATCTTGACTTGCTTGCTCATCCAACAACTGTTTGTGTTGGCTGGCAATGGTTTCTTTCTGCTGGCTAAGCTGTGCATCCTTAGCCTTTAATCGCCGTTCCATTTCCTTAAATTCTTTATGGCTTTTAATATCGCCATTCAGCGCCGCTTGCTTTGCTTCTTCTGGTGCCGACTTCTTGACCATATCAAGTCTTAGCATCTTAGGCGCATTATTAAAGTTTTCAATCTGATTAGGGTTGTCCAAATTTTTGGAAAACGTAAACTGGTTAATCAAATCATATACATCATGTTTATTAAGCCCAAGACTGGTATACCATTCCCCAAACTTACCTTGGTAGTGATTAGCGAGTTCTTGCTGTGCCTCGTACAGTTCCCGCCCCCATACTTGCGCCGCCATTGTAATACTCGTTTTCATTGCCGCTTCATGCTGTTTTAGCTGCTTAGCTGTTGTATCATCAACAGCAGAATAATCAAATCTAGCAATGCTAGACTGCTTACGTTCTTGTAATTGGTTCATTATGCCCTTCCCCTTTCCATTATACTTACTTCTTAAGCAATGACGGACAATCAATGTGCACGGCATCCGACTTGCTCGGTGCCTGCACGTTACTTAATACAGTTATATATTAATAGTTATATATATACAGTTATATAGCTCCCACATAGCGGGCTAGGTAATCACATTTTCCGGGCTAGTAATCACACATAGCGGGCGGGGCAATCACATTTTGCGGGAACGCCTAACCCGGATTTTCAGTACTATACTTCTTCAAATTTAACTACCTCTTCAAGCTCATAATTATTTAAGTTGATAGTTAGCTGTTGAGGGGATGCACGTTTCAGATACCCTTCTCTAATTAGGATAGATATATTATTTCGGATAGTTTTAGTCGGTTGTCCTAGCGTCTGCCCGATTTCTCCAGCGTCAGTTGAAACCATTAATGTCTTATACTTCCAAAGCATAGAATAGATACAGCCTATAATTAGCTGTTGTAATGCTGTCAGCTTTTTATCTTTAATGGTTTCCGCCGGGATACTCAAATAACTACCAACTCTAGGGATGCAAATCAGCTTGATTTGCCGTTCAGTTCTCCGCCCTGTTGACCTATATGATAGTGAGACAAAACCTCCGGCAGCAAGTTCTTTAAGATATTTTGTAATTGAATTAGTAGACCTTACGCCCAGCAATTCCATCAGTTTTTCATTCCCCGCAAACAAGCGTTCGTATTGGCTACTCATCCCCAGCAATATCCCATACAGAATAGCAGCGGGTGGATGCCTTATTTCCTTACTAGTTAGCAATGCTTCTGGTATCTTGTAAACTCCGCTGGTCGCTTTTATTCTTTGCCTAACAGTCTCGGGGTGACTATCAGCCATCCATTGAGGAAGCTCATCTTGTCTCATGATTACTCCTGCTATAACTGGTTAGTAATCTTGGTTAACGCTTCCTTAACCGCCTGCTTATTCTCGTCAGTCTGTGATAGTTGCTGGATATCGTCTACAAGGTCAAGATTGAGATGGCCCCGAACTATTGCTAATACTACATTCCCATGATGGTCGGTTGCTGTGTAAAATGATAAAGAGTTAGTCATCATTATTCCTCCGTTCTTCTCAAGACGTATATGGTGGATGCTGGAAGCCACTTTATTAAACTAATTCCGGTTCTTGCGTCTGTTCTCGTGATTTAAGCCATTGAATGTATTCTTCTTTGCCGTATAACTTTTGGCCATTAACGTCTGCCACTGGCAGGCCATTCGCCACAAACTTCCGTATGGTTGGCGCCGTGAAGCCCGTCCATGCTGTGAAGTCCTTTAACTTTAGGTATGGCTTGTTTTGGGCGTCGGTAGCCTGTGCAATTCCTTTTTTTACCGCTAGCAGGGTTTGAAGTTGCAATTCTTCTAGTTGGTCATCCGTTAAGATAATTTGAATCTTACTATTCATTGTCCCCGCCTCGTTGCTTCGTGTAACCATCCCTAATACGTTTTTTCATGGTCTCGTAACGCTTCATCATAGTCTTAGCTTGCTTACCGTACGGCTCAATTGCGTTCAGTGCTTCTTGCGATGTGGTAGCTAAGTAAATTCCTTGTGACCCATCATCACGCCGACCGCCGCCAATAAAGATGCCACGCTTCAAGTTAAGCTGTGATTGTGCACTTCTAACTAGTCGCTCGCTTCTGCTATTAGCAGGCATCCCCAATTGCGTGATGAGTTTCTTAGTCGTGTAAGGATGTTCTGGCTGCCCTAGTGGGAGCTGCATTAGCAGCTTTTCTTCTAGCGGTTTTAGTTTCATAGTCGGCTTAGTATCGGCGTCATAAATAACGAACCTTGAGCCATCTCCGTTAATTACAAACATCCCCGTGATGCGTTCGTGATATAATATCGGTAAAGATACCGGGAAAGTGACATTTAAATTATCCATTGCTTTTGTCGCTCCTTTTGGTATAAACATATTTGACTATTAAGACGTTGACGGTGCCGGCCGTCAGCATCTTTTTTTGTTTACTGCTTTTTCCTGACCATCCCCCTTCACTGATTGGGCCACTATTTTAATGTTGTGTACTGGTCAATTATCCAGTCGTTGAGTTTTTTAAAAGTTGTAGGGTAAACATTATTCGTTGTCCCTTTAAGTATGTTGTAAAGAGTCCCTTTACTTAAGCTGAGCTGTTTTGCTAAAGCTGTTGTACTTAGTCCCAGTTCTCCTTGCTTCCTTTTAACAGCAGTAACTTGTTTCTCCGTAATTTTCATTTTTTGCCTCCTAAGCGAATTTTTTGTTCGGTAAACATCCAAAATAAATAGCGAACATTTCTTTCGCTTAATGTGATAATACACCGAAACTTTTGTTGAGTCAAGGGGCTTTGTGTGGTAAAGTTGCATAATGAAAGGCCGGTGAGTGGAATAGTGTTTTCTCAAAATTCAAAAAACAACAATCGCATAAAAGAACTAAGAATGGCGCAACACAAAACGCAACTAGACCTAGCCAAAAAGATGAATGTAACAGATAGAACAATATCTAATTGGGAGAAGGGTAAACGCGAACCCAAAATCGAGGCTTGGAAAAAAATGGCGCAATATTTCGGTGTATCGGTTTCATACCTACAAGGCCTAGATGATAATAAGGATGGGTCATGGATTGGAACAATTAACTTAGCCTCTAAAAATTTAAACAAGCAACAGCCAAAGCAAATCGAAAAGAGCATCAATCATGCTTGTGATTTACTTGAGTATGTACTAAAAGGATTTGCAGACGTTGATGTTTTCCCTTACCGAATAGGTAGAAAGGCTGGCCAGAACCTGGACCAATTAATAATTGCGCTATCGGGGCTTGTATTATTTTTTCAAAAATACTTTAAAGAATATGAGCAGCTATGGCCTGTTGAAGCGCCTGGTTTTGATGCAAAAATCAATACCCAATTAAATTCTGTGGTTGATATTCTAGCAGATACAAATACAAAAATTCAGCGCGTAAATAGGGAGCTTAAGAATGCAACAAATGAATTAGCAACAAATCTGGATGGCCTAATAAATGATATTAATCAGGATAAAAATCCAAATTCCGCTAAACATAATGATGATTAGGTCTAACTTAAACTTAGCCCGTGCCGCTCTTGAATTAGGGCGATTCATCCCCAACTAAAACAATTTGTTTGCCATGACTAGTTCCCCAATTTTAGGGAAAGGTTAATTTGAACTGCCAATTCGGCACTTTAGGAATAGCGAGAGCGCATTTTTTCGCCCTCGTTCGTTAGTAACTCTCAAGACGTACATGGTGGGTGCTGGAAGCCCGTGTTAAGAGAGGTAATAACGATGAATTCAGAACTAAATAAGCAAATCAAATACAACCCAGATAAAAAGAAGCCCTATTCATATCGGATTTATGTTGGCAAGAATGAGCTAACAGGGGCTTATATGCACCGTCAGAAGTCATTTAAAACATTTGACGAAGCACTAGCATCTTTAGTTAAACTAAAAAAGTCGCTGAAAGATGGTACCTTTCACACGACTTCAAAGCGATATAAATATTCGGATTTAGTTGCAATGTGGTTGCCCCAATATAAGCAAACCGTGAAGCGTTCAACTTACGGGAATGTAACCCAAATCATCGATAATATAATTTTACCATCTTTGGGGATGTTTTATCTTGACAAGCTGACCGTCGCAAAGTGTCAAAGTATAGTTAATGACTGGTTTAGTAGGTATCCCAGCCGTTTCAATAGTATTTTTGCCTATGCTCGAAAAATTTTAGAATACGGCGAGCACTTAGAATTAGTTAATCGCAACTCTTTGAGCAAAGTTATTAAACCTCGGCAAAAATCTAAGACCAAGGCTTTTACTAACTATTACAGCAAGGAAGAGCTAGCAAGTTTCTTAAATGCTTGTAAGGGATGCAACCAGCTTTACTACGTTTTTTTTCGCTTGCTAGCTTATACAGGACTAAGGTCAAGCGAGGCATTAGGCCTTAGGTGGTCGGATATTAATATTTTTAACTCTACTCTTTCAGTACGCCGAACGGTGACCAATGACGAGCATTGGGGCGTTGTAATTGATACGCCTAAAACTGCTGGCAGTACTCGGACAATTGACCTTGACTCAAGCACTATTGAACTATTACAGTCATGGCATAAAAGCAACGATAACAAGGTTATCACCCTAACTAATCGGAAGAACTATGTGTTCTTCAATGCCACCCGCCCCGAGGGCGTATTTATTCACCAAGACGCCCGCTATTGGGATAAGAGTGTTTGCCATAAATACGGGCTCAGGTATATCACCCCCCACGGATTTAGACATACTCACGCCAGCATGATGTTTGCTGCTGGTGCTAAACCCAAAGAAGTACAGCAACGATTAGGCCACTCAAGCATCAAAACCACGATGGATTTGTATGTTCACTTAACAGAGAACACCAATCGGGAAATGGTAGACAAGTTTGCTAATTACATGAAAGCGTAACTCATCCCCTATGTGGTCGTTTTCGTGGTCGCCAGGCAATAGCAATCACAACGAACGCTGATTTTATAGGAAATAGAGTAGCGTTTTCCAATCATATCATAATTGGAAAATAAAGAATAAACGGGGGAATAGCAAATGCGGAAAAAGAAGATTCAAGAAGCGATGAAGCACGTCTACTTTCAAAAGATGACCAAGGCGGGCTACCAGGAAATTGAGGACGAGATTGCCCGCCTGCAAGCCCAGCGGCCGGCTAAAATTGACCAGCTCAAGGCGGCTCCGCTACCTCAACAAGCAGTTGCAATACTCCGAAATCATTACACCCGCGGATGCCAAACAGGTGGACCTCGGCACTACCGTCACACTCCGTTTCGACGACGATAACGACGTGGTCACCTACCAAATTGTCGGTAAGCAGGAGGCCGATTTAGCCAAGCAAAAGGTCTCCTTCGATTCCCCGCTAGGCCGTGCCATTATGCACCAGCCGGCCGCGACAACCGTGACTGTCCAGGCACCCCAGTCTTCCTACCAGGTCACGATTATTGAGATTTCCCTGGGAGAAAAATAAAATTTGCTGCGGTGCCGAAGCGGTTTCATTTCCGAACAGCCACCGTCTAAGTTAAATAATCAAATGATTAGCCAGCTAATTTGCCCCTTGCATTCTCAAACAGCGCCAATTAGAATACTATATGTTGTGTTTACAGCGCTGTAAACCCCAATCAACACTATATCTTGTAGAGGGGTTAAATTATGTTAACTAGCTATTTTAAGTTTCTCGCCCACCAGCTCAAGGGTTGGCCACAGCAAAATTACTACCTATTCTTCTTTAGCCTGGGCTGCCAGGTCATGACCCTGGTCAGTGCGCCAATCACCTGGCTGACCGTCATCACCTTCATTGGGACCACACTCGGTGTCCTCTGCGTCCTGGCAATCAACGCCGCTAAGTCAGTGAACGGTTTCCTAGGGATTCTCTCTGCAATCTGCTTTATCATCGTCGGTTTTCACGCCAAGAACTACCTCAGCATCGGCGAGCAGATTGCCTACATGATCACCCTGGACATCCCAGTACTCCTCTCTGCCAACTGGAATATCAACATGGCGTCTAAGATTCGCCACTTTACACCCCGCAGCTGGGCGGTCGCCCTCGTTGCCACTGCGGTCGTTTACCTGGTTTCCGGCTACCTAATCGGTCACTTGACGGACGACCCCCGGCCGTGGATTGATGCCATCAGCTTCTCCATCAGCCTGACCGCCGGTGTGATTTGCTTCCTGCGGTTTAACAACCAGTACTTCTGGTGGCTGGCTTCCGGACTGGCCCAAATGGTTCTCTGGTTTATTTCCTACCGTCAGGGTTCGGCAAGCCTCGCAATGGCGGTCAACAGTTCAATCTACCTGATCAACGACGTGCTCGCCTTTACCGTCTCACCATGGTACAACGCTAAGCTCCGTCAGCAGCTGAGTGAACGTGAACAGGCCTACGCCGAAGAGATGGGCTTAAATTAATTCTTTAAAAATGGCACCAGATAAATCTGCAGATTTATCTNGTCGTCTTATTTAACCGCCGTGCCCACTCACTATTTACTTATAAACTTCAAACTGCGGCCGCTTGCCATTAACAATCGCGACCACGTCATCCAGGCCCATGGCGACCATGTTCTTCATCGCCGTATCCGTGTAAAAGGCGCTGTGTGGAGAAATCAAGACGTTCGGCATGGCCCGCAAAGTCTTGTAGTCCTCTGGAATCTCTTCCGGCGTGGCCTGCTTTTCAAAGAACTGCCCCTCATCGGCCAGCGTATCCAACGCGGCCCCGGCAATTTCCTTATTCTGTAGCGCCGCGATCAGGTCGTCAGCGGTGACAATCCCGCCCCGCGCCATGTTAATCAGGTAAGCCGTATCCTTCATCTTCTTAAAGGTTTCGCTGTTAAAGAGGTTGGCCGTCGATTCATCAAGCGGCGTGTGAACGGTCACGATATCCGCCGTTTTAAGCAGGGTATCGAGGTCGGTGTATTCCAGGTACGGGCTTAGTTCGACCTGGTGAATCGGGTCCACTGCAATCACCTTGGCACCTAACGCGGAATAGAGTTGTGCCGTGGCGCCCCCGATGTGCCCAGCACCGATAATCCCAACAGTCAGGTTGTAAATTTCGGTACTCTCAAGACCGGCCCAGCGGAAGTCCAAGTTGTCCATTCGCTGGTCGTAGTAACCCAGTTTCCGGACCAGCCGCAGGGCCTGGGTCAGCCCCATTTCGGCAATCGCCCGCGGAGAGTAGGCTGGAACATTGGTGACCGTTAATTCATACTTCTTAGCCAGGTCAAAGTCGATCATGTCGTAACCCACCATTCGGGCGGTCAACTGTTTAATCCCATACTCATGCAATTTCTGGTAGACCACCGGCTCCAGTGGCTGGGTTTGCTGAAAGTCGATTCCATCAAAGCCCTGCGCCCATTCGACGGTTTTCGCATCTAGACGTTCAGCCACGCACTTAACCTCGACCCCCGTTTTGGCGGACCATTCCCGAATATACTTCTTTTCTGGCTCCAGGACCGCATACATCAGAATTTTCATTATGGGTACCTCCTACCAAGTCAGTTGCTTCATCTTTGCGACCGCTTCTTTGAGCGCCGCCAGCGGTTGGGTTGCTGCAATCCGAACGAAGCCTTCACCGCACTTGCCAAACGCTAACCCTGGCACTACCAAGATTCCCGCTTTTTTGAGCAGCTGGTCGGCGAACTCGACTGAACCTAAGCCCGTCTTGCGAATATCAGCGAAGACGTAGATACTCCCCTGAACCGGGCTGACGGACAGCCAATCAATTTGCGGCAGCTCCTTTTGCAGGTAATCTAACCGCTCTTGAAATGCTTGAACAATCGGCGCTACCAACTCATCGTGGTGCTGCATCCCATACAGGGCCCCCACCTGTGAAAGCGTCGGTGCCGAAAAAGTAACCGCGTCGTTAACATCATTAGCCGCCGTCACTAACCAATCTGGCCCCACCAGGTAACCGATTCGCCAGCCGGTCATGGCAAAACTCTTCGACATCCCGCTGATGATGACGGTGTTGTCCGGAGCAAACTTAGCAATCGGGGTAAAGGTCTGTCCTGGCATGACGTAATCAGAGTAGATTTCGTCGCTAAGAATCAGCAAGTCCTTTTCAACCGCCAGCTTAGCTAACGCCTGAGCTTCTTCAGCCGTCATTACATTTCCAGACGGGTTGTTCGGGGTGTTGATAATAATCGCCTTGGTCTGAGGAGTTACCTTTTTAGCAATTTCCTGGGCGTTAATCTTAAAGCCCTCCTCAGGCTTGCCATCAACAATAACGGGGGTCCCCCCAGCCAGTTTGACCTGTTCGATATATGGTGAGAAGCACGGTTCAGGAATAATTACCTCATCGCCCGGATCCAGCAGTGCCGCTAAAGCAACAAACAGCGCATGTTCAGCCCCGACAGTAATCAGTACCTGTTGAGGCGCAAAATGGAGCTGGTATTTGTCCTGATAAAAATCACAAATTGCCTGCCGCAACTCGGGCAAACCTTCGGCAGCCGTATAGTGGGTCATCCCCGCCTTCGCCTTGGCAAACGCCGCGTCGATAATCGGGGCCGGTGTCGTAAAGTTGGGATCACCGACGGACAAGTCAATCACATTATCCATCTTTGCCGCCAATGCGCACACGTCAGCCAAAATATTTGCAGCTGGCTGCTGGTAAGCCTTGCTTAAAATCGAACTATCCATTTTACATCCTCCATTTCGTTTCACTGAATTCTCATTATCCATAGTATAGTGAGTTTATATTCAAAAGTCCACATATTTATGCAAAATCTATGTATATCAATTAATTATTTGAATACTTATAAAGCCAGAACTGCGGTAAAATTAACGTACGAAAGGATGATGCGCAATGGCCAAAATTTTTATGGTCGAGGACAATCCAACAATGGTTGCTGCCGTTACCGCCGAGCTCAAGAAGTGGCAGCACCAGGTGGTGACCGTCAATAACTGGCAGGCAGTCGCCGATGAAGTCGCCATGGCCCAACCAGATTTAATACTCTTTGACCTCACCCTGCCGAGCTTTGATGGCTTCTACTGGATTCAGGAGGTTCGCAAGGCCTGCCAGGCGCCAATTATCGTCATCTCAGCCGCAGACATCGACAGCAACGTGATGCATGCCGTTGCGGCCGGAGCAGATGACTACCTGATGAAGCCCTTTTCGCTGACGGTCTTACTGGCTAAAATCCAGGCCCAGTTGCGCCGCCAAGCCACCGACCAGCAGGAGAGCCAGGTGCACTGGGGTAGCAACCAGCTTAACCCGCTCACCGGCCAGTTGCAAAGTCCCCGGGGAACCGTCCAGCTTTCGCCAACCGAGAGCGCCCTCTTGCAGGTACTGGTTCACCACCTTGGCCAAACCGTAACCAAGGAACAGCTGTTGGAGTGGCTCTGGCAGGGCGGCAAGTACCTAAATGAGAACACACTAAGCGTCAACGTCAGCCGGCTGCGAACCAAGCTGGCTTCAGCGGGCCTTGACCAAACTATCAGAACGGAACGGGGCGTTGGCTACCGGATGGTGGATGACCATGAATAAATCATTTTGGAAGCTGTGGCTGCGGGACCAACTCCCGCTGCTAATTACTTACATCCTCCTCACCAGCCTCGTCGCCCTTCTCTGCTACCTTTACCAGCTTCCTATGACAATCTTCACTGACCTCCTGCGGTTCAGCTTGCCATTGCTCATCGTCTGGCTAATTGCTACGGTTCTGATAGCGAAGCGGCGGCAGGCCCTCCTCGCGCGGCAACTACTGCGGGCCGATTTTCAACCGTGCTCACCAGTTGAGGAGCAGCTAGCAGCAATGCTGGCTCAGTCGCAGTGCAGCTACCGCCACGCCCTTCAAACGGCCCGGCAAAAGCAGCGTGAGCAAACCGACCAGCGGGACCTGTTCGCCCACGAGATCAAGAATCACCTTGCAATTTTACGGGCCCAGGCCGAAGAGCAGCCTCAAGTGCCCAGTAAGCAAGTCCGGGCAGCGGTTCAACAGGCTAACTACTATCTTGACCTGCTCCTCAGCGGTGAACGCCTTGCAATGACTAACCATGACTTTCACTTTCAGTGGTTAACGCTTACCAAGCTGGCAGCGACCATTGTTCAAGAAAATGCCGCGCTCTTTATCAGCAAACAGCTTGTTCCCGACATTAACATCCCCGCAAATTTGCGTTTACTAACCGACCAAAAATGGCTTCATTTCTGTATCAACCAGCTTCTTACCAATGCTATTAAATACGCAGAACCGGGCTCCGTTATTAAACTGGTTTGGCAAACGGATCGCTTAACAATCTGTGACACCGGACTGCCCATCAGCAGTACCGACCAGCCCCGCATCTTCGAAAGCGGCTTTACGGGACAAAATGGCCACCAAACTACCAAGTCAACGGGGATGGGGCTATACTTTGTCAAACAGGTCACCGACCAGCTCAATTTTAGCGTCCGGGTCTTCTCACCGAACGACCACAGCACGGTCGCTGAGCTGATTTTCCCTCCCGATAACATCAGCTGATTCTTACAAAACTGTAAGGTTCTGTACGCTCCTGTAAGTAGGAAACGCCACGGGGCCTTTTTATAATGGAGTTAATCAAGAAAAGGGAGGACCAGCTTATGGCCTTATTAAATCTAAACCACGTCCAAAAAATATTTGACGCCGACACTAACCACCAGGTCGCCGCGCTAAAAGACGTTAACTTTAGCGTTGACCAGGGAGAGTACGTTGCCATCATGGGTGAATCGGGGGCCGGGAAGAGTACCCTGCTCAACATTATTGCGACCTTGGATAAAGCCACGAACGGTTCCGCTGTTTTAAACGGACAAGACCTCGGTGAGCTAGGCAAAGACGATGCGGCACGGTTCCGCCGTGAACACCTCGGCTTTGTCTTCCAACGGTTTAACCTCCTTGATAGTTTAAGCAACCGGGACAACATCTACCTCCCGCTAGTACTAGCTAAGACGAAGCCAGCGGAAATGGAACGTCGGTTGAAGCCCCTGGCGAGCCGGCTGCGAATCGCGCCAATTATCGACCGTTACCCGGCAGAGGCCTCTGGTGGTCAGCAGCAGCGGGTGGCGATTGCCCGGGCCCTGATTACCAACCCTGACCTGCTCCTGGCCGATGAGCCCACCGGCGCACTGGATTCCAATACCAGTCAGGAAATTCTCAACCTGTTTGACGAAGTGAACCAGAATGGACAAACCATTATCATGGTTACCCACAGCGCGGCCGCGGCCAGCCACGCTAAACGAACGCTGTTTATCAAGGACGGCCGAATCTACCATGAGCTATTCCGTGGGGACCAAAGTTTAAAACAATACCAGGATCAAATCAGCAACACGATGATTACTTTGACGAACGGGGGTGAATAACCATGCTGTTTATCCAACTCCTTAATTCCAGTTTCAAGCGCAACCTGCGGGTGTACGGCCCCTACCTGCTTGCTACCAGTATGATCGTTGCAATCAATTATATCTTTGCCGCGATCAGTGCTAACCAGAGCCTGAAAAGCCTTGGCACCGGTGCCGTTACCGAGTCACTCTTAAAAATGGGGAGCACCTTTATTATCTTGGTGACCGCCGCCTTTCTCCTCTACGTCAACCGTTTCCTTTGGCAACAACGCAGTCAGGAAATTGGCCTATACAGTATGCTGGGAATGACTAGTAAAAACCTGGCCCTCCTCACCGTGTTGGAGAAGTGCTACTTACTGGTGATTAGTCTTGTCGCCGGGTTAACTACCGGGGTAATCTTTGAGAAGCTCGCCTTCCTCGGCCTGAACCGCCTCCTTGAAATTGGCAAACTCCACCAGCCCTGGGCCGTCCCGAGCGCACTGGTCAAAACCGCTGGCTTGATTGCCGTTTTCTTCACCATCCTAATGGTTATCGACCTAATTAAAATTCACCTCATGAAGCCAACAAGCTTGTGGCACGCTAGCGCAACGGTCCCCAAGCATCACGGGGCCATGTTCAGCCTCGCCGGCGGCCTGGGGATCGCCATGCTGGCCGGTGCGTACTACATCACATTAACTACCAAGCCAAAGATTACCGCGCTGAACCATTTCATGTTGGCAGTAATCCTGGTTGTTATCGGGACCTACCTCCTCTTCATCGCCGGAAGTGTGCTCCTCTTAAACTGGCTCCGGCACCGGTCAAACTTCTACTACCGCCCCCGGCACTTCATCGCAATTTCAGGGATGCGGCAGCGGATGGAACAAAATGGTGCGGCCCTGGCGACGATTTGTCTTTTATGTACCGCCGTCCTGGTCATTCTCTTCACCGCTTTGACCCTCTATACCGGGATTCAGAATACCGTCCGTTCCTATACCCCTACGGATATGACAATCGTTACCAACCAGCCCTTGTCAAGCGCGCAACGCCAAGTGATTAAGCGTACAGCCGCGGACCACCATGCCAAGCTCAGCCAGCTCACCTCTTACCAGGCCACCACTGCTCAATTTGGCTACTGGGAAGGCCAACGGTTCGTCAACCAGGGAGCACTGAGCAAGATGAATACGGACACTTCCAGCGCCCTGATCATGGTCAACGCCACCACCTACCAGCGGCTAACTGGCAACCACCCGCACCTAACCGCCAAGCAGGCACTGCTTTATTCGCCAGCTAAACCACGCGCGGGAAAGTTAACGGTCAATGGGCAAACATACCAAACTAAGGCCATCCACCGGCTCAGCTTTGCTTTTAACCCGAACCACTCGATTTACACACCGGCCTTTATGGTGGTCAAGCAGCTGCCCCAGGGGCTCCCGACGATGTCCGTAACGAGCTTTAACTACCAGCTAGCTGGCACCAAGAAGCGGCTCGCCTTTGAAGCCGCCCTCCAGCAAAGTCTGGGACTGCCGAATCCGCAAGTTACCGGCCAAACGACCATCACGTCCCTCCTCAAGCAAATGTATGGCGGCCTAGTATTTGTTGGAATTCTAATCAGTCTGGCACTGGGGATCACTACCACCATCGTCATCTACTTCAAGCAAATTTCAGAGGGTTACGCTGACCAGCAGCGGTTTACCACCATGCAGCAGGTCGGCCTCAGCGAGCGGGAAACGACCAAGAGTATTCACAGTCAAGTGCTAATGGTCTTCATGCTGCCGATTGCCGGTGCAATTGTTAACCTGCTCTTTGCCCTCCCAGCAATTCGTCAAATCATGATCCAGCTTAGTTTCTATAACCAGCGAGCCATGGTTATCATTGCCGGAGCGATTACACTCGCACTCTTAGCCCTCTACTTAGTAATATACGGATTAACGACCAGAATCTATCATCAAATTGTCGAAAAAAGATAGTTTAAACGGATAAACGACGCCAGATATTTTCATCTAGCGTCGTTTTCCTATTTACAGCACCGGTGACAGCAGGCGGGAGAAGTATTGTTTAAACTTCCGCCAGTTCGACTGCTGGTCGAAGTATTCCGGTGTCAGCAGGGTGCTATCCTGAATATCATTTTCAAAAATTTGCTTGAGCTGGGCCGTCAGCTCCTCGTTGTAGGTAAAGGCGTTGGCCTCAAAGTTCAGCCGGTAGCTCCGGTAGTCCTGGTTAGCCGAGCCGACCGAGGCCAGGTTATTGCCACTGACCATCGTCTTGGCGTGAATGAAGCCGTTATTATACTTGTAGACCTTGACCTTGTTATTAACCAGGTACTTGGCGTAGTACTCCGTCGCCCGGTACACGAAGGGGTGGTCCGGCATACATGGGATCATCACCCGGACGTCAATTCCGCTGCGAGCCGCGATAATCAAGGATTCCAAGATTGGTTCACCAGGAATCAAGTACGGCGTTTGGATATACACGTATTGCCGCGCCGAGCTAATGATTGATTCATAAGCCCGCCGGATGGCAAAGTTATCATTATCCGGTCCTGAGGAGACAATCTGCATTGCTACATCCTGACCAGGGTCGCTTGGCCGCTCGATTTCCAAGTCTGCCAGCAGCTTGTCCAGGTCGACCCGTTCCTTCTTCGTCTTCCGGCAGGTCGTATTCCAGTCCATCCCGAAGCGGGCAGTCAGCGCAATTACCGCTTGGCCCGCAACCCGCAGGTGGGTATCCCGCCAGTAGCCAAATTTGGGATCCTCACCGAGGTACTGGTCCCCAATGTTAAAGCCCCCGATATAGCCGAGCTTGCCATCAATCGCCACAATTTTGCGGTGCAGGTGGTAGTTCAGCCGCGGCGTGGTAATCCGCTTGTTGGCCTTGGAGTTAAACGGCTGGGCCTCACCGCCGAGTTCTTCCAGGTGGGCAAAGAATTTATAGGTTGTTCCCCGCGAACCGCTCAGGTCGTACAGCACTTTGACCTTGACGCCCCGTTTGGCCGCCCGCTCCAGCGCTGCCAGGACCCGCTTGCCCAGTTTGTCAGAATAGAAGGTATAAAATTCCACGTAGATGTGGTCCTCCGCCTGGTCAAAGTCCGCAATCATCTGTTGGAAGAGTTTTTTCCCATCAATAAAAACTTTAACGCGGTTGTTAAATGTCACCAGGGCGCTATCCAAACTGGCAGAAAGGCTGACCAATTGCCGGGCACGGGCTAAGCGTTCACTCTGCAACAGCAGTTTGTGCCGTTTTAATAGTCTTTCCTGCTGGCGAACGTACTTATCCCGATACTCCTTTTGCTCCACGCGAATGTTAAAAATATCATCATTCGACAGTTTGCGCCCCACGAACAAGTAAAGGATAAAACCAACGATTGGCAAGGCTGATAGCACTAACAGCCAGGCCCACGTCGATGCTATATCGCGCCGGGTACGAAAAACAGTCCAAATTGCAAAGGCAATGTTGATCAGCCAGAGGATTTCAATCAGCCGCCGAACAACATCCCAGGTCCAAACAATATTCATACTTTCCCTCCAGAAAGGTAAATTTTCTTAATTATACCATTCATCATTTCTTCCGCTGACCAAGCAAAAATTCTCCCAGTCGCCGGACCAGGAGAATTAATAACGTCTTTTAATTTGACACTAGAATAACGAAGGCAAAGAAGTAAAGAAGGTAATCAGACCGAAAATGATTGCCGGGAAGTTGGCCCAGAACACAGCCCAGTCCCGCTCGCGCTTGAAGTAAGCGTAGATGCACCATAACAGACCGTTGATTGCGGCTACCAGCGGCTGGAGGGGCGCACCGTAGCTGCCGTGCAAGTTATTAATGATTTGTGGAATGTAGGAAACGTACATACAAATCGCAATTACCGTCGCAATCTTACTTAAAATACTAATAAATTTAGTCTCTTTCATGATCTTATGTCCTCCTCAAATTTATTCTGTGAATTATTCAGTGGCCGCCTTTAATGCCAGGGCAAAGTCACCGATGGTAGCAGAGCCGTTGTTCTTCGCTAACGGCATGGTAATGTATTCATCAACGTTGCCAACATCAACATAGTTATTCAACAGTTTCTTGAATTCACGCCGCACCTTCTTCAGGAATTCTTCGCTGACGACCCCGCCACCGAAGATGATTTGGCCAGGACGGAACATCAAAGTGGTGTCCAGGGCTGCCTGAGCCACGTAGTAAGCCATGATGTCCCAGACGTGGTCGGTCAGCGGTACGTCCTTCCCCTTCTTACCAGTCCGGGCTTCAAAGGTTGGTCCACTGACTAAGCCTTCTAGGCAGTCGCCGTGAAATGGGCAAATTCCCTTGAAGTCCAGGTCGTCAGGGTGCCGTTTCAGCCGGATGTGACCCATTTCTGGGTGTCCCAGTTCACCGACAAATTTCCCGTCAATGACTGCTCCAGCACCGCAACCCGTCCCAATCGTGTAGTAGACGAGGGAGTTGATCCGTTTGTTGAACAGGGTCGACAGTACGTATTCACCGTATGCTGATCCGTTAACATCCGTGGTCCAGGCAATCGGAATGTTGAAGTGCTTCTTGAGTGGGCCGACAAAGTCAGTGTCCGCCCAGCCCTTCTTTGGAGTGTTGGTAATGTAACCATACTTTGGCGAACTCTTCCGAATTTCAATTGGACCAAATGAGGCGATCCCGATAGCTGACAGGTCATCCTTGTACTGGTCAAAGAATTCGATGCACTTCTGCAGGGTTTCTTCTGGGGTGGTGGTTGGGATGTGGACCGAGTCCTGAATTTGGTAGTTGATATTGCCGACTGCACAAACGAACTTGGTTCCACCAGCTTCAATACTTCCTAGTAGCATGTTCAGTTCCTCCTTAATCCTAGTTGTTCTTT
>NZ_AZGE01000035.1 GCF_001434465.1 Limosilactobacillus oris DSM 4864
TCAGTACTTCTTGACGAAGAGCCAAAATAAAGTGCAACCGCTGATTTTTCCAATAGTGGTTGCACTTTATTTTTAGAGAAAGTAATCGCTTCTATTTAACCTTTAATTCCGCGAAGAACTTCGTCGCGTCCTCCTGCACCATCTCAAAGTCAAAGAAGAAGTGCAACTCTTGACGGTTAATTGCGACCACCTTTGCGTTTGGATTCCGGTATTCGAGCAGGCCGGCAAAGGGGTAAACCTTCATCGAGGTGCCGACAATCACTACCAGGTCTGCCGCCTGCATGGCCTTGACCGCGTCAATGATATTTTGCTGCTTGATCCCCTCGTCGTAGAGGACAATGTCAGGACGCAAGGGTCCGCCATCCTTAGCGTGAATCCGGCTCTTGAGGTAGTCCGCTACCGGAACGGTCTCCCCACACTTTTCACAGTAAACGTGGTAAAGATTACCATGAAAGTCAATCAAGTGCTTGGTCCCCGCCTCTTCGTAGAGGTTGTCGATATTTTGGGTAATTACTGTCGCCCGGTCCTGCTGGGTCAGTGCCGCCTGCTTTTCGTGAATAACGTTGGGTTTGGCATCCGGGAAGTACAAATTCTTTTTGCAAAATTCATAGAACCCGTCCGGATCACTGGCAAAATAGCGGTGACTGAGGTAGTACTCCGCGTTCCGGTTTTGGGTATACAGGCCGTTCGCTGAACGAAAGTCCGGGATTCCTGAGGCAGTCGACACCCCGGCGCCGGTTAGGAAGACAATGTGTTTGGCATCATCAAAGGCCGTTTGAATCGTCGTTTCCATCAAATCACTTCCTTACGATGTACGGAATACTGTGCTCTTCCAAGAACTTCTTGACTGGCTGGGCATAAATGCGTTTAAATTCTTCCGGTGATTCCGGGTTGGGCGCCGGCATCGTGAAGGAGTTCTGCCCATCACTCCGCCGAATGCCAACATAAGCCCGCTTGCTGGTTCCCCGTTCCTTCATGTCGGAGTGGTAGATTTCAAAGACCTGGCGCAGGCTCAACCGCAACTGCCGGTCGCTCAGAACTGGTGACAGGGTCGTGTACTCGTTGTTATGGAGGGCCGGCAGTCCCCAGTCCTGCATCTGCTGGTCAAAGCGGGAATAAATTTTCACGATTGACCGGCGCATGTCAAACGGCGATTGAATCGGCTTGGCTGCGATTTCCCGATAAATTTTCTGGGCCGCCGCTAAGGCCGTGGGGTACTTCTCTTGCAGTGCCGCCTCGTATTGAGCGAAGTGGTCGCCGTAGAAAACTAACGCGTCCAGGAGGGTCAGCAAGCGAAGCGTCTTTTCCTCGTCGTCCGCACCGCCCTCGGGCGTCAGTGTGTGCTCAATCCCCTTGAGGTATTCTGCCTCCACCTGGTCATTGATCAGGCCGTGCTTCCGCTGCTCAGCCACTACCACCCGGTGAATAGCAACGCTATAGAGGTCAGTCGACATAATCATCATCTGCTCATCCAACTGCTGATCCCCCAACGAAAGCTGGAAGAAGATCTGTGGGAAGCCCCGCAGCAGCATCAGGAGGTGGAGCAGCTCATGGGAAGCCGTGTAGTTTGGTTCTGTCAGATCGGTGACAATAATAAACAAGCCGCCAGGCAAAGTCTTTTGGGTTGCCTGGTCGTGCCGAACGTAGCCGGACTTTTCACCATGAAACTGAACAAACACGCTGCCTTCAGGATAAAGGTCGTTAACCTGCTTTAGCAGTTCCTGGTTGGCCGCGTTTAACTTGATTTCTTCGCTCATGCCATTAATCCTTTCTAATCTCGTCTAATAATTGTTTAGCAAGTGACTGATCCACGTGCTTTCTCTGGGTCAGCATTTTTACTAGCACGGGAACTTCGGCGGAACTCGCACCGACACTGATGGCGAGGGACCGGTACTGTAACTTCATGTGCCCGGCCTGAATGCCAGAACTTGCCAGCGCCCGTAACGCCGCCAGGTTCTGGGCTAAACCAACACTGGCAGTTACCGCCGCTAATTCTTCGGCGGTTTGGATACCGCTGATCTGGTAGTTGGCCTTGGTCAGCGGGTTCAGGCCAATTGAGCCCCCTACCACGCCGACCGGCAACGGGAGCGTCAGGTGGCCCACCAGTTGACCTTCAGCCAGCTGCCAGGTACTCAGTCCACGGTACTGGCCGTCACGGCTAGCATAGGCATGGGCGCCCGCTTCGATAACCCGCCAGTCGTTGCCGCTGGCAAGCATTACCGCGTCAATTCCGTTCATAATGCCCTTGTTATGGGTTGCCGCACGGTAGGGGTCGGCCTGGGCCAGGTCACTAAGGGCCGCGATTCGTTCCGCTACCTTCTGACCCGCCATCGTCTTGGTCGCTAGGTTGGCAAAATCGATCCGGCAGTCGACCGCTTGCAAGCTCTCCGTGGCGTAGTTGCTCAGGATGGCCGTCAACACGTTAAAGCCCTGCTGACGCAAATAGTGGCCGACTGCTTCTGCCATCGTATTGACACTGTTGGCCCCCATTGCTTGGCAGACATCAACCAGTAAATCCACACTGATGAAATCGCCCGGCGTCCGCAAACGAAGCCCCTTCGCTCCGCCACCACGCTGCTGCATCGACGGGTGGGCCGCGTTAGCCACCACTAACAGTTCGTCCTGGTGGGCGTGTAGCCAGTCCAAGAGCGTTGCCCGTTCATTTACCGGCGCCTGGAGGACCACCTGCCCGACCAACAGCCGCCGTTGTCGGGGAGCGGTAAAGCCCCCACTCCGGGCCACCCGCTGGGCACCATTGCTGGCCGCCGCAATTACCGAGGGCTCCTCGATTGCCATTGGTACCTGGTAATGGCGACCATTCACCAGGAGGTTAAGTGCTAATCCCTCTGGGACCGGATAATCCGTCAGGTAGTTTTCCACCAGCTGGTTGCCGAGCGCTGAGGCGTTAGTAGTCAAAAGTGCCGTGACCGACGAAGGCAGGTGGACCGCTTGGGCTAACCGCTCCCGCCGCTCGGCCGCGGTCAATTTATAAAAGCCGTGCTGCCAATCATTCATGATGCTGCTTCCTTTGGTTAACGTATTCGGTAATGATTCCTTCCCGAACACCACTCTCAGAGAAGATCACCCGGCCATCACTGTTCCGTTCGAGGAGGCTGATCAACGGGAGCATCCCCCCAACGATAATGTCGGCCCGCTCCGGTTCTAAGCCGGGCATCTTCTTGCGCTGGGCCAGGGTCCGGTTCAGCAATTCCCGGTAGGTCGCGTAAACCGCGCGGGAACTCAACTGGTAACCGTGAATCGACCGTCGATGGTGACGGTGGTGGTATGACCAGGCCATCCGGGCCAGGGTCCGGTTAGCCCCGCCCAGGAGAACGATTGGACACCGGGTCGCATACCGCAGCCAAGGAATCTTCTTTAACCGGTCACTCATTGCTACCTGGGCCCGGAAAAGGTCCGCTGATCGCACGTAGCCATTTAAGTGAAACTGCTCGGACAGGTTGACTGCCCCTACCGGGATCGAAATCATGTTCCGGGCCCGGCGCTGTTGCACCAGGACCAGTTCGCAACTCGCACCACCAACATCTAAAATCAAACAGTGGTTTAACTTCAGGGTCCGCACTACCCCTAAGTAATCGTAATAGGCCTCTTTTTTACCCGACAGGACCTGGAGCTGGATGCCAACTTCCCGTTCAACCCGCTCGAGGAACTCCTGACGATTACGGGCCTGGCGAACCGCCGCCGTAGTAATTGCCCGGACCTTGACACCGGGAACACTCTGGTAGAGCTGCTTAAAGCGTTTGAGGGCTTCGATTGTCCGCTGCATTGCGGGCTCCTGGAGCATTTTCTCACGGCCCATGCCCTCTGATAACCGGGTATTTTCCTTTACCCGCTTAATTTCCCGAAACCGGCCATCCGGAGCCACTTCTGTGATTGCCATGCGCGCCGAGTTAGAGCCGAGGTCAACAATTGCGAGGTTTTCCACTATTTTCACCTCCGCTACTTCAATTTAATTCTAAAAAACTATCCCCTTTATGTTACCATGTTCCGTTCCGTGAAACACTAATTGTTCCCGGCATCACGAAATTTTATTTGACCTAAAAACCGACTCCCATGGACAACGGAAGCCGGCAGCTTTAATTTGAAATTAACCGAAGTAGTTGATGCCGATGGCGTCGCGGACTTCTTTCAGGGTCTGGTTAGCGACCTCATTGGCCCGGGCAGAGCCTTCCTGAAGGATTTGATCCACGTAGTCAATGTTAGCGGCGTACTGTTCACGCCGTTCACGGATCGGCTTTAATTCCGCCTGAAGGACATCATTTAAGTAGCGCTTGATCTTCACGTCGCCAAGGCCACCTGCCTGGTACTGTTCCTTGAGCTTAGCCTCCTGTTCCTTATCCGGATCAAAGATGTCCAGGTAAGTGAAGACCGTGTTACCCTCCACATGACCCGGGTCGGAAACCTTAATGTGGGTCGGGTCGGTGTACATTGACATGACCTTCTTCTGGATGGTGTCTTCATCGTCCGACAGGTAGATGGCGTTCCCCAGGGACTTACTCATCTTAGCATTGCCATCGAGGCCCGGAATCCGCCCTTCACCCTTTGGTGGGAAGACGCCCTCGGGTTCTACCAGGATATCCTGCTGGTAAATCCGGTTGAAGGTCCGGACAATTTCACGGGTCTGCTCCAGCATCGGCTCCTGGTCATCACCAACCGGAACCGTGTCCGCCTTAAAGGCCGTGATGTCGGCCGCTTGACTGACCGGATAGATTAAGAAACCAGCCGGGACGCTTTCACCAAACTTTTTCTGCTGGATTTCCGTCTTGACGGTTGGGTTCCGCTTCAGCCGGGAAACGGTCACCAGGTTCAGGTAGTGCATCGTCAGCTCACTGAGGGCCGGAATCTGGGATTGAACGAAAATGGTCGACTGCTTTGGGTCAATTCCCACCGCCAGGTAATCCAAGGCCACTTCATGCAGGGAGCGGCGGATTTTTTCCGGATCACGGGCGTTATCAGTTAGGGCCTGCTGGTCGGCAATCATGATATAGGTATCATACTTACCGGTGTTCTGCAAAGCCACCCGGTTCTTTAAGGAACCAACATAGTGACCGATATGCAGCTTCCCCGTTGGCCGATCGCCAGTTAAAATTACGTGTTTCTTTTCCGTCATCGTCATTTCCTCCTTAACTAAAAAGCGCCCCATTAGCCGTGAAACTAATAGGACGCTTACGCGCGGTGCCACCTAAATTGCAATTGCTTGCCGCTTTAATTACTATTCAAAAGATAAAACCCAGTTCGCACCCCGGGGACCTTTTCACCTGCCGTCCCTCGCTAAAACTCGTGCTACTTAATGCTTATATTTTAGCCGCTTCTCGGCAAAAAGGCAAGTCAGCGACACAAACGCTTGTTCCCGTCGGCGGTTTTTCGTATAATGAATAGGTGAAATCATGAAAGGAGGAGCCCTGTCGTGGCCCGGACATACTTAGCAATTGATCTCAAATCATTTTACGCCTCTGCCGAGTGCGCGGCGCACCATCTGAACCCCCTGACTACCAACCTGGTAGTGGCAGATGAATCCCGCACGAGCAAAACCATCTGCCTGGCCGTTTCCCCAGCCCTCAAGCGCTTCGGGGTCCCCGGCCGGCCCCGGCTTTTTGAGGTCGAGCAAATCGTCGAACGGCTAAACCGGGAGCGAGCTAAGCAGGCGCCCGACCACCGTTTGACCAAGTTTAAGTCGGTCTACCGGCCCCAGCTGCTTCGGAACCCCCGCTTGCGGATCGGCTTTAAGATTGTCCCACCCCGGATGGCCTTCTACCTGCAAAAGAGCGCTGAGATTTACGAAATCTACCTGCGCTACCTGCCGCCGGAGATGATTCACCCCTACTCAATCGATGAGGTCTTGATGGACGTCACGGACTACTTGCAGGAGCACCAGGTTTCCGCCCACGCCCTCGCTAAGGAAATCATCCAGACGATCCAACTCGAGACCAAGATCACCGCCACGGCCGGGATCGGTACTAACCTCTACCTGGCTAAAGTAGCGATGGACATCGTCGCCAAGCGGATCCCGGCTGATGAAGACGGCGTCCGAATTGCGCAAATGGACGAATCATCATACCGCCGCTACCTCTGGGCCCACGAACCGCTGACCGACTTCTGGCGGATTGGCCGGGGTTACGCCAAGCGGCTGAATAAGCTCGGCCTGCACACGATGGGTGATGTTGCCCGGTGCTCGCTCGGCACGCTTTCGGACCCCTTAAACGAGGAGGTCCTTTACCGGGAGTTTGGCAAGAACGCCGAACTAATTATTGATCACGCCTGGAGCTATGAGTCCGCGACGATGGCCGACATCAAAAACTACCGGTCCGACCACCACGGCATCTACTCCAGCATCGTCCTCCCCAAGCCTTACCAGTACCAGGAAGGACGGCTGGTTGTCCGGGAAATGGTTGACATGCTCAGCCTCCAGATGGTCAAGCGGGACCTGGTCGCGGACCGCTTTTCGCTCACCATCAACTACGACGTCCAGAGCCTCTACCAGGGCCGCGGCTACCACGGGGCCACCGTCACCGACTTTTATGGTCGGGAAGTTCCCCACCCGGCGCATGACGCCTTTAGTCTTCCCCTACCGACTGCTTCCCCGCGTGAACTAACCAGCCACTTTCTAGCTTCCTTCCAAGGCAAGGTCAACCCGGACCTCCTCATCCGGCGGGTGACCGTGACGGCCAAAAACCTCGTTCAGCAGGCGGTGGCAGCGCAAATGACCCACAGCGAACAGCTCGACCTCTTCACTAACCCCCACCAGCATGTCGCCCAGGCAGTTGCCAAACAAGAGCAACGGCAGCGGGACCAGCAGGTGCAGAAGATGATTCTGCGCTTGCAAGACCAGTTTGGGAAGAACTCAATCATTCGGGCGGCCGACTTGAAGGACGGGGCTGTCGCCAGGAAACGCAACAAGGAGATTGGAGGCCACCAGGCATAATGGACCAGCAGCAATGGGAAGCAGAACAAAAGCAATTTAACGATACGAGCCGCTATCAGGATATTATGGACGCCCCTCGCCACGTCTCCCGGGCCCACCTGCCAATGCCCCAGGTCGACCGGGCCGGTCAGTTCGCCCCCTTCGCCGCCCTGACCGGCTATAAGGAGCTCCTTGATAAGACGGCAAAACGCTACGCTAACAAGGATTACTTGAGTCGTTCCCAACTAGCAGCCCTCACCAAGGAAATCCAAGCTCTGGCAGCCCAACGTCCCTGGCCGACGGTCAAGCTGACCTACTTCAACGGTGTCAGCGGCTACTATGAAAGCTACACCGGCCAGCTGGTTGCCGTTGACTGGCGCCGCCAGCGGCTTCGCTTTCGCGATGGCAAGTCCGTGGTAATCCGCAATTTAAAGGAAATTAGGGAAAGCAAAACGCCGAAAAACGATGACTAAGACCGTTTTTCGGCGTTTTCGCTACCTTACAACCATTTCAGCTTTGCTTGACACTTTCCTGAGCCAGTCCCTTTTTGGCAGTCGCCATCATCAGCCGAATCCGGTTCAGCTGGTTAACCACCGACGCACCGGGATCGTAGTCAATTGGCATCAGGTTGGCGCCCTTATACTCGCGACGCAGTTCCTTGAGCATCCCCTTGCCGACAATGTGGTTCGGCAGACAACCAAACGGCTGCATGCAGACGATGTTATTGACGCCGGAGCGGAGGAGTTCCACCATTTCTGCCGGCAGGAACCAGCCCTCCCCGGTCATGTTGCCGAGCGACAGCACCGGCTTGGCCCCAGCGACGACATCTTCCCACGGCGTAATCCCTTCAAACCGGTCTGAAGCCCGCAGCGCCTCATCCATTGGCTTCTCGGCCTGCCGAATCAGCTTCAGCAGGACCTCCGCAAAGATTTCCGAACTCTTCTTAGCACCCAAGTGGCGGTGACGGTAGACCTGGTTGTAGAGAGAGTAGTTCATGAAGCCCACGATGTCAGGCACCACCGCTTCGGCCCCCTCGGCTTCGATGGTCCCGACAATGTCGTTATTGGCAATCGGCGAATATTTAACGAGAATTTCACCGACGACACCGACCTTTGGCTTGACCACGCTGCGTTGCGGAACCGTGTCAAAGTCATGGACGATTGCCGCCACGTTGCGTTTAAACTCCTTAAAGCTACCATTTTCAACGTTGGGCCGAACCCGGTTAAGCCAGTCCTCATACAGGGCGTTGACCTGGCCCTTTTCGACCTCGTAAGGGCGAGTGTGGTAAACCAACCGTTCAAAGAGGTCGCCGTACAGGAAGGCAATTGATACCCGCTTAACCAGCGGCAGGGTAAAGGTAAAGCCTGGCGTTGTTTCAACCCCCTGGTTGCCGAGCGAGATTGAGACTACCGGAACCTGACCAAAGCCGGCGTCCTTCAAGGCCTTTCGAATCAGCGGCACGTAGTTGGTTGCCCGGCAGCCGCCCCCGGTTTGGCTCATCATCACCGCGGTATGGTCGAGGTCGTACTTGCCGCTTTGCAGGGCTTCAACCATTTGCCCAATCGAAATAATTGCCGGATAACAGGCATCGTTGTTGACGAAGCGGGTGCCCACGTCGACCGAGCGCCGGTCCTGGACTGGCAAGTTGACCACGTTGTAACCGGAAGCCCGCAGTGCTACGTCCACTAACTTGTGCTGGTGGATTGGCGACAGCATTGGTAAGAGCAGGGTGTACTTTTGCTTCTTCATTTCTTTCGTAAATTTGACCGGTGTCGGATTATCGTAGAGTTTTTCCGGCCGGACTTGCTTCTCAGTTCGTTCTTTGATGGCCGCTTTGAGAGACCGAATCCGGATCCGAATTGCCCCCAAGTTGTCACCCTCATCAATTTTAAGGCAGGTGTAGAGGCGGTTGTATTGGTTCATAATTTCTTCGACCTGGTCGGTATCAATCGCGTCGAGCCCACAGCCAAAGGAGTTCAGCTGGACGAATTCCAGTTCTGGCGTCTTGGCCGCAATCCGGGCCGCCGCGTACAGGCGGGAGTGGTAGGACCACTGGTTGACCACCCGCAGGCCGCGAACGTCCCCCAAGTGGGCAATTGAATCTTCGGTCAGGACGTGGAAACCAGCCGCGGCGATCATCTGGGAAATCCCGTGATTAATCATCGGGTCGAGGTGGTAAGGCCGCCCCGCAAGGACAATCCCGTGTTCTCCCTTCTGCTTGAGCATCACTAGGGTATCCTCACCCTAGTTGCGGACTTTCTGGTGGAAGGCCGCTAGTTCTTGGTAACCTGCTTCCAGTGCCGCCCGGACTTCCTGCTTGGTGACGCCCAGGTCCTTGAAGCACTCATAAAGGTTCGCCGCCGTCGACTGGTGGTCCGCCAGGTTGAGGAAGGGGTCGCGGAAATCGACCTGGCCGTTCCGGATTTCATCGACGTTATTGCGGATGACTTCGGGATAGGACTGAACAATCGGGCAGTTGAAGTGGTTATTGGCCGCCTTCTTCTCCTGCAGTTCGTAAACCACCGCCGGGTAGAAAATCCGGTCGACGTGGCGGTTGGCAATTAAGGCCGCAATGTGACCATGAACGTTTTTGGCCGGGTAGCAGACCGTGTCGGAAGGGATTGTTTCCATCCCCTTGTCATACTGCTCCTTACTGCCCTTCGGCGACAGGATAGTCCGGAAGCCCAACTCTTTAAAGAAGGTCGCCCACAGCGGGTAGTCTTCATACATATTGAGGACCCGGGGCAGGCCAATTGTCCCGTGTTTGGCCAGTTTGCTGCGGAGCGGGCGATACTTAAAGAGCTCCTTGTACTTGCGCTCGACCAGGTTGACCTTGCCGTTATTCCGCGGGTGCTGCCCGTGCAGACGCAGGGCCCGCGCCTCGCCCCGTTCACACCGGTTCCCCGTCACGAACTTGCGCCCGTCGTTAAAGATCGTCAGGGTCAGTTCACAGTTATTCGCACAGCCGCCGCAGTGCATGTACTCCTTGTCAAAGGACAGGTTGGCCATTTCCTTTACTGACAGCAGGCTGGTCAGGTCGCCGGCCCGGTAGTTCTTTTCCGCAATCAGGGCCGCGCCGTACGCCCCCATCAGGCCAGCGATGTTCGGCCGGACCACGTTGACGCCCGCAATCTTTTCAAAGGCCCGCAAGACGGCATCGTTGTAAAAGGTTCCACCCTGGCACACGATGTGGTCACCCAATTCGTCGGCACTCCGCATCTTAATGACCTTGAAGAGGGCGTTCTTAATGATGGAGAAGGACAGGCCGGCGGAAATGTCACCAATCGTGGCCCCCTCCTTTTGCACCTGTTTAACCTTCGAGTTCATAAAGACCGTGCAACGGGAGCCGAGGTCGGCCGGGTGCCTTGCCAGGAGGGCCGCCTGGGCAAATTCGCGGATGTCATACTTCAGGCCAGTTGCGAAGGTTTCCAGGAAGGACCCACAACCAGATGAACAGGCCTCATTCAGCTTAATATCCGCCAGGGCGCCGTTCTTAACCGTCATCGCCTTCATATCCTGACCACCGATATCCAGGATAAAGTCAACGTCCGGCTGGAAGTAGTGCGCCGCCTGGTAGTGGGCCACCGTCTCTACTTCGCCCAGGTCAACATTGAGAGCGTTCTTAATCAGGTGCTCCCCGTAGCCGGTTACGCAGGCTTTGCCAATCCGGACGTCCGCTGGCATCTTCTCCTGCAAATCGCTGAGCATCTGTTTGACCTTCGCCAGAGGATCGCCGTCGTTGTTGTCGTATTCGGTAAACAACAGCTTGTGGTCGGCCGACATTAAGACAATTTTGGTGGTCGTGGACCCCGCGTCAATGCCGAGAAAGGCCGTTCCGTGGTAGTCAGCCAGGTTGCCGGCTTCGACCCGGTCTTGGGCGTGCCGCTGGCGAAAGGCTGCCAGCTGGTTTTCGTTTTCAAAGAGCGGCGCCAACGAGTGGGACGGGGCCAAGGCGGACGCGTCGCCATTCTCCAGCCGGTCCAACAGGATGTTCAAGGTCAACTCCGGCTGATCAGCCGCGTACAGGGCCGCTCCCTGGGCCACAAAGAGTTGCGGGCTTGCCGGAAAGATCACCTCATCGTCCGTCAGGTGGAGGGTTTCAATAAAGCGCTGGCGAAGCTGGTCCATGAAATAGAGGGGACCACCCAGAAAGGCAACATTCCCGCTGATCTTATGCCCTGCCGCTAGACCGGAAATGGTTTGGTTGACCACGGCTTGGAAAATACTAGCAGCAATATCTTCTTTGCGGGCCCCATCGTTGATTAATGGCTGGACATCGGTCTTGGCGAAGACCCCGCACCGGCTCGCAATCGGATAAATTTTCTCCGCCTTTCGTGCCAATTGGTTGAGCCCGTTGGCATCGGTGTCCAGCAGGACGGCCATCTGGTCAATGAAGGCCCCGGTACCCCCGGCACAGCTCCCGTTCATCCGCTGCTCAAGGGCGTCGCCGAAGAAGGTAATCTTGGCGTCCTCGCCACCGAGTTCGATTGCCACGTCGGTTTGCGGGATCAGCTCCTCAACCGTCTTGGTACAAGCGATCACTTCCTGGATAAACTTCAGCTGTAGGAGCTTTGCCAGGCCAATGCCACCGGAACCGGTAATGGTAAAGGCGATTGGCGTCTGCCCACCCAGCTCGGCAACTGCTTCTTTGATTACCCGTTCGCTGGCGGCCTTGACATCCGCGTAGTGCCGCTCGTACCGTGAGAAAAGCATTTGGTGGTCGGCATCCATCACTACGAGTTTGACCGTGGTTGACCCGACGTCGATGCCGCCATAGAGTTTCTCTGCCATCGTTAATTCCTCCCCGATAATTCTCCGCACCTTTTCCGACAGTGTGTATAATATAGTTAATTATATCTTTAGGCCTAACCGCTGAATAATCAATCATCAAAATACGGGCAATTGTTTGTTAGGCAACAGATTCCAACATTGTGTCGGGTTTTATTTTGGGAGGGAAGCAAAATGACGGTTCAAGAAGATATGCGGGTCCGGCGAACTAAGCAAAACATTATTAACGCCTTTGTGGCCTTAACCAAGGAAAAGAGTATCGACGCAATTACCGTCCAGGAAATCGCGGCCAGGGCGATGGTCAACCGGGCAACCTTTTACGCCCACTACCATGACAAAGACGACCTTTATGAGCAGATCTTCAACGAAGCAATCGGCTTATTCACCCCCTTGCGCAACCCCCTGCTGTTTCTGAACCGGCAGATTATGTTCACCAAACTCGAAGCAACCCTGGCGACGGTGTTAAGAAATTGCGCCGCAAACCGTGACCTGCTCCTGCTAATTATTGATGGCACCCCTGCCCGCAAACTTGAGCAGCAGCTCACCCCAATCCTGACTGCCAACATCAGCGGCGTATTAAAGCAGTTTGGCATTGACAAGAAGAGCCCAATCCCGATCGACCTAGTAATTACCTATATTCTCTCGATCTTCATCAGCGTCCTCTCCTGGTGGCTGCACGACAGTCATACCAACAAGATGAGTGCTGACCAGCTCGCCCACATGCTCGTCGAACTAGCACTCTACGGTCACATGCACGTGCTGGGTCTGGAAATGAAATAAGGCCGCGGATAGACGATTAGAAATTCCGTACGATAACAGACGAACACCCCAAACCAGCTTGCTAGCCGATTTGGGGTGTTTCGCCTTATTTTCTCAATCTTATTTCCGCGCATCCATCATAACCCCAGCCTAGTGGTCAAGCTCTTCCAAGAGGGCTGCTGGCAGGTGACGGGGACCCTGAACCGATTTGACCCCGTACTGCCTTAGCAGAGAAAGGGGGAACTGAGTGTGGTCATACCTGTACTCTAGCTGGAGCTGCATGACCCGGTCAATCTTCAAGTTGGCTCCCCGATAATCGCAAGGAATATCCGTTTTTACCACTCGACACCGGTAGATGATTGCCTTAACCGGGGCGGAAACATAGAGGAAAACAGTGTCGCCAACCCGCACCCTGGCCGACTGCTTCCACGTGAGCAGGTCGGTATCGGCAAAGGCGTGCATGATGTCATAATACTTGGGATTGGCAGGAAATAACCAGCTCCGGGGTTTCGTAAGGGTCTTTCGGCTAGCCAGTACCAGGCGGTGGAGGGCTTCATCAGTTAAGGTCCCATCAAGGAGTACGCATATCCAATTTTTCTTATTCAGGTGGTAGCCGGGATAAGCCCCATCCAGCTGAAGTAAGGCCGCTTGTTCTTCCTGAGGACAGCGCAGGTCAATTACCTCAACCTTGTCCTGACTAGCGCTGGTCTTACCCGTCAGCTGAGCCCAGGAAATGTTCATTACAAGGCCGTACCATTTCTGCGATTGCGGCTCGCGAAAGACCGCATAATCCGGTAGCTTCTTGAAGACAAATTCTGGCTGGTCATGGAATTCCTGCTGAATCCAGGCACTCAACCGGTTAGCTTGAGCACCATGAAAGGGCTCCGGAACGAAACACCGCCGGGCAATTTCACCCAAGAGGTCAATGTACCCAGACTTAACTTGAGCGGCAAAGGGACCGCAGTGGACCGCACGGAGGGGCAGATATTCCTCCCCGGTGCCGTTATCGATGACGGTTCCGCTAACGTGTCCAGTAAAGTCCACCCGAACCTCTGCCCGCAACTGGCCAGCCATAAAGTCCTGTTCGAACTGGTAATCCCGCTTGCGTTTAGTAAAACCCGCGGCAGTCAGCTTAGTAAAGTCCGGGCGCTGCTTTTGAAAAACCTCTTCCTCAATTGTCATAATATCCTCCTCAGTTAGCTTGATTATAAACCAGGCTCTTCAAAAGTGCTGTTAGCTCCTGCCTGATTAGCCAAAATAAGGCAATCCGTAGGCGAAACGGATTGCCTTTTTTCTCAATTTCTTTATGAAACCAGCTTCTTATGCTTCCTTGACCACGAAGAGGCGGCTGCTAAAGTCGGACGGGTCCTTCTCCGGTTTCGTCCGGTCCATAATCCGTGGAACAAAGTAGCCGGCGGTCATTAACTCAGCGCCGGAGAACTTCTCCTGGCTGTCATTGACCGTGTACTGCTTTTCTAGATCCAAGCCGGCAAAGTAAACCCGGATATAGGCTGGGTTAGCTCCATTGAGGATCTGGAAGCGGGCCGCGATCGCCATGGTACGGTCGTCATTGACCACTTCCCAACCGTAAACGTTATCGCTAACCGTGTCCGGATTTTCCAACCGGTAGAACCGCCCAAACTGGAAGAGGCGCCGGTATTGCTTGTAAAAGGCCACCTGGTCTTTGATTTCTGCCAACTGGTCGGCCGGCAGTTTCATGATATCCAGTTCGTAACCAAAGTCCCCGAAGTAAGCTACTGCGGCCCGGGTGACCAGGGAAGTCAAACGCCCCACCTGGTCATTCGGCACGGCCGAAACGTGGGCACCCCACATCGACTGCTGATAACCATACGAAGTCCCGTCCTGGATCTTAATCCGTTCCACCGCATCAGTATTGTCACTGCACCAGGCTTGCGGTGCGTAGTACATCATACCAAGGTCAAAGCGGCCACCACCGGAAGCACAGGATTCAAAGAGAACCTTTGGGAAGGCCCGCGTCAACCGGGAGTAAAGCTGGTAAACACCAAGGATGTAGCGGTGGGCAAACTCCAGTTGCCGATCAGCTGGCAGCTGAGCACCGTACATTTCAGTAATGTTCCGGTTCATGTCCCACTTGATGTAGTCCAGCTGGGTCTTCTTGATAATCGCGCTGATGTGGTCAACCAGGTAATCAACCACTTCGGTCCGCGTCATGTCAAGGACATACTGGTTCCGTGCTGGCGTACTCTGCCGGCCCGGCGTGGCAATCATCCAGTCCGGGTGGTCCTCATAGAGCTTGCTATCAATTGAAATCATTTCCGGTTCAAACCAGAGGCCGAACTTCATCCCCCGGTCGTGCACCTTCTGGGCAAAGCCGTCAATTCCGTGGGCGAACTTCTTCTCATCAACGAACCAGTCACCCAAACTAGACTTGTCATCGTCCCGGTGACCAAACCATCCGTCATCCAACACGAACATTTCAATCCCGAGCTTGTGTGCCTCGTCGACAATTGGCATCAGTTTCTCCTCGGTGAAGTCCATGAAAGTGGCTTCCCAGTTGTTAATCAGGATTGGCCGCTCCTGGCGAGCAAAGTGCGGGTTGATCAGGTGGTCCTGATAGAAGTCCGCCAGTTGGTGGCTCAGTTGGTTAAAACCAGCGCTGGTGTAAGTCATGACCGCTTCCGGTGTCTGGAAACTTTCACCATCCGCCAGGTGCCAGCCAAATTCATCCGGGTTAATCCCAACCAGCACCCGGGTCGTGTCAAACTGGTCCACTTCCACGGAGTCGATGAAGTTGCCGGAGTAAATAAAGTTGAAGCCGAAGACGCCGCCCTGGTTGTTGTCGGTGTGCGGCCGGGCCAGCATAAAGAATGGGTTGTGCTGGTGGCTGGAAGCAGTCCGCAAGCTGCTAATGCTCTGCACACCGGAACGTAACGGTGTCCGGCTCAGGTGCCGTTCTCGCGCCCAGCTCCCATCGAATTGCACCATGTCATAATTGCTGTCCGGCAGGTCTAGCTGAGCACTCAGGGCCCGGTTAAGGACGATTGCGTCGCCGTGGTTGGTAAAGGTAGCGCTCCGGACAATCACGTCTTCCTTGTCAAAAACCGTGTAGTGCAGGGTCAGCATAACGTCGGCGTAGCTATCCCGGAATTCGATGTCTAGGGTCTGGGCGTCGTCCCCCTGGTCATCAAAGCTGGATGGCAGGTCGGCTAGCCGCTGTTTGCCATCCGTAATCTTGAAGCCAGCGTACTTGAATTCTGACGTCCGGGAACCGTCATGGTAGGTAATCTGGTAGGCCGGGTAGCGGTAGTCGCCTTTGCCGAGGCCCGCATACTCCTGCTTGATCAGTTCGAGTTGGAAATCGGGCTGGTCAACAGTCAGGGTGTTGGTACAATCATGTTCTTCGCGGCTCGCCAGGTTTTCGTAAGCCCGCTTTACCGGGATCCGGGGGCCGTAGTATAGCTGACCGGCTTCACCATTTTCCAGAATTTTGAAAAGATAGCTGGTCTTGGCCGTTTGCAAGTGAAATAATTTTTGTTCTTCATTAACGTGGATACTCATTTTGAATAACCCCTTTTTATTCATTTTGTTGAATCCGCTTACAGTAAATATTATATTAAAACAGCCACGGTCAATCCATAGCAATTTGGCCGCAATCATGGCAAAATGATTGTAAGAACATTTTGCCATGTGACAATCATCATTATTGGCCCATTCAATTTTCCCCGTTATTTTTAGAAATCATATTAACAGGAGGCCGCAATTATTATGGATAATGATTTCAAGAGTCTGGACAACAACCGCCTGGAGAGCAACATCCTCTTTATCGGCCAGGATAGTTGTCCGCCGAATTACTTTTTTCGGGGCAATAACGTCCGCAGCAATTACGTCCTACACTACATTCTCGACGGCCAAGGCACCTTTTCATCCGCTAACCGCCCGGCCGTTAGTCTCAAGCAAGGGGACGTTTTCCTCCTTCCGAAAGACGTTCCCTGCTTTTACCAGGCGGACGGCGAACACCCCTGGACCTACCTCTGGATTGGCTTTGCAGGAGCGAAGGTTAAAACAATGCTCGACGGCTCCAAGCTCAGCAGCCAGCGCTACCTACGCCAGGTACAGGACAGCCAGTTCAGCCACTACCTAAAGCTCCTCTACACGACCCTCAGGCATGGCGATTCCCTAGCAAATGATATCCTTACCGAGGCACTAACCTACCAAATGTTTTACCAGCTAGTGACGGAATTTCCCGGGAAATCTTCCCAAACAGGCGGCAAGGCCCAGAAGCACCTCCAGCTGGCCCAAAATTATTTAGAGCAAAATTACCGGCATAGCACATGCACAGTCGCCAGTCTCTGTGACCACCTGGGGCTCTCCCGCAGCTACCTCTACACCATTTTTAAAAAGGGGCTGACCATTTCCCCACAAGACTACCTTACCCGGTTACGGATGGAAGAAGCCCGGCAGCGATTGCGGGCTTCGACCGAACCGGTCCGCCAAATTGCCGGTGAGGTTGGCTACCATGATGAATTCACCTTTTCCAAGGCCTTCAAACGGTACACCGGCTTTAGTCCCAGCGCCTACCGGCAAACGAGATATTAAATAATAAACCCCGGATCGTGAAGTGCCTCATAATTGTTAGACGGTTATAATGCCCTCTAAGTATACAGATG
>NZ_AZGE01000036.1 GCF_001434465.1 Limosilactobacillus oris DSM 4864
CATCAGTACTTCTTGACGAAGAGCCTTTTTATTGGCTATGTGCTGCAAAACGTAAACTACGAGCGACTCTCATCTTTCTTCAGCCTTCGTTGTAAGGCGCCCGTATTGCGTTCCCAGAACACCCCGTCGGTATACCCCTGAATGCTCTGATCGCGGTCGGCAGCCTGAAGCCGGTAAACGCCCCAAGCCGTGTACAGGCGGCTTTGCTCAACCCCGACAAAGTGCCGCCCCAGCTTTTTGGCGGTCACCAGACTCGAACCGGCGCCGGCAAAGGGGTCGAGAATCGTGTCACCCGGGTTGGAGCTCGCCAGGATCAGCTTGGCAAGCAGCTTCTCCGGCTTTTGCGTCGGGTGGCCGGTGTTTTCAGCCATCGACCAGTAGGGAATCGAGATGTCATCCCAAAAGTTTGACGGCATCGTGTCCCGGAAGCGGCCAGCCGCCGATTCATGCCAGTCCTTGGCCTGGCCGTTTTCACGATAGGGGGCGATTACTTGCCGGCGTTGTTTGACCTGGTCGACGTTAAAGGTGTACTTTTTGTCGTCCATGGTCAAAAACCAGATGTCCTCCATGCCGTTTTTCCAATTGCCCTTGGCGCCGCGGCCCTTTTCTCGTTGCCAGGTAATCCGGTTCTTGACCGTGAAGTTAGCCGCGAGGACCGGTGCCAGTGTGATACTGGTCTGCCAATCGGCAAAAACGTAGAGACTGGCGTAGGGCTTCAGCTTCGGTTTAACCAGGTCGATCCAACGCTGGGTGTACTCCTGGTATTCGTCGGTAGACTGATGCTTGAAATTCAGCCCGTCGTAGTGTTTATCCAGGTTGTAGGGCGGATCAACCAGGGCTAAATCGGCAAACTGGTCGGGAAACTGCCGCACTAGCTGAAAGGAATCCCCGTTAATACTCCGGTCGCGAATCGCCGTGAGCGAAACTGGCCCCGGTTGAAGCGTGACAATCTGCTCTAAGACCCCCGCTGGAGCATGGTCGAGGTCAAAGTCAATTGTCTTGTTGCGGGCCGATTTAGTCATTATTTCACCATCCACTTCTATATCTTAGCTAATAGTATAGCGCAAAAAAGGCGGTGGAAAAAAGCATAAAAAGCCCCGCTGGAAGGCTCGGCTTTTCCCAAGCATTCCCAGCAGGGCTTAATTTACAACCAATAGCTAGTATCTACGCTTCTTCCTTTTCCTTAATCGTCTTCGCGGAAGCAGCCAGCTTTTCCGCCTCGTCGGCCGGTAGCTTAACCGGCACGATCTTCTCGACCCCGTTCTTGCCAATCACGGCTGGATAGCCGATGTAGGTGCCAAATTGCTCCAGGTATACCGAGGCCGGCATGAACTCGTGCTTGTCGTTGAAAATCGCCTCGACAATCCGGACCGCACAGGTCGCAATTGCGGTGGAAGTGTAGCCCTTGCCGGCAACAACTGTAAAGGCGCTCTGACGAATTTCTTCGTCCAGTTTCTCCAAGTCAACTTTGCCCGCATCAGCAAACTGGCTGATTGGCTGGCCGTCCAGGCGAACCGTCGACCAGGCAGAGAACTGGGAATTGCCGTGTTCACCGAGGACAAAACCACTGACGTTTTGCGGCGCTTCGCCAAAGTGGGCGCCAACCGCCCGTTGCAGACGCGCCGTGTCGAGGAAGGTTCCCGTCCCAAAGATCCGGTTGTGCGGCATCCCCGTCGCCTTCTGCAGCTCATTCACGATCGCGTCGCAGGGGTTACTGATATTGAGCAAGATGCCATTAAAGCCGCTCTCTTTAATCTTCCGGCCGACTTCCACGGCACTCTTCTTGTTAATCGGCAGTTCCGCGAACCGGTCACCCGTCTTCGCCGTCGCTTCAATATCACCGAAGCTGGTGATGACAATGTCAGCGTCCGCTAGTTCACCGTAATCGTTGCACTTCAGGACCGCGGAGTGTTCCGTCCGGGCAAAGGAGTCTGCGAAGTCGTAGTATTCCGCCTCAACCTTCTTTGCGTTTTGGTCAATCATCACCAGTTCATCAGCCAATCCCTTGAGCAGTAAAATATGGGCCACCGTCATTCCCACGTGTCCCAAGCCAATAATTCCAATCTTATGCATAGTCACATTCCTCCATCTGTAAACGGTTTCTTACCATTTCATTATACTATAAATCGGTCGCGGAAAAATCCCCGACAGCCAACGCCCGGTTCACTTAACTTTCAAAAATGCTGCTCTGCTTCCGCGTCCTGAGTAGTAGCCACATGAGATAGAGAATCATGTACACTGCTAAAACTAGGTGGGTCAAGGTAATGGCGCTGCCGTTTTGCATATCCGGCTGGTGCAATGAAAAGGCGCCGAGAATGTGGTTCATCCCTTTTAAACCCACGCTCAAAAACAAACTGCCCCACATGACCAGTTGCGAAAGTACACCGGAAATCATGGAATAGTAATTGTTGACAATGGACGAGATCGTGTAATTACGCGTTGCCTGCTCGTACGCGCCGATTGTTTGCTTACGAATTTCCCCCGCAAAGCTCCTGATGATAAAAATCCCAATAAAGTAGGTGGGGAGCCAGAAGGTAAGGATGATGCCGAGCGTTAACATCACAAGTGCCGTGCGCTCGGGAGCGGCACTGGAAATCCGGGTTACCTCGTTCACCAGTCTCGCCCCAAAAATAAAGGCCAGCAGGTAAGCAACGATTGTCCAGTAGTACAATTGGACCCCGTAGATAACCCCAATAAAAATCGTGCTATACAGCGTCCAGTACTGCCCGCAAACGCCGTAGAGCAAGATCCATGCGCGCAGGTTATGAGGATAGGAGAGCAGGTGCTGGTGGTTGAACAGCAAACCTAGGGCAATAACGATAATAAAAGTAAGCAGTAATCCGAGCCCCCATTGTGCCGGCTGACCGATTCCCATACTCCGGCCAAGGCGCAGCAAAAGCATTGCGGCCAGCAAGATGAGTGCTAAGAAGTAGTTATACCAGTGCAGGCGAACGGGAAAGGGATGAATAGAATGCGGCAGCTTCCAGTATGCGCCGGCCGCTCCTAACGAGACGAGGAGCATCAGCCCGAAGTGGACAAGCGGTTTCTTTACCAGCAGCAAGCACCCTAGGAAAGCTAACACAATGACGAATTGAACTAACGGCTGGCACTGTGGGAGCTTCGTCAGCAACCCATTCTTAACGAGGCGGTTCCGTTGACTGACTGCCGCCGGAAAGAGGGCCGAAGCCAGCCCGGCACCCACTCCTGACAAGTCAAAGAATACCGGATTAATGCCGCCCAGCATTCCCAAGGCATAACCGCAAATCCCACTGTAAATTCCAATCCACGCCAGTCGCTGGTAGTCATATTCAAAATCGCGAAAAAGCAATAAACCAGCCCGCCGGAAACCATAGTAGATTGCAAATGGCAGCGCCGCCGTTAGCAATTCATGGTGGCCCTGAATCAAGGCAACATAAATCAAAAAGGGCATTAAATTTAGCAGTAAGCTGAAAATGCCCGCTAGCTTCGGGAGTCCTTTGGACACAACTTCTCTAATGACGGTCAATCTCTCTATCCCCTCTCTGTTGTCACGCCGCCAAGGCAGCCTTCCTGGCTATTTGGCCGAACGGCACTTTCACTGAACGCAAAATGACCTCCCAAATTTAACAATTGAGGAGGTCACTTTTTAATCCGTCACATATTTATAACGTACTCGCTAGCACAGGGCTATTAATGCCGCATAGCAATAACGTGCTCCGTGCCACTTCGCACTTCCCTTTTTAGTAAATTCCGTCGTAGGCCTTTTGGAAGAGCTTAACCAGGTCTTCCTTGGTCCCCTTGCGAGGGTTAGAGAAGGCGTTCCCGTCCTTGAGGGCATTTTCTGCCATCAATTCAAAGTCTTCTGGCTTAGCACCGATGGCCTTGATGGAGTCCGGAATACCAATGGCCTTAGCCAATTCCCGCATCCCGTCGATTGCCTTGTGGGCGGCTTCCATCGTCGTCAGGCCGCTGATGTCATAGCCCATGATCTTAGCTAATTCAGCAAAACGGTCTGGGCAGGCGATGATGTTCCATTCTTCAACGACTGGCAGCATCAATGCACAGCAGACACCGTGAGGAGCATCGTATTGACCACCCAGTTGGTGCGCCATGGCGTGGACGTAACCGAGGTTGGCGTTGTTGAAGGCCATGCCAGCAAGCATTTCCCCTTCAACCATCTTCGTCCGGGCTTCAACGTTGTTGCCATTTGCCACTGCTTCCGGCAGGTATTGTTGAATCAGCTTGATGGCCTTTTCACACTGGCTGTCGGTAATGTCGTTGTGGTCAACGGAAACGTATGGTTCAACGGCTTGAACGTAGGCATCCAGACCAGTAGCCGCAGTCGTTGCCTTCGGGATCCCCAGCATCAGCATTGGGTCGTTGAAGGAAACCAGCGGAATGTTCCGCCAGGAAACGACAACAAACTTCAGGTGCGTTTCTTCGTTCGTGATTACGGCGTGGCGGGTCAGTTCTGAACCGGTCCCGGCAGTGGTGTTAACCGCCATCAGTGGTGGCAGCGGCTTGTCCAGAGTTTCGATTCCGGCCAGCTTAGTAATGTCGTCACCATTAGTCAGGATAATCCCGATTCCCTTACCACAGTCATGGGCAGAACCACCACCGACCGTGATGATACTGTCACAGTTGTTGTCCAGGTAGATTTGCTTCCCCTTCTTGATATCACGAATCTTTGGATTTTCTTCGGCACCGTCAAAGACCACGTATTCTACGCCGGCCTTTTCCAGTGAAGCCAGGGTCTGATCAACTGGGCCATTCTTAATCTTGCGAATGTGGCTCCCTGTAACGACCAGCACCTTGTTCATGTTCAGCATCTTAGCCCGGTCACCAATCTTGGCAATGACACCAGGGCCGAAGAAGTTAACGCTTGGCATCAGAAAATCAAATTGTCGTTCCATTCTTCACAACCTCTTTCTTTTTGTTCCATTTCGACAGTCTTATAATTACATACTTTTCGTTAGTTTGCAATCGTTTACACAAACCAATTCTCCGGATTTGTCGCATTTCGTAATTGTTGTCCTCGCCATTTTGCGTACTATTTCACTTAATCGTATAAATTTAAAAATAAAAAGAGACTGGAAAAATTTTTTCACAATCCCTTGATAAGCCGAAAATGCAACAATACGGCCGCCGGCTGCTCAAGCTATTTCAACTGCCGCTCGAATTCAGCCCGCAGGAGCGCCGCATCCCCGTCATAACTGTGGAGCCGCCGGTCGGCCACGGCGAGTGAATCATTTGGTGACAGGCTAATCTGCAAGTTCACCGCCATTATCTTCATCTTTAGACCGCCAACAACCATCCGCATTGCAATCTGGGCCTGACTGCCGCCGTGGCCGCCAAAAGTCACCAGACTTACCGGCTTGCCAGCCCACTCCTTCGCCAGGTAGTCAATCGCGTTCTTCATTACTGCCGGGTAGCCCCAGTTGTATTGCGGAAAGACAAAGACAAAGCCGTCGTAGGATTGAATCAGCTTGCTCCATTGCCGGGTTTTCGCGTGGGCATACAGTCCCGTGAACGGCAATTGCGGCTCGTCCAGCATTGGCAGGTTCACCTTGGCAAGGTCGACCACGTCAAAGTGAACCTGGTCGCTTGCCAGCAGCTGGGTACGCAGCCAATCGGCCACCTGCTTGCTCCGCCGGTTCGGCCGGACACTGCCGACAATGATTGCTACTTTTTTCATTAGAATCCCTCCAAATCTTGTCTCGCTACTGGTTAGTATAGCCCAAATCAAAAGGAACCGGCAACGATTCGCTCGCCAGTTCCGAAGTGGTTACTTATTTACTTTCTTGCGCCGTAAGAGACCAAACGTCAGCAATTGAGCCATTAGCCCCAGGATAACTGCGCCAGTAACCGTAGCGGCCTGGTTGTCAGCAGTCCCAGTGGCTGGCAGGGTTGCTTGCTGCTCCTGGTTAGCGCCGCTGGTAGCGGAAGCAACTGCCGCCTGCTTACCGCCAGTTGACGTTACCGCGGTCAGCACGGGCGCTGGTTGACTCTGCTGACCACCAGCCGTGCTGCCAGTGTTTCCGGCAGTCGTACCGGCTCCCGGTTGGCTGTCGGTGTCTGAACCAGTTGGCTGGTCATCACTGCCCTGGTCTGAGCTCCCTGGCTGATCCGGTTGGGCTGTGAAAACCGGTGTTAGATTAACCGTCTTTTCAACCAGTGCTGGGGTGTCAAGGTCGATGATCGTTCCCGCAACAAACGGGTCGGCAGCTTGGTAGCCAGCTGGAGCGGTAACGTAGTGGTCATCAAACTTCGGCAATGCCGTCAGGTACACCTTTTCTCCCGTCCGCAGATTCAGTTCATACCGGAGGGTCACCGTCTGTTTCTGCGAATGCAGCTGATGGCGGTTGCCCTGGTCATCAACTCCCCAGATCACCTGCTCAACGTCCTTGTTTTCCGTTCGCTGTTCCCGCCGGTGGCGAACAGAAATTTCGAGGTCAATGATTCCACCCTCGAAGGAATGAAAATGGTACCACGCTTGTGGATCAACCACCTCTAAACCTAACTGGTGCAGGTAATCCCGGTTCAGGTCTTCTCCGGAAAAGGCAAGGTGGTAGTCAGAATGAAAGTGCACGTAGTCACGCCAGGTGCTTTCAGTATCATTGAAGATGATTGTCACACAGACCTCGCGGTACGGATCCGCTTTTTCTGCCTGCGCGGTCGGATTAACAAGCGCCGGGTTTTCCGGCTGCCCTTCTGCATTAATTCCCGCTGTCGCCTGCGTCGGGGCCGCCGTTATCGGCTGGCTGGTTCCAGCTTCCAGAGTGCCCGTTACCGCCTGCTGAGCTGAATCAACTGTCGTTGCCCCGGTTGTCGATTCCACTGCACCTGGGGCAGGCGGCACGTCCCCCGCACCCGTCGACCCGTTAGTCACCAGTTGACTGCTCACCGCTGCTGGTGCCGACGAAGTAAGCTCGTCAGCTGAAGCCTGGCTTCCGTACAGGAAGGTTAGCCCTAAGAGGACCGACGCTACCCCGCCCATTATTTTTCTGAGGCCGAAGCGTTGTTTGCTGGCGCTCAGCTTGCGTTCCATCGCGAAACGATTATTTTTTGAAAACATATTTAGCTTCCTCCTGTGTTCATAAAAAAGTTGGATCTGCAGCTTTTCCATCCAGCACAAGTTAGCGGGAGTTAAACCCATTTCCTTATTTGCTTTCCAGATTTTTCACTGATTTAAATATACATTATGAGCATATAACAGGCAATATAATGCAAAATTACATATCCTTTCTTAACCTTCTTGAGAAATAATTTAGAAATCCCTTTCATCACCACCACGTCCGCCTAAAAAAACAACAGGCGGCCAGCAAGTTCCCCTTCCAGGAGCTTAACTAGCCGCCAATCAGCTGCCGATTTATTTATGGTAAGGCAATCCATTAATAATGGTAAACGCTCGGTAAATCTGCTCGGTCAGTACCAACCGCATCAACTGGTGCGGCAGGGTAAAGCGGCCGAACGAAATCTGGGTATCCGCCCGCTTGAGCACGGCCGGACTCAACCCCAGGGAACCACCGATCACAAAGGTAATATCACTGTGCCCGTACGTGGTCAGTTGGTTGATCTCCTTGGCAAATTCTTCCGAAGTCCGTTCCTTGCCCTTGATAGCAAGTGTGAAGACGTACTCCCGGTCCTTGATCTTACTCAGGATTCGTTCTCCTTCCTTTGCCATTACCTCATCCATCTCCGCCTGGCTCAACGATTCGGGAGCCTTTTCATCCGGAACTTCCACAATCTCAAACTTGCAAAACCGCCCCAGCCGCTTTGCGTATTCGGTAATGCCGGCCTTAAAATACTTCTCTTTTAACTTTCCCACGCCAATTACTTTGATATTCAAATTATCCACCGCTTTCCACATGTTTTCCACAAAGTTATCCACAAGCAATCTTAGCTCTGAGGATGATCTCCGAATGTTCGCTTATCCAATTCTCCTAAAAGCGTTTTCTGAGAGGGAACTTATCCACAGTTATCCACAAAAACAACCGTTTCCTTCCACAGGCATCAATCGCCGTCAAATCAGCCTTTCTTAGGTGTTAAGCCAAATTGTTATCCACTTATCCACCGGTCATCCGGCTGCCTGTGGATAACTTTATTCCTTAGCCAAACGCCCTAATACCGGCTTTTACTAATTTAGAATTTTTTTGCGCCGACTTATCCACCTAGTTTTCCACAGCAAATTCCAGCAGCTATTCTTTCATAAATCTTCCCTAAAATAACACGTCGCGTGGTATCTGTGCAACACCCCGTGGCAAAATGAATTTTATTCGATAAAAAGTATGAATTATTCGTTTTTAAAAGTTTAAATTCCGTTAAAATCCGTCCCGGGGCGGTTCTATTTGTCCAAAAACACCCGACCATGCTAGCTACTTTTACACAGGTCATTTTAAAAGGCACTTCCAAAACTTGTCCCGAACGGACTCTGGAAGTGCCTTATTTAATCTAACATTCAGCTGTGACCTAGGCGTACTGGTGGGCAATCTTGCCAGAAACGGCGGCCACAATCGCGGCGAGCAGGTCATCGATAAAGGTATTAACGTGCCCCTTATCGCTATCGTACTTGGCAATAATTCCCTTCTTGACCCGGTCGAAGTAGCCAAAATTAGTGGTCCCAATCGTCCCGTAGATGTTGGCAATTTGGAGGGCCAGGGTTTCGTCGACCCCAAAGACGCCGGCATCATTCTTGATAATACTCGACAACGGCTCCGCGACCTCCCCGGCCTCCGTCAGCCGGTCCAATTCCAGCATGACCATGGCGTTGTTCAGCAGCTCCCGCTTATGCAGGGCGTCCTGGAGGTACTCGTTGACCCGGGCCATCGTCAGCGTCGGTTCAAATTCGATTTGCGAATTGTAGATAATGGCAGCCAGGTCGGCCAGGTCAACGCCCCGTTCCTCAAGCCGGCTGACCACAAATTCGTAGGCCTTGGTGTCAGGATATTTAAATTTCCGGTTATTCATCTCTCATCCTCCGTTCCGAAACTTTTAATAGCATTTTACCACCTTTTCAAAAAATGGCGGTTCCCCTGCACGCGATTGGCGCTGAGAACCACCAGATTTGAATTAACTAGCTTATTCGCCAGCTTCTGTTTGTTGCTGCTGGCTGCTATCGGTCGCGCTGGCCGCCTTGGTCAGGTGGACCGTCACCGTCTGCTGCTGGCCGTCACGATAGAAGGTAATCTTAACGCTATCGCCCACCTTGTACTTATACAGGGCCGCCCGCAGCTCGCTCGTGTTGTTAATGGTCTTGTCACCCAGCTTAGTGATGACATCGTACTTCTTTAAGCCGGCGTTATCCGCTACGGAGCCGTCCTCCACCTGGGCGATTACAACCCCCTTGGTGATGTTGCTTGGCAGCTTCAGGACGGACTTCTGCTGGTCGGTCGTGACATTGCTCAGGTCAATCATCCCGACACCCAATGCTGGCCGGGAAATCTTCCCGTTCTTTACCAGCTGGTTGATGATGCTGACCACTTCGTTGCTTGGAATAGCAAAGCCCATCCCTTCGACCGAAGAGCCATCGTTGTTGGAAGCCAGCTTCATCGAGTTAATCCCGATAACCTGCCCCGCCATGTTGATTAGGGGACCACCGGAGTTACCAGAGTTGATTGCCGCATCGGTTTGGATAACCGAGGTCAAGGTCCCGTCAGTCCCGGCTTTCAGTGTCCGGTTTTTGGCGGAAACAATTCCCTTGGTGACGGTATTAGCGTATTCGCTGCCCATTGGCGAACCGATTGCCAAAACATCCTGACCAGCGGTAATCGAGTTGGAATTACCGAATGACGCCACCGTCTTAACGTTGGCGGAGTTAATCTTCAAGACTGCCAAATCGGTTGCCGCGTCGCTCCCGACAAGGTCCGCGTCCACCTTCTTACCATTGCTCATGATTACCTGGAGCGCGCTGGAACCCGCGACAACGTGGTTATTGGTAACCACGTAGGCCGCATTGCCGGACTTCTTATAAATCACCCCTGAACCTTCACTGGCTGTTTGAAGTTTGCCGCTGTTGCTATTTTGGCTGCTATCACCCTGGCCGCCAATGCCAAAGACGCCCAGCATTCCGCTGCTCTGTTGCACCTTCTGCTTGTTAATAACGCTGACGACTGCCCCCTGGACCGAGTTATAAGCCTTGGTCGAGGCCGTGTTCAATTCCGCCTTATTACCGTTGACCTTCGTGCCGCCGGCCTGATTCGAACCGCTTGGCACCTTGGTACTGACGACTGCCTCGTGGTGCTGAATGACACCGTTGATCCCCAAGGCGACGCCGCCCCCAATCAGGCCGGCTACGAGGCCAATCCCCGCAACCTTCGCCCAAAACCGGTTGCTACGAGGTTTTTGATCGCTCATTTTTCATTCCTCCAAATCAGTTATCACCAATAACCATAACGTATAGTTGTGAAAAAAGATTGAAATTCCTGTTATATCACCATTAACTTACTAGGTTGCTCCGGCTCCGCATCCGCCAGCTGGAAATCTTGGTCAACACCAAAGTCATGCTGCTTCATCAGGCTTGCCACGGTCAGGTGGGCCAGGGAACGCATATTATTGTGCTGACTACGGTGCCCCAGGAAAATTTCCTTGGTCCGCCGGCCGATAACATTCATCAGCGCGTCGGCACCCTCCTCGTTTGAGAGGTGCCCCTCATCACCGAGGATCCGCTGCTTCAACGGCCAGGAATACGGTCCCATCCGGAGCATTTCAGTATCGTGGTTACACTCCATTAGGTAGGCGTCCGCGTCCCGGATCGTTCCCGCGACCCGGTCGGACACATAACCAGTATCAGTCAGGATGCAAAAGGTCTTGTTGTCATGGTGTACCTGATAAAATTGTGGTTCGGCCGCGTCATGCGAGACGGCAAAACTCTCAATATCAAGGTCGCCGAGGGTCTGGACGCTATTGGGGTTAAAAATAAACTGCTGGTCTTCCGGAATCGTCCCGACCTTGTTAGCCATCGCCTGCCATGTACCACGGTTAGCATAAACCGCCATCCCGTAGCGCCGTGCCAGGACCCCGACCCCGTGACAGTGGTCGCTGTGTTCGTGGGTGACGAAGATGGCCTCAACATCATCTAAGGACCGGTCGATTTTAGCCATCAGGCCCTCAATCTTTTTCCCGCTCAAACCGGCGTCAATCAAGATCCGGTGCTGGTCAGTTTCCAAGTAAGTAACGTTGCCAGTGCTTCCGCTGGCGAGAATGCTGTAACGTAATGGATTCTTATCTGCCACTCCAAGTGCTCCTTTTTCACTTATTAATACTGTCCATGTTGACGGTGTCCGGCGACGACTTCATGATGGTGCTGTTAAAAGCATTGACGTTCAGCCGCTGGACCGTATCCGCCGTCTTAGTCTTAATTTCCACCGCCCAGGTCGGGACATAAACAGCCTGGTTATGGTTATTCGTAGTCAACAGCTTAGTGTAGCCCAGGATTGCCCACCGAATCTGTGAGTTATTGGGAATCTGGTTGTGCCGGTAAAGCCAGACTACCGCTTGCCGCTGGCTGATGGTCGCTGTCCGCTGCTGGAGGGTCGTCGGGTTCTCCAAGTAGGTCTGGGTATAGCCCGTTACCTGGGCGTTCCGGTTAATGCGGAACCGTAGCTGACCATCGCTGGAGAGGACGGGCTGGTTCTTTACCATCTGGGTATACACTGCTTCCCGCCGGCTCGACAGCTGGGCATTGTACTGGTAATGATCACCCAGCGGAACGTTCCGGGACCGGCGGACGACCTGGTCGAGCCGTAATTGCGGCCGCTCAGCGTTAACCTTGATTGGCGAATCAAATTCACTGACCAGCTGACTATCAGCGAAGCGGGACGTCTGGTTATGCAGCTTTGCCATCTCCTGCTCTAGCGTCCCGCCATCCCCTGACCGGCTGCCGGAAATGTAAAAGGCGTTCGGCTGATGCTTAGACAGTCCCTGGTAGGTAATCGAGTCCGCCCGCATCTCCTTCAGCACCGTTGACTGGCGGCTTTGCGTATTATTGGTGATGGTAAAGCGATTTTGGAAGAGTAGCTGGCAACCAACGATAATGTCAAAGAGGATGAAGGCAACCAGAAAAATCCACTGAATTCGTTTAAAGTTCACCTTGCACGCCTCCTTACTTTAGCAATTGCTCGTAATCAACCCAGTTACCGTGATACCACACAAAGTAGGTCGGGGTCAGCTTAACCACCTTATTATTATCGTCAGCCCGCCAGAGGTAGCCAACCCGGATACCCTTGATGTCCCGAAAGTGCGGACTAGCATGCAGGTCATTGAGGACTTCCGGGGTGGCCGGCAGTTTGACTTCCTGCTGGTTGATGGGTAACGGAACTTGGAGCGAATACCTGCTCATCTGACACCGTTCCGTCCCGCTGCCAGCCATTAGCTGGATACTGCCGTAACCATCCTCATTAAAGATCGGGAACCCGTCGACAAACGTTCGGTAGGTAAACCGCCGCTGGTGGTTGCTTGTCCCGTCAAAGCGGACGTTACTCAATTGCACCCCGGTCTTAACCAGCCGGTTGTAAAAGTAGGAGTAGAGCTGGTCCGTCGACCGGTGGTCATCACTGTTAGTAAACGACTCATAGTCCACGGTTCCGTTAGTCCGGTGGTAAACCAGCCGCTGGTTATTGCCGCTGCTGTACACGACCTCGTCGCCGTTTTCACTGGAAGTGATGTTGCTGCGTTGGTTGCTGCTCAGCAAATTAGAGCTCAGGGTATCGATATTCTGGTTTGCAACCTGGAAGGCGAAGACCGGCAGGGTAAAGCTCTTCGGGTAGGTCAGCATCGTTGTCCCGTTGACGATTTTATGGTCAACAGCAATGCCCCGGGCGCCCTTCGTGAGCTTCGTAATCTGCTTGAAGTTCCCCTTCTTCACCTGCAAACGGTAAATCCCATAGCGGTGGTCACTCAGCAGGTACACTTCGCGGGGCCCCTTTAATGGGATCACGATGTGGTTGATTTGGCTCACCTGGTCGCTATTGACCGTTTGGGAAAAGGTTTCGTTAAAGACGAGGGTTGGAATAGCCTTGGGATAACTGAGCGTAATGGCGTTGTGCCGCCGGAGATAGCTCAGGTAGACGTCGCTATTATTGCTCTTTACGGTCGTGACCCGGCCAAACTGCCAGCCCCGGATAATGTTTTTCATTTCCCGCATCAAGCTGACTTGGGTGCTATACAGGAAGACCTGGTTCCCGCGACCGTTAGTGCGAACCACCGTGGTCGGCAGGTAGACGTCCCCCATTGACTGGGCAGTGTACTGCTGGCTGCTCTTCATCACGTTTTCCCGGCGTGCCCCTTCGTACTGGTAGGGGTTCGTCCAGATTAAGCCGGACAAGAACAGGCTAATGATTACGACAATTGTCAACGCGATTGAGAGCCAGTTGGCTTTCAGCTTGTTAATCATCCCAATCATCCTCCTCTTCATACGGAACGTACGGCAGTGAGATATAGAAGGTCGAACCCTGACCCTCAATACTATCGACCCAGATCTGGCCGCCAAGCAGGTTGATTACTTCCTTAGAAATTGCTAATCCAAGGCCAGTTCCGCCCTGCTTCCTGCTCCGGGCCTTGTCAACCCGGAAGAAACGGTCGAAGATCCTCCCCAGGTCCTTGCGGGGAATCCCCAGGCCCTGGTCGGAAATACTTAAAATAACGTGGTTATGGGTCTCTAAGAGGCGGGTGGTAATGACCCCGCCATCTGGCGAGTACTTAATCGCGTTATTCATGATGTTGTCGATGACCTGGGTAAACTTATCGGTATCAATTTCTACCCAGAGGTCTTTATCGGTGAAGTAGCGCTCGATTGTGTACTTCTTGCTGTTCTGGTCGTTCTCATCCTTTTTGATGATCATATCAAACCGGTTCAGGATGTAGTTGAACAGCTCCTTAATGTTGACGTATTCCAAGTTGAGCTTGGTCGTCCCCGAGTCCATCCGCGACAGGCTCAACAGGTCGTTGATCATGCGGATCATCCGGTTGGTTTCGTTTTGAATCACCGTCAAAAACTGGGGTGCGATGTCCTTATCTTTCCAAGCCCCGTCACTCAGTGCTTCCACGTAGCTGTGGACACTGGTCAGCGGGGTCCGCAATTCGTGGGAAACGTTGGAAACAAACTGTTTCCGTTCCCGCTCTTCCTTCTGCTGGCTGGTAACGTCATGCAGGACACACACAAGCCCGCTGATAAAGCCGGATTCGCGCTGGATCGGTGAGAAGTAGGCATTCAGGATCAGGTCGTTGCCCCCGGCCGACATGTCAATGATCATTTCCTTCTGGTTGCTGTTGATTAGCTCCCGGACGGTGTAGTCGTGCCGGATGTCCAGGGCATCAATAATTGACTTGCCAATCAAGTCGTCCTCGTGGTCAACCCCCAGCAGCTGCAGGGCCATGTTGTTAACAATCGTGATGTTGCCCCGGCGGTCCGTGGCGAGGACCCCGTCAGACATGTGCGAGAGGACACTGTCCAGCCGCCGGCGTTCTGAATCAGAGGATTCCTGAGCCTCTTCCACCCGGACGGAAAGGTTGTTGACCGCCCCGGCAAGCTGGCCCAATTCGTCATTGCCCATTACCCGGACCTGACCAGAGAAGTCCCCCCGGGCGATCCGCAACGTTTGTTTCCGCATTTCTTCGATCGGTCGGGTTATTTCCTGGGAAATAAGGACCGCGAGGAAGAGGGACAGGATAATCGTGACCAGGGCCGCGGAGAGGTAGATCAGCGTAATGTTATTAATATTGGAATAGACCCCTTCCAGGCTCGCCCGGAGGAGGACGGCCCCAACAACGTTATTGTTGCTATCATTGAGGGGAATGACGTTCACATAGTAGCGGTTGTGGTTGGCACCATCGTACACGTTTTCTGAATGGGAACGGTTATTCAGCAAAGTTGCCTTGACCATCGCATCAGTTGTCTTCTGTCCAACCATGTTCCGGTTATCAGCCGTACTGGTCCCGCGGATAACCCCCTTACTGTCAACAACCCGGATTTCGGAAATGTTGTTATTGTTGACCTCCGACAGGATTTGTCGGATCTGCTGGTTAGCCTTCTTGGTATCGGGCCGCGATAACTGCTCGCTTAACGAATTATCGACGTAAGACGGTAGTTCAATCGTCTGCTTAAAAGTATTCAGGTTTTGGTGCTCCAATTGACGCACAAAAACCGCCCCCACGCATTCGAGCGTTAACATTAACATTAACGCAAACACGAGGGCGATTTTTACCCGAATTGATTGATAAAATTTTAACTTGCTATTCACAACTGCTCAGCCTCTAATTTTGATCAGGATTTGCCAAGTAATAGCCGACTCCCCGGCGCGTGATTAGCCATTGCGGCTGGCTTGGATTGTCTTCGATTTTTTCCCGGAGCCGCCGTACCGTCACATCAACCGTTCGCACGTCGCCAAAGTAGTCATAGCCCCATACGGTTTGCAGGAGGTGTTCCCGGTTGATAACCTGTCCGATGTGCTGGGCTAGGTAGTGGAGCAGCTCAAATTCCCGGTGGGTTAGGTTGATGTTTTCACCCCGTTTAGTAACGGTGTACGCCTCCGGGTGGATCGTAATGTCGCCGACCCTGATATCGGTGTTCTTATCCTCTTCGGCTGGCGCCTGGGCAGTTGCTTCCCGCCGCAGGTTTGCTTTGACCCGGGCCACTAATTCCCGGTTAGAAAACGGCTTAGTAACGTAGTCGTCGGCGCCGAGTTCTAGCCCCAGGACCTTGTCGAGTTCGGAATCCTTGGCGGTGACCATGATGATCGGGGTCGTGTGCTTAGCCCGTACCCGCTTGGCAACCTCCAAACCGTCAACCTTCGGCAGCATCAGGTCCAGGATGATCAAATCCGGATCCTCTGCCTCGACCTTTTCGAGGGCTTCCTCACCGTCAAAGGCGACGACGACCTCGTAGCCTTCCTTTTCCAGGTTAAATTTAATGATGTCTGAAATTGGTTTTTCATCATCGACAACTAAAATCTTCTTTGCCATCTCAATAGTCCCTCCAATGGGTATAATTGACGATTTCATTTCAATCCTTATAATTTGTTATTCCTATTATAGCACAGGGACGGTGACTTCCTAGCTAAGTGTCTACTCAAACCAACCGCCCCCTTCTAAATTATTTTCTAATTTGCCCTTGCCAAACAGCTGAGACTTTGCTATTATTATTAACGTTGATTAACAACGTTATGGGCAGTTAGCTCAGCTGGCAGAGCAA
>NZ_AZGE01000037.1 GCF_001434465.1 Limosilactobacillus oris DSM 4864
TTTGTCTAACAATTATGAGGCACTTCAAATAGATCAGCCTGGCGGGATTTATGAATTAAGTTGGGCTAGCTGGATTCGAACCAGCGCATGACGGTACCAAAAACCGTTGCCTTACCGCTTGGCTATAGCCCAATCAAGTGACCCGTGCGGGATTTGAACCCACGATACCAGCGTGAAAGGCTGGTGTCTTAACCACTTGACTAACGGGTCATTTGCAATGCTAGTTAATTTTAGCAAGGCTCTGCACAAAAGGCAAGGATTTTTTATCAATAGGACCGGCGGCTAATCAAGCTGCCATAGCTATGCCGCTGCCCAGCTAGCTGCTGGGCCCGGTTTTCCGCTAGGATCCAGTAGTTGACCTCATGAGCGGCCAGCAACGGCCGGTAATTCTGCGGATCCCGCTGCCGGTATTCCTGCCCCCGCCGGTCGAGTTCCTGCTCATAGATTCGCTGGCAGTCGGCGACGGTTGCCGCTCGTGCTAAGTAACGTTGGTAGTCACTGCCCATCTGCTTACTCCTTATCCTGCAAAAAAGTTGTGACGGTCTGTAAAATCTCAGCGAGCTTCGGCCCCTCCAGGAGGTGACCTTCTCCTGACATGAGGTAGAGCTTGCTCTGTGGCAAAATCACATTGTACTTGCGCGCCGCCTCTGGGGAAACGACCTGGTCATCCTCGCCGTGAATAATGAGGGTCGGGCCGGCAAAGTGCTGGGCTGTCTCGTAGATTGGCAACAACTGGGCAGTCCGGAAATACTGACCACTGACTGCCTGGCCGTGAACCGACACCGTCAGCGGAATCTGGTTCGGGTCGTACTTGCTTCCCTGACATTCCCCCTTGAGGGCATCGTCCTTGAGCGTTGCCGCGGGTGCCAGCAAGACGAGCTTGGCAATTACGTCACGGTAGTAGCCAGCCAGCATCGAAGCTACCACACCACCCTGGGAATGTCCCACCAGGTCAATTTCCTTGGCGCCGAGCGTGGTCCGAGCATAGTCAATGATTGCCATCCCGTCCAGCAGCTCACTCAGCACCGTCATTTCAGCAAAATCGCCATCACTTTCCCCGCAGCCGGCAAAATCAAAGCGCAGGGTTGGAATACCAGCGTCATTTAACGCGTGCGATAAATCATAGAGCAGTTTCCCCGGGTGGTTGCCCCGGTCGCCCATAAAGCCGTGCATTAAAATTGCTACATGGTCATTGTGGAGGGTCGCCGTTCCCTCCAGGAGGCCACGGAGGGTGCGGCCTTCCCGCTTGATTTCAACTTCCATACTATTCTCCTCTTTATTCCAAACGTTGCTATTGTTATTTTAGTCCATTTTAAGTTGAGAAAACAATCATCCGCCCCGGAATCGTCAAGCGTGCCGGAGCGGATGATTAATCCTATTTAGCTGTTAGGTAGCCCTTGGCCTTGAGCAATTCAGCGAGTTCAATCGCCCCGCCAGCGGCTCCCCGGGCGGTGTTGTGGGACAGGCCGATAAACTTCCAGTCAAAGAGCTTGTCAGGCCGGAGCCGGCCGATGGAAATCCCCATCCCGTGTTCAAAGTTGACGTCGTAGCGGACCTGGGGCCGGAAGTCGTCGTCCAGGTACTGGATAAACTGCTTAGGCGCGCTCGGCAAGCCCAGCCGTTGTGGTTCACCACTGTAGTCTTCCAGCGCCTTAATCAGTTCTTCCTTCGTCGGGTCCTGCTTGAAGTTAACGAAGGCCGCCACGGTATGTCCATACAGGACCGGCACCCGGAGGCACTGGCTCGTAATCACCGGTGATTCGGCCGGGACAATTGCCTTCTGTTCATCATCAACGTGTCCCCAAATCTTGAGGGGTTCGTCCTCAGACTTCTTTTCCTCACCCGGAATATAAGGAATCACGTTCCCCTGAATTTCCGGGGCGCCCTCTAGGGTCTTGCCGGCTCCAGAAATTGCCTGGTAGGTGCAGGCCAGGACCTGGGTTGGTTCAAACTGCTTCCAGGCAGCCAGCGCCGGGGTATAACTTTGAATGGAACAGTTCGGCTTAACGGCCACAAAACCGCGCTGGGTACCTAAGCGTTCTCGTTGATACTTGATGACATCCGTGTGGTCAGGGTTGATTTCCGGAACCACCATCGGCACGTCCGGCGTCCACCGGTGGGCACTGTTGTTGGAAACGACTGGCGTTTCGTGCTTTGCGTACTCGTCCTCTAACTGACAAATCGCGTCTTTATCCATGTGGACCGCGGAAAAGACAAAGTCAACCTGGGAAGCAACCGCAGCAACATCCTCCGCGTCCAAGATCGTCAGGTCCTTGACCCCTTCTGGAATCGGCGTCTTCCCCATCTTCCAGCGATCCTTAACAGCGTCCCCGTACTTTTGCCCAGCGCTGTGCTTGCTGGCTGCCACCACCGTTACCTTGAACCAGGGGTGGTTCGCCAATAACGTCACAAACCGTTGGCCAACCATTCCAGTCGCGCCAATCACACCAACCTTTAATTGCTCACCCATTACGAAAATCCTCCACATCTATTTTCATTAGTTTTTAATTAACTTCTAATATACACTTGTTATGTGAAAGATTCCAGAAGATTACTTACAAAAAATCCTGCGTGTTCACGACTTAGGAAACGCAGGATCTTTCTGTCATTCTAATTAATGCTAAACAAATTGCATCCCACCGTCACAGAGGATCGTTTGCCCTGTGACATAGTCTGACTGCTCGCTCGCCAGGAATTCAACCACCTTCGCGACATCGTCTGGCTCGGACAGGCGGTTTAAGGCCACTAATGACTCATAATCTTCCATCGCCAGGCCCTGATCAACGGCAATCTTTCGCATCATCGGTGTGTTAACAATTCCGGGTGCATAGGCATTGACGGTAATGCCCTGCTTTGCTAAATCCCGCGCCGCAACCTGGGTAAGGCCGCGAACCGCAAACTTGCTGCTGCTATAAAGCAATTCATTCTTGTTGCCACGGACTCCGGCTTGCGAGGTCGCATTTATAATCTTACCAATAATTTCTTTACCGCTGCGGGTCTTCTTTTTAAATTGTTCCAGGGCCGCTTGAATCCCCCACATATCGCCCGCGACGTTAACGTTCATCACCTTGTTAAATAGTTCAGGAGTAACGTCCTCAATCTTAGTGACCGGGCCCAGTCCAGCATTATTAACTAAGACGTCGAAGCCGCCCAGTTGAGCTGCCGTCGTTTGAACGGCTTTACGGAAGTTAGCGCGGTCCGCAACGTTTAATTCAACCGCCATTGCTTCACCACCGTCTTGGTTAATCTCTTGGGCAACTTTTTGTGCATTGGCAAGATTCAAGTCCGCAATTGACAGTGCAAACCCGGCCTTAGCCAAGCGAAGCGCGATTGCTCGGCCAATTCCTTGCCCCGCTCCAGTAACCATTGCCACTTTTTTACTTGCTACCATCAGATTACTTCCTTTCGCTAAACTAAACTCTAGTACCAGGCCGGCTTATCACCATCAGTGTGGGGCTTGTTCACCCCTAAATCCTTGCGGGCGTACTTTGCGGGATCCACGATGATGGCCGCCACCAAAGTACCGATCGACTTCCGCGAAACCTCGGTTCCCTTGAAAGCCTCACCCCGTTCGGTCGTTTCGTACTCCACCTCGTCCTTATTGGTCAACCAAGCTGGGCGAATAATCGTGTAGTCCAGGTCAGAAGCGGAAATTACATCCGCGGCCTTCCGGTAAGTTCCCAGATAGCTGTCTTCCTGGCCGCCACCAAGCATTTCGTTGTTCCACTCGCCAAACTTGCCCGGGACCTCGTCATAAATTCCAATCGAAGAAATCCAGACGAGCTGCTTAACCCCATTCTTATCCATCGCTGCCACAATGTTCTTCGCCTGCTGTTCAATCTCTGGATTACGTAAGTTAGCGTATACCACGTCCGCTTGCGCCACAGCTGCATCTAGGCTCGCGGTGTCCAAGGTGTCACCCTTAATAACGGTTTCCCGTGCTTCATCCGTGACGGTCAGGTGTTGCGGGTGGCGGGTGAAGAGCAGCAGGTGGTCATCCGTTTCGTCCAGCAGGGCCGTAATTGCGTGGCCCGCGATTTGTCCAGTCGCACCAAGAATCAAAACTTGTTTCGTCATTTTTTCTTCCTCCTATCCGGTTAGTACACTTTCAGTATAGCTGGGTTATATCTTATTAAAAGTAAGCACTTTTGGGTAAGCAGGTTACCTCGAAGTAAGAATTGTAAGCGCTACGCCACCGCGCGCAATTTAAATTAATTTGCCATATAATGGCAGTAGGAACAATCCAGTGAGGAGGGGCAATATGAAAATCGTAATTGCCGACTACGCGGGGTCAATGATGCCCAGCCACGAACTAGAAAAGCAGGTCTTATCAGCCGGGCTGCCAGACTGTCAAATTTGTACCTATACCTATCACGATGACCAGCGAGCCGACTTTCTCCAGCTCGTCCACGATGCCGATGCACTGCTGACTGCCTTTATCAAAATCGACGAGGAGGTATTAGCGGCAGCGCCACGGCTTAAAGTGGTCTCAATCAACGCTACCGGCTACGACAACGTAGATCTAGCAGCGGCACGCCGCCACGGGGTTGCCGTTTGTCCTGTCGGTGAATACTGCACGGCGGACGTAGCGGAGTTCACCATTACAACAATGCTGGCCCTGGTTCGCAATCTCAAGGCATATCTAACCGACGTCGATGTTCACCAGCAGTGGCGCTACGACTATGCCCAGCCTAACCGGCGCCTCAGCAATCTGACCCTGGGAATTTTTGGCCTGGGGAAAATCGGCCGGGCAGTGGCAACTCGGGCTGCAGCGCTGGGAATGCGGGTGCTGGCGGTGGATCCCTTTATCAGCCAGAAGAACTATGCCAAGGTGGCTGACCGGGTCCAGTTGGTTCCCGCGGCCACCCTCTTCCAGCAGGCCGACATTATCAGCAACCACATGAACCTCAACGATAGCAACTATCACTTTTTTACCGCCGACCGGTTTAAGCAGATGGTCAAACACCCCTACTTTATTAACATGGCCCGGGGTGCTGAAGTGGACGAACCCGCCCTGGTGGCTGCCCTCGACAGTGGACAGCTGAAGGGTGCGGCTCTTGACGTGCTGGCGACGGAATTCCCCGACCTGGCCACTAACCCCCTAGTTGGTCGCGAAAACGTCCTGGTCACCCCACACGCGGCCTTTTACAGCAGTGACTCCCTAACTGCTTTACAGAGAATTTCCTGTCAAAACATTGTCGACTACCTCACCGGGCACCCCGAAAAGGTCTTTAAACTCGTTGTTAACCCAAAGGAGGATTCACATGACTATCCCAACTAAAATGTATAATACCGGCGCCGACTACGCCCTCTCCATCATCGGTGGGAAGTGGAAACCGGTGATCTTGTACCTCCTCGCCGGACACCCACGGCGAACCGGCGAACTCGTCAAACAGCTGGGAACTTCCCACAAAGTCCTGAGCGACCAATTGCGGGAACTGACCGACGCTGGAATTGTCAGCCGCAAGAGCTTCAACACGATGCCGCCCCACGTCGAATACCAGCTGACCGCGGAGGGCGAAAACCTCTACGCTGCCCTCCGCTACCTCAACTACTGGGGTGAGCAAAAGGCAGCGACTAGTTCCACGGTGAAAATTATGTGTACCAACCAGATGAAGTCTGCCGGTGATGATGGCCTCTGCGTAATTACCAAGCAACACCTCCACCACTGGAAGCAGGAAATCGTTAAGCAGGATTAAGTTTCATGTGAAACATAAAAAGGGGCTGGGAGAAAACATTGCTTTTCTCACCAGCCTTTTGCTAGTTCTTAACTATATATAAAGATAACGTGCAAAACCAATAGGCTAACTGCGTGTCGTAACCACAGGGCTAGTGTCTAACGCCGCGAAGCAAGGCTATTTGCCTACGAACGCTAGCCGGCCCGTACCGTGCCAACTATCGTTCTAGGTTAGCCATACGCCCTGTCGAGAAGGTTATTTCCCACTCACCTTAATTTACGATGTCGGGCGAATTCCTAGAATTAGAGAAACCAGCAGCACTAAGACAACTGCTCCGATGACCGAGGGGATAATGGCCATTCCGGCCAACTGTGGTCCCCACGCGCCTAGAACCGCTTCACCAATTGCCGAGCCAACTAGCCCAGCGATGATGTTACTGATTAGCCCCATTGAGCCGCCCCGGTTGGTAATTGCCCCTGCTACCAGGCCAATTAACCCACCAACAATTAGTGCCCAGAGCCAGCTCATTGGGTCCCCTCCTTGTCATTACCGGTCAGACTATCTTTAAGGTCTTGAACCTTGTCCTTAGCTTTGCCGAGGACCTTCTGTGTCTTTCCGGCTGCTTCTTCCTGACGGTCGCCAGTTATCTTACCCTTAACCTCTTTGAATTTGCCTGCTACTTGATCTTTCAAGCCGTGCTGATTGCTAACCATCAATAATCAACCTTTCTATTTGGTGACTGGTGCAGTAAACAACGCGGGCCTTTCTCCCGATGACTAATGGTACTTTCTGTTATTAAGTCTAACAACAACTGGACGGGCCGGCAATTCGGTTAGCTTGGACTTACGGGTTCCTTAATTAACTTACGTCTTCCTTACGAAAGCTAAAGCCGTCATAAACAGTTAAGACCGAGGCTGGAAATTAACTCAGCCTCGTTTCTGTTTTAAAGATAAAATGCCTCAGCGCAGTAGATGGCTGGCAGTTCAAACGCTGATCAATCAGCATTTGACACCCTCAAATAGTCTTGCTGCGCGTCAATGGGGGGCAATGAACTAGCCACGCTAGCTCTGTCCCACACCCTATTCCTGCAGAAACTGGTCTGCACAGGCTAAGGCCTTCCCGCCATAGACGGTGGATGGGCCGCCACCCATCATGATGGCAACGTTAATCGTTTCGACGATCTCGTCCCGGGTTGCCCCTAGCTTAATTGCCCCTTTGACGTGCTGAACAATGCAGCCTTCACAGCGAATCGCTACCGCAATGCCGAGTGCTTCCAGGGCCTTCGTCTTGCTATCCAATGCCCCCGCCTTAATTGCCTCCTCATGAACACCGAGGAATGCCTTTCCGGTTGCTCCGGTGCTAGCAAAGAGGTTCTTGTTGTTTGCCATTACTTCATTCAGTTCTTACTTGTAATCTGTCATGTCAATCTTCCTTTCATTTATTAACACTTGCCCACTTATCGTCAATGATACATCTTAGAAAGCGCTTTCTCAAGTGGTGTTAAAACAGGGGTTCAGAACCCGGCTACGGCCACTTCTGAACCCCTGTTTTTTTACTTTTCTAAGAATTGTTTACTGCAAAGAATCCCAAGCTGTCAGCTCAATTGGCTGCTGAGCGGCTAAGTCTTGGAGGTCCTTACTTAGGTACTTCTTGTTGATGACGGCCTCATAGGTGTATTCCTCGAACCAATCCTGGGTCATCACGAAGTAGCCGTTGTCACCGTTATCCTTGCCCCAGCTGTTTTCAATCTTCCAGCGGGTTGGCTGGTCATTTACCAGGTCAAAACCGGTCAGGGTCATGGCGTGGGAAACCATTGCCTGCCGTGATTCCAGCCGGTCCTTCTTGTCCATGGCGAAGTCGACACCCAATAATTCCTCACGGTGGAAGAGCTTGGCGTCCATTAACCCCCGCTTGCGGTCCATCTGCTGAAGAACATCATTGCCGACCCAGACAGTTTCCCCGGCCTTCAGCTGCTTGATTGCGGCTTCCTGCAGGTCTGCGAATGGGACGTTGACGAACTTAATCGGCACTCCACCAACAACGCTATCCTGACTTGGCATGGAGTAAACCCGCTGGTAGTCGTGATCGGGCGCATTGGTAACGACCACGTAGTCGTTGAAGTTGGTATCAAAGTACTGGTGATAGAAGTCGAGCGGCATCAAGTCCAGTACCTGGTGGAACTTCTTGTCGTCATCACGGAATTCCAGGTCAAACTTAACCGGTGGTTCACCAAAGGCATAGGCAGCGACCTTGTACACGTCAGCCATCATCCGTTCCCGGGCCTTGGCGAGTTCATCCTCGCTATCCCCGTGGCTGACCATCCGCCGCAACTCCAACGCGTCCTTGCGCATCAGGTAGTTCATCACTTCGGCCACATCGCTGGTGTCCTTAGTGTTGTGGGTGTCCGGCATCACGTATTCCGGAACAACCCCGTACTTTTCAACAATTGAAGCCGCGTTAGCCCACTGACCACCGTCATTTAGGGCGAAGTTAAGGTAAAAGTCGACCAGCCGGTCATGGAGCGGCCGATCCGCGGTCGCAATCACCTTTTGGAAGAACATATTGGCTCGTTCGATCCGGTCCCAGAAGAACAGGTAATTTTGGGAAAGTTCAAAGTCCTTGAAGTGGTACTTCGTGGCAAACTTGTGCCGGAGCGTGTTCAGGGCCGCAAATGACCAGCAGCGCCCACTGTGCCGTTGGTTGCTTGGCTTCCCGGTTTTAATTTCGTACGAAAATGCCCGGTGGAGTCGTTCGCTGGCTGCCGGGTCCTCACTGGCGTTCTTAATCCCGTTCTTTTGAATGGCCCGGGCGATGACGGCCGCATCCCGCCGGTGGTGAAAGGCCTGTTGGTATTCTTTAACCATCTTGGCCGTTAGTTCTTGTTCAGACATAATCTGCCTCCTCAAATTCGTTGATTATTTCTATCTTAGCACTTTCGAGGAATTTGCAGTGCTAAAAAGGCTGGCCGCGAGTTCTCCCGCTGCCAGCCCCAACACATTAATTGTCTTCTTTTAACTTTCGCTTGACCATCGCGGGGTCGGCCTTGCCAGGGTTTAACTCCACAAGTTTGCCCGAGCCGCTGTAAATAATCCACTCCGCCAAGTTGACGATGTGGTCCCCGGCCCGTTCGAGGTAGCGGATCACGGAGAGGTAGGTCCCGTAGCTCTTGACGTCCTCCCGCAACTTGACCAGGGCATCCATGATGGCATCCTGCTGCTGGACGTAAATCAGGTCGACCTGCAAGTCCTCGTTGGCGACCTCGTAGGCCTTCTGCTCATCGGTATAGACGTACGCATCCATGACCTTCTCCAACATCTGGCGAACGATCATCATCATCTTTTCAATCTGCTTTTCGACCTGCTCGTCAGCCTCATCCGCGCTCAGCCTGATTCCTGCCCGGGCGATGTGGGCCGCGTAATCTCCCAGCCGTTCAACATCCGAGCTGGCCTTCAAGATTGAAATAATCTTCCGAAAGTCCGTCGCCACCGGTTGCTGGAGGGCCATCAACTTGAGGGCCTGTTTTTCCAGCTGAATTTCCTCGTCGTTTAGCTGGTGGTCATTTTCTAGTACCTGGCGAGCCAGCTGGGCATCCTTTTCATTAAAGGCCTTCGTCGCTTGGTAGATTTGCTCGCTGGCGTCAATTCCCATCTCCATAAAGCGGCCGCGCAGCCGTTTTAATTCATCATCAAAGATTGCTCCCATGGTCTTCCTCCTAACCAAACTTACCGCTGAGGTAGTCTGCCGTTTGCTCCTCCTGCGGGTTCATGAAAATTTGCGAAGTCGGGCCGAATTCGACCAGCCGGCCCTGGTGCATGAAGGCTGTCCAATCCGCCGACCGCGACGCCTGCTGCATGTTGTGGGTCACCATGATAATGGTAAACTGCTCCTTTAATTGTACTAGGGTATCCTCGATTTGCGAAGTCGAAACCGGGTCGAGGGCACTCGTCGGTTCGTCCATCAAGATGATTTCTGGCCGAACCGCCAACGTCCGCGCGATACAGAGCCGCTGCTGCTGGCCCCCGGAAAGTGCCAGTGCGCTCTCCTTTAGCTGGTCTTTGACTTCATCCCACAAGGCGGCCTGACGAAGACTTTCTTCTACCCGCTGGTCCAGCACCTGGCGGTCACGCTCCCCCGCTAACCGCAGGCCATAGATGACGTTCTCGTAAATTGACAGTGGAAAGGGGGTCGGCTGTTGGAAGACCATCCCGATTTGCTGCCGAACCCGGTAGACGTTGACATTCGGCTGGTTGATGTTGAAGCCATGAAAATTAATCATCCCGGTCACGGTGGCGAGATCATCATTCATCCGGTTAAGACTCCGCAGGACCGTCGACTTCCCCGATCCTGACGCGCCAATCATTGCCGTGATCTGGCGGGCCGGAAACTTCAGTGACACGTCCTGGACTACCCGTTTGTCGCCATAAGCGACGTGGAGGTCTTTGACTTCTAATGCAATTTGTTCTGTCATGTTATCCCATCCTTACTTTGCCAGTCGCCGCTTAATCAGGTAGCCAACCAAGCGGGCGAGTAAATTGAACGCTAAGATCGTAATAATCAAGACCGCTGCAGACCCATTAGAAACGGCCCGGGCGTCGGGAACCAAGCCTTCGCTGTTGACCTTCCAAATGTGGACCGCCAGGGTTTCAGCCGGGCGCAATGGGTTGAGGAAGCTAGTCGGACTGAAGGGGTTCCAATCGGTGTAGCTGATCGCTGGAGAACTCTGCCCCGCGGTGTAAATCAGGGCTGCCGCCTCACCAAAAATCCGTCCGGCACTCAGAATGGCCCCGGTGATAATGCCAGACAGGGCCGCCGGCAAGACAATCTTGGTGGTCACCCGCCACTTCGACATCCCCAGTCCCAAGCCAGCCTGACGTTGCAACTGGGGCACCTGCTGCAGAGCGTCCTCGCAGGACCGCGTCAACAGGGGCAGGTTCAAAATGGTCAGCGCCAGGGCCCCCGCTAGCAGGGAAAAGTCCAGGCCAAACTGGAGCACGAAGACCAGGTAACCGAACAGCCCAATTACCACTGACGGCAAGGAGCTCAGTACCTCGATCGCCAGGCGGAGGGTAGCCGTCAGGCGGTTTTGCGGCGCGTACTCGCTCAAGTAGATGGCCGCGCACAACGCCAGGGGCACCGAGACCAGCATGGTCAAGACGACTAGGTATAAGGAGTTAAACAACTGGTCCCGGATTCCACCACCGCTCTTGAAGGATTCGGCTGGTGAGAAAAGAAAGTGCCAGGAAACGTTTGGCAGACCGACAACGAGGAGGTAGCCCAGGAAACTGATGATTAACAGGCCAACCAGCCCGGCCAGCGAGAGGACGACCGCAGTGGCAATTTTATCAACTTTTTCTGCCCGCATTAGTGAGCCCCTTTCTTGGCGACCAGCCGGAGAAGCAGGTTGAACGCCAATGACATTAGCAACAAAATCAACGCCAGTGACCAGAGGGCGTTATTGGAGGTGGTCCCCATGACGGTGTTCCCGATTCCAGTCGTCAGCACACTAGTCAGGGTCGCGGCCGAAGACATCAGCCCGTGCGGCATGACCGCCGCGTTTCCAATCACCATTTGCACGGCGAGGGCCTCACCAAAAGCCCGGGCCATCCCAAAGATCATTGCTGTTAGGATACCGCCCTTGGCGCTGGGGATCACTACCCGGGTGATGGTCTGCCAACGGGTCGCCCCCAGCCCTGCCGAAGCGAGCCGGTATTGTTTTGGCACCTGACGGAGGTTGTCAATCGTCATTGAGGTCATGGTTGGCAGCACCATCAAGAAGAGCACGCAGGTGGCTGCCAGGATTCCAAAGCCGGTTCCACCAAAGAGCCGGCCCAGCCGCGGCACGATCACGGTCAGGCCAACGTAGCCATAGACGACCGAGGGAACACCGACCAGCAGCTCAATGACGGGCTGGATAAGCTGGTTGACCCGCGGGGGCAGCATTTCCGTGATTGCGACCGCACTGACCAGGGCCAGGGGTAAGGCAACAATTCCTGCCAGGAGGGTCACCGCAAAGGAGGTGACAATCATCGGCAAGGCGCCGTACAAGTGGTGACTCGGCTGCCAGTTCACGCCGCTCAGGAATTTGCCCAGGGAATAGCCATCCTGGATGAAGAGCGCCACGCCCTTGCTCGTTAAGAAAATGAGGATCGTGGCGACCAGTCCGCCGATAACTATGATTGCTAAATAGCTGATGATTTTCCCCCGCCACTCCTGACGGCTCTCTGCAGACGGGGTTAGCAGCTCCTGTTTGACTTTATCCATCCCATTACTTCCTTTCGCTTACCTGGCCGGTTGCCGACTTGGTCACTTTCATCTCGTGGATGCTGACGTAATTGGCCTCCTTCACCAGGCCATTTTGGACCTTCCCCGACTGCATGTACTTGATAAATTGCTGGGTCGCCCGGTTCAGCCGCCGCTGCGTGTACAGGTGTTCATAAGACCAGAGCGGCCAGCGGTTGGTCGTGACGTTGCTGGCCGTCGGGGCAACCCCGTTGATTTTTAACGGCTGAACTGTCTTGTTGAGATAGGAAAAGGAGATGTAGGAAATGGCCCCGGGAGTGTTCGTGACGATTTCCTTCACCGTTCCGTTGGAGTCCTGCTCCTGTGCCTGAACAGCATGGTCACCCTTTCTGAGGACCGTCTGCTCAAACGCCAGCCGGGTTCCACTCCCGTTGGCCCGGTTAATCACGGTAATCGGCAGGTCCGGACCACCGACCCGACGCCAGTTGGTAATTTGCCCGGTGAAAATCTGGTGCAGCTGCGTCATCGTGAGGTTTTTGACCCCCAGCTTGGGATTGACAATCGGGGCAATCCCCGATACGGCAACGATGTGGTCCCGGAGCTTGTGGGCATCAATGCCGTCCTGCTGGCTAGCAAAGATGTCTGCAGAACCGATGTTGACTGCCCCGGCCTGGACCTGGCTCAGCCCCGTCCCGGAGCCGCCGCCTTGGACGGTAATGTTGGTAGTTGGTTGCCCCTGGCGATACCTGGATGCGACTGCCTCGGCTAGTGGTTGCAGCGCGGTTGAGCCAACGATTGTGACTTTCTCCTGGGCAGGGTGGTGTTTGGCGGCCACCCAGCCAGCTCCCAGGCCGCCGACGAGCACCGCCAAGATGATTCCCAATAATATTCTCCGCATGATTGCCTCCTAGTTGTCTTTACGGATTTCCTATGATACAAATAAGGATAGCAAGCCACTGTAAACTTTTAATTGAAGCAATGTAAAAGTTATGTAAATACTGGAGAATAATCCCGAATGGCGAAAGAATTTCTATTAATGAGCCAGTCAGCGGAACTCGTGGACCAACTGACGGCCACCTGCAAGAAGGCCCGCTGGCAGCTCGCTCAAATCACTACCCCGACTGGCCTCGTGGTTGCCCTGGAACAACGCCCGGTCACCGGTATTTGGTGGGATCTCAGTCACGTCAGCCTCGATACGACGATTGCCACCATGACCCTGGTCCGTCACCAGCTCACCGGCCCGATTATAATTCTGGTCCCCGAGGTGACAGACCGGATCCAGCGGAAACTCTTCCACGCGCAGGTCGATGACGTCCTTGCCCTGCCGGTTGATGAACGCAGCTTTCGGGCGCGGGTAGAGCAGCGACTGTGGCTCTACCGCCACGTCCAGTTTGCGAAACCAGCACCAGCCGAGGCGCCAGAAGAGAATGCGGTAATTGCCGCCAACGACTGGACGATCGACCAGGCCAACTACACGGTTAAGAAGGCCGGGCAGCCGGTCGAACTAACGCCCAAGGAGTTTCAACTGCTCTCATACTTAATCAACCACCACAACCAGGTCCTCAGCCGGGAACAGTTAGTGTCCGGTGTCTGGGGGTACGATCTCCTGGCGAGTTCACGGATCGTCGATATCCACATCAGTCACCTGCGTGATAAGCTGGAGGACGACCCCCACAAGCCCGCTCACCTGCTGACTGTGCGGGGCTTTGGCTATAAGTTTGTATAAGAAAGAAACCGCCCTGATTAGTTAGGCATAATCAGGGCGGCTGGGAGATAATATGAAGTGACCTCCTTAT
>NZ_AZGE01000038.1 GCF_001434465.1 Limosilactobacillus oris DSM 4864
AAGTGTCCAACTTACAGGGTTCACTTCATTGCCTGCTTGTTAATTTTCTTCAAATAACAGCCGCCGCAGCCGAACCGACAGGGGTCGCACGAGTTCCAGGTTCATTCCAACGGCGGCCTTTTGTTTGGCCCCCAGCCGTTCTTCCTGAACTGACCCCGGCTGAATAGTCGCTGGGCCCAGGTAGTAAAACTGCTTGCCCACCGCATCGCTGCGCTTGACAAAGAGGTGGATTTGAACCCGTGGACGACCATCCTTGTTCGTTGCCAGCAGTCGCTGCACTTCCGGCGAGGACCGGTGACGGGGACTTCGAGTGTACCAGCGAAGTGACCGCCCGTTCTCCAATTGGTTATCGTAAATCGCGTTGCGGCGCTGGCCGTCCTCCTTGCGGTAAGTGATGAAAATCGGGCACTCCTGGTCGCCCACCCGGTAGCCGTACATGGGCGCGCTGACGTCCAACGGCCAGTTCAAAAGCCGGCAGACGTCCTTACGATCGTACTGTTGATACAGGGTAAACTGGTGACTGGCATCATAGTCCCTGCTCAACGCCAAGCCGGTGTCCACCGCGTCCGTCAGCAACGTGCTGAATTGCGGGTTTGCTTTCAGTGCTGCCACCAGTTCTGGAGCAAGCTGGTAATCTACCAGACCGTCATGGACGACCAACGGGGCCCCGCCATACTGGTCACGACGAGTTTGCTTACCCGCCTTGACCGCAAAGAAGCTCAGGGACAAAATATCATCAACTGACTGGAGCACGGCCGGGCTAACATAGGCTCCCCGGTTCCGTAAAGCCGCAATTAGTTCTTCCTGACTGCACCGGTGCCCAGCACTTGCCAGCAATAGTTTGAGGAGGACCAGCTCATGGGGCCGCTTGCCGTTAACCAGTTCCTTAGTGACGAAGGAGAGGACCGCGTTTTCGTGGTCGGATAGCTGAACCGGTTCTCCCATCTTCGCCAGGAACTGCCCGTAGTTAGCTAGCCGCCCGTTCTCGGCGAAAACTAGCGGTGACACCTCGCCATAGCGGTAAAAGTCCAGCAGGAGGGGTGACCGTCCCAGACGCTGGTGGAGGTCCTGGTAGGCTGTCCGCAGTTCCCGCAGCGAGTCCAGTTTGACGGCGGCCAACGACTGCAAGATCCGTTCAGCCGCCACCCGCCGGAAACTAATCGTTGACACCCCGATGGTCGGCGGCAGCTGCACCTCCTGGCGAGCCCGGTCAACCTGCCGGCTGGTATCCTGGTTCAAGGCCAGGGGAATCAGAAAGTTATTCTGGTAGTTGCCAATAAAGTCCAGGATGGTCACGTAGTCCTTCCCGGGAAATTTCCGCAGGCCCCGCCCCAGTTGCTGGGTAAATACCACCGCCGACTGGGTGTTCCGGAGCATGATGACCTGGTTTAAGGATGGAATATCAACCCCCTCGTTAAAGAGGTCAACCGTCACGATATATTCCAGCTTTCCTGCCTCCAGCTGCTCCACCGCCTGCTGCCGGCGACGGGGGGAGTCTTCATTCGTCAGCGCGACTGCTGGGTGTCCCGCCGCGCTAAATTTGCTAGCCAGCTCCCGGGCCTCCTCCTGCCGGGAGCAGAAGATTAACCCTCGTGGCTGGTCACCACAGTAGCCGTAGTAGTCCATCTGCTCCAAAACGTACTTTACCCGCTGGTCGCTCACCAGGTAGCGCAGGCCCGTTGTTTCTGTGATAAGCTCACCATCCTGCTCATAGTCCTGCACGCCGACGTAGTGAAAGGGCGCCAGCATCCCTGCGTCCAGGGCGGCCTTCAAACGGACTTCGTAGGCCAGGTGGTAGTCAAACAGGGCGTAGACGTCCTGCTTGTCCATCCGTTCTGGCGTCGCCGTCATTCCCAGCCAAAACTGTGGTTGAAAGTGGTCAAACAGCCGCTGGTAACTTGGCGCTGCGGCGCGGTGTGCTTCGTCAACTAAGATATAGTCAAACGTCTCCGGTGCCAGCTTCGCCAATGTTCCGGGCTGGGCCAGGGTTTGAACGGTCGCAAAGAGGTACTTGGCATCCCAGTCGTGCCGGTTACCGGTCAACAAGCCGTAGTCACTGGCAGGCCCGCCGATGACCCGGCGAAAACTTGCCAAGGATTTCTTAGCAATCTGTTCCCGGTGAACCACGTACAGGAAGCGGCGGGGATGAGAGTCCTTGACCGCGAATGCTCCCAGGTAGGTCTTCCCCGTCCCGGTCGCCGACACGACTAAGCCCCGGTGCGCACCGGAAGCACGCAGCTGCTGTAACGCCAGGAGAGCAGGACGTTGCATTTGGTTAGGGGTGATTGGGGCAGCCGCAGTCCGTGGCGCTTGCCTGACGGTGGGGAGTGGCCGCCAAGCAGCTTTATACTCCGCCAGCCAGTCCGCCGTCAGGGGGTGGCTGGTCCTGACCAAGTCAGCCAAGCGGGCGCTGAGCTGTCTAGTCAAACTGGCATCCTGGCGGGAACTGACCCGCAGTGCCCATTCCGTATTCTGAAGCAGGGCTGCCCGGGTAAAGTTAGCACTGCCGATTACGGCCGTCTGATAATCACCATGGTCAAATACGTAACCCTTGGCATGAAAACCCTGTTGGTCCACGATTTTGACGTTGAGGTTCGGAACTTTCATTAGCTCAGCAAAGGCCCGCGGTGAATTAAAGCCTAAGTAGTCACCGGTCAGCAGGGTGCCACTGACTCCCCGGTCTGCTAAATCGGCCAAGAGCGCCTTTAGCGGCACCAACATATCGGTGGTGATAAAGGCAACCGCCCAGGTAAAGTGCTGGCAGTGCTGCAATTCGTCTTGAAGGGTCTGCCAAATCGTGCCGTCCGCCTGGTTAGTCACCAGCTGGGGCGTCAGAAGGTTATGCCCCGGATAGTCCTGGCTGTATAAACCATTGAGAATGGCCTCTTGCATTACCGTCTTCTTATCCATACCGTCTTCCTTTCACTAACATAGCCACAGGCACGCCCCACAGATCACTCCGCAAAGCACCCCCGCGATAATATCCCGGGGATAGTGGACACCCCCGATTATCCGCACCAAACCTAAAATTACGGTCAACACTAAGAGGACCACCCCGAGTGGCCAGGCCACCCGCCAAGCCACCAGGCTAATTACTGTCGCGGAAAAGGCGTGCCGGCTCGGCAGCGAATCCCCGTGCTTCTCCCGGCTAATCAAGGGGTCAATCGCCCACTCATCGTAGGGCCGGGGGGCATTGAGGCGGTGGCGGAAAAAACTCACCAGGAAAAAACCGAAGCCCGGGATTAACACTAGCGGTGCTACCGTTCGCAGGCCGACCAGCGGAACTGACCGGAACCGCCAGCAAACATCAGCGAGGATTAACAGGTAGGCCACGTACATCGTCACCACCACCACTCGGTTGGTCCAGCGCAGGATGGTAATCAAGCGTGGATAGCGGTTCAGCCAGTTGCTCAGGGCGGTATAGAACTGGTAGTAGTTAAACTTTGAATCCATCATCACTAGGGCAACTCATTTCCGGTCGCTAGGTACAGGTCGTACCACTCCTGCTTGGTCAGGGTGACGTCACTGCCGGCGGCGCTGTCCAGAATATGGGCCGGGGTCATGGTGCCGATCAGGACCTGCATGTGGGCCGGGTGACGGAGGATCCAGGCCACCGCAATCGCGTTTTTGCTGACCTGGTACTTCTCCGCCAGTTTTGCCAGCTCACGATTTAGTTCAGGGAACTGCGGATTGCCGATGAAGGTTCCCGCAAAGGTGCCGTATTGGAACGGCGACCAGGTCTGAATCGTCAGCTGGTGGAGGCGGCAATATTCGAGCAGGCCACCGTCATGGTCGACCGAGCCCTTATCGGTCATGTTGGTGTGGAGGCCAAAATCAACCATCCCCGTGTGGCCGAGGCCAAATTGCAGCTGGTCCACTAATAGACGCTGGCTGACCGCCGATTGCAGCAATTCCAGCTGCTGGGGGTTGAAGTTGGAAACTCCGAAATGACGGACCTTGCCACTCGCCTGCAGTTCATCAAACGCGGCGGCAATTTCTTCCGGCTCCATTAGCGGGTCCGGCCGGTGAATCAAGAACGAATCCAGGTAGTCGATCCCGGTCCGGCGCAAGATACCATCGACCGCGGCAATCAGGTGCTCCTTCGACGAGTCATAGCGGGTAATCTGGTTGGCGGCGTTGGCATATAGGCCGCCCTTCGATTGAATATAGAAATCATCCCTGGAGAGGCCGCTCTGCTTGAGTGCCTGCCCAAAGTGAATTTCTGACGACCCCCGCCCGAGTTCAGGATCGTTGCCGTAAATATCAGCGGAATCAATCAGGTTAATTCCAGCCTCGTGGGCCGCCTGGAGGGCCGCCACTGATTGTGGTACGGATAAGGTCCCCATCCGCATGATCCCCAGTGCAATGTTCGACGTCTGCCAGTTCGTGTTGCCAATTTTGACCGTTTGCATTTTCTTCTCCTTAATAAAATCAACTTTGGGGTAACAAATTCTTTCTTAATTATACTTCAAGGCCCGCCCTGCTTAAAGAAAACACCGTCTCACCATCAGGGGTGCAAGCCCCTAAATATCCATGTTATATTAGTTGCAATGTTATTTTTAAGGAGGATCAGATGAAAAAGCAAAGCAAGGGTATCCTGCTCGCGGCTGGGGGAGCCTCACTGTGGGGAATTTCCGGTGCCGCGGCCCAATACCTCTTTTCAACCACGAATATTTCCAACACCTGGCTGGTGGCCCTGCGTTTGCTGGCGGCAGGAGTCCTGCTAACCCTTTGGAGCGCCATTAAGTTTCCCGGGGAGAGCCGGCAATTAGTTGCCAACAAGGCTAACCGCCGCCTGCTGTTTCTGTTCGCCATTTTGGGGATGGCGAATTCACAACTATCGTACTTCTTAGCCATTAAGTACAGCAACGCCCCGACCGCCACCGTCATCCAGTACCTCCAGCCGGTCTTTATTATCCTGTGGCTGGCCCTGGCGAAGCACCAGTGGCCCCGGCGAATCGACTGTTTTAGCATCGCCATTGCCCTCCTCGGTACCTTTTTTCTGGCAACTGGCGGTCGTCTCGACCAGCTCAGTCTGACCCCCGTGGCCCTCTTCTGGGGGATTTGGTGTGCCGCCGCGGCTGCGCTCTACACTCTGCTGCCCCGGCCCCTTCTCCAGCGCTTTGACGCCTTAATCGTCTGCGGGCTGGCCATGCTGATCAGCGGCCTCCTTCTTTCACCGGCCCTGGTCATTATTCCCGCGCCACGACTAAATCTCCTAGACTGGCTACTCGTTGCCTACATCGTTATCGGGGGGACAATGTTCTCCTACACCCTCTTTTTACAGAGTATCCGCTACATTTCCCCCGCCGCGACGGGAATTCTCAGCGCATTCGAACCCCTGGTCGCGACGATTTTAGCGGTGGGCCTGCTCGGTACCCAGCTTACCTGGGCTGCGGTTTCAGGTTCCCTGCTGATCCTATTCACTACTATCTTGCAGGCGGTACCCTTTCACCAGGTTGCCCGCCTCCTTCACCTCCCCCGGTTAAAATAATAAAGTAAGCGGGGGCCTTAACTATCAAGCGAACCGCTTTGTGAAAGACAAAGAGGCTGGGAATTAACTCAGTCTCTTTACTGTTTTAAAGTTAAAAATGCAACAGCGCAGTAGATGGCTGGCAGTTCAAACGCTGNTCCACTCTCAATTTTGCCTTTTTTATTACCCGTAGTTAAAGCTATTTTACCTATTTAACCTAGTAGTTTTACCTAATTTACTGCTAGTGTTTTACTTCCCGCCGCGTTACAATATGTGTGATTTTTTTTGGAAGCGGATTCATCTACATGGGAGGTAATTGATATGTACCAAACTCGGCGCGTCACCATGGCCCTTTGCGGCGTCATCCTCTGCGGCTTTTGTGTCGGAATGCTGCAAAAAGCCAACCTGGGAGTGGACCCCTTTACCTGCTTCGTCACGGGAATTGCCAACTTGTTTAGCTCAACCTATTCAACTTTTTACCTCATCCTAACGGGCAGTCTCCTGGCGGTTGTTTTAATCCTCCGGCGGCACTACATCGGGATCGCAACTATTTTCAACCTGCTACTGACCGGCGTAATGGCTGATTTCATGCATGGCCTCCTTGACACGGTGATCCCCCATCCCGGTCTCATGGTGCGGGGGTGCTTAATGCTCGCCGCAATCGTCTTTACCTGCCTGGCCGCGGCTCTGTACTTTACCGCTGACTTGGGAGTGTCAGCGTATGACGCCCTCGCCCTGATTGCCGCTTATAAGTATCAATTGCTCCCCTTTAAGTATTGCCGCATCATCACCGATAGTATTTGCGTCCTGGTCGGCTTGGCCTTTGATGTGACCCTCGGGATTGGGACGGTAATTACCGCGCTCTTTATGGGTCCCTTGACCCAGTGGTTCCGCGTTAACCTGGCCGAACCACTCCTGACGGGAGGCTTGCGTCCGGCCAACTAATGTTAATTCGTCACTTGTAGGCCGTTTCCCCGGTGGTGGTGACGGTGATGGTGGCCTGCTTGCAGCTGTGCCCGCAGCTCAAACTGGATTTGCTCCAGGCTCTTCCCCTGGGTTTCTGGAACAAAGCTCCATGAGAATACCCAGGCGACGGCATTGAAAGCAATGAAGAAGGCAAAGGTTCCTCCACCGCCCCAGTGCGCCATCATCAGTGGAAAACTAAAACCAACCAGGAAGTTTGCCATCCAGAGACAAAAGGTGGCAATCCCCATCCCGAGTCCCCGGAGCTGCTGGGGGAATATTTCTGACAGCAACACCCAGGTCGTCGGCGAGACGCAGGACTGGAAAAAGGCCAGGAAGGTCATAGTAGAACCAATCACCACCAGGGGAAGGACCCGTGACCGGCCCAGAAAAAGGATGCCAAGGGTGATGACCAGCAGTGAGCAGCCGGTCCCCGCAATTCCCACTAACAGCATCCGCCGCCGGGCAACCGTATACATCAGTCGCATCCCAACCGCGGTCGCGATAAAGGAAGTTAGACCGTTCCCAATATTGGCGATTAGGGCGGCCTGGTGGCCAAAACCGACTTTCATCAGGATGCTGGTGCCGTAATACATCATAATGTTAATGCCGACAAACTGTTGAATTATTCCTAGACCAGCGCCGAGCAATACCAGGTGGCGCACCCAGGGGTGGCTAAGATCCCGCAAACCCGCGGCCTTCGTATTCCGGTGCCGCCTGAGAATTGCCGTTACACTCTGAACCTCTGCCAGGCTCTGCTGGTGATTGGGCCTGATTCGATCAAGAATAGCAACGGCTGCTTGGGGCCGCCGTTTCATAATCAGCCAGCGCGGCGATTCAGGAACAAACCAGGTGCCACAGAAGAGGAGGAATGCCGGGAGCATCCCAAAAGCAAGCATTTCCCGCCAGATACTTGTGACCCCGGGGAAGCAGGTGCCCAGAATGGCGTTAACCGTAAAGGCAAGCAGTTGGCCGCCCGTAATCATCAGCTCATTTTGGGTCACCAGCCGGCCCCGCAAACCAGCGGTCGCCACTTCGGCGAGGTAAGTTGGCACAATGACCGACGCCCCACCCACGGCCAGGCCAAGGATAAAGCGGAAACTAATCAGCCACCAGGCATTTGGTGCGGTCGCGCAGAACAGGGTCCCAAAGAAGAAGAGCACCGCTAGGTAACACAAAATTCGTTTCCGGCCGTCACGGTCCGCTAATTTTCCCGCCGTTAGGGCCCCGATGGCCGCCCCTAGGGTAATTACTGAGGTGACCAGGCCCTCTTCCGCTGACGTTAGTTTTAGCTGTTGGGGTGCGGCCATGTATGGCAAGGCCCCGTTAATCACCCCCGTGTCGACACCAAAGAGCAAACCACCTAAGGTTACAACCAACGCTATTTTCCTTAATCGTTCGCTTGCTGGACTATGAATAATTAACCATCCTCCTTTTTACTGAGGGAAAAACAAAAGCTCCCCAATTTCGTTTCCAATCGGGGAGCAATTATTTTGAGGGAAAATTTCCACTCGGTTAATCACTAGGTTTAGTATAGCACATTTGTAAGCTATTTGTTCCTTTCAGCCTTTACCACCGACCGGCAAGCGCTGGCAATTTTTAAAACTACTGGTATAATGAACATGGAATGGGCCATTAGTTCAGTTGGGAGAATGTCTGCTTCGCATGCAGGAGGTCGCGAGTTCGAATCTCGCATGGTCCATAAAAAATGCGTCTGGCTACAACGGTCAGGCGTTTTTTAGTAAGGAGGATGACTAATGACTAAAGCATACTTAATTCACGGTACTTCGACACGGGACGACGACTGGTTCCCCTGGCTAGAAGAGGCGGTCGCCCCGGCAATCAAGCTTGACCGGATTTGGCTCCCGGAACCCTTTAATCCTTCGCCCATTGAATGGGCACAAGCCATTGACCAGCAGGTCCCAGCCGAAGATGGCGTAGTATTAGTGGCCCACAGTCTGGGATGCATCAGTGCCTTACGTTTTATCGAACGTCACCGGATAAATGATGCCCGGCTCCTGTTAGTCGGCGCCTTTGACCAGCCGCTGCCAACCTACCCACAACTAGACAGGTTTGTTACCCCACCGCTTCAATACGACCAGGTCACTCCCAAAGTCAGCCAAGCAACGGTAATCGCCGCCCAAGACGATCCGATTGCCCCGTTCACGGGGAGCGCCCAGGTGGCCCGCACCCTCAATGCCAAGTTCATCGGCCAGGCTACCGGTGGCCACTTCCTCAGTAGTGACGGTTTCACCACCTTCCCGCTGGCTGCCAAAGAATTACAACGAATTGCCAAATAAAAAGTGAAATACGCACCCACTCCCGTATATAAAGAGTAGGTGCGTATTTAGTTAACGAATTTGCTCAAAGTTGGTTGCCTTCCGGTCGACCCCTTGACCAGCATTCGCAATCTGGTAGCTGAAGCTGCTCGAGTGAATCTTTTTACCGAAAGCCAGGACGTGGTTATATTGCCAGAGTGAAACCTTATTATCCTGCGTCTTGGATAAGGTCAGCTTGCTGCCCTTAGCTTCGTAATTCCACTTGCCTTGGTCAGCCTCATCCTGGTAGACACTCTGGAAAGCACTATCACTATCATTAGCCTTGAGTGCTTTGTCCCTGCTTGGGGTTACGACAACTTCATCGCCGCTCTTGGCAAAAGTCATGTAGGCCTTCTGGTTTCCAGAAATCGAGGTGTATTCGTAAACGTGGCCCGGCACGTGACGGGCTACTGAGTGACTAGCGTAAAGGTAGAAGCCGCCCAAGACGACTACAATAGCAACAATTACCGAAATAATAACTTTAGTTTTCTTCTGCATTGTTTATCCCCTACTAGTCGTCATCATCGGTCGTGTCAGTCTCTTGATTGTCGTTGGTAGCTTGGCTGTTGCTATCATCATCGTTGTCGTTGCTTTGACTGTCACTATCTTCATCGTCTTTATTACTGTCTTTACTGCTGCTATTATCACTTTCTACAGCGTAAACGTTAATCTCGTTACCATCCTTTTCAATGTAGACGGTCGTGCCATCCTTAGCCTTGTCACCAAGGGCGTCCTTAATTTCGGAAAGGACCTTCGCGTAGTCACCCTTCTTAGCAGCTTTCAGGATTACAGCGGAATCAACATCAACCTGTTCAGCGTCCTCACCGCCGTCGCCTTCTTCAAAGGACAGCTTGGAGTCGCCCGCAGCGCTTTCTAGGCCGCTAACAATAGCGGATGCAGATACTGATGAAGAGCGGTGCTTGCCATGGTTAGTAGCTGCCGCGTTTCTCGTCTTGGTTTTGGCACTAGTGCTGCTTGATTCTTGGCTGTCAGACTCACTGTCGCTTGTCGAATCGGTGCTTTGCTGACTTTGCTGATTATCAGAAGTGCTATTCTTAGCATCAGCCGGTGCCGCAAATGCATTGTTCTCAGAATTGTTGGAATGGTCATCAGTCTTTAAATTGTCAACTTGCTCGTTGTAAATCTTTTTAACTGACTTTGGTGCATAAATGTTAACAGTCTTTGGCCCATTGTTGATGGTTACCCGCGTTTGGGCAACCGCATTCGGATTAACGTTGGGATTGTAACCCGCTGGAACATCCCCATTACGATTAAGGATCAAAACGTCACCCGCGTAAATCAGGTTGGCATTTTGAATATTGTTGTCATAGCAAAGTTTGGCAACAGAAATGCCCGTTGCGGCGGAAATACTGGACAGAGTGTCTCCCCACTGGATAATGTAACGCGTTCCGTTCAGGTTGTTCATGTCAATGTGCTGCATTACCATGTTGTTAGAAACCTGTTGCGGCGTATTGGCAATCCAGTTGGTAATGTCGGCCTGTTCTGCTGGGGACCCAGTTGCGTTGTCGGCCATTGCCACTGAAGATGCCAGTACCGGACCGGCTAAGACGGCGGTCATGAAGACCGCTGCCAGCCGTTTCTTATTATTAATCTTCATAAAATATTTCTCCCAGAATAATAACGTTATTAAAGCAGGTTTATTTTAACGCTTGCTGGGCATTCGTTCAATAGTTGGCAGGGATTTATCCCCATTAACGACGCTTGTTTTACATTAAAAGACAAAATTAACCAGTAAAATGTAACAGAGCGTCCCCAGGGTAAGTGAAAGGAACATCTTCCGTTGCCACAAGTGAACCCCCACGGTGACCAGCCCAGCCAATAATTCAGGCAAACTTTGGTTCAGGTGTACAAAATTTAAATTTCGGTAGCAGTAAACGACCAGCATGGTCATGATCGCCGGCGGCAGGAACGCCCCTAATCCTTTAATAAAGGGCGCCGGCTCCTGGCGGTCATCCTTGCTGTGAGTAAATAACTGGAATGGCAACCAGCGGGTGATAAAGTTAGTCACCGCCGCAAGGGCAATCGTGACAAGCTGTTGAATAACACTCATCAAGCACTGCCTCCTTTCCGGTAGCTAAACCAGTAGTATTCAAGCACGAGCAGCAGCAAAGTGGCAATCATAAAGTACGACTTACCGAAGACCAGTAGGCAGCCAATGGTAATTATTAGGCCGCTGAGTGAACTCCAGTGATTCTTTTCTTTTAAAAACTGCTCCACGGCCAGTACCAGGAACAATGCCGTCATCACAAAATCAAGGCCCTTGACTTGTAGGTTCAGCACTCCGCCCAGGCAGCCGCCACAAAGGGCACCGAACGCCCAGTAAAAGTAGTCCAGTACCGAGATCCACGTGCGCACCACGGTGGAGTCGTAGCCGGCCGGAATCTTGGTATAGTAGTTCAAGACAAAAGTTTCATCACTCAAGCCGAAAATCAGGAGCCACTTTCGCCAGCCATGTTGCGGATACTTGCTTAACATCGCGACCCCATAGAAAAACTGCCGAAATCCCAGCACCGCCGTTATCAATAACACATTGAGCGGGTTAAACTGCTGCAGGAGTAAGTTAGCGATAAAAAATTCAACCGAGCCACCGTAGATTGTCATCGCCATCAGGAGAGGGTACCAAAATGAAAAACCAAGGTTGTGCATATATAACCCGTAAGCAAAGCCCAACGTGACGTAGCCAAAAAGGACCGGCAGACTCGCGGTCCAGGCATAACGAAAATTAGAAGGATTTCTTTTCACCAGTTTCGCCCCATTCACTTTGCAAAGTAATTAACTGCTTTTCCAGTGCCGGAACGGTCGCCAAAATTTTAGCAGCGCCAGCAGTCCGCAATTCCTCAACAGTACCATAGCCATAACTAACGCCCCAGCAGTCGAGGTGGGTGGCCTTCGCACCGTTAACGTCGCTTGCCGTATCACCGACCATCAATACTTGGTTACGGAGGTCCACTAATTGCAACCGCCGTAAGGCCTCTTCGATAACGGCGGCTTTTTTTGCTGCGCTGCCCGTCCATACTAGCACCCACCACCTCGTCGAAATACTGTGATAAACCAAAGTGGTCCAAAATTTGTCGAACCAGGATTTCCGGTTTTGAAGAAGCAACAGCCAGCTTAGCATTGCTTGTTCGTAAGTCTTTTAACATTTGGCGGATCCCAGGATAAACACGGTTGTCAAAGATTCCCTCCTTACAATAGTAAGCATGGTAAAGCTCAACCGCCTTCTCCGCTTCTTCCTGGCTAAAAGGCCGAAAGCGCAGCATTGAGTCAAGTAATGGCGGGCCAATAAAGAACCGGAGTTTTTGCGGGTCAGCTTCTGGAAAGCCCATCTTATTAAGAGCATATTGAACCGCTTTGATAATTCCAGGTCCCGATTCCGTTAAGGTTCCGTCGAGATCGAAGAAAATTGCCTGCATAATTACCATTCCCCTTAATCTAGGTTTGCATAATACTAATTTTTTACTACCATCTAAGCACAAAATCAAGTCATGTCTGTCATAATTGGCGGTAGGACAACCGACTTGAAAGGTGATTTTCCCTACCAAGACTACTAACTTAGCGTTTGAGCTACCAGTCATTTTCTGCACTCCTGACGTTTGCCAGCCGTCCTCTGGAATAATCGGTACCACATGGTGACTTATTTTTAAAACAAAAAAAGTGGCTGGAAATCAATTCCAGCCACTTCTAATTGCGTGGCAACGTCCTATCCTCGCAGGGAG
>NZ_AZGE01000039.1 GCF_001434465.1 Limosilactobacillus oris DSM 4864
TCCATCAGTACTTAAAATTGTAGAACCGAGAAAATGAAGTTTTCTCCCAGCCTCAATCAAATTCCAATGGCCTTGTTGTGTGGGATGGGGCTAGTTTTATCATCCGCTCGGCGGAACTGTTAAATGAGAAAGCTTTCATCGGAAAGTAACCGAGATGTAAAATAGAAAGGGTTAACTTTTCCCTAAATTCGTGATAACTTGGCAGTATGCAATTAATGATTGCTTTAAATATTTACTGAAACGGGAGTGTTTAAAGTGAGCAATAAACACGAGATTGAAGAAGAGTTAGCGCAGGCGGAGAGCCAATTGGCGACACTGTGCCAAAGCGAGCAGCACCCCACCTCTGATGGTAATGAAACAGTGACCATCCAGCCAACGTGTGGGGACCAGATGAGTTCATTGCGGGAAGAGTGCAGTCAGCTGCGAATAATCTTAGAGGCAATGGAAGCATCGGAAGATTAATTAGCTGAATTTAAGAATAACTGAAAGGGAGGCGTGACAGAAGTCATTTATGACTTCGTCTTCACGCCTCCCCATAAGCAAAAAGAGGGCTTCAGAGTTCGGCCTTGCCGAGCACTGAAGCCCCTTTGTGTACTGCGCTGTTCGCTTTTTTTGTTAAAGTAATAGGACTTATTATGTCACGGTCTCCTTTTAATGTTGCTGCAAAAACGGGTAGCTGGTGGAAGTGATTGTCATGTCAAGGAAACGATTGCCCATGGGCTCACCATCCACCTGGCAAAATTCCAGCGAAGTGGTGGTTAGGTGAAAGTTCGTTCCTGACTGGTGGATTGCCCACCGGGAACTGGCGAGGCGTCCACGGTAGAACTGGTGAAGTTGCCAGAGGGTGAGCGGCCAGCCGCGTCGTTCGGCCACAATCAGGTCAAGGTTATTTTCGTGAAGGCCCCCTGTGGTAGTCAGCTGAATTCGGCTGTCGGTAAAGGGATGGTTAGCAACCATGGCGATGTAGGCTTTCGGTGATAATAGACGTCCGGTCGTACCGTTTAACATTAATTGAAACGGTTGCTGGTTGTAGAGGATGGCAGTTGCGCGGCTGAAAAAGGCCAACCGGCTCCAGCGAAACTTCTGCCGCTTGCTGGCCTGGTTGCGCTGGTTGAGTAGCGCAGCATCAAAGCCAATCCCAATGCTGTTTAGGAAGTAGCCGTCATTATCTTTGATGGCGTCATGGTAGTGGCCGATATGGACCTGTTCGCTCGCCTCGGCAGCTAAAACTTGCTGAAGGGCTCCAGCAGGGTCGAGGGAGATTCCGTAGGCACGGGCAAAGCGGCTGAGCTTACTGACCGGAATATATGCGAGGGGGAGCTGCTGCGCGTGCGCCGGTGTATTAGCGATTAGACTGTTCAAGACATCATGCAGCGTCCCGTCCCCTCCGATTACGAGGACGGTTGTTTCCGTAGCATGCCGCGCGGTCGCTAGGCGGCGGGCAAAGTAGGCGGCACTGGTCTCGTCCTTTGTTGCCTGCATCGAAAAGTCGACCTGATTTTCTACTAATTGCTGCTGAATACCGGGCCATACCCGAGAACCGTTACCGTTGCCAGCAGTTGGGTTAAGAATAATTGAATAGTGCATAAACGATGTTCCTCTTTTGTGTAAGCAAGAAAAAAGAGGCTGAGTAATTTTTCCCAGCCTCTGACAATCCTAATTAAAATGTCGTGATTTTGAAGTTAGGATTTTGCTTCTCATATTCCAGCGCCTTGGCGTCGAGTTGTTCGACATATTCAATGTTATAGTCGGTGTTGTGCTCAACCATCAATAACGCTTCCGCTTCAGAATCCGCTTCGATATAAATTGACTGCGTGTTCTCCCGCACGGGGCGCTTGGTATTATCTGGTTGAAAATATACTTTAAAAGTCATTCTACTAAAAACTCCTTAATAGTAATGATATTATGGTCTGCGATTTACTTAGACTATTTTAGCACATCTGCGAAAGGCTGTCTTAATAATTAGCAACATGGTATTATAATTTTAGAAAAGACAGGAGTGGGGGTCTGGTGGATGAAAGTATTTTTGATTTGTTTAATCGCGGTGATTCTAGTAGCGGGGCTCTACGTGTGGGTCCACCGGATTTTGATTAACCGGGCCACAATCATGCTCCGAAACCGGGCCCAACAGACGACGGATCAAGCAGTTAACCAGTGCTTGCAAGACGACCTTGGCTGGGACCGGACGCTGCAATCCGAGCTGGTTACAGACGTGTGGGGAAAGGGCGTTTTAGCGTTCGAATATCATTTTCCGGTAGCAGACTTGGCAGACCTGACAAAAGAACGGCTGGAACAAAAACTCAATGACTATGCCCGTGGTCACCAGCTGCCGGAAGCCGGGGAGAGCTTTGTCGTGACTGATTGGTGGCAGTATGAGCATGTTCAGCATATTGACGTTGCCTACCTGTTGAATGAAGCCACGAGAGAATACGTTGCTGACCTAAAGAAAATTGACCATTAATAAAAGGGATTGCACCTTGCCGCAAGTAATCACTCAGGGAATATTTCCCGGGTGATCTTGTGGGGGTGGAATCCCTTTTGCTTTAGCTGATCATGATGGTATCAGCGGGAGCCTCAAATGGCTTTTGCTTGTTAATGTGGTCGTAGAAAAGCATCCCGTGCAGGTGGTCGATCTCATGCTGGCAAACAATTGCCGGATAGTTCTTTAACCGTACCTGGTGCTTTTCACCGTTAGTGTCTTGGTAGCGCAGGGTGATCCGGTCATGGCGTGGAACATAGCCTGGGACATCCTTGTCTACGGAGAGGCAGCCTTCTCCTTCTGTTAGCGCGCCATACTGCACTGACTCGCTGACAATTACCGGGTTGATGATCACATCTTTGAATTCTGGTTTGCCCCCTTCTTCGGTTGCAGGGACCAGTACGGCTGCCATCTGTTTAGATACGCCGACTTGGGGCGCCGCTAGTCCGACACCCGCCCGTAACTTGTACTTTTCACAGAGTTCGGGATCTTGGCTGACTTCTAGGTACTCCATCATTTTTTTAGCAAGCTCTTGGTCCTCGTCAGAAAGGGGAAAACTGACCTTAGCTGCTCGTTTCCGAAGAACGGGGTCACCGTCACGGACAATATCCTTCATCAAAAACAAACTTTCCGCCTCCAAATAATATATTCTCATTAATTAGTCTACCATAATTAGTCTGATAACCATAAACCCGTGTATTGCAATTTAAACTGGCAGTTGAAAGTGACAACGTTTACATTGGGGCGCTTTCTAGTCATTACCCACTTAAAAAGTCTATGAAAGCGCTTGTATTATGATGAAAAATCGGTATACTAGAAACTGTAAGTAGGCAATCGCTTATATATGATGTTAATTGGATTTGGAAAGGGATGTTTATAATGGCCGATGCCAAAGCTGTAGACTTTGCTAAGATTAAAGCCGAAGAAGGCGCTGCGTTCGCAAAGCCCGTTCAAATTCTGGATAACGATGGAAAAGTCGTTAACAAGGAATTGATGGCTAATTTTACTGATGACCAACTTGTAGACTTAATGAAGAAGATGGTTTGGGAACGCGCTCTGCACGAACAAACTATGAGCTTCTCCCAACAAGGTCGGCTTGGGTTCTACGCACCAACCTGGGGTGAAGAAGCCTCCGAAATGGGGACCGCGGCTGCGTTTAAGAAGCAGGACTTCTTGTTCCCAGCTTACCGTGACTTGCCACAATTAATCCAGCATGGTGCGACTGTCGCTCAGATGTACTTATGGTCTAAGGGCCACGTCAAGGGGAACCTCTTTGACGCTCGTGCTTTGCGGCCACAAATTATTATTGGTGCCCAAATGGTTGAAATGGCCGGTGGTGCCTTAGGAATTAAGAAGAACGGTGAAAAGGATACCGTTGCGTATGCCTATACCGGTGAAGGTGGTTCTTCACAGGGTGACACTTACGAAGGGATGAACTTTGCCGGTGTCTTCCAAGCACCTGCTGTCTTCATCATTCAAAACAATGGTTGGGCCATTTCCTACCCACGGAAGCTCCAAACGGAAGCTGAAACCATTGCTCAAAAAGGGGTTGCAGCTGGAATCCCTGCTGTTCAGGTTGACGGAATGGACGTCCTGGCATGTTACGAAGTTGCAAAGGAAGCCCGTGAATTTGCTGCCGCTGGCAACGGGCCTGTCCTGATTGAAACCTTAACTTACCGGTTTGGTGCCCACAGTTCTGCTGGTGACGACCCTAGCCGTTACCGGACAAAGGATGAAGAAAAGCCATGGTTCGACAAGGACCCACTGATTCGTCTCCACAAGTACTTGACTGAAAAGAAGCTTTGGTCCGAAGAAGAGGAAGAAAAGTACGTTGCTGAATGCAAGGATGACTTCAAGAAGGCTATGAAGGAAGCCGACTCTGTTGAGCCAGAAAAGGTTTCTGACATGCTCAAGCGGACCTTTGAAGTACCAACCCCAGATATTAAAGAACAAATCAAGAAGTACGAAGCAAAGGAGTCGAAGTAATCATGGCTAAGAAGACTTATATCAAAGCTATTACTGAAGGTATTGACATTGCTTTAGCTGAAGATCCTAAGACCCTGGTTTTTGGTGAAGATGTCGGTAAAAACGGTGGTGTATTCCGGGCTACTAACGGCCTGCAAGAAAAGTACGGCAAGGATCGGGTCTTCAGTACCCCACTTGCTGAATCTGGTATCTTAGGCTTATCCATTGGGTTAGCGGTTACTGGCTGGCGGCCGGTTCCAGAAATTCAATTCAGCGGTTTTATCTTTGAAGCCCTGGATTCAATCGTTTCTCAAATGTCACGGATTCGTTTCCAATACAACGGTACCAAGAACGCCCCAATTACGATTCGGACACCATATGGTGGTGGTACCCATACCGCAGAACTCCACGCGGACAACTTCGAAAACTTTGTTATCGGTGTACCAGGCTTACGGGTAGTTACACCAAGTTCTGCTTATGATGCGAAGGGCTTGATTATTTCTGCAATTGAAAATAACGACCCCGTGGTCTTCTTGGAAAACCTGCGCCTGTACCGTTCTGTTAAGGGTGAAGTTCCTGATGATAAGTACACCGTTCCGTTGGACAAGGCAAACGTTGTTCAGGAAGGTAGCGACGTAACGATTATCGCTTATGGTGGTGAAGTTTCAGAAGCACAGAAGGCTGCTAAGAAGCTCGCTAAGGACAACATTTCTGCGGAAATTATCGACTTACGGTCACTTTACCCACTCGACACCGACACGATTTTCGAGTCCCTCAAGAAGACCCACCACGTTGTTATTGTGCAAGAAGCACAGAAGCAGGCGGGTGTCGGTGCTGAAGTTGCTTCAGCAATTTCCGAAGGTGCCATCATGTACCTGGATGCTCCAATCACCCGGGTAGCGGCTCCAAACTCTGTTTACCCATTCCCACAAGCAGAAAACGTTTGGATTCCAGCATCTAAAGATATCGAAGATGCAGTTCGCGAAGTAGTTAATTACTAATCGTTAACTTATTAACGGTTATGAAAGGAAGTTAATACGATATGGCATATAAATTCAGACTACCAGAAATGGGTGAAGGACTGACCGAAGGGGATGTAGCTTCATGGTTGGTTAAGGAAGGCGACCAGATCAAGGCCGACGATCCGTTAATTGAAATTCAAACTGATAAGTCAACCACGCAGCTGGTTTCTCCTGTTGACGGGACGGTTAAAACTCTGAACGTCAAGGAAGATGACCACGTTGAAAAGGGCGACGACTTACTGTTGATTGATGACGGCAAAGATGGCGTCAGCACCAACGTTGAGGGTGACGACGATGATGAACCAGCTGCTGATGATGGTGCGGAAGAAACCGCTGCTCCAGCAGATGACAAGAAGGAAGAAGCAGCTCCGGCTCAAGGTGGAGTTGCTCCATTAGCTGAACCAAACAAGCTGGTTATGGCAATGCCTTCAGTTCGTCAATACGCTCGTGATAAGGGTGTTGATATTTCACTTGTTCAACCAAGTGGTAAGCATGGTCAAGTCCTCAAGGCTGACATTGACAACTTTAACGGTGCCGCTGCTCCAGCTGCTGCTAAGGCTGCTCCGAAGGCCGCCGCTGCTGCTCCTGCTAAGGCTGCCGGGAACACCATCAAGCCATACAAGGGTGCTGGTGAAGATGCTGAAACCCGTGAACCACTGACACCAATGCGGAAGATTATTGCCAAGAACATGCGGAACTCCGTTGACATCAGTCCAATGGTTACCCTGTTTGATGACGTTGAGGTATCTAAGCTGATGGCTCAGCGGAAGAAGTACAAGGCAGTTGCTGCGGATCAAGGGATTCACCTGACCTTCCTGCCATACGTTGTGAAGGCATTAGTTGCGACGATGAAGAAGTTCCCAGAACTGAATTGTTCAATCGATGACGCTACTCAGGAACTGGTTCAAAAGCACTACTACAATGTTGGAATTGCTACGAACACCGATCATGGTCTGTACAACCCGAACATTAAGGATGCCGACAAGAAGGGTATGTTTGAAATTGCCAAAGAAATCGCTGACAACGCTCAGGCTGCCAAGGACAACAAGCTGAGCCCATCCTCAATGGCTGGTGGGAGCATCACGATTTCGAATATCGGTTCAATGCGTGGCAAGTGGTTCACTCCAATTATCAACCAACCAGAAGTTGCAATCTTAGGTGTTGGAACGATTGCTACTGAACCAATCGTTAACGATAAGGGCGAAATCGTCGTTGGACACATGATGAAGTTGTCCCTAACTGTTGATCACCGGTTGATTGATGGTGCATTGGCTCAAAACGCAATGAACTACCTCAAGCGGATGTTGAATGACCCAGAATTAATTATGATGGAAGGTTAGAATAGTATGGCTGAAGTTGAACAAAAAGATACTGTCGTTGTAGGTGGCGGCCCTGGTGGTTACGTTGCTGCCATTCGGGCTTCTGAACTTGGTCAAAAGGTTACCCTGATTGAAAAGGGTGACCCGGGCCTGGGTGGTGTTTGCCTGAACGTTGGTTGTGTCCCTTCAAAGGCCTTAATTGCTGCTGGACACCGTCTTCAGGAGGCTAAGGATTCATCGACTTATGGTGTTTCCAAGACTGATGCCACAATTGATTTCAAGAAGACCCAGGAATGGAAGGACAAGAAGGTTGTCGACCGGATGACCCGTGGGGTTGAAATGCTTTTGAAGAAGCACAAGGTTGAAATCATTAATGGTGAGGCCATTTTGGATAACGACCACCAACTTCGTGTCATCAAGCCAGGTCCAAAGCAATTTATGGACAATGACACTGGACGAACGATTACCTGGAAGAATTTAATCCTGGCAACCGGTAGCCGTCCAGTTGAAATTCCCCACTTCAAGTTTGAGGGCCGGGTCATTGACTCAACTGGCTGCCTGAACCTGCCTGAAATTCCAAAGGAACTGATTGTGATTGGTGGTGGCTACATCGGTTCAGAATTGGCTGGTGCATATGCTAACCTGGGATCCCACGTAACGATTTTGGAAGGACTTCCATCAATTCTGAACGGCTTTGATGACGACATGGTCAAAGTTGTTGAAAAGAACATGAAGAAGAAGGGCATTGACATCATCACTGGTGCAATGGCGAAGAACTCCGAACAGGACGATTCTAGCGTTACTGTTACCTACGAAGTTGATGGTAAAGAACAGACCATCAAGGCGGATTACTGCATGGTTTCCGTCGGCCGGAAGCCAAACACCGACAACTTCGGTTTAGACATGACCAGTGTTGAGCTCAACGACCACCACCAGGTAATCGTTGACCAGCAAGGTCGGACCAACGTTGACGGCATCTGGGCAATTGGTGATATCGTTCCTGGCCCGGCTCTGGCCCACAAGGCATTCTTTGAAGCCAAGACTGCGGCGGGTGCTATTGCTGGCAAGAACACTGCTAATGACTGGGTAGGTGTACCAGCAGTCTGCTTCACTGACCCAGAAATGGCAGAAGTCGGGCTGAACAAGGAACAGGCGAAGGAAAAGGGCATTGAAGTTGCTACTGCTCAATTCCCATTTGCCGGAAATGCCCGGGCCGTTTCCCTGGACTCACCAGATGGCTTTGTTCGCCTGATTTACACGAAGGATGAAAAGAATGTTGTCGGTGCACAAATCGTTGGTCCTGGTGCCAGCGACATGGCCGGTGAATTATCCTTAATTGTCAACTGCGGCATGAACGTGGAAGACGTTGACCTGACGATTCACCCGCACCCAACCTTGAATGAACCAATTCAAGAAGCAGCGGACATTGCAATGGGCTTCCCAACCCATATCTAAAACTATTGAGAGCATGGTGGAAGTTTGCTTCATGCCCTGAAAATACAAGCAGGCCCCTAGCGTCCGGTTTTACCGGGCACTAGGGGCCTTGTTTTTTCCGCATACTGTGAGAAACTGCAAAGATGGTGGTCTACGGAGAGGGGTGGTCAGGAATAAGGGGCGGGGGTTTTGATTTTTATAGGTCAGTAGTAAATTGATAGAAAGAGGGCAGAACCAGGCGAGTTAGGTCCGATCGCCGTTCTTTTCTCGCCAATTTAAAACTAGCACGGTATAATGGGGACAGCAGAATTAAAGTGGGGGATAATTGATGAAAGAACAAAATTATGCTTACCCATTAGACAGCGACTGGTCAATTTCGGAAATGGAAACGGTGATTGCCTTTTGGCGGGCGGTTGAGGATGCCTATGAAGCAGGGATTGGCCGTCAAGTCTTTTTGGACCGTTACCGTGACTTTAAGACGGTTGTTTCTAGTAAAATGGGTGAGAAACAGTTGTGGCGTCAATTTGCCCAGGTATCCGGCTACGAGGCTTACCCTGTCTTGAAGCGGGCGCGCGAGTCACAAGCAAAATTTATTAAGATGGTTGGCGATGAAAAGTGATTGACGAATTAGATAGACAAGTAATTGAAATGCTCCGGCGGGTTAACCAGAAAACCCTCCACCGGATGCAGGAACCCTTTCAGGTAGCGACAAAAACTAATTATAATGACCTGGTGACGTCCGTGGATAAACAAAATGAGCGGGAAATCGATGCTTTCCTCCGGCGGGTTGACCCAGGCTGTCAAATTCTCAGCGAGGAGGGGTATGGTAATCAGCAAATTACCAGTACTGCCGGTCACGTATGGATTGTGGACCCGATTGATGGAACCCTGAATTTTGTTAAGCAGCGCAATCACTTTGGAATTATGCTGGCGCTCTATATTGATGGGCAACCAACACTGGGTTACATTATGGACAGCATGAATAAGCAGCTGTACCATGGTGGTCCGGGACGGGGCGTCTTTGTCAATGACCGCCAATTGGCTGCCCCTGCCGACCTTTCCTTGCGGGAGGGCCTGGTCTCAATCAGTAGTCCGCTTATTTTAGGGAACGTGAAGAACCTGCCGATGGTTGCCAAGGCTGCCAGTGGACTCCGGATGTACGGGAGTGCGGCAATGGAAATGATCGGGATGCTGAAAGGTGAATTAGCGGGCTACGTTTCCCACCTCCATCCTTGGGACCTAGCTGCTGGCCGGGTGATGGCAGAAGAATTAGGCTTAGTAGTTAAATCGATTGACGGAACCGCACCAGATGTGCTATCATCTAACCTTGTATTGATAGCTACTAAACAAGTTAGCCGGGAGATTGCTGAGCTTACTGACTAATTGTTAAAAGCTGTGACGAAATGGTCACAGTTTTTTTATGAAATCAACCCTAAATGAGTGTATACTAAATTCAGGAGAATGGATTGTAGAAAGGAAGAATCGAACTTTGAAAACACGTGACGACATTCGTAACATTGCGATTATTGCCCACGTTGACCACGGTAAGACGACCCTGGTTAATGAAATGTTAAAGCAGTCTGACACTTTGCCGGAGCACTTCTCAATTGAAGACCGGGCCATGGATACTAACGCCATTGAACGTGAACGGGGAATCACTATTCTTTCCAAGAACACGGCTGTTAAGTATGGCAAGTACCAGATCAACATCTTGGATACTCCGGGTCACGCCGACTTCGGTGGTGAAGTGGAACGGGTTATGAAGATGGTTGATGGGGTTCTCTTGGTTGTGGATGCCTTCGAAGGAACCATGCCCCAGACCCGGTTCGTATTGCAAAAGGCACTAGAACAACACCTGACGCCAATTGTTGTTATTAACAAGGTTGACCGGAAGGGTGCCCGTCCTGAAGAAGTCGTTGATGAAGTATTAGACCTCTTTATCGAACTGGGGGCAGATGAAGACCAGCTGGACTTCCCAGTTGTTTACACTTCAGCAATGAACGGGACTTCTAGTTATGATTCTGATATTTCTACTCAGGAACACACGATGAAGCCGCTCTTTGATACCATTGTCAAGACTATTCCGGCACCAGTTGACAATTCAGATGAACCACTCCAATTCCAAGTGGCTATCCTGGATTACAACGACTTCGTTGGCCGGATCGGAATTGGCCGGGTGGTTCGCGGCTCAATCAAGGTCGGTGACAATGTTACCCTGCTCAAGCTAGACGGCTCCAAGAAGAATTTCCGGGTTACCAAGCTCTTTGGTTTCTTCGGTTTGAAGCGGTTGGAAATCAAAGAAGCCAAGGCTGGTGACCTAATTGCCGTTTCCGGGATGGAAGACATCAATGTCGGTGAAACGGTTGCTGATTCCGAACATCCTGAAGCATTGACGCCACTGCGGATTGATCCACCGACGCTGCAAATGACTTTCCGGACCAACGATTCACCATTTGCTGGTCGGGAAGGCAAGTTCGTGACTGCTCGGCAATTGGAAGACCGTTTGAAGCGTGAAATGCAGACCGATGTTTCCCTGAAGGTTGAAGATACTGATGACCCGGGTGCCTGGACCGTTTCAGGTCGTGGTGAATTGCACCTGTCAATCCTGATTGAAACTCTGCGGCGTGAAGGCTACGAACTGTCAGTTTCCCGTCCACAGGTTATCTATCGGGAAATTGATGGGGTCATGAGCGAACCATTCGAAGAAGTTCAAATCGATACGCCTGACGAATACACGGGTTCCGTCATTGACAGTCTTTCCAAGCGGAAGGGTGAAATGCAGAACATGGAACCGAGTGAGAATGGTCAGACCCGGCTGATCTTCTTGGCACCATCACGGGGCTTGATTGGTTACTCCACCGAATTCATGACTCTGACCCGTGGTTACGGAATTATGAACCACACCTTCGAAAAGTATGCTCCGGTAATTAAGAACTGGAACCCTGGCCGGCAAAAGGGTACTTTGGTATCAATGAATGCTGGTAAGGCTACTACTTATGCCATGATGGGAATTGAAAGTCGTGGTCAGCTGTTAATTGACCCAGGTACGGAAGTTTACGAGGGAATGATCGTTGGTGAAAACAGCCGTGAAAACGACATTACGGTTAACATCACCAAGGGGAAGAACCTGACCAACGTTCGTGCTGCGGGTTCTGACGAAATGGCCCACATTAAGACCCCAACCCACTTCTCATTGGAAGAATCCTTGGAGTTCTTGAACGAAGATGAATACTGTGAGGTCACGCCAGAAAATATTCGTCTGCGGAAGCAGATTTTGAACACTAACGCGCGTGAAAAGGCTGCTAAGCGGCGCAAGGCAGCTTCCCGGAAGTAATTGAACGATTTTGACGAAAAAGACCTTGGCAGAGCTGAAGTGAACCCTGTAAGTTGGACACTTT
>NZ_AZGE01000004.1 GCF_001434465.1 Limosilactobacillus oris DSM 4864
TTTGTCTAACTTTTTTGTTGCACTTCATAAATCATCCGGCTCCCGGGTCTTTTTATTTATGGTTGGCATTCATTACAAGTTTGGATCCATCTTGAACGACATCTTTGAAAGTTCACACCCCTCGGTCAGTAATTCAAAGAAGAGTTCCTTTGTCCGTTCGTTATAGTGAGCGGCTACCTCATGGTTCTGCTTGGTAAGGTAGTCAACCAATGATTGACCGTCCAACTGAGCGGCTTCCTTGTCGACTTCGGCAATCTGCCGGCGTGCCCACTCGTTAAGTTCCTTTTGATAGTCCTCGTTCTTTTCGATAAATTCGTTGTAGTGGCTTTCAACAACTTCTGCTAAAGCTTCATTTAACCAGAACGCACATTTGAGGTCCATCTTTTCAGGAACATTCCGGTACGACTCGTCGGTGTCGTCAGCGTTAGCGAAGAACGGAACGTACGGGTTGAAGGCTGGAACCCCTAACTCAATCCAGTGAACACTGGTCTTATACTTCTTGTCATTCCGAACCTGCAAAATATGTGACTGCGCGGTCCGGGACAGGGAGATTGCCCGGTAGGTCTTGTTTTCCGGTGAATCCCCCATTGGGTCATAAGGCGTTTCGTTGAAGTGCGACTTCAGAACGTACTGGATGTCTTCATCAGAAATCTTAAACTCGGCCTTACGAATAAATGGCATTTCCGAGTCTTCTGGCATTTGTCCCTGGGAAGCCTGAGGACTAAGGTAGCGTTGTGCAAACCAAGTCCGTGGTGTGTTGTAGTGCCGGTCCTTTTGAGTACTGGTCCCAAAGATGTGCCGGAAGTCCCAACGGTCAGTGTCAGGGTTTAATTGGTGTTCCTCAACAAATTCTTGGATACCATCAGCCCACATGTAATTTTCAGGATCATCAAAGTCAATGTCCTCAATTGCTACCTGGTTTGGTGTCACAGCATAACAATCATCCGGAATCCGGACAGCTACCCACTGGTGACCAGTGACAACTTCCATGTACCAAACACTATCCTCATCAGCGAATTGCATCCCGTTACCCTCCGCTGAACCATACTTGGCAATTAATTTTCCGGTATATTCAACACCTTCCCGGGCAGAGTGAATAAATGGCAGAATTAACGTACAGAGCGAGTCCTCTGCTAACCCATTCTTGATAAACGGGTCATAAGCCAGAACCCGATCGTTCGCATAAACACTCTCGGTAAAGGAAGCAGCAACGTTAGCTTCGTTAATTCCATCTTCTTCGTTTGGACCAGTCTTTTGATTCAAGCTAGGCGTAGAAGTGTAGCGCATCCCCTTTTCTGGCATCGGGACGGTGACCTTATTATAAGGTGACACGTAAGTTTCATGCCGTCCTTCAACAGCAGGCTTTACCAGGAAGCGCTTCGGCTCAATTGCTTTAACCCGGTCTTCGTTCCGAGCAATATAAGTAGCTCCATCCAAAGAAGCCTTTTTACCAACCATAATTGACGTACAAGCATCTTTATTTTGCATAGCGATAACCTCCTAAAATTAGTTACCTTTTACTTTAATGATTAGATTATTCTGGTGATCAAGCTGGCGAAGATATAAGACAAGCCGCGTGTATTGATACTTGCGGGTTTCATCAAACTTCCTTCCCAATGCCTGACCCAAGTCGTATACATTGGTTTTGCCATCTAAGTGCAAAAAAACATAGCTTCCATACCGGTCTAAATCAAGCGTGCTCTCTTCGGGAATATTAAAATGGAGTCGATTGCGAAAGAAACGCTGTATTGGATGATTATTTTCCTTAATAATTGTGACAATCCCATCTTTAACAACATAATGTGCCTGCGGATTCCGCTTATAAACTAGCCGTTTTAAGTCGTCCTCCGTAATCCCCTTTTTCTTTTCACGGTTCAGTTGCATTACTTGTTTTCTCCCGAATTTGCCTGCGGTCCATGAATTCTAAACAGTGGAATCAGCACTGCTACCAGCATGATTACCAACAGGACCCAAGCCATTTCATTAGATGCCACGAAACCAGTCAAGGTCTTATCCTTAATAACACCAAAGACGTGCAGGAAGATACCAATCAAACCGATGATCGAGCTTCCGGCAACTAAACCAGATGACATACTAATACCGCTCGAGATCCGGTGTTTAGAGGTTTCTTTGTCTTTGGTAACCTTCTCTACAAAGTAACGAACAACCGCACCGATGAAAATGATAGATGTCGTGGAAGCCGGAAGGTAAAAGCCCAATGCAAATGCCATTACTGGAACGCCCAACATAAAGAAGACAATTGAAAGGATAACACCAGCAATTACCATTACCCACGGAAGTTTATTGGACATTATCCCTTGAGTCAAGGCAGCAATCAGGTTAGCCTGTGGTAAACCAAACGGCGGGTTCGAGCCGGTAATCCGCAATTGTGGTTCCAGAAGAATCATCGTTCCCACAACAACAATAGTCCCAATAATACCGGCAATTAAGTAGTACTTAGTCATTTCGTTTTTATTACCGCCGATAACAAAGGAAACCTTTTGAGTCTGCATATAACCAGACCCAACAGAAATGGCGGTAACGATAAATACACCAAAAGTCAATAGAATCTGCACATGGTCATTGTCTGACCAGCCACAAATTGCAAAAATCAACGTTAAAATTACCATTGACGCGATGGTCATTCCAGAAACCGGATTATTGGAAGCACCAATCAAACCTGCCATCCGGGCAGAAACGATAACGAAGAGGAATGAAAGAATAATTGATAGCAGGCCACCAATCAATGCAATCATAATATTATACTTTGCAAAGAAGAAGGAAACTACCAAAATCAATACAGCTCCCAGTAGCAAGAGCATTGAACTGAACTTATCACCATTGTCGCCATTACTACTCTTCCGCGCTTTAAGGGTTTCAGAAATTGACTGCTTGATAGCAGGAATCAGCTTCAAAGCACCGATAATTCCACCACCAAGCATCATCCCGGCACCGATGTATTTCAGATAGGCGCCAATCACGACGTCAGTTCCTGCCTGGTTCAGCTGGATGCTTGCATCGTTCCAAACCTTAAACGAATCACCTGACATCCCAATGAAGTAACTAAGTAAAGGTGCAACCGCAAATTGAGCAAATATTGTCCCAGAAATCATGATGATGGAAATGTTAATCCCGATAATAAACCCAATTCCGAGTAGCATTGGGTTTACTTCAGTCGACATATCCCATTTATAAAATTTCTTGCTGGAGAATTCAATCATACTGTTACACCAACCCATAAACTGGGTTGTAAAGAAGGTTAAGATACCACCGATACCAAAACCCACTCCCATCATCTTTAGTGATTCACCACCAGCTTCCGAAGCAACCAGTGTTTCAGCAATCGCCATCGATTCAGGATACTTTAATGTCCCATGCTGCGTAATGATTAAGTAATTAAAAACAATATTAGAAACACCGATTGCAAACGCAACGGCAGTAACCCCCACAAGGAAGCCATAGGTAAAGCTGATCTTACGACCAATCAGAACGATTGACGGCAAGACATAAATCATCCCACTGGCAATCGCTTCACCACCGCTAGACATTCCTTGGATCAAGTTAACTCCTAGAATCCCCTTTTTCTTAGCAAAGGCCGCAACTAAGCCTGATCCTAAAATCGCTCCAGGGATACCAGCTGAAACTGTCAATCCAGCCTTCATTCCAGAATATGCCGTTGATGCTGCAAAAATTACAGCCAAAACAGCACCAAAAATCATAATCAGCGGACTACCACCAAGTCCATCGTGTGAACCTAGATATGGAATGTACTTGCTTCCTGGCACACCGCCATACGCCGACTGATCAAGAGTCTTTTTCTTCATAATAATATTCCCCCTAATTGGAATACCCAATAAATATAATAGCGTTTCCAAAATTTATCATACCCCATGTTTGATAGATAATGAATGGTTTCACAAGATTATGAGGGTGATATGAGCAAAATATTATTTGACTTTAATTATAAAAGACTAATCGCTTACTCCTGTGCAAAATTCTGCTAACTTCTTAATATTTCTTGTCATTAAATAAACTTACATTGACTAACAATACACACTTTAAGAAAACAAATTATTAATTTAACCCCTTTTCGGGCTAATTACCCTGTTTATCCATCATAATTCTTAATATTACTGAATCAGACGCTGCCAACCCATTGCGCGTAAGCTTGCCTAAACCTCTAATCGTTTCATCAACCGAATCGCTTACCACTCCATTAGTTCCTGGAATGGTAACCCCTTGCATGGCCAAATTAACTGCTTTAAACATCGTTTGAATTGATGTGGCAACCTTAATAGCACATGAGCATCCAGCACCATCACAGATCATACCTGATGCGTCGCCAACCATATTCTTAATTGCACGGCTGGCGTCGTCTATGTTCCCGCCAAGCAGGTAGCAAATCCCGGTAGCAGCTCCCATTGCGGCAGAATGAGTCGCACAATATGCCGATAAAATCGGCAAAAATGAATGGACGTAAATAGCAGTTAAATGCGATAAGGCAAGTGCGCGAATTAGCTGTTCCTCATCCGAACCTTTGTATTCAGCAATCACACATACTGGTACCGTAGCCGTGATTCCTTGGTTGCCTGATCCGGAGTTAGTGACAGCCGGTAACTGTGCACCACCCATCCTTGCATCGGAAGCCGCCGCTGTCTTTGAAACAATTTTGTTGGTCAAAGAATCTTCATAAGCAATGCCTTGTGGATTGTTCATTGAACGGCCAACTTTCATACCATAGTTGTTCGTGAGCCCCTCTTTGGCCAGTGCCATATTATATTCCTGTGCAATTTTAATAAATTTTAGTTCTTCCAGCGGTGTAGTCATGCAGAAATTCCAAATTTCCTCTAAACTGCTCTTCTGCATAAATAATTCCCAGTCAGCCAATGAATCCACTGCCGGACGTTCCTTCGAAAATACAGTTTCTCCATTTTTCTTGATAAGATATATATTTGTATGATCAGCTGCAATGTATACTTCTGAAGTATTATTATTGACGGTCGTTACCTTAACCTGAACGTATAATTTATCCTGGACATCAGCTACTGAGACCGTAATCTTTCCAGAAGTTGCTAAAGCAACTATTTTTTTATCATCTTCAGCAGTTAGTTTAGGAATTACTTTCATTCCCTTGGAAGCATCCCCGTACAGGTAACCAACCGCAGCAGCAATTGGCAAACCTGGTTTGCCTGTTCCTGGTACGATAACTGCAATTGCATTTTTCATAATATTGGCCGAAACTTTCACGTCAATCTGTTTAGGTTCTTCGTAATTCAATTGTTCGGCACAGGTTGCCACTGCAAAGGCTACTGCCACCGGTTCCGTACAGCCCGTAGCGGTAGAGACTCCCTTATGAAGGGCCTTTAGATACATACTTTGTTTTTCTTGTTCCATTTTTTATTCCCCCTATATTAAACAGCTAAAAATGGTGAGATTACTAGTAAGATTCCAGTTAAAATGATTAAGATAAAGCTGGGACTCTTCAAATGATGGAGAGCAGGAACTTTATAAACAAGATACGTCGGTAATAGACAACCGATAATCCCAAATATCGGTGAACAATATGAGGTGTAATTTAAAATAGGCGCATTAATAACCGCTACCAGCCAAGTAATTAAAATTGCGAAAATTAAGATTCCCACATGTAAGACTTTCATGTTAATTCGACTCTCTGGCATGAATCGTTTTAAGACATTCACAGCAATTCCTTGACAAGCCTCTCTAAAGCCCTGAAAATTTGAGAAAAATGCCGTAACCACAGCAAGAATACTCATTGTCAATGCAGCAACCTTAACCGTGTTGCCGCTCATTCCTTTGGCTGCAATGGCAAGTGCGGAAATGTTCTCTTTATTGGCTTCAACAGCCTGGGCATGATCAATTGAGAAGCTGAATGAGAATGCATAAAACAGTACCGCAGCAAATAAAGTCAAAAAGGCAATTTTCATTGCTCGTGATGCCTTATAGCGAGCTACTTCAATATTCTTATTGTGTGCTCGATAAGAAATTACCATTGGGGATAGTGACTGAATAAAAATAATTGATGTGAGCGTGAACGGCAATAACACAATTGTTTGTTTAATCAAATATCCCAACGGTGGAAAGGCCCCCAGGTTGCTTAAATTCCAGAAACGAATCATCACAATTCCTAGTAGTACAATAACCGCTAATTTAATAATTACCAGTGGGCCTGAAATCTTGAATAGTAGCTTCTCACTTAGTGAAGAAATTAAAACTAAGATACAGATAACCGCAAGACTGTAAAATGGATTATCCGAAAGAACACCCTTAGTAACACCAAAGGTTTGTAAAAAAGAGGCACTATCATTCACGACAGAAGTTGAATATATAAACACCCAAATAACCAGCATAAGGAAATATAGAATCCCTAGAAAGAATCCCCAATTTTTCCCCAAGTAGTTTGTGATTACGGTTGGGTAGTCCACACATTCTTTCGATTCAGCTAGCGTGTTGATAAAAAGCTTTTGAAACAAATAAATTGCTGGGTAAGCAATGATTACAGAAATTAAAAATGTCCAAATACCTACAATACCAACTTTAACCGGAAGGTAAACGATTCCCGCACCAATTGCCATTCCGATACTCATAATTACCCAGCCACGGTCAACACTGTCAAATTTTGTTTCTTTGCGCCATTCATCAACCGTTAAGCCAGCCTTAGAGGCCATCATTTCCTCTTGACTTGAATTTTTCATCGAAATCCCCCCCTTATAGAACATAAATAAAATTTACAAAAGTAGGACTCTAACGCGCTATTTAGTTTAACTTCACATATGTTGTGCACATCATCACTATATCATTAGACTATCCTTTTTCAATTTCCAAAATCGTTTCACAATTGATAATCTTAATTACCCACGTTTACCAATAGTAAGCGCTTACTATTTTACGTATAAATATCAATTAACTACTTGTGAAATCTTACATTTATCTCTTGCAATCACCACATAATTTTATTAAGTCAATTGCAAAATAAAATGTCTAATATATAGCAACTATTTAATTGATAAAAGTAAGCATTAATTACTACTTTTTATTTATGCACAAAAAAAGGTTCTTTTAGTTATGTTCACATGATTATCCATTCATATATATTTTTAACTATACGTAATAACGCCTTTTTTTCACTAATTATTAGGAACAATTGTATTAATTAAAAAGGAGTGGACTAATGAACTATCCTACCTAGTTCATTAGTCCACTCCCTCAAGGATGACTAGTTCGCATTGTGAATCTATTTAACCGTAATTGGTAATTCCAGCATTTAAATTGCCAGTTTGCAGCCATGCACTATAACACCATCATTTTTAAAGAATCTGGGATATTTTCTTAGCTTCTTTAAAACCAATTTTCTTACCAGCATTACCCACAAGTTCTATTTTCCATGGCTGAAAAACTGGGCTGCTTTGATTGCCTGTTGCCATCCAGCGTAAATCTGGTTGGCCTGTTCAGGCTTCATTGCAGGCTGGAACTGGTCGCCAATTTTAGAGAGGCGCCGCAGCTCGTCCTGGTCATTCCAGAAGTCAACTGCTAGCCCGGCCAGGAAGGCGGCTCCCAATGCCGTAGTTTCTTCCATGGCCGCCCGCTTAATCGGCGTTTGCAAGATATCCGCCTGGAACTGCATTAGGAAATCATTTCGTGAAGCCCCACCATTAACTGTCAGGGCCGTCAATGGAAGGCCAGTATCCTGAACCATCGTATCTACTACATCACGAGTCTGCAAAGCAATCGATTCCAGGGTTGCCCGCACCAGATGCTTCCGGTTGGTCCCCCGGGTAAGGCCAAAAATGGCTCCCCGCACTTCTTGATCCCAATATGGGGCACCCAGACCGGTAAATGAAGGAACAACATACACCCCGCCAGTCGATTCGGCAGCGACCGCCATCCGTTCAGATTCACTCGCGTGCTCAAACAGTTGAAGACCATCTCGCAGCCACTGTACCGCCGAGCCGGCTACAAAGATGCTCCCCTCTAAGGCATAGTAAGTTTTACCATCCAAGCCGTACGCAATGGTTGTCAACAAGCCGTTATCAGAGAGGGTCGGTTTTAATCCCGTATTCATCACAATAAAAGCACCAGTTCCGTAAGTGTTTTTTACCGAGCCCTTCTCATAAGCCGCCTGACCAAACAACGCCGCCTGCTGGTCACCGGCAATTCCTGCAATCGGGATTTGGACGCCATAAAAGTGATAATCACCAGTATAGCCGAAGACTGCTGAACTTGGCTTTACTTCTGGCAGCATCGCCCGAGGAATATCCAGCAGGTCCAGGATGTCCTGGTCCCATTCCAAATCGTGAATATTGAACAGCATCGTCCGGCTCGCGTTCGAGACATCCGTAGCGTGAACACGTCGACCACTTAAATTCCACAACAGCCAAGTATCAATAGTTCCAAAGAGCAGGTCTCCTCGTGCCGCTTTTTCCCGCGCGCCAGGCACCCGGTCCAGGATCCACTTAATCTTAGTCGCCGCAAAGTAGGAATCAATCACCAAACCAGTCTTGGCATGAATCATCTCTTTGTAGCCGTCCTTAATCAGCTGCTCCGCCAATGCACTCGTTTGCTTTGATTGCCAGACTACGGCATGATAAATTGGCTTGCCAGTATTCTTGTCCCAGATGACCGTCGTTTCACGCTGGTTAGTGATTCCGATCGCGGCAATCTTATATGGTTTGATTTGGGTCTTAATCATCACGTCCGAGATAACTGCCTGGACGCTATCCCAAATTTCCATCGCGTCATGTTCAACCCATCCAGGCTGGGGAAAGTACTGGGGGAATTCCTTTTGACTCATTCCGACCTTATTTCCGTCATGGTCAAAAATAATTGCACGGGCACTGGTAGTCCCCTCATCAATTGCCATAATGTATTGTTGCTCGTTCAAATTCACTTCATCCTTTCAAAAAAGCCACCTGAGAACTAATCTCCGGGTGGCTTTTATTTACTTGTCGCTGACCATCGTGCCGCCGACACTGTAGCGATCCTTTCGCATTTCATTCAAGACAATGTGTACCCGGTCTGCTGGAACATTGGCATTCTTTGAAATCGCTGCGGTGACATCCTTAACCAGGCCCTTGAGCTGTTCCTCACTCCGGCCCTCGATCAGGTCAATATGAACTAATGGCATTTGGTAACCCTCCTCCAATTAATCTTTCCCTATCTTAACATAAATAAAGCGCTAACGAAATCCCCTCTCCGCTTCGGTCAGCTTCGACGGCGCAGTTGACGGCGTGCTTCTTCGGCCGCCAGACGTTCACCGGTAAAGATAACGTGATCACCAGCCTCGAGGACGGTGTCCCCATGAGGAGAGATTGGCCGATGGTTACGATAAATCCGGCTAACCGTAATCTGGTCAATAAACGGTAACGTATGCAGCTCCTGACCAACAATATTCGGGTTGCGCACAACGGCTTCAAATAAGCCCGCCTCGGTATCGGTTAGCATCTCCAGAATTGACGGTGTTTCAATCAACGAACGAAGGACACTAATGTGGACGTTAAAGCGGTTATAAATCTCAACTCCCAAGTCTTTAAGGATCTTCATCCGGGATTGTCCCCGGCCGGGATCATTTTGACCAGCAATCACCCGGCCGACCCCTGCTCCCTTGGCAATTTTCGCCAGCCGGGCATTCTTACTGTCAGCAGGGAAACAAATCACCATAATATCCGTATCGAAGTAATGACCCGCTCGCAAACTCTCCTCATCAATCGTTGGCAGGTAGGTCAACGAAGCCACTTCACTGTTAAAGGTTTTATAGTTATCTTCGTTATCAGTCAGCATCCGGACATTATACCAGTTCTTTGACAGTTGCTGCGCGACCGGCACTGTAAAGGTATTAGTGCCCACAAAGACAACCCGTTGCTTAATCAGATCCGCCTTTTCCAGCTTGTAAACCGAGTTAAAGACGATTGGAGCGATAATACAGACAATTACGGCTGCCAAAATAAAGGCGTCAGACTGGTTTGCCGTGATTGCGTGAAGGTTGCGTGCCACCGTCAGCGAAGGCAATACCAGTGTAATCGTAGTTACAACCAGAAAGCTGCCGGCAAACGAGTTGCGGGTCGAAAAGCGCCGCCGGTAAACCAACATTGCCGGTAACTTAGCAATAATAAAGCAAACCACCAGAATGGGGATCAATGCCAGGGCTTGGGGGTGGGCAAAAAGCTCCCGCAGGTTTAACTTAACACCAGTCATAATAAAGAAGAAGGGGATCAAGAAGCCATAACCAATCGACGTCAACTTATCCTTAGTCGCCTCAGTTGGTTCCAGGAGCTTCATTACCATCCCCGCCAGGAAGGCCCCTAGAATGTTCTCTGCCCCTACCGTTTCCGCAATTGTTACCAGAACAAAAATCAAGCAAAAGGCCAAGCGGATGTCCAGTTGCGTCGTGGCCTTTGAAATCCGGCTAAACCAGATATAGGGCTGCTTAAACCGCCGCAGCAGGATAATCGCCGCTAAAAACAATAGAATAATCAGCCATAAACGTTTGGCATCCCCACCGTTCAGCGACGCGTAAATCGTTAGCGAGAGCATTGGCACGACCTCACCGAGGACTGCCGTCAGCAAAATCGTTTGTCCTGCCGGCCGTCCTAAAATTTCTTTTTCCTTGAGCGTGGCAATTACCACCCCAAGCGCAACGGTCGAAAATAAAATCGTTGCTAAGAAGAAATCAGAAAACAGGCCCAAACTGCGTAAGATAATTCCCAGCACTGCCGCAGTAATAATAATCAAACCAAACGCCTGCCCAGCAAGCTGAACCGGATTTTGGCCGTCCTGGTTTTTATCCGGCCCCTTCTTAAATAAGTCAAAGTCAATTTCCATCCCTGACAAGAACATCAGCATGATGACACCAAGCGTTGACATCAACGTCAGCATCTCATTAGCCTGCACAATATTAAATGCACTTTTACCAAGAATAACACCAGTGATAATTTCGGCGACTGCCGTGGGAATGTTAGAGACATTCAACCGGGCCATCGCGATGGGGATTACCAAGGCCGCGACCATTACAATCAACACTGAGCCCTGCTCCATCTTCCTCACTCCTCTCTTAAAACTATCCTACCTATTATAATCGTTCATAATTCGCCTGAAAACTCCCTCCCTAAAAAAAGATATTATTCGACTTGTCCGCCATTTCGCGGTACAATTGCTAAACGTTATCGACTATTGAAATAAAGGGGAAAACCACATGACAAACACGCTATCAGCTTGTACGAGCATTCTAATTGGTAAAAAGGCCAGTATTGATGGTTCAATCATGATTGGCCGGAACGAAGATGCAAAGGCAGCCTGGCCTAAGCACATGGTTGTTCACCAGCGGGGTGAGCTCGGCAAGCGCTTTATCTCCAAAGAAACTAAGCTCGAGTTAGTCCTCCCCGGAGAAAGCGCCCGCTATACCGCCACCCCCGAGTGGACTGACCGGGCGGGGCTCTTTGAAGAAGACGGAATCAACGAATACGACGTGGCAATGAGCGCAACCGAGAGCGCCTACTCAAACCAGCTGGTCCTCGGCTGCGACCCCCACGTGGAACACGGCTTGAACGAGGAAGCAATGATTACCGTTGTTCTGCCGTTCGTCAAGACTGCCCGGGAAGGTGTCCAACACCTGGGTGACCTAATCGCCAAATATGGCAGCGGTGAAACCAATGGCGTCCTCTTTGCGGATAATAATGAAGCCTGGTACTTTGAAAACGGCAGCGGCCACTACTGGGTTGCCCAACGCATCCCAGATGACGCCTATGCGGTGGTTGCTAACCAGCTGGCAATCCAGGAGGTTGACTTCAACGATCCCGAAAACTTTATGTTCCACCCGGGGATCCGCGAGTTCGTGGAGGAAAACCATCTGAATCCCCACCCTGCCGGTTTCAACTTCCGGCAAATCTTTGGTACTGCTGACCGGGCCGACGCCGTTTATAGTGAACCCCGGGTTTGGATTGGGCACCAGATGTTCAGCTCACTGGCCGCACAAGACGAGCAAGCTGAAAGTGCTGACCTGCCCTTCATCATGAAACCAGACCGCCGGCTCTCCATTTTTGATGCCCAGCGCTACCTCAGCGATCACTTCGCCGGCACCCCTTACGATCCATTGAGCAAGGGCCCTCTTGCCCACCGCTACCGTCCAATTAGCCTGGCTAAGACTCAAGAGTCGCACATCCTGCAGATGGGGCGGCAAACGGGGGCTAACATCCACTGGCTCGCAATGGGAGTTGCCGCCGAGAGTACTTACGTTCCCTTCTTCAACGGAATCACGGATGTCCCTGCTTCTTATAAGCGAGGGAAACTGCCAGCCCAGCTTAATTCTGCTTACTGGATCTTCAAGCACGCAAGCGTCCTCGTTGACAGCCACCTTCACGACTTCCTCCCCTTGCTAGAAGAAGTGCAAAAAGAGCGGAACGCCGCGGCAATTAAACTGATTAAAGAAACCGATCACGCCTTAGTCAACTACCAGGGCAACGAGCGGGCAAATTTTCTAACCCAGCAAAGCGAAAACTTCGCTACGGATACAATGAATGCCTATAAGAAGCTCACACTGGAGTTAATCACTAAGATGACTGACTACTCTCCACTGAACTTCAACACTGATGAAAACCTATAAAAAACAAAAGCAGTTCCTCAGATCAAGCTGATTTGAGGAACTGCTTATTTAATATCCAGCTGATTAACAGTGGTCAAGGCTAGCTTGCCAGAATTAAACCGGTTATTGCTACCGGGTACCGCTTAATCTGACTTGCCAGCTAAACTAGGCGGTTAGGTGCTTCCTAGTGCTGCTTCCCCCTAGCCAGGCCAAACATGGCTAAGAAACTGGCAATTCCCAGCCCAGCGACCGCCATTGAGCTGTGATTCCCAGTCTGGGGCAGTTGCTGCTGAGCCTGGCTGGCACTAGCTGTTGGCACCGAGTAACGACTGGCACTAACAACGCCAGTCGCCTGACCTGCTGACTGTCCCTGCCCGGTTAGTTGACCGCGTCCAGTCTGACTGTTGCTACCGTTTTCGCCATCAATCAATTCGCCGTTAGGTTTAGAGTTATCATTTCCACCATGGTCATCGTCATTGTGGACCTTATTCGGGTCAATGATTTCTGGATCGACCGGTACGATTGGAGTCGTCGCCTGGGTGACCCTCACCTGGGCCGTGTTGGTAACCCTAAAGGCCGGATTTTGGTTGCCATTCAGGTAGTATTCATAACTAACCGTATACGTTCCGGGAACAGTAGGATCAATCGTCGAAACGGTTTGACCATCCTGGTTTGCGATACCAACGACCCGCACTTGGCTTGGGGCAACCGGAACGAGTTTGAAAATATCACCCGTAGTACCACTGCCCTGGTAGTCTAAGTTATTAACCGCTACAATATTGTCCGTTGGCTGCCAGTCACTAATCAATTTAGAGCCGACCTGCGTTTCTATATCACGGGTCAGCAAAACCGGGTGTACTTCAACGTAAAAGCCATAGTTCGTCTTCACGTCCAGGTTACCGTCAGCATTCTGGACGCCCTGCATAGCCTGGGTATTGTACGTATAGTGGTCTACAAAGTTTTGTCCATCAGGAGTGAGGTTGACAGTGTAGCCAAATTGCCGTAATACATCCTGCACTTGGTCAAGTTTGAGTTGGTAGGTCCCGTTCATCCATAAAACAGGGTCGCTGCTATTAGCACTGCCGCCAACGTTTCCAATATTAGAAACGTTCACCAATACTGCTCCTGCCTTGGGTAATGCCGCCAGCAACTGGGCCGTAGTCTCGGCCGGAAGAAGTTGGTACAGTGACTCAGCCGTTTTAAGCATTGGTAAAATGTCATCATTTGCAACATCTGTTTGCCGCCAAAGTGGTGTTGAAAGGTACAGGTCAATCGTTCCGGTATCATTAGCGCCCGCCAGCCAGATTTCATTGGCGGCCGACTGGTGAGTCGTCAAATAGGTGCCGATGTTAGCCGTATCAAACGTCAGGGGAAGGATAACGTGCGCAGTGGTATGCGCAGCCAAGGTCCCAACGACCTTAAACGTATCAGCCTGGCCGACTGCAAGGCCACGAGCGACCAGTTCGTCGTAAGTATAATAGTTTTTGTTACCATTAAAGGCAAAAACAAGTTGTAAGCCATTGATCACTTGACCATTCTGATCAACAATTTCCCCCTTGTCGCCAAAGCGGAGTAATGAGGGGTCAACTACGTTATGGTAGGGGCCATAAGGGTTTAGGTAAACCACCGGTGAAATTTGCATTTCCTGATCAGTAGGGTTGCTCAGTTCAAAATTAATTTGCAAGTTTTGTGCAGTCTGGTAGTTAACTAGGGCGTGCTTGGTGGTTTCACCGCTAGGAAGGTAAACTCCCGCAGTTTTTCCCGCCTGACTACCGCTTGTACTACCGTTGCGAGCGGTAACCGAAAGATTGTACTGGGCCTCATTAGCCAAACCTGGAATAATATGGTCGCCCGCCGTCTTAACCGCGGAACCGTCACTCGGATTATTCGTATAGATAGCGGGAAGGTCCTGATTTAGTTTAGCGCGCTCGGTAGCCGAGTTAGAAACTGTTACCAGATTAGCTGAGGTAACATTCTTTGCTACGGATACTGAATCAGTTAGACCTTGGTTTCCATTCTCGTTAGACTCGACTTGCGTTGTGGAAACTACTGGCGCTGCATTGGCATCAGCAGAAGCGTTTTGGGCCTGGACGCCTAAGAACGACAAACCGATCAAAACCGATGAAACCCCAACGGTCAGCTTTTTGATAGCATAATGTTGCCGTTGACCAGTGTATTTTCTAAGTATTTCTTTCTGATTATCACGTGATAGCATTGTCATTGCTCCCCTCATCGCTTTTCGATATTTAAACAATAACACCTTAAATTGATATTTCAAGCGATAAAGGAAGAAAATAATTTAATTTATAACCATTATATTTTAGGATTAGTCGTTTGAGAGTGGCTAAAGTGAGACGGCCAGCTTCCCCTTTGGCGAATAGCAAGTGGTTAGCGCTAGCAACGCTTATCGGAACCAAAGCAAGCTAGAATAGTTAGAAAGAATTATCAGTTTATAAATTCTCGGCCATTAGTAGCAACAAGAGCTGAGCGTGCGAATTAACCCATCGATTCGCAGTAGCTGGCTGGTAGCTAAAACAACCTTCAAATATTTGCTACGCATCGAAAAACAAACGCCCCAAATCAGCTTAACAGCCGATTTGAGGCGTCTTTTCTCACTCTCTTGTCTCTTCAACGATTCAAAGTATAACCTTTTTAACCGTTCTTTTCGACAGCAGCAACCAGTTGTTCCAGCGACTGGCTACCAAAAATAACCGGCGCATCATTAATCATCGTCGCGGGAACACTCATGATTTTCTTGCTCTTTCGCAAATCTGGGAAGTGTTGTAAGTCAATCATCGTCGCCGTAATGCCAGGATTCAACGATGCCATTCGTTGGCACGCCGCAACAACGTCTGGGCAGAAATGACAGGTCAACGAAACGCCAATTCGAATCTTGGCAGCTGGCAAGCGTTTAATACGGTCAGCCAATGCCGGGTCAATTGTTTGCCCCGGTCCTGCCACGTTATAGACCCCCAGGACAAGGGAATTCAGCTCGTGCCCGGTTGGAATGCCGGCATAGTGCAGACCTGTATCTTGTCCATCGGCGTCCAGAAGTTTCAATAACGGCAGCAGCTCTCCCTGGCCCTCCTTAGTCTTGACAGTCAGGTGGTCGTCCAGGCTGGCAAATTCCGTCGTGAAACTAAGCAGTTGTTGACTAAGCGCTCTCCCATCAGTGTTAACCTCCAAGGTCACTGGCTTCGTGAGCCGCGCAAAAATCGGCTTGAGCTGGCTGTCAATTTCGGCGGTCAGCCAGTTGCCCTGGTGAGGACTAACCTTTTCCTGATGCTCTAAGTCAGTAGTTTGTCCAACTGGCTGGGTGGCAGTTTTCGCCGGCGCCGTGTGAATCGGAACTCCCTGACGCTGCTTTTGAGCGGTCACATACTGTTCAGCAGCGGTGGCAGCAACCGCCCCATCCGAAGCAGCGGTGATTATCTGCCGGAGGTTTTTGACGATTACATCCCCCGCCGCATACACACCAGGAACGTTAGTAGCGCCATCAGCAGCCGCTTTAATATAGCCTTGGTCGTTCAGGTCAACCAATCCCTGCAGCTTCTCCGTCGCTGGCTTAGTCCCTACGTAAATGAAGATGCCGAAAGTATTATCACCGTCATCAACGTGGTAAACCGTTTCTTCCCCGGTCTTATTATTCACTAGGGTGGCGGCAGTTACATAATCATCACCAGTAACCTGCTTAACTTCCGTATTGTATTTTACTGATACTTTCGGATTATTCAATGCCCGTGCTGCCATCAGCGGTGGACAGCTAAAATGATCTCCTCGAACCAGTACCGTGACGTGTTTGCCGAACCGGCTGAGGTAGTCAGCTTCTTCCGCCGCAGCATAGCCACCACCGATGACAAAAATCTGCAAACCCGAGAACAATTCGCCATCGCAGGTCGAGCAGTAAGCTACTCCCCGGCCCCGAAACTCATCTTCACCGCTAAAACCAACCGTGCGGGGCTGTGCACCGGTCGCAATAATCACGCTGCGAGCCCGGTACTCCTGGCCGCTCTTGCCAACCAGCAGTTTGACCTCATCAGCCAGCTGGTATTTCTCAACCTGGTCATGTGCAATCGTAACGCCAAAGTCGGTCACTTGTTTTTGCATTTGATTCATCAACTGGGTACCATCGACCTTTTCAACGGCCGGATAGTTGTAAACTACCGAGGTCGTTGTAACCTGGCCGCCAACGGTATCCCCTTCTAGAATCAACGTGTCAAGCGTCGCCCGGCCGGCATATAATCCGGCAGACAATCCCGCAGGCCCAGCACCAACAATAATCAGGTCGTATAAGTGTTTATCTGCCATTTCATCCACCAGCTTTCCCTTTACAACTTACCAACAAGGTCTAGGCTTGGCTTAATTGAGTCTTGGCCTGGCTTCCAGTTAGCAGGGCAAACACGGTCACCATGTTCACGAACAAATTGTGCAGCCTGAAGGGTCCGCAGGATTTCCGCAGCGCTCCGGCCAATTCCCATGTTGTTAATCGTGTAGGATTGGATCTTACCATCTGGGTCAACGATGAAGACACCCCGGTAGGCCTGGCCGGCATCTTCATCTAGGACATCAAACATCCGGGCTAGCTTACCAGCAGGGTCTGCAAGCATGTGGTACTTAATCTTGCCAATCTTTTCTGAGGCCTCTGCCCATGCCTTGTGGACGAATTCAGTATCTTCTGAGACGGAGTAAATTTCTGCATCCGCCTGCTTAAAGTTTTCATATTCGTCTTGCAGGGCTTCCAACTCGGTTGGACAAACAAAGGAAAAGTCTGCTGGGTAGAAGAAGAAAATACTCCACTTGCCAAGTACGTCCGCCTTAGTTACTTCCTTAGTTTCACCGTCCTGGTATGCATTAACCTTGAAGTCGTCGATTTCGTGACCAACAAAATTCATAGATATCCTCTCCTTAATTAGAATTATTCTTAACTACACTTATAAGTATAGCCGCTTTGCAAAATTTATCAAGAGATTTTTAGAATTATTCTAAAAATCTTGAAGTGGCCAGCTGGAACAAAATCGAGCTGATGCTGATTTAGTTTACCGCCTGCCCGCTGACATCGACAGCTTTAAACAACAAAGAGGCCGGAAGTGTATTCCAGCCTCTTTGTTAAATAATGGTATTACCAACTTGCCTTCCGAACACCCGGAATTTGACCCTTGTGGGCGAGGTTGCGGAAGTTAATCCGCGACATCCCAAACTTCCGCATGTAGGCATGAGGGCGCCCATCATAGCGGTCCCGGTTGTGCAGGCGAACTGCGCTTGAGTTGCGGGGCAGCTTAGACAAGCCGATGTAATCCCCCTGCGCCTTCAGCTCTTTTCGCTTTGCCGCGTACTTTTTAACCAGCGCTTCTTGGTGGTGTAATTTAGCAATCTTAGATTTTTTTGCCATGTAAGTTGTTATCTCCTTATTAATAGTGATTATAAACAATAACGACTAACAGCTAAAATCAACATTTGCGAAACTATTCAACTAGATTATCTGATATTCACTGACCATTTGCAAGTAATTTGCCTCACCGCAATTTTTGATCTGCAAATTGCCGGTACTCGTCCGCGTAGTGGTAGCGATCGTTGAACTGGCGGAGCAGCTCATCATCATGGGTGTAAGCTAATCCCGTCTTCATCATTCGCTGGTACAGCTCCGCGTAAGGAAGTGCATCGCTATGGGCCCGGGTACTTTCTACCATTCGGTCATAACCGACGTGACGAAAACTGGTCTCTGCTAATCCCTGGTCGTCGACCTCGAGAATTAGGTAGTGGGCCCGTAGATCCCTTTGCAATCCAGGCCAGTGGTTAAATGGTTCCCCCACCGCACCCGGGTTGAGGATGATTCGTTCATCATCAGCATACCGCAGCAGCTGGTGGTGAACATGCGCATAGACGGCAACATCCACCGGCTGCTCACTCTCAACGTTGACAAGACGATCAAAGTTAGCTGTCGGTTTCGTGGGGAAGAGGTCCTGGCCCATATTCAGTTTCGGCAGGTTATGGGAAATACCAAAGTTTAACGGCCCCACCTGTTTCGTCACGTGCAAGGGCCAACTGGCTAAACTATCAATCAGGTCCGTTGAGCCGTGCTGCGCAACATATTGGGCCAGCCGGGCAAAGTAGACATGGGAAGGCTTCTCAGTATCCATCAGTCCCCGGGCACCCCGCACGACCAGGTCGTCCCAATTGCCCCGGACAACCACTTGGGGAGCGATTTTTTCAAATAGGTTCCAAACCTTGAGTACACTGGGGCCTGGCATCAAGAGGTCGCCGATAAACCAGTACTGGTCGACACCTTGTTTTAGGCTGTCTTGATACATCGCCTCAAAAGCACTGAAGTTTCCATGGACATCAGAAAAAACTGCAATTCGTGTTCTCAAGCCGTGATTCCTCCTTTTTCTCGTCATTGAATATGATACCAGATAATGGCCTAAACCGCTCAAGATATAATTTCCATTAGAAATGTCAAAATAGCAGTGGTAAAGTTGGAGGGGTAATTTAACACCAGAAAGGAACTTGCAACTGTGCCACAATCATCAACCACCATTACCCCGCGAACACGACGGTTAATCACCGCGATTCTCTTGCTATCAGCTTTCGTTAGTCTCGCTAGCCAAACGATGATGGTGACTGCCCTACCGGTAATTGAGCATGAGCTTCACGTTTCACTGAACGCTGTCCAGTGGCTGACCACCGGTTACACCCTAATCATCGGAATCGTTACGCCACTTTCATCCAACATGTACGATAAGTTTACCAACCGGCACGTCTTCCTGTGGACGATTGGCGCCTTTATTATCGGAACAACGATTGGCTGCCTAGCGACTAACTTCTATTCGCTCCTCCTTGCACGGTTGATTCAGGCGGCCGCGAGTGGAATGCTAATGTCATTTCAGATGACCACCATGATTTCCATCTACCCAATTGAAAAACGGGGCTCCATTTTAGGACTCTCCAGCCTCGTCATTTCCACGGCCCCGGCAATCGGGCCGACCCTTGCCGGTTTCATCCTCCAGGTACTCCCCTGGCGGTGGCTGTTCATCAGCGTCTTGCCGTTCATGGTGCTCGTCTTTATCATCGGTTACTTTAAGTTGCAAAACTTCTCTACGCCACGTGAGATTAAAATTGACTACCTCTCCGTCCTTGTTTCACTCATCGGGTCTGGCCTGGCCCTAGGTAGTTTGACGGTCTTTGAACTTAACCTGGCCGCCGGCTGGGCAATGCTGGTTAGCGGTTTGATTATCATTGCCCTATTCGTTCACCGTCAACTCCACCTGACTAACCCAATGTTAAAGGTCCAGATTTTTAAATACTCGTCCTTTCGCTTAATGACCCTCGTTGGGATTTTCGCCTTCATGATTCTTTTGGGAACCGAACAGCTAATCCCTATTTTTACCGAAAACGTCTTAGGGATGGGGAGCTTTGCCTCCGGGCTGATCCTCCTGCCAGGAGCAATTTGCAACGGACTCACCGCTTCCTACATTGGGCGCCTTTATGACCAGTACGGCCCCAAGTGGCTAATCATTACTGGTGGAATACTAATGATTGTCGCCTCCTACCCCCTGGTTACGCTGTCATCCCACTCTTCAGTCGTGGTTCTGACCATTGCCTACGCGGTCCGCATGGTTGGGAATGCATTTGTCTTCAGCCCCGCCCTTTCTGAAGCATTTTCCGCCCTTTCCCAATCAGAAAACAGTCACGGAACAGCACTTAACAATACCCTCCGTCAGGTCGCCGGAGCCGTATCGGTCACCATGCTGGTAGTTATTTCTGGGATCCCTCAGACCCCGGTTGCCGGGATCCGGTTGTCCATGTGGATCACCGTCATTTTGATTTTCCTGATGCTAATCACTTTTGGTCACTACCTATCGATTAGTAAGCGCCGCTAATTTCTGTTACAATAAGCAAGATTAACTTTGGAGGAGATGGGGAACAAAGATGGAGACAAGCGAACAGGAAGAACATTATCCAAGCGGCTGGCACCGAACCTTTTATACCATGTGGCTCGGTTCCTTTATTACGGGGGCTGGCTATTCGATGACCATGCCGTTTATCTCACTGTTTATTAACGAACTGGGAAACTTTTCCCGCTTTCAGCTAAATATTTATTCTGGTCTCGCCTTTGCCGCAACCTTTGTCAGCCAGGCAATCGTTTCGCCGCTGTGGGGAAACCTGGCGGACCGGAAAGGACGTAAATTGATGTGTATGCGGGCTGCCGGGGTCATGGCCATTACCATTTTCTGCGTGGGGCTCGCGCAAAGTGTTTGGATGATTGTTGGTCTGCGCTTCTTGCAGGGAGCTTTTTCGGGTTATATCAATAACGCCACGGCCCTGATGGCAGGCGAAACGCCTCGTTCCCACTCTGGTTGGGTAATGTCAGCCATGGCAACCGCCGGGGTTGCCGGCAACCTGGTTGGCCCCCTGCTCGGCGGGGTGCTTTCCGGGGCGTTTGGCTACCGGATCCCGTTTTTCATCACCGGGGGCCTAATGTTTCTGAACTTCGTTGGCACTTCCCTCTTAGCGAAGGAACACTTTAAGCCGATCAAAAAGGAAAAGATGAAACCGCTCCGCCAAATTTTCCAAGAGCTTGATAACCCCGGGGTCATTATCGCGATGTTCTTCACGACAATGGTTGTTATTTCATCATCAATGTCAATTACACCGATTATTAGTCTGTACGTTAAATCCTTAATGCATAACCAGGGCAACGTCGCGCTGGTTGCCGGAATCGTTGCTGCCACTCCGGGACTGGGAACGCTAATTGCCGCTTCGAAGGTTGGGCACACGATGGACCGGATCGGGCCGAAAGTCGTTCTGCGTACAGGGCTGATGGTGGCCTTTGTACTGTTCATTCCAATGACCTTTACCCACTCTGCCTGGTCGCTAGCTTTTTGGCGGTTCCTGCTCGGCCTGGCCAATGCCGCCCTCAATCCGGCTATCCAAACTGTTCTTACCCTGGACGTTCCGGCGGAAGCGTTTGGGCGGATCTTCAGTGTCAACCAATCCTTTCAAGCTGTTGGGGCTGTGATGGGCTCTCTCATTGGCTCGGTCATTTCCGGTCTGTTCAACTACCCAATGGTATTTGCGGTCACTGGCCTGACTCTGCTGATTAATATGGTAGTCATCCTAGTGGTCTTACGGACACGTCAGCCCCAAGCATAATTTCAAATTAGTACCCCTTGCGGCTGGGAAAGCCAGCTAGCAAAACAAAACGGTCACTATCAGCAAAAGCTGATGGTGGCCGTTTCATCATTTACAGGCTAAGCAACCATATTTTCTAAAGCACAGGCGAGGAGGCCCCCAAACAGCGGACCGCACATTGGAACCCAGGCATACCACCATTCTGCCCCTGCCTTATTAGGCACCGGCAAAACGGTATAGGCAAACCGCGGGCTCCAGTCCCGGGCCGGATTCAGTGCAAACCCAGTGGTTGAACCTAATCCCGTCCCAATGACGGTAATAACTAGGCCGACAATGAAGGGCTTAATCCCTACGGTAAAATTACCAAGGTTAAGCAGGATAAAGATAAAGGCAAAGGTGGCGATTACCTCCGACAAGAAATTAAACAGCGGCGACTTAATTGCCGGCCGGGTAGCAAAAATCCCCACGGTATTCCCCTCTCTCGACTTAGTTGCCGCGAATTGGGGATAGTATTGAATAACCACCAAAACTGCACCAACAAAGGCGCCGAGAAATTGACCGGCCAGGTATGGCAAGACCTGGTGCCAAGGAAAAAGACCGTAGATGGCAAAGGGAATCGTCACGGCTGGATTCAGGTGCCCTTGGGAACCTAAAAAGCCCGCGACGTAAACACCCATTGTTACTGCCAGGCCCCAGCTGGCGCACACAAACCACCAGTTGCTTCCCGTAGCATAATTTTTCTTGAGGTTAACACTGGCGGAACAGCCACACCCAATTAAAATCAAAATTAGCGTTCCGAAGAACTCACCGCTAAAACCGTTCATTAATATCGCTCACTTTCCTGTAATCGCTTTCACAAAATAATATTTTACACTTCCTACCGAGTATCGGCAAGGCAAAGTCGTAACTGGCCGTTGCCGTATTCTCTTCGGTTAACTGATCTTTTGGTCAACAATCGTTTTTTCAGGGTAGAAAAAGTTATAGATCGTTAGTAGCAGGTAGGCCAGCAGAACCCACCGCGGCATCACATACGCTAGAAAAATCAGCAGCAGGTTAAGGGCTAAAACGATTACTAGCCGTCGCCCCCACCGTAGAGAGTACATCTTTGGACTACCATCAACTTCATTGAAAAACTCCTCCCAAGCGTTAGCCGAGATAATCATTTTCATTAAGTTAGCAATGAAGTAGGCAATCCCGTAGTCAAACACAGCCAGACTGCTGGGCCGGAGCATCATCCACTTGGTTAACATTGGGATCACCGACAATGCTGCCAGAAAGATGAAGTCATTAATAATCATCTTCTTCGTCACCCGGTTTAAGACCAGGAGGAGCCGGTTCAAGTCATACCAAAAGTTAGCGACCACGAAGAAGCTCACCAGGAAAATAAAAATCGACCCCATGAAATTACGGTAAGACACGCCAGCCTGACTTGGTAAAGGAACCTCTAAAACCATTACGGTTAGGATGATTGCAATCACCCCATCGTTGAGGTTATCCAGGTGCTCCTTAAATTCATTGGCTTCCTTCTCCTGTAATTTTTGCATCCGCTGCCGGACTAAGTTTTGTTTTTGTTCATTTTCTGTCACTTTAATCACCAGTGGCTATTTTAGCGAACTTTACTAAAAATAAAAAGGAATTTTGACCAATTTCCCTTGCCCGCTGCTATTAAAATCGTCATAATAGACATGTTTGATTGGAGGAAAAAAGATGAGAAAATTTACTAACATTTGTGGAATTGCTTTAGCTTGCCTTTCTATTGCTGGAGCTAGTACAGTAGCCATTAATTCCGGATTGACTATCCCGACCGTGGCCGCTGCCAGCCGCGAAAATATCGATATCGCTAACCGTGACATCGCCAACTACCTGGCTAACTGCCAGCAATACGAGTCTAACGACAAACAGTTCCAAGGCTTTACCAGCATCAAGGCAATTGAATACCGTGGGAATAATCGCGTCAAAATCACTGTTAATGACGACTTTTACCAACTATCTAAGCCTCGTCGTGACTTGTTAATTGACACAATGCAAAACGGCATTTTGGGCACCCTAATGGACGACCAGCAAGAAAAACTAGCGGAAGGTGATATCCACAAGGGCATCCAGACTAAGGTCTACCTGAATAACCAGCTAATCGGTCAAAGCAGCAAAAATAACAATCGCCTAATTAATTGGCAAAAGTAATTGTAAGCTCCTGAACGTTTAAAACGTCCGGGGGCTTTTTTATAGCAATAACTCCCGACTTAAATCAAGTGAATAGAATTTCAAAATAGCCTCAATTGCCCGGACATCATGCTGAGCCTGGTGGAACTTAAACGGCAGCAGGTTCAAGAGCTGGCACATCTTTTTCAGCCCCAGTGCCTTTTGTCCATTCCAAACTTGCTGGGCCACTAATTTTTCCAGGTCAATTGCCTGGATATTATTCCAAAAGCGGTTTTGCTTAGGAAGCGCAAGCCGATTAGCGGCCCGTTGCAAGGCCTTAAAATCCTGACTATTATCCCAACTGACGAGATAGTCGGGAGCCAGGCTGGCGACCAGATTGATAATCCGTGGCAACTGGTGCTTAACGGTATACTGCTGTGCCTGAGAAAAAGGAACATCGTAACGGCGCAGGAATTGCAGCTGACGGGTCTCCGTCTGCTGGCTATTAAAAAAGTAGTAATTGAACTTTTCAGCTTGACCATATATTCGTCCTGCTAACTGGAAAATGTGGTTCTGGTTGCCGGCTTGAAAGAATTCTAAATCAAGGATTAGTAATCGGGCAGAACCATTGAGGACCGCCCGCAACTGGGTAAGGCTTTCCACCGGGGCTGCCTTCGCCCTGCCGACCGGAGCAGCAGCTGGCCCGTTAAGATTTTGACCGACCATAATATACTGTGAAATTGGAAAAAGTGACGAAAAGTGAATCGGGGCATACCCTGCTTCTTGAAGTCGTTGTTGTTCAGCCATCCTGTTCCTCCATCAAAAACATATGTTCGGTTTAATTATACCTGAATTTATTCTTAGCCGCTAGTTTTATTTAAATCGTCCCGGGGCGGTTCTTAATCACGGCAAGATTAGCTATAATAGTCTTAAAAGTTAAAAGGAGTACGGACGATGGATACTAAAGACTACTTATTTACCTACTTCGCAATCGTTGATAAGGCCGCCCACTCAATTCCTAACTACGATAAGGTGATTTTCAACGACATGAGCAAGAACAACCAAAAGTTTGCGGCGATTGTCAACAAGTACCGAGATACTGACTGGGGCCAAGTCACTGATAAGATTTTTATGGAACTGCTTCACGAAGGAGTCTTCACGGGAACCGTTGATGACGATGGGGACATTATCATCAGCAACGTTACACCACTTACCTACGAAATTCTCGACCAGGCTAAGCAACCAGCCTTTTGGGACCGCCTCGCTGAGCTCGCCCCGCAGTGGCAGGACGGGTCCCTCACTAAAGTAGTGGTGGATTGCTTGTAAACGACAATTGAAGATAAAAAATACGAGCAAGTTATTCTCTTCATCAGGAATAACTTGCTCGTATTTAGAATATTTACTTCCCCTCAACCTCTTCATCGGTCTTGAGGACGGCCATAAAGGCTTCCTGAGGGATGTCAACCCTCCCGACGGCCTTCATCCGCTTCTTACCACGCTTCTGCTTCTCCAGCAGCTTGGCCCGACGGTCTGGGTCCCCGGTGTGAATTCGGGCCGTAACGTCCTTCCGGTAGGCCTTGATGTTGGTCCGGGCAATAATTTTAGAACCAATTGCCGCCTGAATTGGGATTTCGAAGTTTTGCCGGGGAATAATCTTCTTGAGCTTGGAAGTGATTTCCCGCCCCCGCTCGGCCGCAAAGTCCTTGTGGGCAATAAAGCTCAACGCATCAACCTTATCACCATTCAGTAAGATATCAATCTTCACCAGGCTGCTTGGTCGGTAGTCATCAATCTCATAATCCAGCGAGGCATATCCCCGGGTCGAGCTCTTCAACTTATCAAAGAAGTCAAAGATGATTTCAGACAATGGAATGTGATAAATCACGTTAACCCGGGTGTCACTCAGGTACTCCATCGTTTCAAAAATCCCCCGTTTACGCTGGCAGAGCTCCATTACTGGGCCGACATAATCATTCGGCACCATGATGGAGGCCTTAACAAACGGTTCCTTAATATCCTTAATTGACGAGGCATCGGGCATCTCGGCCGGGTTTTCCACCTCAACCGTCGAACCGTCTGCCAGATCAACGTGGTAGGTTACTGACGGTGCCGTGGTAATCAAGTCCAGGTTAAACTCCCGCTCCAAGCGTTCCTGAACCACGTCCATGTGGAGCAGTCCCAAAAAGCCGCAACGGAAGCCAAAACCGAGGGCCTGGGAGCTTTCCGGTTCAAAGGTCAGCGCCGCGTCATTCAATTGCAGCTTCTCCAAGGCCTCCCGGAGGTCGTTAAACTTGGCATTATCGGTCGGGTACAGCCCAGCGTAGACCATCGGCGTCATCTGCCGGTACCCCTCCAGCGGTTTGTCAGTCGGGTTATTGGCGTCCGTGACGGTATCACCGACCCGGGTATCCTTGATATCCTTGATGGCTGCAGTGATGTAGCCAACGTCCCCCGCCATCAGGACGTCCCGGGCCAGGGGCTTCGGTGAGTTGATCCCGACCTCGGCAACCTCGTATTCGGTCCCACTGTTCATCAGGCGAATCTTATCACCCTTCTTCACGGTCCCCTCAAAGACCCGCACACTCAGTACGACCCCCCGGTAGTCATCGTACTTGGAGTCAAAAATCAGGGCCTTTAGCGGTGCCGTCAGATCACCAGTTGGCGCTGGCACATCCTGGACAATCTTTTCCAGGACCTGGTCAACGTTTAAACCAGTTTTCGCACTGACGTCAACCGCTTCATCGGTATCCAACCCAATTTCATCTTCAATCTGCTTCTTTGTTCCCTCGACATCCGCGGATGGCAGGTCAATCTTATTGATGACCGGCAGAATTTCCAGGTCGTTGTCAATCGCCAGGTAGACGTTTGCCAGGGTCTGGGCTTCTACCCCCTGGGTTGCGTCCACCACCAGTACAGCCCCCTCACAGGCCGCCAGTGACCGGGAAACCTCATAGGAGAAGTCGACGTGTCCCGGGGTGTCAATCAGGTGGAAGATGTAGTCTTGCCCATCCTTGGCATGGTAGGTCAGGGCAACGGCGTTTAGCTTAATCGTGATGCCCCGTTCTCGTTCCAGTGGCATATCATCAAGTATCTGATCCTTCATCTCCCGCTTACTGATGGAATCGGTCATTTCTAGGATCCGGTCCGCCAGCGTCGACTTCCCGTGGTCGATGTGGGCAACAATTGAGAAGTTGCGGATACGCTTCTGCCGCTCTTTCATCTCATCTAAGCTCATCGTCATGTTTATTCACTACTTTCTACGAAAATACTAAGATTAGTATAACAAAAACCACTTGGAATTAGCAAAATAAGTAAAACGGGATAGCCCCATCAATTAGGCAGCTATCCCGTTTTACTATTTACCGGTCTTCAAAGGCATCTTTCAGCTTATCCAGGACGGACTTCTTGACCCCCTTAACATCTTCACCACTAGCTGCCGCGAACGCCATCATGGCCTCCCGCTGCCGCTTATTTAGGTTCTTCGGGGTCTTAACGTGGATCGTGACGTGTTCATCCCCGGTTCCCTTACCATTAAGGAACGGAACACCCTTGCCACGCAGGCGGAAATTAGTTTCCGATTGGGTCCCCGCCGGCACTTTGAGGCTAACGTCACCATGAACCGTCTTGACTTGGACCTCATCACCGAGGGCCGCCTGGGCAAAGGAAATGTCCTGGTCGACGTAAATATTCGTCCCCTCACGCCGGAATTCCCGACTTGGCGTCACCCGGAAGATAATGTAGAGATCACCAGCGGGACCACCGTTTTCACCGGCATCCCCCTGCCCCTGCAACCGCATCTGCTGACCATCGTCCACCCCAGCTGGAACCTTAACCTCCAGCTCGTGCTTTTCGTGAACGTGACCAGAACCGTGACAGGTATCACAACGGTCTTCTGGCTTGATTACCTTCCCAGTCCCGTTACATTCAGGACAGGTAGTCTGGGTCTGCATGTTGCCAAGTGGCGTTTGGCGAACGGTCACGACGACCCCGCTCCCGCCACAACGCTGACAGGTACTAGCCGACTTGCCCGGCTTAGCGCCTGTGCCGTGGCAGGTCTTACACTGGGCGTCACGGTCATATTTGATTGTCGTCGTCTTACCAAAGATCGCATCCATAAATTTTAAGGTCATTGCATACTGCAAGTCCCGGCCAGGACGCGGTGCTGTTGGATCTTGACGCGCTCGACCGCCGCCACCAAAGAATTGACTAAAGATATCTTCGAAGCCGCCGGCACCTCCGAAGCCTTGACCGCCAAAGCCACCGGCACCATTAAAGCCACCAAAACCTTGGCCTGCTTGTTGCCCGGTCGTCCCAAACTGGTCATACTGGGCCCGCTTTTGTGAGTCGCTCAGTACTTCGTAGGCTTCGTTAATATCCTTAAACTTTTCCTCCGCCCCCGGTTCATGGTTGACGTCCGGGTGATACTTCGCTGCCAAGCGTCGGTAAGCATGTTTAATATCTGCCTCAGAAGCATCCTTTGATACCCCTAAAACATCATAATAGTTCTTTTCTGCCATTGATTATCCCTCATCACTTAATTGCTTGTTTAGTTATACCATAAGTATGAACAGAAAGTAAAAGCCAAAGTCCTGTCTGATTGGCCTTTGGCTTTTACTAAGCAATTAATTACTTCTTGTCATCCGGAGTAACATCCTTGAAGTCACCATCAACGGTGTTGTCATCACCCTTGCTGTCACCATTATTGTTGCCAGCGTTACCACCGTTTGGTTGAGGACCACCCTGAGCGTTGCCTTGTGCTCCTTGAGCCTGCTGGTACAGCTTAACACTCAGGTCTTGGATAACCTTGTTCAAAGCATCCTTCTTGGCCTTCATGTCGTCCAGGTTGCCGCTTTCCTTAGCCTTCTTCAGGTCGTCACGGGCACTTTCGGCCTTCTTGATGTCGTCTTCTGGAACCTTGCCCTTGACTTCCTTCAAGGTCTTGTCGACTTGGAAGAGTTCTTGGTCGACTTCGTTCTTCAGGTCAACCTCTTCCTTCTTCTTCTTGTCGGCTTCGGCGTGTTCCTCAGCATCCTTCTTCATCCGCTCGATTTCTTCATCGCTCAGACCAGAGTTGGACTTAATCGTGATGTTTTGCTTCTTGTGGGTACCCTGATCTTCAGCAGAAACGTTCACAATCCCGTTCTTGTCGATATCAAAGGTAACCTTGATTTGAGGAACACCACGAGGAGCAGCAGGAATATCTGTCAGCTGGAAGTTCCCTAAGGTCTTGTTGTCAGCAGCCATTGGCCGTTCACCCTGGAGAACGTGGATGTCAACGGCGGATTGGTTATCAGCAGCCGTTGAGAAAATCTGACTCTTGGAAGTTGGGATGGTCGTGTTCCGGTCAATCAGCTTCGTGAAGACCCCACCCATGGTTTCAATCCCAAGGGAGAGTGGCGTAACATCCAGCAACACAACGTCCTTCACGTCACCAGTCAGAACCCCACCTTGGATAGCAGCACCAAGGGCAACGGCTTCATCAGGATTGATGGAGTGGTTTGGTTCCTTGCCGGTCAATTCCTTAACCATTTCTTGAACGGCTGGAATCCGGGTTGAACCACCGTTGAGGATAACTTCGTCGATGTCATCAAATGACAGGTCGGCATCCTTCAAGGCGTTCAGTACTGGTTGCTTCGTCCGTTCAACCAGGTCGTTAGTCAGTTGGTTGAATTGTGCCCGGGTCAAACTCTTTTCCAAGTGCAGTGGGCCATTTTCACCAGAGGAGATAAATGGCAGGCTGATTTGGGCTTCTTGGACACCGGAAAGGTCCTTCTTGGCCTTTTCAGCAGCGTCCTTCAACCGTTGCAGAGCCATCTTGTCTTGGGACAGGTCCACGCCATGCTCTTGCTTGAAGCCATCGATTAACCAGTCCATGATCTTTTGGTCAAAGTCATCCCCACCCAGGTGAGTATCACCGTTGGTTGAGAGAACTTGGAAGACCCCGTCCCCTAATTCCAGGATGGAAACATCAAAAGTCCCACCACCAAGGTCGTAAACCAGGATCTTTTCATCCTTATCCTTCTTGTCCAGGCCGTAAGCCAAAGAAGAAGCAGTCGGTTCGTTGATAATCCGCTTAACGTCCAAGCCAGCGATCTTACCAGCGTCCTTAGTCGCCTGCCGCTGGGCATCGTTGAAGTATGCTGGCACGGTGATAACCGCCTTATCAACCGTATCACCGATGTAGTCTTCAGCGTACTTCTTGAGGTATTGCAGAATCATTGCTGAAATTTCTTGTGGCGTGTACTTCTTGCCATCAATCTCAACCGTGTAGCCGGCTTCGCCCATGTGACTCTTAATGGAAGAAATCGTGTTTGGGTTCGTAATTGCTTGCCGCTTGGCAACTTCACCAACTTGCGTTTCACCGTTCTTAAATGAAACAACGGATGGCGTTGTCCGGCTTCCTTCTGGGTTAGTAATAATCTTCGGTTCGTTACCTTCCATAACGGCAACGGCGGAGTTAGTAGTACCTAAATCAATACCAATAATCTTGTTACTTGCCATTGTTTATTCCCTCTCTTAAATTAATTTATTGTGCAACAACAACCATTGCTGGGCGCAAGACCCGGTCCTTGAGCTGGTAACCAGCTTGGAGGACCTTGACCACCGTCTCTGGCTTCTGGTCATCTTGAACCGGGACAGTTTGCACTGCCTGGTGCAGAGTCGGATCAAAGGTTTCCCCCTCGGCAGGAATCTCAGTAATCCCGTGGTCGGTCAGGGCCTTGATCAGGTGGTCGTGAACCATCTGAATCCCCTTTTTAAGCTGCTGACCATTTTCGTCGGTAACTTCAATGTTCAATGCCCGCTTCAGGTTATCCAAGACGGGCAAAACACTCTTGGAGAGATCCTGACCATCATACTTCAGAATCTGGGCGCGTTCTTTTTTAAAGCGGTTAGTCATGTTTTGAATTTCCGCTTCCGCACGCAGGTACTTATCATCCTTATCTGCTAACTGGGCTTTTAAGTCATCAATTTCTTTTTGCAGCTTTTCACAGCGGTGATGACACTGCTCATGATGTTTTGCCTGGTCAGACTTTGAATCTTTCTCAGGCTTCTGTTGAGCAGCCGCTTCCTGCTGGTCTTTCTTTTTTTCTTCTGCCAAATGACTCGCCTCCTATGAATCGTAATAATGGCGGTAAAAATCAAGCAACCGCTTTGCTAGTTCTTGGCGAAAAGCATTCACAATTCCGATTGTCCGTGAATATGGCATCCGGGTCGGTCCCAAAACGGCGATAATTCCCTTCCCATACTGGTCAACATTATACTTGGCCGTAATCAGGCTGTAATCGTTCAAGACCTGGTCCTTGGAAATCTCCGAGCCGATCTTAACGTTAATGTCTTTATTATCCGTCGAATCAGCTTCGAGAAGGTGCGACAGTTCATCGTTGCGGTCTAGCAAGCTATACAGTGCCTGAAGTGCTTGCGGATCTTGGTTATTGGAAAAGCCTAAAATATTTAGGCGCCCGCCCACAAAGAACCGCTCCCGGGCTGCCCGTGAAACCACGTTGTCAAACAGGTCCAGGAAACCGTTCGTGCTGTGCATATAGTGCATCACCCGCACGGGAATATCGTCACTCAGCCGCTTGAGCACCTCTGCCAGCGGCAAGCCGACCAGTTGGTCATTGATCATCCGGACGACTGCCTGCAAAGCCTCCGTGTCAAAATCACGTGGCAAGGTAAAGGACTGACTCTCCACTTCCCCACTATCAGTAACCAGAATGGCAATTACCTTCCGATTTCCCAGTGGGACAACGCGGAACCCGCTCAAACGTACATCGGCTTGCTCTGGCTTTAGCGTAAACGCGGTGTATGAGGTCAAGTCGGATAAAATGTCAGCCGAATGCGAGACAATCTCATCAATTTTTTGAAAACTGGTCCCCAATGAGTTTTGGATGACGACTAAATCGTTATCCGTTACCGCTCCCGGATCCAACAGATGGTCAACGTAATAACGATAACCCGTCTTTGATGGAACACGGCCAGAAGATGAGTGCTCCTTAGCAATTAAGCCTTGATCCTCCAGAACGGCCATTTCATTGCGGATTGTCGCCGAACTAACCTTAAACGGTAACTGTTCGGCCAGGTGCTTAGAACCAACCGGTTGACCCGTTGAGGTATATTGACGTACAATCGCTTGCAGGACCTTTTTTTGTCGCTGTGTTAGCATTTTGATCACATCCCCTTTTAGCACTCGTTAGGGCTAAGTGCTAAACACAATTTATAATATACCAATCCCCCGTCTAAAAGTCAAGGAATGTCAAACTACAAAAGGAAGTTTTATCGTGAAGCAGGAAGAACGTTACATTCAACCACAAAATACCCGGGAAGCATTGCTCCTTATCCAAAAACTCTTTAACAGCTACCGCAATGCCCCGCTTACCCAGGAGTTACTCAATTATCACAATAACCTTATCTTTCGCCTTGGCAGTGATATCCATGATGCCGCGGTTAAGGAAGGGCAGCAGGCCCAGCTAGAAGACCTTTCTAATTTGAGCGCTGCCATGCGCCGCTGGACTACGATTCGCCTTTCCGGCCGGCCGTTCAACTTCAAGCTCCGGCATTTCAAATTGGTCAGCGACCAAACGCCCAAGTTCAAACGCCAGGTTCATAAAATTCATCAAAGCGGCAGCCACCGGGCCAGTCGCCATTAAAAAAGAGTATGAGAAAAAATGCCTAAAATCGGCTGGCAAGCTGATTTTAGGCATTTGTCTTTTGACGTACAGCTAGCCTATTTGGGGTTGCTGCGCTGTTGCATTTTTATCTTTAAAACAGTAAAGAGACTGAGTTAATTCCCAGCCCCTTGCTAGTTCTTACTAATTACAAAGATAACGCCAACTCTGTGTCAACGGGAGTGGGAAAACGAACTAGGCAAGCTAGTCCTTTCCTGCTCCCACTTTTGTTTACTCTAACGGCCAGTCAGACCGCGAAGCATCGGCTAGGACCCGGCGTGCATTCGTCTCATCATGGCGCATTTGAGCAACGAGTTCGTCAGCACCGGCAAACTTTTCTTCGCCACGCAGGTACTGGTACCACCGAACTCTAACCTCCTCACCATAAATCATTTGCTTAAAGTCAAAAAGGTAAATTTCCACCGTTAACTTCGCCGCCTTGCCAAAGGTGATGTTATGGCCAACACTCGCCATGCCGCCGTACCAACGATCACCGACTTTTACTTCCACCGCGTAAACACCGATTCCAGGAATCAGCTCTTCTTGTGGAGCCTCAATATTGGCAGTTGGGAACCCCAGGGTCCGGCCCCGCGCCAGTCCATGGACAACCAGGCCGCTGGTCTGATAGCGGTAACCGAGAGCCGTATTAGCTGCTCCTACCTGCCCCGTAGCGATTAGCTGACGAATTTGCCGTGAACCAACCTTGGCACCTGATTGACCACTTAACGTAAACTTGGGAACCGTGACCACTTCGAACCGGCCAGCAGCATACATTGGCAGCCGTTCCATCGTCGCAACATCTTTCGTACCATAGGTATGGTCAAAACCAGCCACTACCACCTGGCTGTGAAAAGCCTGTAAGTAGTCCGTAACGAAGTCCTCGGGTGACAAACTGGCGTAGGCCGAGGTGAAACTAACAAGGTAGACCAAGTCCACGCCCAGCTCTTCTAATAATTCTAACTTCCGCTTGGTAGTCGACAGGTAGTCAAAGCCAGCTGGATACTGGTGGTAAACGATTCCGGGCGCGTGATCATAGGTGAGGACTGCCAGGGGCAGATTCCGTTCCTGTGCAATCTTCTTAGCAGTTCCAATCACTTCCTGGTGGCCCCGGTGGACACCATCGAAAAAGCCCATCGCCAGCACAACCGGCCCGTCCGGAACCAACTGGTGATTTAACGGGTGGTGAATTTTAATTACTCGCAACCTGGTCCCTCCTAGTTCACAGAAAACATTTTCGTCGGCTTATAGTGGTCGGTATCCCGGTGATACAGCGCCTTCACCTGGTGATCATATTTCAGGACGACCTCCGCGGCCGCCAAAGGAAGCTCCGCGGCTGGCAGCCAGCCGCCATTTTGAACTGCCCGCCACTGCTTTTCCGTCAGCTCAACGACCGGATAATCCTTCAACGCATAGTCAAGCGGGTAGAGGTAGCGTTTCATCGTTTGGCTAGCCACCGCGTCCTGTACATCCGCTAAACTGAGGGTCTGATCAATTGTGAAGCCGCCACTCTCCAGGCGGGTCAACCACTTCATTGCCCCCGGATAGCCTAGTTGCCGGGCAAGGTCGACCACTAAGGTCCGCACATAGGTACCCTTCGAGCAAGCAACCTTAAAAAAGACGTGCTGCTCTTGTTGTGCTTGGTCGTAGTGGTTACGGATTAGCGTAAAGTCGGTAATCGTGACGTGACGGGCCGGCCGGTCCACCGTTTCTCCTGCACGGGCATACTCATACAGCCGCTTACCGTTAACTTTAACTGCTGAATACATGGGGGGAACCTGGGTAATCTCGCCGGTTAGCTTGGTCATCGCCGCGGTGACCGCTTCGTCACTGATGGCTGCTTTCACTGGTGCCTGTTCAATCACCTGACCATCAAAATCCTCCGTCTCCGTGGCCCGACCAATCACCAACTCCCCCTGGTAAACCTTGCCACTCTGCATCAAGTATTCAACTGCTTTGGTAGCAGTACCCACGCAGATCGGCAAGACCCCATCAACCGATGGATCAAGCGTACCAGAATGGCCGATTTTACGAGTCTTGAGGATGCGCCGCAAGCGGCTGACACAGTCAAAACTGGTCATCCCCCGTTCTTTGTATAAAGGAATAATTCCGTCCATTTTCCGCATTCCTCCGTATGTATTTTAAAAGGGGGCTGGGCTGAGCTCGGCCATCCCGCTCCCTTTTTCGGACTACTTGTCCTGCTTGTGAAGCTGGTTGATCAACTGGTCAATCCGACTCCCATAAGCTACAGACTTGTCCCGTTCAAACTTAATTTCCGGTGTCTTGAAGATATTCAACCGGGCGCCCAGTTCACTTCGAATCAGGCCAGTCGCCTTATCCAGCCCCGCCTGCACCTTTTCCATCTCCGATGCTTTATCAGATAGGATACTGTAATAAATCGTTGCTTGCTGGAGGTCACCGGTAACGTCAACCCCGGTAATCGTAACTCCTTGGACCCGCGGATCCCGGACCCGCTTCAAAAGAATATCATCGACTTCCCGCTGAATTTGCTGGGCGAGCCGATCGACCCGGTATTGTTTGTTAGGCATACTTATATCCTCCTTACTTAACCGGAACTTCCTTCATTTGGTAAGCTTCGATCACGTCATTTTCCTTAATGTCGTTATAGTTTTCAATCGTTAAACCACATTCAAAGCCGGACTTGACTTCCTTGACGTCATCCTTAAACCGTTTCAAGCTGCCCAGTTCGCCTTCGTAAACGACCACGCCGTCACGAACCAACCGCACCTTCGCGTCCCGGGTAATCTTACCGGAAGTAACCATTCCCCCGGCAATTGTCCCGACCTTGGAAGCCTTGTAAATCTGCCGTACTTCAACTTCACCGATCGTTTCTTCCTCGTAAACTGGTTCCAGCATCCCCTTCATGGCATCTTCAACCTCTTCAATTGCGTTGTAGATGACCCGGTGGAGACGGATATCAATGTTGCTGGAGTCGGCAAGGGACTTGGCGACTGGTGTTGGCCGAACGTTGAAACCGATGATAACGGCGTTTGATGCTTCCGCCAGGGTAACGTCACTCTGACTAATGGCACCAACGGCCTGGTGGATAATATCGACCCGGACACCGTCAACTTTGATCTTTTGCAGACTCTGGCTGAGGGCTTCAACAGACCCTTGCACATCCGCCTTGATGATAATTGGGAGGGTCTTCATTTCCCCCTTCTTCATCGTGGCGAACAGGTTATCAAGGGTAACGTGAGAAGTCCGTTGCCGTTCCTTATCCTGGGCCCGCTTAGCCCGTTCTTCTCCGGCCGCCCGGGCAGTCTTTTCATCATCAAAGACCACGAACCGGTCCCCAGCTTCTGGGACTTCGTTTAAGCCGGTAATTTCCACTGGGGTCGCTGGGGTTGCCGCCTTGATCCGGCGCCCACTTTCGTTCGTCATCGTCCGCACACGACCAAAGGTATTGCCGACAACAATCGGGTCCCCAACATGAAGGGTCCCTTGTTGAACCAGCACGGTGGCAACTGAACCCCGTCCCTGATCCAACCGGGCTTCAACAACGGAGCCGGCCGCGTTTTGGTCCGGGTTGGCAGTTAATTCCATCATTTCCGCCTGGAGCAGGATCATGTCCAGCAGCTCGTCCAAGTTCTTGCCAAACTTAGCGGAAATCTTGACGAAGATGGTGTCCCCACCCCAGTCTTCTGGAATCAGGTTGTACTTAGCCAATTCTTCCGTTACCCGGTCCGGGTTAGCGCCCGGCTTATCAATCTTGTTGACCGCCACAATGATCGGGGTTTTAGCAGCCTGGGCGTGGTGGATGGCTTCGACAGTTTGCGGCATAACACCATCATCAGCTGCCACCACCAGAACAGTAATATCGGTGATGTTAGCACCCCGCGCACGCATTTCAGTAAAGGCGGCGTGTCCTGGCGTATCCAGGAAGGTAATCAGGTTGTCATTATAGTGCACTTGGTAGGCACCGATTTCCTGGGTGATCCCCCCGGCTTCGTGTTCCGTAACGTGGGAGTGCCGCAGCTTATCCAACAGGGTCGTCTTACCATGGTCAACGTGTCCCATAACGGTAACTACTGGCGGCCGTTTAACCAGGTGCGCAGTATTTTGCTGCTCGTCTTCAAACATCTTATCGATATCTGAAACATCAACTTCAACCTTTTCCTTGGCTTCGATCCCGTAATCAGTAGCCAGCAGCTCGATCGTGTCCTTATCCAGGGATTGGTTTTGGTTGATCATGACGCCGAGCATAAAGAGCTTCTTGATGATTTCCGCAGAAGGCCGGTGAAGCAGCTTAGCCAAATCCTGGGCGTTCATCCCTTCGGTGTATTCCAGCACTTCTGGTAACGGCTTGTCCTTCCGCTGGGTTGGCTGTTTATGAGCCACTTCCCGCATCCGGTTATTTCCCTTATTATGCTTATTACGCTTCTTGTTCTTCTTGTTGAAGCGTTTGCCGTGGCGGTCGTTGTTGTTCAGGCTGCCACCAAACCGGCCACCATGATTCTGGTTCCGGCGGTTGTCATCATGCTTCTTTTCACTGTGCCGGTTCTGGTGTTCTTCCCGTGGCCGTTCTTCTTCCTGTTGGCGCTTAGCTTGGTGCTGCTGATTCCCCTTTGCACCCTGGTGAGAATTATCGTGGGCCTGCTTCTTATGACTATCCTTCTTTGCTGGCCGTTGTTTAGGGGCCGCCTTGGCGCTCGACTGCTGACCACCGTTCTTTACTACATCGCGCAGTTTCTGGGCCTGAGCAGGCGTGACGGACGACATGTGACTTTTAATGTTCATCCCCTGCTGGTTTGCTACCTTGACGAGACCCTTGCTTGGCATTTTGAGCTCTTTAGCTAGTTCATAAATCCGTTCTTTGGCCATACGCTCACTCTCCTTATTCCATTCTCAGTAATTCCTCAAACTTTCTTGCAAAACCTGGTTGGACAACACCAATAACGGTCCGTGATTGGCCCGTTGCCTGACTGAGCTGGCTTTTAGTAAATTCTTGGGAGCAGGGCACGTGGTAAGTGTGGCACTTATCAGTGAACTTCTTGCTCGTTGCCTTGCCCGCGTCCTTTGCTAAAAACACAAACTTTGCCTGATTAGTTTGAATATTTTTTAAAACAATTGCTTCTCCACTTACCAGTTGGCGCGCGCGACGGGCCAGTCCGAGTAAGCTCAGTACCTGCTGATCGTTACTTTTTGCCATCGTTGCCAAATAACTCTTGACGGGCCTGTAAGTGGTCAGTGTACTTGATTAGTTCATCATAAAACTCATCATCTAGTTTAACATGGAAGGCTTTTTCAAAGGTCTTTTCCGCCTTCGCCCGCTTAGCAATCTCTACGTCCACGGCGATGTAGGCGCCACGCCCCGCCTTCTTACCAGTTGGATCTAGGGAAACCTCATCTTCCTTGTTCTTCACAACCCGAATTAGTTGCCGCTTGGGCATCATTTCCCCCGTGACGATATCCTTGCGCATTGGTACTTTTCTCTTTTTCATTTTTTCACCCCATTGCTCAATTATTCTTCATCGGCTGGTTGGTCGTTTTCATCAACCAGCGGCTGGTCATCAGTAGTTGACTGGTCTTCGGCAGTTTCTGCCTGGGCCTGGAGTTCTTCCATTTCCGAAGCTGACTTGATATCAATCTTGTACTTAGTCAACCGGGCTGCTAGGCGCGCATTCTGCCCCCGCTTCCCAATTGCCAAGGAGAGCTGGTCATCTGGAACAACCACCGTGCAGGACCGTTCTTGTTCTTCTTCGCCATCCTCACGTTCAATCGTTACCGGATCGTTAAAGATAACATCCAATACTTCGGCTGGATTAAGGGCGTTCGCGATAAACTTCGCCGGATCCTTAACGTATTCCACGATATCCATGTTTTCGCCATCTAACTCGTTCACAATCGCCTGAACCCGGGAGCCACGAGGACCGACACAGGTGCCGACTGGATCGATATTATCATCGTTGGAGTACACTGCAACCTTAGCCCGGTCGCCAGCCTCCCGCGCGATGTTTTCGATCAGAACCGTCCCGTCCTTGATTTCTGGAACTTCGCGTTCAAAGAGCCGCTTCAGCAGTTCTGGAGCAGTCCGGCTAACGTAAATCTGTGGTCCCCGCCGGTCATCATTAACCTTCGATACATAAACCTGAATCCGGTCATGAACACGGTAATGCTCATTTGGCATCTCATCGCGGAAGCCCATTGCCCCTTCAACACCGTCGCCTAAGTCAACGTAAGTAAACCGCTTATCTTCCCGGGAAACTTCACCGGTGATGATTTCATTTTCATAGGTCTTGTACTTATCATAAACGATTCGCCGCTCTTCCTCACGGAGCCGTTGCATAACAACTTGTTTAGCAGTTTGAGCAGCAATCCGCCCGAAGTTACGGGGCGTTACTTCTTCCCGAATCTGATCGTCAACGTCATAGCCCTGCCCATGGGGGAGCTTGCGGGCTTCGGCCAGGCTCATGTACTGGTTGCTGTCGGCAGCAACTTTTTCTTCATCGTCAGTAATCGTTTTGACGGCGTAGACCTTAATATTCCCAGTCGTTGCGTTGAACTCAACTTCAACGTTCTTATCACCGTAGTTCTGCTTGTAGGCAGATTCCAGAGCCTGTTCCAAGGCCTCAATGACGACTTCCTTCTTGATCCCTTTTTCTTTTTCCAAGTAGTCTAGGGCGCCAATCATTTCGCTGTTGACTTTTGACTTGCTCACTTCGAACACTCCTTTTAATTAAAACTTGATTGCTAACCGTGCTTTGGCCACCTTGCTCCGGTCAATTACCACTTGCCGGTGCCGGGTCTTATCCATAAAGTCCAAGGTCATTTCCTTATCGGATAGCTCCATTAAGGTCCCTTCATAGACTTTCTTGCCGGCAATTTGTTGGTACAGGGAAACATGGATATAGTGGTTAACCGCCCGCTGGTAGTCAGCTTCATTTTTGAGTGGCCGCTCAGCGCCGGGTGACGAAACTTCCAGGAAATAGGCCTGCGGAATCGGGTCGGGTTCAACGTTATCCAGGGCCTCGCTTAGCTGATCGCTTACGGTTGCACAATCATCAAGCGTGATTCCACCATCCTTGTCGATGTATACCCGAAGATACCAGCTCTTGCCCTCTTTCACAAATTCAATGTCGTATAAGTAAAAATGGTGCTCATCAAGAATCGGGGTTACTAAATCCGTAACGGTCTCAGTAACTGTACTCATCCTTCTCACCTCCATATTATTTGCAATAAAAAGAGCGAGCATTGCTGCTCACTCCAACGAGTTATTTACCATAGTCATTGTATCATGACCGGCCATGAAGTACAAGTCAGTCACTTTTCTTTTTCCCTTGTTTAAGGGCCGCAAGAAACTGAGCGTGCCGTTTATCCGCTTCCTCGTCCCGTTGAATGAAGAAGTAGGCTGCCGCAGCCAGGAGGGCAACAAAGGTCCCCAGCAACAGTGTTTCAGCGGTAAAGTTGGTAACCATGTAACATGATACCAACAACGCAAAGGCGGGGATTAAATACCGCCCCGGCAGCTTAAAGCCGTGAGTTGGATACTCATTGCTGTGCGTAAACTTGACAACCGCCAAAATCGATGGCACGTACTGAATAAAGGAGGCTAACACCGTGCATGATACCAAGAACAAGTAGCTTTGAGTAGAAAAGGCAATTGACAGTGCCGCCGTCAATAGGATTCCGACCCATGGCGCATCGTGCTTATTCTTCTTCCCAAAGGCCTTGGGCAGCATTCCGTGTTCATTTGCTAGGGAAGCTACCAGCGATGGTGTATTAAACGAAGCGCTGAAGGCCACCCCAAAGATGCTGACCAGCATTCCGACAATAATCAGCGAGTAGCCCCACTTCCCAATTGCGGTACCAAATGCATTCGCTAGCGGAGTCGAATACCCAGCTAAGTGGTGACCAGAAATACCAATCGCCACTAGCATCATTAACGCATCTAAGATAGTAACACTAACCATCACCGCCACCAGGACCCGGGGAATATTCTTCTCTGGGTTCTTCATCTGTTTAGCGGCAATCGGCAGGAATGAAAAGCCAGTAAACAGGTAGAAAATCGGCGTGAAGGCCGCCCCAAAGTGTTTCAGAAAAGGACCAGCCCCCGTCAGGGCCGCAGCCGGAATTACCGGTGAATAATTAGCGCCGTGGACGAAGAAGACCCCCACGATAATAAAAACCAGCAGGGTCAAAATCTTAACAGCAGCGGATAAATTATTGACTGCCTTAACGAGACTGCGGCCGAAGAAGTTAATTACCGCAAACAGGATAATCAACCCAAAGGCAGCGGCATAGTACACCAGGCGATTATCAAATACTGGCAGGAAACTCTTCATGGTCGTCAGCAGAGCAACGATTTCGGCGGAAAGGGTACAGCAGCCGAGGAACCAGGTAAAGATTCCTAACTCATAGCTGGTAAAACGGCCAAAAGCATGGTAGGAATATAACCAAGCAGCACCCGAACCAGTAAACCGGCTGGCTAGGTCCGCATAGCATAGCGCAATCAGCGAAACCGTCAGGGCCGTACACAATAACACCAGAACGGCCGAGAGGTTCATATAACGATAGATGACGGAAGGCAAGAGGAAAGTTCCTGAACCAATTACCCCATTAATGCCCAGAAAATAGATTGAAATAAATGAGAGCTTTTTGGGCTTTGTATTATTAGAAATAATAATACCCCCTAAATCTTATAATTATTTTAATTGTAGCACTCTTATCCCCAACAAACGGGGTTATTTCTACGATGTTGCAAATTTATAATTCGTGCTGGTAGCTGACTGTACTCCGCCCGTTTGCTGAACGAACCAGCAGCTGGTCAGGAATCTGGTCCTCTAATTCTGTAACGTGGCTGATAATGCCGATCATCCGGTGACCCTCTAGTTCTTGTAACGCCTGCAAAGCATCAGCAAGCGCTTGCTGATCCAGCGAACCAAAGCCTTCGTCGATAAAGAGAGCATCGATACTGATACCGCCACTCTGCTCCTGAATGATTTGACAGAGGGCGAGGGCCAAGGCTAACGAGGCCATAAAGCTCTCTCCGCCAGAGAGTGTCCGGGCACTCCTGGTCTTTCCTGCATTGTCGTCATAAACGTTGACCTCAAGCCCACTCCACTTGGCCCCCGCACCGTGACTTTCGGTAGCTAATTCAAACTGGTAGCGGCCATTGGTCAGCCGTGCCAGTTGAATATTTGCAGCCTCCAGGACGTCCTGGAAATAGGCCTGGAGCACGTAACGCTCTAAGCTGAGGTGGTTCTCCGTGTTGCCGGCAATCACATCTGTCAGTGTCTGCAACTGGTTTACCTGCTCATCGGCTTTATCTGTCTGGGCCAGCAGTTTAACTACCTTCTGCTGGTTGTCTTGAAGTGCAGTTAGCCGACTTTTTAGCTGACCAATTGATTGTTGCTGGTCAGCCGCTTGCTGCTGGGCTGCTGCAAGCTGGGCCCGCCGTGCCGTTAAGTCGGGTGCTGGCTGATCAGCAACCAAATCCCGCAGGTGTTCTTGCTGGACTTGGTTGCCACGAAGCTGGTCGTGGAAGTCCTTGACTTGCTGGCGCAGTTTGGGCAGCTGGACTAAGTACTCCGCTGATTCTTGCCAGAAGGCCCAGCCAAGCTGCGAATCACGCTCTGCTAATCGTTCTACTAAGTCAGCACGGCGTTGGACCTGGGTCTGCCTCAATTCGCTAGCGTCGTGCTTAAACTGGCCTGCCCGACTCTGGGCAGCCGCCAAATCCTGCCGGACATTCTGGAGCTGGCCTTGAATTCTTTTTTCCTGCTGTTCGAACTCGGTAACCCGTGTTTGCCACTTGCTTAACTGTTTCTGGGCAGCTTGTTCCGTTGCCAGGTCGGCTGGCAGCTGGCCCCGTTTTTCCTGCAGGACGGTCTGCTTCCTAATGAGCTCCTGCTGGGTAGCTGCTAATTCAGTAGTCAGCTGTTGAATAGCCGGCTGGTCAGTAGCTATCTTCTGACGAAGCTCCGTTGCCTGCTGCTGCCATTCTTGAACCGCCCCCTCTAGCTTCTGCAGGTCATGGTCAGCTGTTGTCAGTTGCTGCTGGCGGTCAGCAATCAGCTGCTGCCAACCGGCGGGCAAACTATCCGCGGACAGCAGCTGGGCTACCGTAGCCTGACTAGCCGTTAGCTGCTGGTCCAATTTCGTCACTTGTTGACGTGCCGTCGCCAGTTGTTCCTGATAGTGCACAACTGTCTGTTGCTGTTTTTGGGCGGCTTTGGTGGCCGTCTCGACGTCCTCTTCAGTAACCAGTGTTCCCGTATCCTCAGCAGGCACTGCCAAGTGCGGGTGATCTAACGAGCCGCAAACCGGACAGGGAGTCCCTGGCTTGAGCTTCCTTGCAAGCCGCGCAATTTGCTGGCGTGCAAAACGATCGTCCAAGTCAGTCAACGTTGCAGCTGCCTCCTTCGCCGCCTCCGTGCTCCGGGTAAGACTGGCTGCTAGCTCCTGCTGGCGTTCTCGTTGCCGGTCACGCTCCAAGAGCAACTGGTCAAGCCGCTCACCCTCCGCTACCAGTTTTTCCTGCTGGCCTAGCTGCTTGGTAAGGTCCAGTCGACGTTGCGCTAAATCCTGGTGAGCAGTCAACTGCTGATCCAGTTCTTTTAACTGGTCCTGTTTAACTGCCAATAATTGTTGCCTACTCTCCTGTTTTTGCCGTTGCTGCTGGTAGTCTGTTGTCGCCTGAGAAAGCTCAGCTGCCAGACAATCAGCTTCCGCAAATAATGGCAACTGACGCTGCAACGTCAGGCAACGTTCGTGAAGCTGGTCAATTTCAGGCCGCTGCCCTCGAACCGCTTCTTCTTCGCCTTGTAGTTGCCCTTGCTGGTCAGTCAAGTCAGCGAGGAGGTCGGTAGCCTGCTGGTAGCCCTGATCAAGTTTGGCAAGTTGGTTTTGACCATCGTGCCACCGTTGGTAATCCGTTTGGTGTTCCTGGAACCATTCCAAGTCGGCAACCCGTTTTTCAACAGTTGTGAGTTCCGCCCTACGGCTAGCCAATTGGGTAGCCGCTTTTTTCAGCTGGGCCAAGGCTGCCAGGTTGGCCGCTAGCTCCTGCTCCGTGTGCAAACGGTCAGTAAGGTCCTTGATAACTCCTTGCTGCCGGCGTTCCTGGGTATTTTTCACTGCCAATTCTTCATTTAATTCCGTGACCCGGCCCTTAACGCGGTGGAGCCATTCGGTTGTGTTGATTCCGGTTTCAATGTCAGGAACGTTTTCTTTAAGTGACTGGAGCTTAGTTTGCTGAATTTCTATCCCCTTTTTACGTTGACTTAGCTTCTCCCGCAGAGCCTGAGTCCACCGCGCATAGCGACCGGTATTGAACAAATCCCGTAGGAGGCGTTCCTTGGTATTGCTATCCGAATCTAAAAACTGGCGAAATTTTCCCTGCGGTAGTAAGACAATCTGCTTAAACTGGTCCCGTGTCAGGTTTAGCAAGTCACCGATGAAGGTATCGGCTTCCTTGATTTTAGTGATCTCTTGCGGCTGATTACCAGTGAGTGGATAACGCAGGCTGACCGCCTGGTTATGCTCAACGAGGTTACCACGACGCCCTTTCAGAACCTGCTTGGGCCTCCGCATAATTTGGTAATCCTTTCCCTGGTGGGCAAAGGTAAACGTGACCCGGGTCTCCTGATCGGCAGGAGCAAAATCTGACCGCAACGCTGCCGCTGACCGGTCACGATCGCTGGTCGTTTGACCAAAAAGGGCATAGCACATGGCATCAAAGATGGTTGTTTTGCCGGCCCCGGTGTTCCCCGCCACCAAAAACAGCGACTGGTCAGGAAATTGGGTAAAATCTACTGTTTCGTGCTCGTAGGGACCAAAGTACTGCAATTCTAACTTTAATGGACGCATTACTGTTCCTCCTTAGTGGCCTCGGTGAGGGCTTCCTCCGCCCATCGATACTGCGCCGGACTTAACTTGCCTCCTAAAGTCTGGGAATAAAAATCAGCCAGCAAGTCCAACGGTGATTCTGTCACCCGATGCTTTTGACGGTTCAGCGCCAATTGCTGAGCCTGGTGGGTGCGATGGAGACTAACGATTTTAGGAAAAACAGTCCGCAGCTTATTCAACACATCAGGAATCCGCTCCCGATCTGTTAACTCAATGTCGTAGAAATCCGTTGCCGGATAGCCCTTAGCATTAGCCATCAGTTCCTTAAAGCTGGCCTTTAAGAGCGTAATATCATGAAGCGGCTCCAGGGGAAGCCACTGAACCGCAAACGGGTCCGTATCAACCAACCAGACTCCCTTTTCTTGTTGCGCCTCTGAAACTGAGAACTTCAATGGCGAACCACTATACTTAACGCGCTCTTCGTTCAGGGCGTTTCGGTTATGGAGGTGTCCCAATGCCACGTAATCAAACGGTGCTAACATGGAAGTCGCCACAGCACTCAGGCCGCCAACTTCAATCAGCGTTTCGGAATCAGCAGTGCGCTGACTGCCCGCAGCAAAGAAGTGCGCTACCAGGACATGGTGCTTATCGGCTAAAAAAGCCTTCTGCATTTCTGCCACAATTCTCTCCATTGCGTCATTGACGGTTTTAATGCGCTCATCATGAAAATAGTTCCGCACGGCCTGAATGCCAAAAAACGGCAGCAGGAAAAACTGGGTATCCTTAATAGTCACTGGGGTAAAGGCACTTGCCAGGTCAGTGTTCAAATAAAATGAGCTGCGGGCAAACCAGTCAGCTCCCGTGCTAAGGCGGGTGGCCGAGTCATGGTTGCCACTGATTGCCAGCACTGGGAAGTGGTCTGTTAAGTTAAGGCGCCGCAGCATCCCATTCAACTCCTTCACAGCTGCTTCACTGGGGATACTCCGGTCGTAAAGATCCCCCGCCACCACGACTGCATCTACCTGCTCTCGCTGAGCGATTTGTTCGATTTGGGCAAACACTGCCTGCTGGTCTTCCAGCAAACTGAATTCATTCAAAGTCTTGCCAATATGCCAATCAGCAGTATGTAAAAAGCGCATTGTATCCTCCTCTTTGCGGGTGAACTTCCCCACTCATCCAAAACATACGTTCGTATTGATAATACTATAATTAATCCTGGAACTCAATCCTTTTAAAATAATAAGGGTCAGCGCTAGCCTATTTAAGCTGCCAGCTACTGCGTTGTAGCATTTTACTACCTTTAAAATAGCAAAGAGGCTGGAGTGGTTCCCAGCCTCTCACTTTTGCCCCTTTGTTGCCCCATAACGAGGGCAGCAAGGCAGCTATAATTATTTTCGTATTTTAACCCAAGTCAGAAAACAGGTCGAGCTGATTGCTATCCGGTAATTGGTCAATAACATGGTTCTCGGTCATAAAGTCGATGAGCGTCTGGGAAACCTTTCCCCGGTCAGCCAACTCTTCCTTTGAAAGGAATGGCCGCTCTTCCCGCGCCGCCACAATTTGCTTTGCCACGCTCAGACCCAAACCTGGAATTGCACGGAATGGTGCAATCAAAGAATCGCCGTCAATCAGCCAGTTTGACGCGTCGGACCGTTCCAGGTCAACCATCTTAAACTTAAAGCCCCGTTCCAACATTTCATTTGCCAATTCCAGGATGGTTAAGAGACTCTTTTCCTTGGCACTAGCGTCATTACCCTTGTTGCTGATCTCTGCCATCCGGGCTTTGACTGCCTCTTTGCCGTGGGCCATTGCGACAATGTCAAAGTCGTCAGCACGGACGGAGAAAAAGGCACAGTAGTAAACCAGCGGGAAATAAACCTTAAAGTAGGCAATTCGCAAGGCCATCAAGACATAGGCTGCGGCGTGGGCCCGCGGGAACATATACTTGATTTTCAGGCAGGAATCCATATACCACTGCGGAACATTGGCTGCCCGCATCTTTTCCTGCCATTCATCCGGAATTCCCCGGCCGTGCCGCACGGATTCCATTACCTGGAAGGAGGTTTCCGAATCCAATCCATAGTGGATCAAGTCGGTCATGATGTTATCACGGCAGCCAATCACGTTGGCAATCGTCGCGGTTCCCTCTTTAATCAACTCCTGGGCGTTATCCAACCACACACCGGTCCCGTGGGAAAGGCCAGAAATCTGCAGCAACTGCGAATAGTTCTTCGGGTGGGTGTCGTTTAACATCCCCCGGACGAACCTGGTCCCGAACTCCGGCAAGCCGAGGGTTCCGGTCTTACTCTGAATCTGCTCTTCAGTCACCCCTAAAATCTTTGGACTGGAGAAGAGCGCCATCACGCCCGGATCATTCATCGGAATCGTCTTCGGATCAATCCCGGAAAGGTCTTGCAGAGCACGAATCATCGTCGGATCATCATGCCCCAGAATATCCATTTTCAAAATGTTATCGTGGATCGAGTGGAAATCAAAGTGGGTAGTTTCCCAGGCGGCGTTCTGGTCATCAGCAGGGTACTGAACCGGGGTGAAGTCGTAAATATCCATATCATCGGGCACAATGATAATCCCCGCCGGGTGCTGACCGGTCGTCCGTTTGACCCCAGTTGCGCCCTGGGAGAGACGGTCCTCCTCAGCCCCCCGGAACTGAACATCGTTATCCCGCTCGAAAGCCTTAACATAACCATAGGCAGTCTTGTCGGCAACCGTTCCAATCGTCCCGGCCCGGAAAACGTTCTCCTCGCCGAACAATACCTTCATGTAGTTGTGGGCGATTGGCTGGTAGTCTCCGGAGAAGTTCAAATCGATATCCGGCACCTTGTTTCCTTTGAACCCCAAGAAGGTTTGGAAAGGAATATCGTGACCATCCTTCACCAGTAAAGTTCCACACTTCGGGCACTTCTTCTCTGGCAAGTCAAAGCCGGAGCTGTATTCCCCTTTCGTGTAGAAGTGGGCAAACTGGCACTTCGGACAGCGGTAGTGCGGTGGCAGTGGGTTAACCTCGGTAATCCCCGACAGGGTTGCAACCACACTCGAACCAACTGATCCCCGGGACCCAACCAGGTACCCGTCCTTGTTGGACTTGGCTACCAGTCGCTGGGCAATCAGGTAAATAACCGAGAACCCGTTCTTAACGATACTGTTTAGCTCCAGTTCCACCCGGTCCTTGACAATCTTAGGCAACGGGTTACCGTACCAGGCCTTGGCAGTATTCCAAGTCCGGTCTTGAATTTCCTGCTCAGCACCCTTCATGTGCGGCGTGTACAGCTTGTCCTTGACCGGCCGAATATCATCAGCAATCATATCCGCAATCGCATGGCTATTATCGACCACCACCTGCTTAGCGGTGTCTTCACCGAGAAAGCTAAATTCCTCCAACATCTCATCAGTCGTGCGGAAGTGGACGTCTGGCCGCCTCGTCCGGTTAAGTGGGTTGGCACCCCCCTGTGAATTAATTAAAATTCGCCGGTAAATCCCATCATGCGGGTTGATGTAGTGAACATCTCCCGTTGCAACGACCGGCTTCTTGAGCTCCGTTCCCAGCTTAACCATATTTTGCAGGATGTCGTCAAGGTGATCACGATCCGCAATCACGTGCGTTTCCAGCAGCGGGGCATAGTTGGGCCGGGGCTGAATTTCGATATAGTCATAGTAACGCGCCTTCTTGAGAGCCTCCGGATACCCCTTTTCCATCATTGCGGTAAAGACTTCGCCAGAGGAACAGGCTGTCCCCAAAAGAAGGCCTTCCCGGTACTTGGTCAGCACCGTCCGGGGGATCCGTGGAACCCGGTGAAAGTAGCGGACGTTGGATAGGGAAACCAGTTTAAAGAGGTTCTTTAACCCCGCCTGCGTCTGTGCAAGCAGGGTCACGTGGAACGGCCGGGCGTGTTTATAAGCATCGTTTTCCGCCATGTGCTGGTTCAGGTCATCAACGTAGCGAATTTCATACCGCTTCTCGGCATCCTTGAGAAACTTGTAAAGGAGGTGCCCAGTCGCCTCAGCATCATAATTGGCACGGTGGTGGTGCTCAAGGGCCACCTTGAATTTCTTACTCAGGGTATTTAAGCGGTAACCACGCATATTGGGGTATAGGAAGCGCGCCAGCGGCAGTGTGTCAATCACGGGCTCGGTAATCTCCTCCATCTGGTGCCGCCGGTAACCGGTATTCATAAAGCCCATATCAAAAGAAACATTATGCCCGGCAATGATCGTCCCCTGGCAAAAGTCCTTAAATATCTTAAAGACTTCTTCTTCGGTCTTCGAGCCCCGGACCATCTCATCAGTAATGCTGGTCAAGTTGGTCGTCTGTTCGGAGAGCGGGAAACCGGGATCAATAAACTCATCAAAGCGTGCCAGGACTTCACCATTCTTCATCTTGACCGCGGACAGCTCGATAACCTTGTCATAAATTGCGGATAGACCGGTCGTTTCCACGTCAAAGATGACGTAAGTATTATCCTTGAGTTGGGCATGGTTTTCGTTGTAAACCAGTGGGACCCCATCATCAACCACGTTGGCTTCCATCCCGTAAATCATCTTGAGCTTGAACTTCTTCCCCGCCTTATAGGCTTCCGGGAAGGCCTGGACGTTCCCATGATCCGTTACCGCGATTGCCGGTTGGCCCCACTTGCTGGCCTGCTTAGCAATTTCCGTGATGGAATTGGTAGCATCCATCTGACTCATCTCTGTGTGGGTGTGCAGTTCAATCCGCTTTTCATCAGCCGGTGCCTGGTCCTGACGTTCCTGGTGGCTCACCTGGTTGATATCATAGGCATTGATCACCAGGTCGTGCATCCAGGTATCTTCCTGGACCGGCCCCCGGACTTTAAGCCACATCCCCGGTTTAATGTTTGCAAACTGGGCTTCTTCATCACTGTTCCGGGAGAATTTCTTAACTGCAAATGATGAAGTGTAGTCAGTGATTTCAAAGGTCAGCAGCTGGCGGCCTGATCGGAGTTCACGAACCTCAGTGTTAAAGACGTAGCCTTCGACCACTACCGACCGTTCTTCCCCCTGAATATCCTTCATCTGAACAACATCAAGTTTATCATTGATAACCCGGCCGAGTTGCGCCGGACCATCTGCTGGCTGAACAGCTGCTTTTTGCTTGTGGGTCGCGTTTTTCTTTTTGATTTGCGCCATTGCCTTGGCCGCCAGCGCAGCGTCCGCAGCCTCGTGCTTTTCCCGCAGCTCCTTAATCTTTGCCTGGGAGGCCGACTGGTCGACGAAGGGGTGGATTTTAAAGCGGGGGAAGCCCAGCTGCTGGTAACCCGCCTCGATTGCCGATAGCGACTGCTGCGTTAACCGCTCCTTGATGATCTCGTTCTCGACCACGATGGTCACCCGACCGTCACGGACTTCCGGCACCGTCTCTAGGCAGGCCTGACGCAACATTGGCGAATCCACAGCGCCATGCTGAATAACGTACTCCCAATAATCGGCCACCAGTTTAGGGTCGACCTCAGTCGTAGGACTGCTGATTTGCAGGTCGACTTCGGCAATGTCTTTAAAGCCAACCCGGACCGCCTGGTAAAGTTCCTTGAACAGGTTGAGGGATAGCGGCCGCCGCAAGATGAGGTGGAATTCCCAACGACGGCTATTCTTGTGAACAACCACTGACTGGACGGCTGCCCCCTTGAACGCCGGGTTGCCCTTTTCCGGAAAGTGGACCTGCTCCAGTAATTTTTCAAATAACTCTTGTCGATTTAGCGCCACTACTCTTCGCTCCTCCTAGCTAAAAAATGTGGTGCGTTCGATTTTTAGTGTTCGCACCACATTTTTATTAATCGTTGCTCGTTTGCTTATCCAACTGCTTCAGTAAGATTCCAACCGTATTAACCAGCTCTTCCTGCTTGACTTCAAGGGTTTCACCGGTCTTACGGATTTTAACTTCGACAATACCGTCAGCGGCCTTCTTACCAATCGTGACCCGCAGCGGAATCCCAATCAGGTCAGAGTCAGCAAATTTAACCCCGGCCCGTTCCTTCCGGTCATCAACCAGGACTTCGTAGCCAGCCGCAGTCAGTTGCTGCTCCAACTCGTTTGCCATGGTCATCTGCTCATCCTTCTTTGCATTTACCGGAATGACGTGAACATCAAACGGTGCAATGCTGTCTGGCCATACCAACCCGTTTTCGTCGGCATTTTGTTCGGCCACCGCAGAAAGCATCCGGGTAACCCCGATCCCGTAACAGCCCATAATCATATCCACGAGGCGACCGTTTTTATCCAGCACCTGTGCGCCGAGCTTCTTGGAATAGCCAGTTCCCAGCTTAAAGATATGACCGATTTCAATCCCATTGGTGAACTTGATTGGGTAGCCGTCTGGAGCAATTTCGCCTTCCTGGACATTCCGGAAGTCACCGAACTCGTCCACCCGGAAGTCGCGGTCAATGTTGGCATTGACGTAGTGGTGGCCATCATCATTAGCGCCACAGGCCATGTTGACTAACACTTTGACGTAGTTGTCGGCTAAAATCTTGACGTCTTCACCGACCCCGACAGGCCCCAGGGAACCAGGGTGGGCACCGAGGTACTTAACAGCGTCTTCTTCAGAAGCCAGTTCCAGTTCTTCGCAGTCCAGAGCGTTTTCGACCTTGGTTTCGTTAACCTCGTCGTTACCGCGCATCAGGACCATTACTGGTTGGTAATCATCCTCACCCATCTTAGCCATGTAGAGCATTGACTTAATCATCTGTCCCTGGTCAACCCCCAGGCTTGCACAGGCTTCGTCGACGGTGTGGGCACCCGGCGTGGCTTTCTTTTCCAGTTCCTTTGGTTCAGCCGTCTGCTGGACAGCATCAAACTTGGACGTTGCCTTTTCCAGGTTGGCTGCATAACCACCATCGGTGTAGACAATCACGTCCTCACCAATTTCAGCCGGGGCGGAGAACTCCTGCGAGTTGTCCCCACCGATTGTCCCGGAATCAGCTAAGATGACCTTGTAACTTAGCCCGGCCCGGTCAAAGATATTGCGGTAGGCTTGGGCTTGCGCCTGGTAGGCCTCGTCTAGTCCCTCTTCGTCGGCAGCAAAGGAGTAGGCGTCCAGCATGGAGAACTCTTTGCCCCGGAGGACCCCATACCGCGGCCGCGGTTCGTTCCGGAACTTATCGGTAATTTGGTAAACGACCAGTGGCAACTTCTTGTAGGACTTAACACTGTCGCGGAGGATTTCAGTCATCGCTTCCTCATCGGTTGGCCCTAAAATATATTCCCGGTCATTGTGGTCCTTAAACTTGTAGAGGGTATCACCATAAGCTTCATACCGCCCGGTCTGCTTCCAGAGGTCAGCTGGCAGCATTGATGGTGTTTCCATCTGAAAGGCCCCCGCCTTTTCCATTTCCTCGTGCATAATCTTGTGAAGCTTCCGGATGACCCGGTAAGCCAGTGGCAGGTAGGCCCAAACACCGGCCGAAATTTGGTAAATGTAGCCGGCCCGTTCCATCATAATGTGACTGAGCGCTTCCGCATCACTTGGATTTTCCTTTTTAGTAGGAATCAACAATTTTGACTGCTTCATAATGCTTCTCCTTTACTAGCTACCGAATGAAATACCGTTGGATATCGTTCCAAGTAACTAAAATCATTAATACTAATAGTATCATAAAACCAAGCATCGTCACAATTCCTTCAGCCTTTTCCGGAATTGGCCGCCTGATTACTGCTTCGATAATATTTAACAGCAGCTTCCCACCGTCTAGTGCCGGAATCGGCAGCAGGTTAACGATCCCCAGGTTGATCGACAGGAGCGCCAAGAAGTTCAAAACACCATTGATTCCCAGCGCGGTCGCCTGTGAAGTCCCCGCATAAATAGCGACCGGACCGCCTAAATCATTCAGACTAAATCCATGGGTAAACATGTGACCAAGGACCGCAAAAATCAGCGTGCCGGCCTGAATGAATTGCTGCCAGCCGAACAGGAGCCGGGCACGAATGCCCTTCTCCTGTTGTTCGAGGATTCCAATCTGACCTACCGTTTCTTTCCCCTGCTTAACTGCCTGCGGACGCACGGTGGTCGTCTTTGTTTCCCCCTTATGGGTGTATGTCAACTTCACCTGTTGGTTCGGTTTGCTAGAAAGGTTAGTCGCTAGTTCGGCCCAGTTAGCAACTTTCGTACTGTTAACTTTAGTGATCCGATCCCCCGCGACCAACCCGGCCTTCGCCGCAACAGAGCCTGCATTGACTTTGCCGATTTGGTTGCTATTAGTGGGTACCCCCGTAAGGGTAAAGCCCAGGATAATAAACACCAGCAGCGATAAGATAAAGTTATTCATCGGCCCCGCAAAATTCGTCATCATCCGTGCAGGCAGGCTGGCAGAGCGAAACTGCACATCCCGCGGTGCGATTTGCACAACGGTCCCATCATGTTCAACCACCGTCGCATCATGATTCACTGGGTAGGTCTTCAGTTCACTTTCATCACCGTTAACATAGCCCTTCACCCAGAGCCCATCCACCAGGTCACTAGCAACCAGCTGCATCGGAATGCCCTGGAAAAGCGTCGCCTTGGAACTAGCATTAATCGTAACTACCTGATCGTCCTGGTTTAACTGCAGGGTTACCGGGGTCCCCGGCCGCAATTCATCCTCGTCTTCGTCATCACTGCCGGCGAGGCGGACATAGCCACCCACGGGTAATAGCCGCACGGTATACGTTGTTCCATTCTTGCGGGCCCACCAAATCTTCGGCCCCATCCCGATAGAAAACTCCCGTACCAGGATCCCCGCACGCTTAGCAAAATAGTAGTGTCCATATTCGTGTACCAGGACTAGAATCCCAAATACTAGAATAAAGGTAATAATTGTGACTATCACTGAATCCCTTCCTTAGCTATTAAATAATCCCTGCTAAGTGCAACATCGGCATCACAATCAGCATACTATCAAAACGATCCAAGATTCCCCCGTGGCCCGGAAGAATCTTACCCGAATCCTTAACGCCGTAGTAGCGTTTCAGCGAAGACTCGATCAGGTCTCCTAACTGGCCCATGATTGAAAGAATCAGGGTCAGAATAATCATCGTGATAAAACCATCGCCCACCGGGAAGAAGTAGAGGTATACCGCTAGAATAATTGTTGCGGCCACCGTTCCACCAATGGAACCTTCCCAGGTCTTATTAGGGCTGATCCGCGGGGCCAGCTTATTCTTACCGATTTTACGGCCAATCAGGTAAGCACCACTGTCAGTCAGCCAAACAATCAGCATTCCGTATAACAGGGTCTGGAAGTTAACTGCCCGGGCAACAACAAAGTAGTGGAAGCCCATCCCAACGTATAACATTGCCAGGGTCAACACCCCAGCGTCATCAAAAGTAAAGCGCTGCTTGCGAATCACGGTGTGCAGCAGTAAGAGGACCACTAAGACATAGAAGCCGAACCACCGGGTTGCCACACTAGGGAGAAAGTCCAGACAACTGTCTGGCAGGATCAGCAGCGCCACCCCTAGATAACTGATAATGGCCTCAAAGGAAATCAAAAACATCTTTTTCATGACTAATACTTCGGAAATTGCAACAATTCCCAAAGCAAGTGCAGCAATCGTCAGTGGCCAGCCACCGTAGACAATCAGTGGAATAAAAATTGCCAGGGCAATTACTGCAGTAATAATTCTCGTTTTCACGTTACCACCCGCTCCTATTCATTTTTTAAACCACCGAACCGCCGGTGGCGTCCCTGAAATTCTACGATTGCCCGCCTTAACGACTCCGCGTCAAAGTCCGGCCAGTGCTCGGGGACGAATTCTAATTCACTATACGCCAGTTGCCAAAGAAGAAAATTACTGATTCGCTCTTCACCACTCGTCCGAATCAATAAATCCGGGTCAGCGAATTCACCAAGGGGTGCCGTCATTAAGTGCTGACTAATCAGTTCCTCATCAATTGCCTCTGGGGAAATGGTTCCCGCCTGAACGGCAGCAGCCACCTCCTGAACGGCACGGGTAATTTCATCCCGACTTCCGTAATTAAGGGCAAAATTCAAAACCATCCCATCACAGTTAGCCGTATCCGCAATCGCATCATTAACCGCTTGCTGCGTCTTGGCTGGGAGGCGCTGAATGTCTCCCATCACCATTACCCGCACATTATTCTTCGCCAGGTCAGGCACGAAAGTTGAGAAGAAGCGGATTGGCAACTGCATTAGGTAGTTAACCTCACTCGAGGGCCGCTTCCAATTTTCGGTTGAAAAAGCGTAGAGGGTGAGGACCTTCACCCCCAAATTACTGGCCGCAATCGTAATTGTTTTCACGGTCTGCATTCCCTGCTTGTGGCCCGCAACCCGTGGCAAGTGGCGTTTTTGCGCCCACCGGCCATTGCCGTCCATAATGATGGCGATATGGTGAGGAATGCGCTCCATATCAATCGCCATGTTTTCACTAACGGGATCCTTTTTTGCGAACAATCTTTTTTCCTCCATCTATTAGCGTGTCTTTGCCATTCAAAAATAAACGCTAATTTATTATAAAGCTCCTGCGAATAAAATACAATTTGAAAGAGGGCGGGACAGAACGAGCTTGACTAGTTCGTCGTCCCACCTCCATCGACGCGCAGCTAGTCTATTGGGGAGTGGTCAAGCCCTGTTTTATCAGTGTTCGACCCGCCAATTGGCTCCCGCGCTGGTGCATTTTCAGCTTTAAAATAGCTAAGAGGCTGAGTTAGTCCTCGGCCTCCACAACTAATTACGTTATTGCAACAGTTCTTTTTCCTTCGCCGCAGCGATGTCTTCCAAATTCTTGATCCCAGCATCGGTTTCGTTTTGAACCTGTTTTTCCAGATCATGGAATTCATCATCATTGAAATCGCCGTTCTTGTTCCCCTTCTTGAGGTCGTCCATGGCTTCACGACGAACGTTGCGGACAGCAACCTTGGCCTTTTCTAATTCCGCCTTTACGTCCTTGACCAGTTCCTTTCGCCGGTCTTCCGTCAATTGCGGAATAATCAGCCGAATTGCACTACCGTCGTTCTGCGGTGTCAAGCCGAGGTTCGAAGCGTAAATTGATTTTTCAATTTCTTCCAGAATGCTCTCGTCATATGGCGTAATCAGCAATTGACGTGCTTCCGGAATCGTAATCGACGCCACTTGGTTTAACGGTGTCGGTGCTCCGTAGTATTCAACCTTCACTGAGTTCAGTAGGCTGGCATTGGCCTGCCCGGCCCGAATATCCGCCAGGCTCCGCTGTAACGCGTCACCTGACTTCTTCATCTTCTGTTTTGCATCGTTTAAGATTTCTTTGCTTGATGCCATTGTTAATCCCCCTCAATTGTTGTTCCAACTTGCTCGCCAGTAACAACCTTCATAATGTTACCAGCAGTGTTCAAATTAAAGACCACGATTGGAATGTGGTTGTCCATGGATAATGAACTGGCAGTTGTGTCCATCACATGGAGGCCCTTTTCGATCAGGTCCATATGGGTCAATTCGTCAAATTTAACGGCACTGCTATCCTGGTTGGGATCCGCGGAGTAAACTCCGTCGACCCCGTTTTTACCCATCAAAATTGCGTCGGCGTTAATTTCCGCAGCCCGCAATGCCGCCGTGGTATCAGTGGAGAAGTATGGGCTCCCCGTTCCACCAGCAAAAATCACAATCCGGTCCTTTTCAAGGTGGCGGATTGCCTTCCGCCGGATATATGGTTCAGCAATCTGCCGCATCTCAATTGAAGTTTGAACCCGGGTTGGCACCCCGATTGATTCCAGGGCATCCTGCAAGGACAGGGCATTCATAATCGTCGCCAGCATCCCGATATAATCGGCCTGGGCGCGTTCCATCCCCAGCTGTTCGCCAGTAACGCCCCGCCACATATTACCACCACCGACAACGATTGCAATCTGAACGCCCTTGTCATGAACGGCCTTTAGCTCCTTTGCAACATCCTGCAAAACCGGCGGGTTAATACCGAAGCCCTTTTCACCGGCCAGGGCCTCCCCACTCAGCTTTAGAATAACTCGTTGATACTTAATCTCTGCCATCGTGATCCTCCTTAACAGACCTTGTAAAAAAGGACGCACTCACCAGTACGTCCTTTCGTAGCCAACCGAACGCTTAGTTCATTTGGTCCTTAACTTCTTGTGCAAAGTCGTCTTGCTTCTTTTCGATTCCCTCGCCGACTTCGTAACGAATGAAGGACTTCAGCTTCCCACCGTTATCCTTAACGTATTCAGCAACGGTCTTGTCGGAATCCTTAACGAACTCTTGGTCAGCAAGGCAGATTTGGGATAAGAACTTGTTCAACCGACCTTCAACAATCTTGTCAACGATCTTAGCTGGCTTGCCTTCGTTGAGCGTTTCTTCCTTGAAGATTGCCCGTTCGTGGTCCAAACGGTCTTGGGAAACGTCAGCACGGGTCATGAATTCAGGGTTAATAGCGGCAACGTGCATTGCAACGTCCTTGGCGGTTACTTCGTCAGCACCTTCCAGAACAACCAGGGCAGCAATTTGACCACCTTGGTGCAGGTATGCACCGAAGCTGTCGCCGTCATCCTTTTCTACAACGGCAAACCGGCGCAGGCTAACCTTTTCACCAGTCTTTTGGGTAGTAGCGATGATGTCATCGTTCAAAGTCCCGTTGTCAGTCTTGATGGCCAGAGCTTCTTCAACGTTAGCTGGCTTGTTTTCACTGATTAATTCAGTAACCTTCTTCAAGAGGTCCTTGAAGGGATCACTAGCCGCAACGAAGTCCGTTTCGGAGTTCAATTCAACGATGGCTGCAGTATTACCATTAACGGCAACTTCTGCTAACCCTTCGGCAGCAACCCGGTCGCTCTTCTTGGCAGCCTTGGCGATTCCCTTTTCACGAAGGTAATCCATGGCCTTGTCCATGTCACCATCGCTGGCAACTAAGGCCTTCTTAGCATCCATAATGCCGGCACCGGACTTCTTACGTAATTGCATAACTTGAGCAGCTTTGATTTCAGCCATTACTAACTCTCTCCTTTAATTTTAAGATCTTTGCTAAAAAAGGGCTGTTTGTACTTAGGGCCACAATGGTCCATAACACAAAACAGCCCAAGTATTCATCGGTTATATTACTTGCCTTCAACACTGTTCTTCAGGTTCTTCAATGAATCTTCACTAACAGTTTCTTCTTCGGCGTTTTCGTCGGCAGCAGCTTCTGCTTGTTGAGCATCATCTTGACCCTGCTTACCTTCGACAATTGCGTCTGCCATCTTGGAAGTGATCAGACGAACGGCACGGATAGCGTCATCGTTTGAAGGGATAACGTAGTCGATGTCGTCTGGGTCGGTGTTGGTGTCAACCATCGCAACGATTGGAATGTGCAGCTTTTGAGCTTCCTTAACCGCAATTTGTTCCTTGTGAGGGTCAACGATGAACAGAACATCTGGGATCCGTGGCATGTCTTCAATCCCACCGAGGAACCGTTCCAACTTTTCGCGCTGCTTAGTTAAAACAGCAACTTCCTTCTTAGGAAGGACATCGAAAGTCCCGTCTTCAGCCATCTTCTTCAATTCCTTCAGACGAGCAATCCGGGATTGGATCGTCTTCCAGTTGGTCAGGGTACCACCTAACCAACGGTGGTTAACGTAGTATTGACCAGCACGAGTGGCTTCTTCTTCGATTGAGTCTTGAGCTTGCTTCTTGGTACCAACAAAGAGAACCACGCCGCCATCAGCAGCAACGTTCTTCATGTAGTCGTAAGCAGTATCAATCAGCTTAACAGTCTTCTGTAAGTCGATGATGTAGATACCGTTACGTTCAGTGAAGATGTATTCTTCCATCTTTGGGTTCCAACGACGAGTCTGGTGACCGAAGTGAACACCAGCTTCAAGCAATTGCTTCATAGTAACAACAGACATTAGTGTTATACCTCCAAAATGTTTTTTCCTCCCCGGGCGTCAGCTAAGTGCGGAACCTGACAAAAGTTAGGCACATCCCCACTTATCGGCACGGGTGTGTTATATGTTATTAAACACCGAATAATAGTATACAAAAAAGCCCCGTGCTTGACAAGTCTTTCAGCCACTAATCAGTTAAATTTCCGTGACCGCACGAAGGAAGCCAGGTTGACCCCGTGGTGCGACAGATAAAGCAGTTTCTTTTGCCGGGACTGGTGTTTGAAGTGGTATTCTGCACTGAGCGCGTCGTGCTTGCTGCTAAAGCGCTCGCTATAAACCAGCCGCAACGGGTGGCGGGATTTGACCTTCGTGTACTTGGCTCCTCGAAACTCCTGGTGGGCGGCAAACCGGCGGGCTACATTATCGGTAAAGCCACAATAAAGGCTGTCATCGGCGCAGTAAAGAACGTAGATATAGTAATCTTTACTCTTCTCCATACAACAGCTTCCTCACTTCCGGCTGGTAGTTTCCTGCCGCATCGTTGACCGTCAATGGTGGGACAACCTTCAAGCCCCCAGCCTTGCCGTCCTTAATAACTTCAATCAGCACCATGTTAGCCTCCCGCCCTGGCTTAGGATAAATTAAACGGAGACGTTTCGGCACCAGCCGGTTTTGCTGGAGGACCGTTAAAATTTCCGTTAGCCGGTCCGGCCGGTGAACTAGGTAACCGTGGCCGTTCATTTTTAGCAGGCCGCTCATCTGCTGGGCAACGGTCACCAAGTTGGTTTTAAGTTCGTGCCGGGCAATTGCCAAGTACTGGTTGGGATTCTTCTGGCTCTTTGCGGTCACCGGAAAATACGGCGGGTTACACAGCACCACATCGGCGGAGTCCTTCGGAATTACAGAAAAGACATCCGCAATATCCAGGTTGAGGACCTGGTACCGCTCCGCCAGGCCGTTTAATTCGATGCTTCGGCGAGCCATATCCGCAATCCGCGGTTGCAGTTCCACTTCGGTAAACTGCCCGCCCAACTTATCATGTAAAAACAAGCCAATTGCTGCGTTACCGGCACAAAGGTCAACCGTCCGCAGCCGTTGCCGTTGGTTGGGGCGAACAAAATCAGCGAGCAGGACCGCGTCCAGCGAAAAGGCAAAGCAACTCGGGCTCTGAATTAACCGCACATCATTACTGTATAGCTGATCGATTCGCTCATCGTCTTTCAATAGGTTAGCCTGGTTTTTCATGACACTTTTCGCCCTCCACTTGCATGTTGCGTTATTTTTCGTCATACTTTACAAAGAAATTAAAAAGATTGGAAGAAATAGCTATGCTTTACACCGTCTTAGTAAAAATCGTCAGCCCATTTTTAACCCTCATTAACGGGCGGGCTAAAATATACAACCGGGAAAACCTTCCGGAAGGAAATTACATCATCGTCGCCCCACACCGGACCTGGATGGACCCGGTCCTCATCGCAATCGCAGTTTGGCCCAAGAAGTTTAGCTTCATGGCAAAAAAAGAGCTCTTTAAGAATCCGCTAGCGGCCAAGTTTCTGCGGGCGCTCAATGCCTATCCGGTAGACCGAAAGCACCCGGGCCCATCAGCCATTAAGCAACCGGTCAAGCTGTTGCGTCAGTCGGACCTCTCGACCATCATTTTCCCGAGCGGCTCCCGCTATTCAGCGAAGCTCAAGGGTGGGGCGACCCTGATTGCCAAGTTGGCAAACGTCCCGCTCGTGCCGGCTGTCTACCAGGGACCACTCTCGTTCGGTAAGCTCTTTACCCGACAACCCCGGCAGATTGCATTTGGTAAGCCAATCGTCGTCGACCACAAGACCAAGCTGGACGAAAAGTATCAAGCCCAGCTAGAAGCGCAAATGCAAGCCGCCTTCGACCAGCTCGATCAGCAAATCAACCCGGATTTCAAATACGTCATGCCCCCCAAGCCGAAGAACGACGACTTCTAACCCTATCAATTAAACTGCAAATAGCGCAGTATACAAACGGCCTCCAACGCTCGGCAAAGTCGAACGCTGGAGGCCTGCTTTTAGTTATGGGACAGGTCAAAATTACTTAGTGTTAGCTTTTTTAGCCTGGGCCTTCATCGATTGCATCATTTGGTGCAACTTCCGGCTGGATGGTTTCTGACCCATTTGGAGCATCATCGTCCGCAGCATTTCCTCAGAAATCGGTGGATTGTTGCGAAGGTAATTTTCCATGTACTTACGAGCACCAAAGAAGCCGACCAGCAGACCGACTAATAGGGCTAAAATGGCCCATACAATTGTTGTCGCCACGAGTATTTCCCCCTTTGCATAGTTACTTGTTCATATTACACGAATGTTAATAAATTGAAAAGAGCTAATCCAATTTAATCATCACGCAGGCCCTTTTTACGTTGAACTTCCCGGACTTTTTCTGGGGTAACTTCATTGCCCTCTTTATCGTAGATACGCATCATTTCAATGTTACTACGCATCGTTTCCCGGAAGTTTTTGATGTATTCCCGGCGAAGACGCTCACGTTCACGTGTTTCCGCCTCGGTTAACCCTTCTTTTTTATTCTTGTGGGCCAATTCATTGATCCGTTTCAATAACTTCTCTTGTTCTGCGGATTCAGCCATAATCTTTACCCTCCAATCGTAATTCAGTTAAATGAAAATTATCCAGCAACCTGGTCAGCTTTAACATGGGGTGAAATCCCCCTGGTTTAAAAATAACAGTGTTGCAGCGCAAACTCGCGGCCAGGTTGCCCAAAATGGACTTGCTGCATGTCGCAACTATTTTTGCAAAGGCAGCTACGACGAACTAAACAGGCTAGTTCTAGCACACTCTCATTTTAAGTTAATGTCAAAGTTTGTCAATTGCGAACGTGTGTTTGAAGTTCGGCACAAACTATGATATTCTTTATTATAATACTATTTTTAATGAGGTGTTGGCATAATGAAGCCAGTAAAAAATAAACAATTAGCGGTCCTCAATTATATTCACAAAGCAGTGACCGAGCACGGCTACCCACCGACCGTGCGTGAAATTTGTAGTGCGGTCGGTCTTTCGTCCACGTCGACGGTTCATGGACACATCAACCGCCTAATCGAGGGCGGTTTCCTCCAAAAAGACCCCTCCAAGCCCCGGGCACTGGAAATTACGCCCAAGGGCTTCGACCTTCTCGGCGTAAAGCCCCTACAAACAAAAATTCCCTTGCTAGGGGTGGTTACCGCCGGACAGCCAATTCTGGCCGTGGAGGATGCCACCGACTACTTCCCCATCCCACCATCGATTCAGGATAATAACGACCTGTACATGCTGACCATTCGGGGAACCAGCATGATCAAGGCCGGAATCCTTAATGGCGACCAGGTGATTGTCCGGAAACAGTCAACCGCCAAAAACGGGGATATTGTCATCGCCATGAACGAGGACAACGAGGCCACCTGCAAGCGGTTCTTCAAGGAAAAAGACCGCTTCCGTCTCCAACCGGAAAATGATACGATGGACCCCATTTATCTCAAGAATGTTAGAATCCTCGGCCGGGTCGTTGGCCTTTTCCGGGATAACATTTTTTAAACACCTCAAAAGACGGGGAAAGTGGTTGCCTGGCATGGATAACTAGCGTCTGGAGGCAAATTACCTTGCCTTCCAAAAGTCAGCCTGGGGGGTTGCCACGTGACCTTTGTAATTATTGAAAACTAGCACGAGGCTGGTGAGAAAGCAAATTTTTCTCCCAGCCTCGTTGTTATTTTTAAAACTAATTTGCAACTAGCCACCCAGAAAAAATAAACGGCTGGGTTTGGTTTTCCAACCAAACGCAACCGTTTTATCCCTCTCCTATTTCTTACTTAGTTAGCCTGATATTGGCGCTGGTGATCCTTTTGCCCGGCCAGCACAAAGGGTGCGGAGTCGCCTTCTGTACTAAAATTAACGTCTTCCGCAGTCATCCCCAGCTGCTGGTTGAAAAGACGCTCATATTCAGCAACAGAGACTTGCTGGCGGTCCCGCAAGGCTGAGCTAAGTGGTAATACATAATCAGCAAAGCCGGGCTGTAAAATTCCAGTAAAGAATTCTCCCTCCGCTCCCGAACCATAGCTAAACAGTCCAAGCCGGTCGCCAGCTTGGGCTTCACCGTTTTGGAGGTAGGACATTAAGGCCAGATATAATGAACCGGTGTATAAGTTGCCGACCTGGCGGCAGGCTGCCTGACTGGCTGTTAGTGCCCGGCGGAAGCGCTCAGCAGTTGCATCCGCCCGGTCGCCTAACACTGCCTCTAAGGCCTTCTTGCCCATTTTCGTAAACGGCAGGTGGAAAAGCAATGCGCTAAAGTCAGCAAGCGGATGGCCGGTTAGTTGCTGATACCTAGTTAGGACTTCCCGGAAGCAGTCGATGTAGACACTAGTCGAATACTTCCCGTCAACGAAGGCTTCGGTAGCGTATAGTGGCCGCCAGAAGTCCATAATGTCCTTCGTCAGGCTGACACTGGTGTCCTCAATTGCCAGGACCCGCGGGTTTTGACTAACTATCATCGCTACCGCACCGGCCCCCTGGGTTACCTCGCCCGGTGTATTTAGCCCATAACGGGCAATGTCAGCCGCAATGACCAACACTTCTTCCTGCGGGTTCAGGGCTACGATTCCCCGTGCAAACTGTAAACCCGCGGTGGCCGAGTAACAGGCTTCCTTTAGTTCTACTGTGCGCACGAAGTCCCCTAGCCCCAGCAGGTGCTTTACGTAAATCGCCGCGGCCTTCGAGTTATCAATGCCTGATTCCGTAGCTACAATCACGGTCGAAATGCGTTGGGCGATTGCTGGCGTGAGCAGCTTTTGAGCAGCAGCAGCGGCAAGCGTTACGATATCCTGAGTTGGCGGGACAACCGCTTGCAGGTCCTGGCCAATCCCGATTGTGTACTTGTCAGGGTCAGCATTGCGGGCAGCTGCTAGTTCCCGCAGGTCCATGTACTTATCCGTAGTTGCAAAAGCGAGCTTATCAATTCCAATCTTCATTCCCTATTCTCCCATCTTATCCATCGTGGTGTTTAATAATTCATCAACTATGTTATTCCCGAGGTTATCAGCGTGGCCCTTGGTCCACTTAAAGTGAAGGTGCGTAAACTGGGGAAGGATTTTCAGCATTTCCTGCCAGAGCGCTTTGTTGGCAACCGGCTTACCGGTGGAAGTTTTCCAACCCCGCCGCTGCCAGCCGTAGAGCCAGCCCTTAGTAATGGGATCCAAGACATAGTGTGAATCCAGGGTCGCACTAATCAGCTCATTTTGCCAGTGGTGTGCCTTAATCGTCTGAAGTGCCGTTAACAGGGCCGTCAGTTCCATCTTATTGTTGGTTGCCCCAAACTCGCCGTCGGTTCCGGTGTACTGGTGACCCCGGCGTTCAATCAGGTACGCCCAGGCAGCCTTATCGTCATTCCGGACGTGCTGGCCGAGCCGATTCCCGTGATTGCGAGAACCGCCGTCTGTATAGAGCAGAATTGTCGGACGGCTGGTAGTGTCAGGAGCCTGCTGGGCAAACGAACGCTCGTCCAGTTTTAATTGCAGCTGCTCATTAGCCTGGTGTGGTCGCAATTCCTGGTCGGAGTTCAACCAGTTCTCAGCCGCCGGACGGTCAACGAATGAACGATACACCGCCCCTGGAAAGCCGCTGACCATTTTTTGACACTCCGGCCAACTGGTATAGATGCCTGTTTGCCGTCCCTTTTTTACCGCATAATACTTTCTTGTCATACTTCTTAATTCCTTTATTCTTCACTAGCCATTTTAAATATTATACTATCGAAACCAACCAGAGTTAACTTTCACGCCAATGCCAGCAAACGGATACCATGAGCTAAGATTAAGAAACCGGCTAGAACGATGATGCTTCAACGTCCTAGCCGGTTACACGTTTTAAGTTCGACCGTGGTTAAACGGTAGTAAAAAAGGAGAGTACAGGATTTGAACCTGCGCGCCCGCTCAACACGGGTTCGCCGGATTTCGAGTCCGGTGCATTACCACTCTGCCAACTCTCCATTAAATTTCCAACTTCTATACTATACCAAAAATTCCCCTAATAGTAAACTCAAAAGTTAACTCTGCCAATTCGAACTAAAACAACAGAATAAAACGCCTTCACAGTTTGCCTGGATAGAACTGTGAAGACGTTGACTTTTTATTTCTGGTTAGCAATATCGTAAGTTGTCTGGCCGTTCTTTGCGGTGTACACTGCTTGGCTGGTCTTATCTGGATTAACAATGCTGATGGAGTAATCTCCGTTCAGGGCCTTAGATACCTGTTCCGAGTTCTTCTTGATTGAATCAGTTAAGTTCGACCAGCCAATCTGGCTAGCCTGGCTGGGATCCTGAACCAGTGCCTGAATTGCCTTCACGGTATTATCATCCGTTGGCTTGACAACGTAAGTGTTGTCCTCCTCCCGAAATTCAACCGTTCCCAACTTCGAATAGCCCTTTTGCAATTGTCGCAAAACAGACATCTGCTGGTTCTGGCCGTTAGCCGCCCCGTTAATCCCGCTAAGGGCGTTCGAAAAGCTACTACTCTGCACCTGCTGTGATGAGCTCGTACTAGAGCTGCCTGACTGTGAGCTCCTATTCCAGTACGGCAAATTGATGGCCCCGTAAACGACCGCAATCAAGCTTAAAACAACGATAATCGTCCCGGATTTCCACTCACGGTACCGCTGCCAGGAATTGGTCAAATAAAACGCGCCGAGGATTAACGTCAAGCCGGCAAAAATTACTAAAATTAACATTACAAAACTCCTTTAATCAATCAGGTCAGCTGTTTAACTTAAAAAAGGCCGAGTTACTCCTCAGCCCCAATTATTAAAACTCCATCAACGCCTTGACATCGTAATCCTTAATCTTTTCCCGACCGTTTAAGTCTTTCAACTCGATCAAGAAGGCGCAACCGACCACAATGCCGCCCATCTTTTCAACCATTTCAATTGTCGCGGAGATGGTCCCACCGGTTGCCAACAGGTCATCAACGACTAGGACCCGTTGACCAGGCTTAATGGAATCTTCCTCCATCTGCAGGGTTGCAGTGCTGTACTCTAAAGTGTAGCTCGCACTAATTGCCTTACGGGGGAGCTTCCCCTTCTTCCGTGCTGGTGCAAAGCCGACACCTAATTCGCGGGCAATCGGGCACCCGACAATAAAGCCACGGGCTTCAGGGCCCACTACCATATCAACATTCTTATTTTTAGCGTAATCAACCAACTCATCAGTTGCCTGCTTATAAGCCTCACCATTCGCCATCAATGGCAGAATGTCCCGAAAAATAATCCCCTTCTCCGGGTAATCAGGAATACTGGCAACGTATTTATAAAGGTCTAAAGTCATACCAGAAATTTTCTCCTTTAATTCTTCTTCAGGCACTGGCTGACCCATTCAGCCACCGTCCCCGCATCACTAAACAGCAGCGTCTGTTCAGCTTGATATTGAGCTAATCGCGCTTGATAGTGATCCGTTTGTTTTAAATCGGTTTTCTGAACGTCAGCAACCAGGTTTAAAACACCATCTTTTATTGTAACAAATCCTGCTTCAGAAAACACACTTATCATCAAATTTAAGCGGACTTCATTGATTCTTAAATACCGACTAACAGCAGACCGTTGTTGCGGCCACTGTATGCTGGCCTGTTGGGCGAGGAAGCGGTACAGACTGACAAAATCCGTCCGTGTGGGCAAGCCCGCCAAATAAATACTATTAGCCTCGTAGAGCAGGAGACGGATGATCGCCGGCGCAGCACTATCATTAGCGAAGAGTGCTTTAAAAGCAGCTAAGTCGGCCGGACAATCAACCACCGTCAGCCGCTCATTGGCGAAGTCAATTTTCCCCGCCTCCACCGGCGAAATTGCAGTCCCCGCTGGAAGGTGGGGAGCAATGTTTTGACGCAAGCGGTCATTATAAACCAGGTAATAGCCCGGCATCTCAAAATGGTGGGGTGTTAAATGGTTCGTTCGCCGATCCAAGATAACCGTTCCCGTTATTTGAATATCCTCCAGCATCAACTGAACCTGACGCTTGCCCTGCCACTCATTAATACTCAGTTTTGCAACCATGTCCACCGTGGTCCCCTGCCCAGCCAGTAGCGGTGCCAAGTTGCCCTGGTTAAAGGCCACCACCGCCAACTGGGGGCTGAGGTTAAATTTAAGGTGGCTGTTATCCTTCCCCATCGTCTTCACATTCGTTGGCTGGACATCACGGAACAGAAAGACGGGCTGGTCATTCCCTGGTCCAAACGGTCCCAGCTGTTGAAGCTGCTGGTAAAGTTGCTCCGTCACATCGCCAACCGCTAACCCAGTCGCAACTGCCAGTGGCTGCTTCTGCTTACCCGTAAAGCCCTGCTCAGCTGCTTCCGCCACTAAGGCCTCCTGTAAAGTTCCTAACTGCTCCTCAGGCAGGGACAAGCCACAGGCTGCCGGGTGCCCACCAAACGCGGTGAACAAGTCCCGGTGCTGATCCAATGCCTGAAAAAGGTTGAAGCCGGGCAAACTCCGCCCTGAGGCCTTGGCAACTTCTTCGTCTTCATTAATTCCGGCAACAATTGTCGGCTTACCGGTATCGTCCATGATCCGGCTAGCCACGATTCCCAGCACTCCTTGGTGCCAACCATGTCCTGCCAACACGAGTACCGGGCGCTGCTGGTTAGCAGGACTTAAAGCCTGTTTTTTAGCAGTGGTCATAATATCATCAACTAGCTGCCGGCGTTCCTGGTTAGCAGCTTCTACCTGCTCGGCTAGTTCTCGGCCCCGATTTTCATCCAAAGTCGTCAGCAATTCCACACCAGCATTAGCATTTGCCACCCGTCCAAGGGCGTTCAAACGCGGAGCGATGGTAAAACCAATTTCCTGGTCCGTTAGCTGGCTTTCGTTAACGCCAGCCAAGCTGATCAGTGCGTGGAGACCCGGCCGCATCCCCTGCCGCAGCTCCTGAATCCCCAGCGAAATCAAAGCACGGTTTTCATCCGTAACACTAACCACATCGGCAATTTCCCCGATGGCCAGCAGGTCCAACATCTCCTCGGGAAATTCCTCCTGAAGAGCCCAGACAAGTTTAAACGCCACCCCCACACCGGAAAGGTCAGGAAACGGGTAGCTGCTCCCCGGGTAACGGGGGTGAACAATGGCGGTTGCTTTCGGCAGTTCCGCGGGCAATTCGTGGTGATCCGTGATTACGACATCGACACCCTGGGCAATGGTGGATTCAATCACTTGCTTGCCACTCACCCCGTTATCCACCGTGACAATCAGTTTAGTCCCGTTAGCAATGATTCGATCGTAAGCGGCCTGGTTCGGCCCATAGCCATCCTTAAAGCGGTCAGGAACATAGTAGTCAACATCGGCACCGATACCGGTCAAGGCTTCATACATCACGGCAGTACTGGTAATACCATCCGCGTCGTAGTCACCATAAACTGTAATCTTTTCGCCATTGGCAACCGCTGTTTCAATCCGCTCGACTGCCTGATCCATATCATGAAGCAGCCGGGGATCATGAACAGCTGATAAACTAGGCTTCAGGAAGTCCCGTGCTGCTTGAGCATCGGCAATCCCCCGTTCGGCCAGCAGGACTGCCATCGTTTTGGAAATCGCTAATTCGTCCTGAAGCGTTTGGACAACCTGTTGATCAACTTTGGCACTTTGGTCCTGCCAATTATAACGTGCTTCGATCATTTTCTTCCCCACATTCTCCTAAAATAAGAAAGGCGTGACCACTAAGCCACTCCTGCCAACTTTACAATTCCTTTTTATTCTGCTGGAAGTCAAAGAACTTCTTAATCGCCCAGTCACCCAGTCCAGGGAAAACTTGGTAGGCCCAGCCCAGGTAGGCTACGTAGCCAGGAACGTTAATTTCCCGCGTCTTATAGCCAACATTATTCCACACCCGGCAAGCTAACTCATCAGCTGAGATGAACATCCACTTCGGCAGGTGCGAGCGGTAACTGCCATCCTGGTCGGCCTTCTCAAAGAAGGGTGTGCTAACTGGTCCTGGATTAACTGTCAGCACCTGGACACCGTAGTCTGCCACTTCCATCCGCAGGACGTTATCAAACTGAATGACCCCCGCCTTGCTGGCTGAATAAGCCGCGCTATTCGGGGTCGGAATCTTACCGTCTGCTGACCCCAGGTTAATAATTGCTCCATAGCCCTGGTCCATCATCTGCCGGGCCACGCAACGGCTAATATACATCAATGCCAGCAGGTTTACGTCAGTCATTTGTCTCATTGTCTTATAAGACTGGCTAGCCGCGGGGGTAAACTCACCCAAGCCGGCCGAATTAACTAGGACGTCGATTCCACCGACCTGGTGCTGAATCTTGTCAAGGACCTCATCAATGTCATCCGGCGAAGTGGCATCCATGCGGTAAGCAAAGGCCGGCCGGCCCGATAACAGGAGACACTGTTTGGCGACTTGCTCCAACTTTTCTTCATTCCGGGCAGTCACAACAACGATTGCCCCCCGCCGTGCGGCTTCTAGTGCTAAGGCCTTACCAATCCCACTAGAACCTCCTGTAATCAGCACGACTTCATTACGTAAGAAACGCAAGGTCTTTACTCGCCTCATCATCACGACCACCCCTTATTTATTAAACGGAATCTCAACTACATCAAAATCATTGACCACCCGGGTCTCCGGGAAAACATCGCGAACCTGGTAGGCAAGCTGGTAGGCAGCCCGGCCGGCATAGCGAGCGGAAATGTGGTTCAGCAATAACCGCTTGGCCCCGGCCCGTTTCGCAATTTCGGCCGCCTGTAAACTGGTCGAGTGGTAATAGCTGCGGGCGAGTTTCGCCTCGTCCTTAGCAAAGGTACTTTCATGCACCAGGACGTCCGCATCCTGCGCTAGTTCCACAGCATTAGCCGTCTTTCGGGTGTCACCACAAATAGCAATGATCCGGCCTTTCTGTGGCGCCCCAATGAAGTCTTGCCCATTGACAGTGCGCCCATCAGCTAAGGTGACTACCTTACCGGCCTTTAGTTGCCCATAAACCGGCCCGGACGGAATGTTCAATGCCCGGAGCTTATCAACCTGCAGCTCACCAGGATGGTCAGCTTCAACCACCCGGTAACCGTAGCAAGCAATTTTATGGTCCAGCTTTCTGGCAGTGACCGTGAAGCCCCGGTCGTGAAAGGCCTCTCCCTCGTGATCAATTTCCACAAAGTGAAGCGGGTAACTCAAACGGGACTCGCTAACTTGCAATGCCGTCGTCACAAAGCGCTTAATCCCCACCGGACCATAAATGGTCAGGGGTTCGGTTCCCCCCTGGAAAGACCGTGAACTCAGCAGTCCTGGTAGGCCAAAAATATGGTCACCGTGCAGGTGGGTGATAAAAATCTTTTCAATTTTCCGTGGGCGGATGGTGGTGTTTAAGATTTGGTGCTGCGTCGCTTCACCAACATCAAACAGCCAGATAGCATTGCGCTCCTCCAGCAACCGCAGGGCAACGCTAGAAACATTGCGCTGCTTGCTGGGTGACCCGGCGCCGGTTCCTAAAAATTCAAGTTGCATTATTAAACTTCCCTACCTTCTCACTCTCAATTACTGGATAAATTCAAAGACGAACTTGCGGATCCGAACCATGTCGCCATCCTGAATTCCCTTTTCACGCAAGGCATCATCGACTCCCATTTGCCGCATTTGACGCGCGAAGCGTAATTGACTCTGCTCATGGGTCAGGTCGGTCATGTCAAACAGGCGCAGCAACTTTTCGCCGCCCAGGACCCATGTGCCGTCATCATCCTTGCTGATGGTAAAGTCTGGTTCCTGCGCGTCCTGGAATTTCTTCCCCGCTGCTTCATACTCAGGAGTCAATTGTTCATCGTGGCTTTCGCTATCAAACACCGGCGTCTGGTCAAGCAGGTCGGCGGTCAGCTGCATCAACTTTTGGACCCCCTGGTGCGTAACTGCCGAAATCGGGAAAATTGCCGGCTGTTTTTCCAGGCTCTTATCCGTAGCCAGCTGCTTTTGGAACACGGCCAGGTTCTTTTCAGCATTTGGCAGATCCATCTTCGTTGCAACGACAATTTGCGGCCGTTTCAAGAGCTCTGGATCGTAGTTTGCCAACTCCTGGTTAATTTGCCTGTAGCGCTCGATGGCCTGGTTTTCGTCCTCACTGCTCATGTCAACCAGGTGGAGCAACACCCGTGTTCGCTCGATGTGCCGCAGGAATTTAAGGCCAAGACCAATTCCCTTTGAAGCACCCTCGATCAATCCGGGCATATCAGCCATGGCAAAATCCCGCCCATCCGGGAGCATCACCATTCCCAGGTTTGGTACCAGGGTGGTGAACTCGTAGGCGGCAATCTTCGGCTTAGCACCCGTGACTACTGACAGTAAGGTCGACTTCCCCACCGAAGGGAAACCGATGAGCCCCACGTCAGCCAACATCTTCAACTCTAGTTCTAGGTAGCGGTCTTCTCCCGGCTCCCCATTTTCAGCGATTTCGGGGGCCGGATTCTTGGCACTCGCAAAGTGAATGTTTCCCCGGCCGCCCCGGCCGCCCTGGGCGATTACCAGCTCCTGGCCGTTTTCAACCAGGTCCCCGATAATCTGGCCGGTATCGAGGTCGCGGACGGTTGTGCCCTGGGGAACCGCAATTACCGTGTCCGGCGCACTCGGACCGGTCATCTGCTTATTCATCCCGTTCCCACCATTTTTCGCCTTAAAAATCCGGTGATAACGAAAGTCCATCAGCGTACGCAGCCCTTCATCAACTTTCAAAACGATGCTGCCACCATGGCCACCGTCCCCTCCGGCTGGGCCACCATTAGGAACGTACTTTTCCCGCCGAAAGGCGACCATCCCATCGCCGCCCTTTCCGGCATGCGCTTCTATCTTAATTTGATCAACAAAGGTATTCATGATGATTTTCTCCGTTCTATTATCTTATCTCTAGTATATTGGAAAAAAGAGGGGCCGTCAAAATCAATCGTGACTGCTCCCCTTCGCGACTTCGGCGTTTTTTTGGAGGGAAACCTTAATCAACTGGGCGGTCGGTCTATTGATCCCCAGCGCATGAATCTCTTCCACCGGTGCCTGGGCAATTTTGGTCACCGAGCCGTACTTCTTGAGCAGTTTTGTCCGGGTTCGTGGCCCGACTCCCTTGATCTCATCAAGGCGGGAACTCAGGGAATGCTTCGTGTGGACGCTCCGGTGGTAGGTAATCGCAAACCGGTGCACCTCGTCCTGAATCCGCTGAACAAGGTAGAAGCCCTGACTGCGGGGGTCAAGGTTAACGTGGGCATCTTCGCTCCCAAATAATAGGTCCGCCGTCTTGTGCTTATCATTCTTGACCATCCCCACGACTGGAATATCCAAGCCCAGTTCGTTTTCAAGCACATCCTTAACCGCGTTCATCTGGATGTCACCGCCGTCCATAAAAATCATGTCTGGCATCGGCTTATTCTCCCTCAAGAGCCGGCCATAACGCCGCCGAATGACTTCCCGGGTACTAGCAGCTTCATCCGCATGGTCAACTACCGTCTTGAGCTTATACTTTCGGTAGAGCTTCTTTGCGGGCTCGCCATCAACGAAGACAACCATCGCGCTGACCGGGTCGGCTCCCTGAATATGAGAATGGTCAAAGGCTTCAATTTTATGCCCCACCGGCAACCCCAGGGCGTCTGTGATCTCCTTCATCGCGCCGGTAGTCTTGCCCTTATCCATTTCCAGCAGCCGGAACTTTTCATCAAGGGTCAGTCGCGCGTTTTCAGCCGCCATTGCAAGCAGGTCGCGCTTCTCCCCCCGCTCAGGTGTCCGAACCGGGATCCCCAGGATTTCGCTGATTTCTTTATTAGGAAGGCCAGCGGGGAGGAGGAGCTCCCGGGGAAGGATGTTATTGCGCCGGTTATAAAATTGAAGAATAAAACTGGTCATTTCCTCGACCGCCGTGTCGACAATTGGGAACAGCCGTTTTTCCCGCTTCATCAGCCGGGCCTGGCGGATAAAGAAGAGCTGAATCGACAGCCAGCCCTTGTCCATGTAGAAATTAAAGAGGTCCCGTGGGGTCTTATCATTCGAAATGATCTTCTGCTTCTCCACCGTGACCTCAATATAGTGGAGCTGGTCACGAATTTCGGCAGCCCGTTCGTACTCCAGATCACTAGCCGCCTTATTCATCCTTGCCAGCAAGTGCTTCTTCACATTCGCGGTATTGCCATTAAGGAAAGACTTAATCCGCTTAATTTGGGCCGCGTACTCGGCTGGCGGAACTTCCTTAAAACAGGCCCCCAGGCATTGTCCCATGTGGTAATACAGGCAGGGACGCCCCTGAAAGCCATTGCACCGCCGTAAAGGGTACACCTTTTGTATAAAGTGGACCGTTTCTTCCGCGGCGTACACGTTAGGATAGGGGCCAAAGTAGTAGGCACCATCCTTTTTGATTTTTCCCGTGATCTTTATCTGGGGGTCGCGCTCATTAGTAATTTTAATGTAGGGGTAGCCAGTCCCCCGCTTTAACTTAATGTTAAAGTAGGGTTGGTGTTTCTGAATCAGCGTGATTTCGAGCAGGAACGACTCCTTATTGGTTGAAGTCACAATGGTTTCAAAATCGGCTACTTCTGAAACCATCTTGGCTACCTTCCCGGTGTGTGAACTCTTAAAGTACGAACGCACCCGGTTCTTGAGGTTCTTGGCCTTACCAACGTAAATAATTTGCCCATTGATATTTTTCATTAAATAGCAGCCGGGCTTATCCGGCAATAAAGCTAACTTATGTTCAAGATATTCGCTTGCCATCGTAACCCTCCGTGATAAATGCTAGTATAATATTATATCGGAAAACGCGCTAGCAACGCAAAGAATCCGTTCTACTTTCCCAGGATTTTCCTTGCAAACCAGGGAAGCGCTATGCTATGATGTTCTGAATATTAACCAAGGGAGCGATAAGAATGGGCTTAGTAACCAGGAGAAGCGAACAACTAGACCGCCTTTTCGACCAGTTTGCGATTGACCCAAAGAAGAAGCCGGCTAAAAAACCGGCCAAGGACCAAGAAAAGTCAGCTGAGAAACAAGACGAGAAAAACAAGTAACCTCGCAGCAGGGGGAGGCAAGCCACTCCCCTATTTTTTATGAACGCTAAAAGGGCCATCAAATTCGCATTGCCGAACTTGATGGCCCTTTTGTATCTAGCCGGAAGGGACACGGAGACAAAGTCCGCCTAATCTTCGTCCCGTGCTCTCCCTTTAGTTTTGCTTTTTAAACCCGGCTGGGTAGCGACGGTTGAGCTCGGCAATGTTAGCCTTAGCAACCTCTTCAAACGGAATATCTGCCCATTCCGCGACTTGCGATAAGTACCACAAGACATCTCCCATCTCGTGGACTAATTCCTGGCGGCTCAGTTTTTGTCCCCGGAAGACGTAATTCTTCACCAGGTCAACCACCTGACCGGACTCCCCCGCTAAGCCGAGGGCACAGTTAGTCAATACCTGCTCGTTTCCATACAAGGTGCGCTTCGCCGCGTTTTGGTATTCATTAAAATCCACCGTTACTTCATCCCCGTTCGTTCATCAATCCACTGCCAGACAGCATCCTTCCCCGTCTTGTTCACCGCTGAGAAAAGGACTAGCTGGTCACCAGCCGCCAGCCCCAGCGTCTTTTTAATCAGGCTTTCCTGGCGGTTCCAGGTATTCCCCTTGACCTTATCGATCTTGGTAGCCACCACCAGGGTCGGAATATGGTAGTACTGCAACCATTGGTACATACTAACATCATCCGCTGTCGGTGCGTGCCGGCCATCAACCAGTAAAATTGCGCCCCGCAGCTGATCCCGTTGGGTTAAATACTGCTCAATCATCTGGCCGAAGCGTTCCCGCTCCTTTTTAGAAACCTTGGCGTAGCCGTAACCCGGGACATCGACAAAGTACAGCTGATCCTCAACCGCGTAGAAGTTTAAGGTCTGCGTTTTCCCCGGCTGACTAGAAGTGTGAGCAAAATTCCGCCGGTTAATCAATACGTTGGTTAACGATGATTTTCCAACATTTGACCGCCCCACCAGGGCCACTTCTGGATAGTTGGTCTTCGGATACTGGTCCGGCCGCACCGCACTAATTGTTAAATCAACATTATGAACTTCCATTGAAAAACTCCCCGGCTATGACGCCTGCTGGTCCTTTAATACGTACTTAGGCTCGGCGTGGTCAGTAACGCACCGCTTCCCGATTACCACCTTGGCAACGTCTTCACGACTTGGCAGGTCAAACATCACGTCCTGCATGACCTCTTCAATGATTGACCGGAGTCCCCGGGCTCCGGTATTCCGTTTAATTGCCAGTTCGGCCATCGCGCGCAGGGCGCCATCAGTAAAACTTAGTTCGCTGCCGTCCAGCTTAATCAGTTCCTGATATTGCTTTACCAGGGCATTCTTCGGCTCTGTTAGGATCCGAATCAGGTCCTGCTCATCTAACTTCTGCAGGGCCGTCATGACTGGCAACCGACCGATAAACTCAGGAATCAAGCCGAACTTGAGCAGGTCTTCTGGAATCACGTGCTGTAAAATGTTCTTTTCGGTAATGTTATCCCGTGCGGAGCTGCTGGTGCCAAAACCAATCGTCTTTTCACCAATCCGTTCCTTGACAATATTCTCTATTCCGTCGAAAGCCCCGCCGACGATAAAGAGGATGTTGCTGGTATCCACCTGGATAAATTCTTGCTGTGGGTGCTTCCGGCCCCCCTGTGGCGGAACGTTAGCAACCGTTCCTTCCAGGATCTTCAACAGGGCCTGCTGGACCCCCTCACCAGAAACATCCCGGGTAATTGAAACATTCTCGCTCTTCTTCGCGATCTTATCAATTTCGTCAATGTAGATAATTCCCTTTTCAGCCCGTTCCACATCGAAATCCGCCGCCTGGAGCAGCTTTAAGATAATGTTTTCGACGTCTTCGCCGACGTAACCGGCTTCAGTCAGGGTCGTGGCGTCGGCGATTGCAAAGGGCACGTTGAGAATCCGGGCAAGCGACTGTGCCAGGTAGGTCTTCCCTGAACCAGTCGGCCCGATTACAGCAATGTTGCTCTTCTGTAATTCTGTCTCGTCATTCTCCCCCGTCATCATGGCGTTAACCCGCTTATAGTGGTTGTAAACCGCTACCGCCAGTGTCTTTTTAGCGTCGGCCTGACCGATTACGTAGTCGTCTAGTTCACCAACGATTTCTGCTGGAGTGGGCACGCGGAAGGTTTGCTTAGCACTATCTTCAGCCAGTTCCTGTTTGATGATCTCCTGGCAGAGGTCAACACATTCATTGCAAATGTAGACCCCGGGACCAGCGACAATCTTTTTCACTTCATCTTGCGACTTTCCGCAAAACGAACAGTGGATGGTATCCGTTCTCGTGGTATCTTCCAACATTCATGAACCTCCTCTAAACTTATGGAATAATCATACCAGAATTATAGTCCGAATTCGAATATTCTGTTCTCCAATAAAAAAAGCTCAACCGCGTGATTGAGCTTCTCTCACTACTAAGACCGACTAAATCTTACTTGTCAGCCTTCTTGTCGTCTGCCTTAACCTGCTTTGCAGAATCAGCAACTAAGTCAACGGCCTTCTTAATCTTGATGTCGTGGCTCAGCATATCCTTAGACAATGCCTTTTCTACTGCATCTTCTTCCATGCCGTATTGCTTTGCCAGGTCCTTGATTTCATCCTTGATTTCGTCTTCGCTAGCTTCCAGCTTAGCATCGTCAACAATGGCTTCCAGAACCAGGTTGGTCTTGACCCGCTGTGCAGCGTCGTTAGCAAATTGCTTCTTCAGGTCATCTTCCTTCGTACCAGTAATTTGGAAGTACATTTGAGGACTGATTCCCTGTTGCTGCATCCCAGCTAAGTATTGCTGCATCTGCCGGTTAGTGTCTTCGTCCAGCATTGCTTGTGGGATATCTTCGATTTCAGCGTTAGCAACTGCCTTTTCGATGGCAGCATCTTCAATAGCGCCCTTGGCTTGGTTGTCCTTTTGTTCTTGCAATTGCTTGCGAGTCTTGTCTTTCAATTCGTCAAGGGTATCAACATCTTCGTCAACGTCCTTGGCAAAGTCATCGTCAAGCTCTGGCAGTTGCTTTTCCTTGATTTCGTGAACCTTAACCTTGAATAGAGCGTCCTTACCAGCCAATTCCTTAGCGTGGTAGTCTTCTGGGAAGGTTACCTTAACGTCAACGTCATCACCGGACTTGTGACCAACTAACTGGTCTTCAAAACCGGGAATGAATGAGCCAGAACCCAGTTCCAATGAGTAGTTGTTAGCGGAACCGCCATCGAACTTTTCGCCATCAACGCTACCTTCGTAGTCGATAACGACAGTGTCACCATTAGCAGCAGCCTGGTCTTCATCCTTCAAAACTAATTCCGCTTGTTGTTGGCGCTTCTTTTCGATTTCAGAGTCAACGTCAGCATCACTAACGGTCGTGTCTTGTTCAGGAACTTCCATTCCCTTGTAGTCACCAAGTTTAACTTCAGGTTCAACCGCAACTTCGGCAGTCAGTGTCCATGGTTGACCCTTTTCCATGCTCTTAATATCGATACTTGGTTGGTCAACCGGCTTGATTCCAGTTTCCTTAACAGCAGCACTGTAAGCGTCTGGCAAGACCTTGTTTAAAGCATCTTGGTAAAGGGATTCTTCACCGTACATTTGGTTGAAGATTTGGCGAGGAACACGGCCCTTCCGGAAACCTGGAACCGTAATCTTCTTCCGGGTTTCGACAAAGGCTTCGTCAATTCCCTTCTTAATCGTGTCGACATCAATATCAAACGTTAATGTCCCTTTGCTGGCATCGCTATCGCGTTCCCATTTTGCTGACATTTTATTTCCTCCAATAACAATCAATTTGATCCTTACCTTACAGGCAGGTCTTTACATACTTTATTAGTTTACCTTACAGGCCAAGCAATTGCAACCAATTGGCGGCTTTCTCCCGGCCCAAATTAAAAGAAAAAGAGGCTGGGGATGAGCCCCAACCTCTTGAATTTGCCTAATTGAAAATTAGTCTAAGACTTCTGATACCACACCGGCACCAACAGTGTGTCCACCTTCACGGATGGTGAACTTCAGACCCTTTTCAAGGGCAACTGGCTTTTGTAAGTTAACAGTGAACGTTACGTTATCACCAGGCATAACCATTTCTACACCATCTGGCAATTCAATCGTACCAGTAACATCAGTAGTGTGGAAGTAGAATTGTGGACGGTAGTTGGAGAAGAATGGCGTGTGACGGCCCCCTTCTTCCTTAGTCATAACATAAACTTCACCCTTGAAGTTCTTGTGAGTTTGGATCGAACCTGGTTCAGCAAGAACTTGACCACGTTGAACTTGGTCGTGAGAAATACCACGAAGAAGAACACCAACGTTGTCCCCGGCTTCACCAAGGTCAAGAGTCTTGTGGAACATTTCCAGACCAGTAACGGTTGACTTCAGAACATCTTCAGTCAAACCAACGATTTCAACTTCGTCACCAACCTTAACAGTACCACGGTCGATACGACCAGAAGCAACAGTACCACGACCAGTGATAGTGAAGACGTCTTCGACAGGCATCATGAATGGCTTGTCAGTAGGACGCTTTGGAGTTGGAATGTAGTCATCAACAACATCCATCAAGTGAAGGATAACCTTTTCTTGTTCTGGGTCACCTTCAAGAGCCTTGAGGGCGGAACCACGAACAACCGGAATATCGTCACCAGGGAAATCGTATTCGCTAAGAAGGTCACGTACTTCCATTTCAACCAAGTCAACCAATTCGTCATCGTCAACCAAGTCAGTCTTGTTTAAGAAGACAACGATGTATTGAACACCAACCTGACGAGCAAGAAGAATGTGTTCACGGGTTTGTGGCATAGGACCATCAGTTGCGGCAACAACCAAGATAGCACCATCCATTTGTGCGGCACCAGTAATCATGTTCTTAACGTAGTCGGCGTGACCTGGCGCATCGATGTGTGCGTAGTGACGCTTTTCAGTTTCGTATTCAACGTGGGCAGTGTTGATAGTGATACCACGTTCCTTTTCTTCTGGAGCAGCATCGATATCAGCGTAATCTTCTGCCTTTGCAAGACCCTTAGCTGCCAATACCTTAGTAATAGCAGCAGTCAGAGTAGTCTTCCCATGGTCAACGTGGCCAATAGTACCAATGTTTACATGGGGCTTTGTACGTTCATAATGTTCTTTTTCAGCCATTAATGAAAACCTCCTGATAATTTACAAGTATAATGCCAGCCCTTTCATAGAAATGACTGACACACCCTTATAGTTATTGTACTACTTCTTTTCGCCAATTGAAAGCTTTTATATCAAAGGCTTGAAGAAGAATTCTTAAATATCATATCAACTCTTGCCGCATTTGTAAATAATATTGCTAAGGTTTTTCACCTAAATCATCAATTACCTGCCCCAGTTGACGTTGAACCGCCAGAATGGCTGGCTGCGCCTCAGAAGCCGCTCCGCGAATCCGGCCAATCAGACAGTTGACCCAACCAGCAGGATCAGTCACCTTTTCCTCAATCAGCGGGTACAACAACATCAGCTGCATTTGCAGCTCCTGACCAGCCAATTGGTATTCACTGGGGTTGTGGTTGGCAAGACGGTCTGCTAGTTCCCGGTGCAATTCCTGGACAACCGGAAGCTCTTCAATTGCGGATAATTTTGCCGGATTAATGGTGTATTCCCGTGCATCCAACCACCGAAGCGCCATCTGCTGGTCAACCCCTAATTGACGAAGGGTATCCACCAGGGCCGCCTTGATCAGCTGGTGGGCATACGGGTCCCGGAGCAAAAACTGTGCTCCCGTTAGGTACTCTTTTAACGGTAGCTGTCGGGCAGCTCCCAACCGCTCCTGCTGCTCATTCAGTGGGCAGTCACCAAGGTGGTAAAAGGACCGGAGCGCGGTCTGAATTGTTGTCTGAAATTTTTCTTCGGCCGTCTGCTCAGCTTCAGCAATCAGCGTTTCAAACTCATCCTGCCAGTCCAGCGGCAGATCCGTAATAAAAAGACGGGCGGCGATATAGGATTGGTTGTGCAAAAGAAGGTGGACTGCTAACCGGGCATGTCCCTTATCTCCAGTAAAGACTTCCGCCTGTTCCGCGAAGTAAACAAATGCCCGTGCGTATTGTTTAGCACGGTAAAGTGCTAGGACCAGTGCCTTTGTCACGTCATCACTAGGCTGTTCATCGATCAGGTCTTCGAGCAGGCTGCTCGCTTCTAGCCACTTCTCATCCGTCATTAATTGGAGCGCTTTTTGGTAGCGTTCTTCTTGTTCATTATTCATATTAATTTTCCTTTTAGATACAGAGTGGGGTTGTGGCATCCCTGCCAACAGCCCCACTACTCAACTAGTTACTTTGTTTACTTTTTTCTGCTTGGCGTTTGCGCCCCCGACCACGGCCATGACCGTGATGGGCTTCCTTTTTGTGACTACCGCTATCTTTTTTCGCCTCGCCCTTGTTTTTGGTCTTCTTCTTGGCGTGCTGGTTAATTTCCATAATCACCGGCAAAATAACGGGATGGCGCTTAGTTTGGTCAAATAAGAACCGGTTCAGTTTCTCACGAACATCCTGCTTGAGGTGTCCCCAGTCAAATTCCTTTTGATCAAGGTTATCCTGGACCACCTTTTCTACCAGGTCAGCACTCTGCTTCATCAGCTGATGGTTAGTTTTGACAAAGACGAAGCCCCGCGAGGTGATTTGGGGACGGGCAACGATTTTCTTCTTTTTCCGGTCAATCGTTGCAACGACAACAAAAATTCCATCTTCAGACAGGACCCGCCGGTCACGAAGCACAATATTTCCGATGTCGCCAATACCGGTTCCGTCAATCATCGTGTTGCCAACATCCAGGTGTTCCCCAACGTGGAGTTCACCTTGGTCGTATGTCAGCACGTCACCCTTATTCGTTAGGAAAATCCGGTCAGGTGCAATTCCGACCTCTTCTGCTAACTCCGCGTGACGATCCAGTAACCGGTATTCACCCTGGATAGGAATAAAGTACTGCGGCTTCATGAAATTAAGCATCAGCTGCTGGTCATTCTGGTTAGCATGACCGGACGGGTTAAGGTCATCGGAAATAAACTTCACCTCAGCTCCGGTCCGGTAGATAATATCCTTCGTCTTTTGAACTTCGGTTTCCTGGGCATATGAAGGGGTAGTAGTAACGAATACCAGGTCCTGATCACTGAGCTTAATCTTCGGGTTGTCACCGTTAGCGATTTGTTGCAGAGACTTGATAGGTTCCCCCATCTTCCCCGTTTCCAGAATTACCACCTGCTTAGGGTCCAGATTATCGGCTTCCTTCAGGCTAATCAGGATGTCCTGAGGCATCTTTAGTTTACCTAGCTCCATGGCGGTGTTGATAATCTGTTCGATATCACTGCCGGAGAGAACAATCTTCCGGTCTACCGCCACGGCCGCATCGATGATTTGCTGCACCCGCATGATGTTTGAGGCCACACTCGCCACGATGATCCGGCCATCTTGGTACTTGAACGTTTCCTTGATGTATTCGCCAATATCCTTTTCCCGTGAGGAAGCACCAGTAATTCCAGCACCAGCAGAATCACTCAGCAGTGCCAGTACTCCTTGCGAGCCGATTTCAGCAAGCCGGGCTAAGTCTGTTTGGTAACCCTTGGTAGCCGTTTGGTCGAACTTGAAATCACCGGTGTAAACAATGTTGCCTTCCGCGGTTTCAAGAACAATTCCCAGAGTTTCCGGAATCGTGTGCGTGGTCTGGAAGAACGAAACGGTGACGTCATTAAAGTCAATCGCGGTCCCCGCATCAACAACGTGGAAGTCATTAAATTTCTTAACTTCCTTGTGCTTCTTAACCGCCAGTTTAGCCAGGGCAATCGTCATTTCACTTCCAAAGACGGGAACATTAAAGTCCATCAAAAAGTATGGCAATGCACCAATTGAGTCGGCATGCCCGTGGGTAAGAAAGACCCCGACAATTTTATCCTTCCGGTCACGCAGGTATTCCCAGTCCGGAATTACCACATCGATTCCCATCAACTCATTTTCTGGGTACTTCAAACCGGTATCCAGGATAAAAATCTGGTCGTCGACTTCCACTGCGTACATATTTTTGCCATTTTCGCGAACCCCGCCAAACGGGATAATCTTTATTTTGCTCATTAGATTGGCTCCTTTATTTTAAGTTGATTTCTCTGTATTGCTATTCGTTTGCTCAGAGAATTTATTCGTTCATAAATAGCTATTAATATCTTACCACATTCGCTCTTCACAATGGAAATCAAACATTTTAAAAACAAAGAGAGTGCGAAATAACCTTCTCGACAGGGCGTATGGCTAACCTAGAACGATAGGTGGCACGGCACGGGCCGGCTAGCGTTCGTAGTTAGACACTAGCCCTGTGGTTATTTCGCACGTTATCTTTATAATAGTTAAGGACTAGCAAGAGGCTTGCTACGCGTTGGCAAAGGTAGTGCCACGAACCAGCCGGCCTAACTTTGGCTCACGCACTGAGAGCCGCCGTGAAACAGTCTTAACGGGCTCCCCGGCCCCTGATCCATTTTTAAACAATAAAAGGCCGGGGGATTTCCCCAGCCTCTTTGCGGAAATAAAATTACCGCCGTAATCCTAATTCCTTAATCAATTCACGGTAAGCAGGAAGGTCAGTGCGCCGCAGGTAAGCCAAGAGGTTCCGCCGGTGACCAATCTTCTTCATCAAACCACGTTGTGAGTGGTAATCATGCTTGTGCGTGCGAAGGTGTTCGTTCAGTTCGTTAATGTCAGCAGTTAATACAGCGACTTGAACTTGAGTAGAACCAGTGTCACCTTCGTGAGTTGCGAATTGCTTAATGATTTGATCTTTACGTTCTTTTGAAAGAGCCATGATCAATTTCCCACCTTTCAATTAATAAGTCTGCCTAGTTCTAAGTATGGCGTCGGTGAGGATCGCCAAACTGAGAAGAGGCACCGTCGCACTTGCGACCTTTAATAATATAAGGTATTTCAACTCATTTTGCAACTCTTTCCCGTCCCGAAAATCCTATTACCGTGAAACTATTGCAATGCTGGCCAGTCTTTTGTATAATGACAAATGTTGAAAATTCTGGTCAACTGAATACCGGATAACGGAGGTGAAAGTTATGCCAATCATCAAATCAGCGATCGAACGTGTTAAGACTAGTGCAAAGGCCGAAGCACGGAACGCTTCCCAATTAAGTCACATGCGGACTGCAATCAAGAAGTTCGACAAGGCTAAGCTTGCTGGTGAAGGCGACCTTGAAAAGTTATACAAGGATGCTATTTCAGCAATCGACCGTGCCCACTCAAAGGGTCTTATCAAGGCTAATAAAGCAGCACGGGATAAGTCTCGTCTGTCAGCTCGTTACCACAAGTAATGAGGTTCAAGGAGGCAACTTATCCTAGTTGCCTTTTTTCTTTCTTACAAACATACAAAAAGAGGCTGGGAAGCAATTCCCAGCCTCTTCGTTATTTTAAAGCTAATGCTGTCGCAAGCCAGTAGCTGGCTAGCAAGATGATTGTAGTTGGCCATGCCGCTTTATCAACATCTGACCTGCCAGCTACCTACTGTGTTGATTTTCAGCCGCTTACTACTGTGATAATGTGCAAAATAACCATAGGCTAGTAATCCGCCTTATCGGGATGGCTGCTTCTCACTATTTCAAATCGTCTGGCAAGTCCCGCACTATCGAATCAGCAATGTTCTCCCTTGCCAGGCCCCTCACGTGAAAGCCTCACCTTTGCCGAGCATATTGGAGCATAAACAGTTGAAAAAGCAACTCTGGATCCCGTTGGGTCGTTTTGAGGTTTTGCTCGATTTTGACCAACCCGAGATACGCGTTTGCCAACCGCTCAAGGGAAAATTGGCGAACTGTTCGGAGTCCCAGCTTGACCCGGTAAGGGTGAACGTTAAGTCTACTAGCAATACTCCCCTGACTCAGGCCATGGTTAACCAGTACTTTTAACTGGATTAATAAGCGAAACTGGCTCACGAGAACTGCATTAATCTGCAAAGGCTGCTTTTGACTAGCAAGCAGCTGTTGGTAGAGTTCTAACGACCGTGGCTGGTCTCTTCGGAGAACTGCGGTCACCAAGTCGAACACGTTGTCATCCAATGACTGCGGCACCAATGCTTGAACCATTGGTGCGGTAATATGCTTATCCTGGTAAGCCAAAATCTCCAGTTTAGCCACGTTAGCGACCATTAACCCGTAATCAGCATTTGTCCGCTGAACCAACAATTCAAGAGCTGCATCGTCAATAGTAAACCCGGCTTGGCGCAACTGTCCTTCAACCTGCTGACGGGCACTGCGTTCATCCAAGGGGGCCGCACTGACATTCACCGCCACCTTTTTCAGTTCCTTAACAAGTTTTTTTCGCCCGTCCAGTTTCTCATACGGAGCGAGAAAAACAAGCGTGGTTGTTGGTTCCGGATGGTGGAGATATTTAATCACTGCCGATAAATCATGGTCTACCTTCCCACCCCTTTTTTCATTTGTTAGAAAATAAGGTTTGTTAATGATTACAAGCCGGCGTTCACCAAAAAACGGTGCTGACACTGCATCGTCCAGTGCACTCGCAACTGGGGTGACTTCCATATCATAGCGGCCGACGTTCATGACCTGCTGCTCTTCAGGAATCAATGACAAAAAAGCGGTCAGCGCCTTTCCCTGTAGTACCTGCTGGGTGCCGAGCACCAGGTATACCAGCGCCGGCGTTTTTTCTTTTAGTTGTTTAACGAGTTCGGTAACATCCACCGAAGTTCATCCCCCTTTAATGTCGTCTGCCAGTAACCCTTGTCACCGTAATAATGATATTTTATCATTCCATACTGCTGAGTGGAAAGGGCCGCAATCCGGGCCCGCTTCAATTCAGCCACCACCTCGTCACTCGGGTGGTGATAACGATTAAACCGTCCGGCAGAGATAATCGCTGTTTTTACACCCAGCTGCCGTAAGAAGCGTGGATCACTAGCCGTCTTGCTGCCATGATGCCCCAGCTTGAGTACGGTAGCGCGCAAGTTTGGATACTTAGCCATAACCGCCAGTTCACCAGTCCGGTCAAGGTCGCCGGTAAAGAGAAAGTCTTGCCCACCGAACCGTCCTGCTAGTACTACTGAGTCTTCATTCTTTGCCTCCCCCGAAGTAAAGGGGTGGACAATTTGCAAGCACTGATTTGGTAGTTGCACCTGATCAGTAACCGCGATTACTTTCCCGCGATATTGCTGGGCCGCCAACCGTTTTAATAACGCCGGCTGTTTTTCCATTCCGGCCGGAACCACAATCTGCCTAACGGTCATCGTCTTCAATACCGACGGTAAATAACCAATGTGGTCTGCATCGTGGTGGCTTAAATAAACCGTATCAATCTGAAAAATACCACGACTTTTTAAGTAGTTAATGCTAGTCTGTTCAGCAAGATCGGTATGACTTTCTACCTGAGCCCAGCGGGGCTGGTTAAACTGAACCTTCCCACCAGTATCAATCAGCAAAACCTGCCGGTTAAACGGTGTTCGAATAATAATACTGTCTCCCTGCCCAATATCTGTAAAAATGACCTCACCAAAGGGTGGGTAGTGAATTTGCAGGAAGCAACAGAGATATAGCAAAAATAAGACTACGTAGCGGGCTCGTCGTGGTCGTTGGAGGAGCCACAGGGTCGCCAAAAAGAGCAGCAATGCAAAGCACAGCGGTGGCTTGCCAAAGTGAATTTCACCCGGAAGGGAAGCTAGCCAGAAAAGGACAATTTGAAAGCCGCTGAGCAGAGCATTGACAAGTTCGCCCAAGACCGGGAAGAAGTGGTACGACATGGCACTAAATACTACCAGCGGGAAAACAAATAACGAGAATAGCGGAATCATAACATAGCTGGCAACCAGACTTAGCAGGTGAAATTCAAAAGTTCGGCTGAGAATCGCAGGGAGGCTAAGAAGCCCCAACAACCAGCAGCGCTTCAACTCCCCCTCTTCTCCCGTCAGCACCTGGAGAATCAGCGACAGCAGGTAGCTAAGCTGACCGCCGAGGTTAAACAACAGGTACGGGTTCCAGAGCAAGCCGGCAATTAGACTGATTGCCCAGCCGTCAAGCGCGTCCATTTTAAACAGCCGCTGGCCCAGCGTTACTTCGGCCATAATTACTGCCCGAATCAAACTGGTCGAACCGCCACCAATAATCAAGTAAAATGGCAGCCCAATGACCAGTATCCAGTCAATCTTTTCCCGTTCCAAGCACAGATAGCTCCCTATTAGGCGCGTCAGGCCGGTCAACAGGATAATGTGCATCCCCGAAATGCAGAACAAATGGATTATTCCAAGCCTTTTTACCGCTAAAGTCAAAGCGTGATCACCAGCGCTGTTGTCGCCAACCAGTAGTTGCTGACAGTAAGCTCCTAATAGCTGGGGCATTGTCTTAAAATATTCAATTAGCCGGTAACGAATGACGTGACACAACGACCGCCATCCCCTAATTGGCTGGGGTTGAACCTTCCCGAGCTCCTTAACCCGTAATTCGTTATAGATGTGGTGTTGCTGATAATAAAAGCGGCGATCAAACTGCTGGTCATTAGTCGCCGGTACCAGTGGCTGCAAGGTCCCTGTAACTTGCCACAGTGCTGGATGGTCAACCATCCTTAGCCGGCGCAGCTCTGCTGGTTCGCGAGCCCTTAATATTACGGTTTCCTTGGCTTGCGACTGTTGGTCCCGAGCCGTCAGCGTTACCAGGCTGCCGTTAATATGGACGTCATCCGGCATTACCAGCAACGTCTGCTGGACCGCCGCCGCCCGCGTTAACCGTTGCTGAGCGGCCCACTGGCGGTTAATCGCCACTATCCCTACAATCACACCTGCCACAAGGGCTGTTACTACTAAGACCCGCGGTTGAGCAAGGCTCATAATCCGCCACAGCATCCAAGCTGTTAGCAGTAATAGCGCCGGTCGCGGGCAGGTCAGAACCGTTGCCAGGAGTCCGGCAAATAACGCCGGAAAGACCCAGTAATGGCGAATTTATTTATGGGCCACCTGCGGATCGATATACTGATCTAGGTGGACTTGGTCTAAAATATCTTGGCCTAAATTGATTTGGCGCAAACGAACATTTTTAAGTTTAATCAGCTTCATTGCATAGTCATCATTATGGTAATTGCGGATATAATTGATTTCCTTAATTCCCGCCTGTAATAGACTCTTTGTGCACTGTAAACATGGGAAATCAGTCACGTAAAGGCTGGCTCCATCCGTCGACATTCCAAAACGAGCACATTGTAAAATAGCGTTCATTTCGGCGTGAATCGTCCGAACACAGTGTCCATCACGCAGGTAACAGCCTTCGTCGATGCAGTGATCATCGCCAGAAACAGACCCATTGTAGCCACCAGCAATAATCCGTTTATCCCGGACGAGGACAGCGCCGACCGAAAGCCGCTTACAGGTACTCCGCGAGGCCAATAGTGCAGCCTGGACCATGAAATACTGGTCCCAATCAATTCGTTTTTTCATCTAATCACTCCCTTGCGTTAAGTTTAGTATAGCAAATAATGATGAACTGCCAAATGTTTAGACGGCGACTTGTTCTTTAATCTTAGCAACGGTCTTTTCGCCAAACCCTGAAACCTGCATCAATTCATCCACGGTTTTAAACTGCCCGTGCTGTTGACGGTACTCCAATATTAAATCTGCCTTTTTATCACCAATTCCGGTAATTTGACAGAGCTGTTCCTTAGTGGCTGTATTGAGGTTGACCGGCGCCTTCCCCGTCACTGGGTCAGCGGCGTCCGTGCCTGCTGGTGCTTGGTTTGCTACCTGTTCGCCCTCCGCCGGGATATAGATTATCTGCTGGTCGGCCAGCTCTTTAGCGAGGTTCACGTCCTTCATCGCAGCATTCGGCAACGCTCCACCCGCTGCCCGAATTGCCTCCTGAATCCGTGCTCCGCGCTTAAAATAATACACTCCCGGCTTTTGGACCGCCCCCTTAACATCCACGCAGACACGAGCCGGCGACCGATTACTCACCGTACTAGCATCACTACTCACAAGTGCTGAGCTCGCTGCCGACGAGAGGCTGGCCGGCGCCGAGCTGGGAGCTGGTTTGACGGTACGGTATGCAAGCAGTGCGATCGCCGCAAGTAAGGCTACCGTCCCAGCAATTATCTGATAGCGATACAGCGCCCATAGTTCCTTAAATTTTTCCATCTATCTCCCCTCCTGTTATTTAAATACGCAAAAATCCATGGTTACGTTTTTTATAACCATGGATTTTTTACTTTATTCAGTTGTTTCTAGGTAATGGACGGCTTGCTTAAAACTGGTTACCGGTACAACTTCCATCCCCGGTGCATACTTTTTCGCCGTCTTCTTCGCTAACTGGTAGTTGGTCTGATGACCGTCTTCATATTTTAGGAGAAGTTTTGTTGGCTTAACATACGGCGCAAAGAAGACCGTTGCCCCAGCACGATGGGCCGCAATGATCTTCTTGTCAATACCGCCGATTTCTCCCACCTGACCATTAGCGTCAATGGTCCCGGTCCCCGCAATCTTACGCCCCTTTTGCAGGTCATGACCGCTAATCTGCTGGTAAATTTGCAGGGTAAACATTAAGCCGCCGGACGGACCGCCAAGTTGTCCCGGGTTGACCTTAACGGGTGTCTTAGTCGTCACCTTCATATTATTAGTCAGCATGATCCCAATCCCAGCACGACTGCCAGTTAATTTAACCAGCTTATGGGTCGTCGTGTGAGTCTTACCATCACGCTGGTAAGTAACCGTCAATGGCGTGCCCACTTTCTGGCGGCCAATATACTTTTGGTAGCCCTGTGCCGTATTAAAGTGGTGGCCGTTGACCTTAGTGATGGTATCCCCCACCCGGATGGCCTTCTTAAATTGGGAATTCGGCTGAACCTGCAAAACATAGATTCCTAAATATTTTTTGCTGACCGGCTGGTGGGCTGCCTGGTAGGCCACCGCAATCGCCTCGTTAATCGAACTTTGCATATAAAACTTCTGGACCCGGTCAAAAGTGGCGCTATTCTGCCCGCCGGTAACGTCGTCCGCACTTTCAATCGACATGTACGGTACTAATTTTGCCATCACGTAGGTTGCCGGCCGGGCCTGCTGGAGCGCTACGGACGTAATCATAAAGCTCCCCTTGCCCTTGTCCGGATGCCCCTTGACTTGAACAAATGAGCGTAAGTTGCTAGCACTGCCCGGCGCTTCAATGTATGAGTTTAGCGGCCAGAGGAGTGCCCAAGCGATAAAAAGGACTGCCGCCAGGGCAATCCCAATCCAACGCGATACTTTTTTATCTTGTCTTTTCATTGTCTTTCTTCACCTGCATTAGCTGACGTTCTTCTAACCGTTTCTTTAAGGCGTTGTTGATGTTAGCTGGTAAGTAGGCGGAAATATCGCCCCCGGCTGACGTTACCTCCTTGAGAAGGCTGCTTGAAAGGTGCTGATACTCTGGTCTGGCAAGGAAAAAGACCGTTTCGCACTGATCATCCAGGAAGTTATTCATCGCTGAAATATCACGCTCATAACGAAAATCAGCCGTGTTACGCAGTCCCCGCATCAAGTAGTCAGCCCCGATTTTATTCATCAGGTCGACAGTCAGCCCTTCGGCGGTAATCACCGAAACGTTGCTCAGTCCGCTCACCGCTTCCTTAACTTGGGCCACCCGCTCAGCAACTGAGAATAGTGGGTCCTTATTTTCGTTAGTCATCACCGCAACTGCTAACTGATCAAACAGGGCGCTCCCCCGCTTAATCAGGTCTAGGTGTCCAAGGGTCAACGGGTCAAATGTTCCGGGAAATAATGCTACTTTCATAAGTTACAACTCCTTTTGGTAACGATAAATAGTCAATACAGTAATTCCGTAGGTCTGCTGTTTAATAAATTTAAAACCAGCCCAATCGGCAGTTGGCAATTGGGCGGTCTGGTCGGTTTCAGCAACCACGAGGGCACCGTCAGACAGCAATTCCCGTTCTGCCATTGCCGTCATATCCTTGACGATTTGCTGTTTTGCGTATGGGGGATCCAGGAATACTAGCTGAAAATGCTGTCCCTTCTTAGCAAGCATTCCCAGGGCCTTTTGTGCGTCCATCTTATAGACTGTAAATTGCTCAGGGTGCTTCGTTACCGCAATATTTTTCTTAATCGTTTTGATTGCTTGATACTGGCGGTCAACCAGGATTGCATTGGCCACGCCGCGCGAAACAGCCTCAATACTTAGTCCTCCGCTGCCCGCAAACAGATCTAAACTTGTTCCACCGTCAAAGTAGGGACCAATAATATTAAACAGGGCTTCCTTGACCTTATCCGTAGTTGGCCGGGTTGCCATCCCAGGGACCGCGCTTAACCGGCGGCCGCCGAACTTACCCGCAACAATTCTCATTCCTTATCATCCTCATCATGTAATTTATAAACGCCACTCATTTCTAGATCCGTCAATGTCGGGTCCAGGTCTGGCCGGTAAGACGGCTTGACATAACGTACCGCCCGCAGCTTTTCTAACCGGTCAGTCACCGTTTCCACCTCGTCCTGATTGACGTACAGGACCACGTAGTGCATATGGCGGGAAACGTAGCGCACCAGCCCGTACCGCCGCAAGCTCCGAATAACCCGGTTGCTATTAATCCGGACGATCAGCGCACGCCGGGAGACTAACTCAAACATTAATCACCACTCCCTTCAGCGGAAATAAATGGTTGCCCCATCTGCAACTGCTCTTTGTTTTGCTGAATACTAATATTCATTACGATCCCAACCGCACTGGAAAGGACTAGCATACTGGAACCCCCGTAACTAATAAAGGGAAAGGTCACCCCGGTGATGGGGAGGAGGCCCAGTACCCCACCGATGTTGAAGAAGGTCTCCACCATCATAAACGTCGCCGTCCCGTAGCAAATCAGGGTCTGATAGAGTGACCGGCTCCGCACACCGATCAAGATGATTCGACAAATCAAGCACAGCAGGAGTCCCAGAATCAGACTTACCCCTACTAATCCCAATTCTTCACTGGCAATTGACATGATAAAGTCGGTATTCGGTTCGGGAAGGTAGCCCATTTTTTGGATACTATTGCCGAGACCGACGCCAAAAACGCCACCGTTACTAATCGCGTAGTAGGAGTTAACCAGCTGACTTCCCGACCCGCTGGCATTGCCGAACGGGTTCATAAAGGCAATAAAACGTTGAGCACGGTAACCGCCGTGGAAGAGGCCACTCTCGACCGCCTTTTCCAATAAGAAGTACAGAATTGTTGGGCCGCCGACAATCACCGCGATGCCATAACCCCATTTGAAGTCACAAGCCAGTAGCATCACAATAATGATTGACAGGTTAATCGCAAATCCACCGGTATCCGGCTGTAGCAAGATCAACGTCAGAAAAATAGCAGCAAAAATCAGGGGACCGACCGCTGCACTCGAATCAAGGAAATGGGTCCCCCGTTGCCGCGCCCGGGCCATCCGGTCAGCCAGGTAGAGGATAAAGTAAAGTTTACAAAATTCCGCTGGCTGAAGGTTAATTGGCCCCAATGATAGCCAACCCTTAGCACCGTTAACCGCGCGTCCCACCACCAGAACTACTGCTAAAAGGCCAAACATGATAAAGGTGGAATATTTAAGGAAGCGCCGGGTCCGTAAATGGGGCATTGCTAAATTAGCAAAAAAGAACACGCAGCCACAGCCCAGGACTGCATAAATAGTCTGCTTAATCAGGTATCCCCGTGGGCTGCCGCCATTTTGCATTTCAATTCCAGCGCTGGCAGAATATACCATTACGATCCCCGTGAGGCATAATAACAGGTAAGGAACTAGTAAGTAGTAATCCCAGTAGCGCATATTGTGCCAGGCGGCCCGGAATGGCACTGGTCGAATCGATGTTTTTTTCATATTAATAATTGCCACCTAACTCTATCGGTAAAATACAAGGCCCATTATACCATTATCATCCTAATCATTGCTTTAAAAGACAATAAAAAAGGCCTTGGCGAGCTTGAAATGAACCCCCATAGTTGGACAAGAAATTCCAACTATGGGGGTTTTACTATGACTAGGTTTAGTTTAGAAATTAAACTGAAAGCAGTTCAAATGTATTTATCGGGAATAGGCTCAACGACTATCGCCCGACGATTGGGCATAAGAAGTAAAGGTAACGTGTTAGTATGGATAGCTCGCTATCGAAAATATGGTGTTCAAGGCCTAGAAATTCGTTCACCAAAGTATGATTATGATGGTGATTTTAAGCTGAAAGTCTTAAACTGGAAAAAACAACACAAGACTTCGTACTCACAAACAGCACTTCAATTTGACATTAGTAATCCAGGGACAATCGCAACCTGGCAAAAGAAGCTTAAAGAGCGTGGAATTGGGGCCTTGTTCACTAGAAGAGGACGGGCAAAGCACATGACTACTAACCATAATCACCAAGCTAGTAAACAACTATCAGAGTTAGAACAGTTGAAAGCAGAGAATCGGGCTTTGAAAGTAGAGAACGAATACTTAAAAAAACTCGACGCCTTAGTTCAACACCGCGGACAGTCAAAGAAGAGTACCAAATCATCCAGGAACTAAGGCAAGAATTCGGATTTAGCTTAACGGAGATTCTACCATACACCACCATTAAGCGAAGTACATTCTATTATCAAGCCCATCGCCACGAAACCGAAGATGATAAAGAACTGCTTCGACTCATTAAAGATATCAAGCAACAGAATCCTGGCTACGGATATCGACCTGTCACCGATGAGTTACATCGTCGTGGAATTAAGGTTAATCATAAAAGAGTTAGCCGTCTAATGCGAGAGAATGGTTTATCGTCACAGATGTATAATCGTCAAACTCGGAAATATGATTCGTCGATTGGTCCTCAAGGTAAGAAAGCCAAGCATCGTCTTCATCGCCGCTTTAAAACCGAGCGTCCATATCAAAAAATGGCGACTGATGTGAGCGAATACCGCTATGACAATATGAGCCAGGATGAGCGAGTTTACCTTTCACCGATTAAAGATTTATGTTCTGGTGAAATTGTTAGTTACAATAT
>NZ_AZGE01000040.1 GCF_001434465.1 Limosilactobacillus oris DSM 4864
ATCTGTATACTTAGAGGGCATTATAACCTAAGACCAGCCTCTGGAGGCTTGTTTGTATGAACAGCGGGATGATGACTGATGACAGTAAACACCTCATCCCTAACTTAAACTTTTGCAACTATTGAGAAATCGCTGTTGAAGAAACCATTGGACACACTAGTCAGGCCAGTGGGCAAACTATGCGGTAAGGTGAGAAGTTAACTCCAGAATAAGAAAATCCCTTACCGCGTTAGCTAGCTGGGGAATGTGAACCCGAAAATTAGGGTGGGCTCGTTCAACTAGCTATGTGAAACGATAGATGTGTGTTGTGACAGTATGCATTTTAAATAAGGCTCGCAAATTTAGAAGTACTTTTAGCTGTTAGAGAGCCTTACTAGTTTTCCAATGGGCAACTAGACAACGGCTAATATTTAGCCCATCCGGTCTCAGCATTAAAACTCAAATCGGATTAATTACGGTGAAGCTGGTAAGCGTATGTTAGTCTTACCACAACTATTAAGCGTTACCTGCCATGAATAGCTAAACCACGCCTGCTTATTCCTGCTAGCAAGCTGATTTAGCTGCTCATAACCAAGAGGACTTGATTCGCCTGCAACCATCAGGCGGCGAGGGGCGCCGCTTAGTAGTTGCGAGGCTGCTGAGCCGAAAACAAACTGCTTGTCACCAGTTCGTCAACCGGTGGACGAGTTCACTGCCTGGAGCGGCGGTCGTGAGGAATGCGACCAGCCAATAGTCAATTACCTTATCAGTAGCATTGTGTAAATTAATGACTTATCGGCCCCAGGGGATGAACAGAAGTAAATGTTGACGACTACCTGTCATTACCAGTCAATAGCCTCCTTCTTTAGGCTGTTGCACCGGGATGACTAAAACAATTAGCTAGACGGGGAGCTTCACCAACGGCCGCTTGCCAACCGTTAATGAACGAAAGATGCCTAGTTGATTGCCAACAGTTTTGAAACATCGTCGACGAAGTGTGTCAATATAATACAAAATTAGTATTTTGTATTATAAGAACATTCTAACCACTCGCCATTTATTTATCAACTTATAATTTGTAAGACCTATAATGAACAAAGTTATGCTCTGATTACTTGTTAACTAACACTCAATCGGCTTCGGAAGCGCTTTATTCATCATAAATATAAAATATAAATATTCATTAATCCTACACAAGCTTAATAAAAGAAAGATAATTAAGTTTAGGGAGATGAAATATTAAGCGGTATTCCGTTGATTATTTACGGCATTGCGTCGGCTGCTGGTGGAAAATCACTGCCCTTGGGGAGCTTTTCCTTATCGACGGTAATTGGGATTACCAGGAACCACTTGTCGATGATTGAAACCAGCTGCCCGTTGCCAAAGTGGGTGATGGCATTTAATAGTTCCAGATCTTGCTCAATTGAGAACGGCATTGTAATGCGCTTATTGAGGACGCTCATTGAAATCAGGCTGTTCTTTTTAATAAACGAGTAGGTACACCGGTAAGCGTAGTCAAGCGGTGAGTCTTGGAAGGAGAGCGGCCGTTTTAAAATCTTGGTTAACGGCTCGGTGCACGCCTTCTGTTTGAAGGCCTGGTTTGCTTGGTGGTATTGCCGCGCCACGCTTAGATAGGTCAGTTGAATCATCGCGGAGTTAATCGTCGGTGAAATTTCCCGTAACCGGTAGTACATTTCGGAGTTGAACTTCTTCCGGGAAGCCTTGAGGTGGTGCTTATAGTAGAACCAGTCGCTGACGATGTCGCACAGGCGCTGGTATTCGCTGGTACACTCTTGAAAACACTGGGCTTGCTGCTCAGTTGGGAAGAGTTGAACTTTTAAATTGAAAATTAGCTGCATCCATGTCACCTTCTATTCTTAAACGAGCTTACATAAAGAGGTGAGCGTAAATCGGCACTAGGATATCCATTGCGATCGCCACTAAAACAACGGCAATCGCGGCGGAAGCACCTTCGACTTCACCGAGCTGGAGGGCCTTGACAGAACCAATCGCGTGCCCGGCGGTACTAAGTCCCAGGCCGTTGCTTACCTTGGGCAGTTTATTTAAGTGCAGGACCTTGATCAAAATGTCACCGAGGGCGTAGATGAAGACGGCGTTAATGATGCAGGCCATTGCGGTAACGGCTGGCACCCCACCGATTTCAGAGGCAATTGGCATCGCCACCGCGGTCGTGGCTGCTTGGGGCAGCATTGCGGCTGCCGAGGCGTGCGAAAGGCCGAAGAGCTTCGTAACTTGGTCGATTGCAAAGATGGCAATAAAACAACCGACAAAGATAGTAACAATAATGTCAAACCAGTACTTCTTGAAAACGTCGTTCCGCCGGTAGAGGGGGATGGCGAAGGACATCGTTGCCGGGTTTAAGAACCAGAAAATAATGTCACCGCCAGGCTTGTAGAACTTCAGATAGATCGTGGCGGTATCAGAGTGGACGATTACCGCCCAGACGGCGAGGACGGAAATCCCAAAGACCATCGCGACCAGCAGGGGGTTAAACAGGAAGAAACCGTGGCTCTTGTTAAACAGCAGCATCCCAAGAAGGTAGCCGACAAAGGAAATGAAGATTCCGGTAAATGGCAAGGCAAGATTATTCACAACATTAGTCATAGTGCAGCCCTCCCTTACTTCGTGCTCTTCGCGAGCCGTGCATGGAGCCGGATCAGGGCCGCTCCGATGAAACAGATAATGATTAAGAGGATCAGGGTGGCGATAATCGAGACGACAATGTCCTTGACCCCTTCAGTCTTCATTAATTGCATACTTCCGGCGAGTTGGATTCCTGAAGGAACGAACAGGAAGGCAATCAGCCCGAGCATGAAGTCACCGAGCTTTTCGACCTGGTGGAGTTTGATTACGTGGGTCGATAGTAAAATATATAAGAGGATCATCCCGATTAACGGTGCGGGGGCACTAAAGCTAGCGGGGAATAAACTGGAAATAAGTTGGGCAACAAACAGAATAATTGCATAGATCCCACATTGGACAATGATGGGTGTTTCTTTTTTCTTCTTATCCATAAACACCATAACCTTTCGAATATCATCTGAGTTAATCCGCGGTTACGAATATTCATGGCATTTCGATAACGCTTTCGTTAATTATAGGTGATTCGGCCGTGAGAGTAAACTAATTTTTAATTTTTTCTTATCAAATGATAGAAATTTAGGAGCCGGGAAGCCTCCTGAATCGTCTGGGGAGCGGTCGGAGAATGCTGACCGTCAAAATAATTGATTGGCATAGGCCAATTTCAATTTAAGAACCTTTGATAACTAAGAAAAAGCAGGCCTGACTACAAAATGCCGCTAGGGAGGGGCTTGATTAGCCGTTAACGAATAGCAGGTTTAAAATCGAATTACAAGTTTTTATTTTAAAATTGCTTTGCAGTATAATCGTGGGGAACGATAAATGTAGTTATCACTTGATAGTTTATTTTAGATATTATTAATTCGACTCGTACCATATTTTAGAAGTACCTTTTTGCGTACTGCTAGAACAATTCCGCTAATTCGATAGCGCAATCGACTAGCGGATTTTCGTAACTTTTATTTTTCAATTGAAAGCTAATAGTGAACGTAGCAAAACAAAAAGTACTTTGAAGTAAAGATTACTTTTTGTCAGAAAGGTAATAAATATGGTAGGAAAAAAACAATCAACATTTAATTGACCAAAAAGCAAACCAGCACTACACACGCTGGTCACTGCGGAAATTAAGCATCGGGGTTGCTTCGGTAGCCATTGCTTCCGGTTTCTTTGTATATACCGGGCTTGGCCAGGTTGCCCATGCCGATGCTCCGGCTGCCGTTGAAGCAACGGTGGCTACCCCACAGCCGGGTGTGGAGGGCAGTGCGGCTACTGATGCGGCTGCCCCAGCGGCTGCGACCCCCGCACTAGCGAATGCCGCAGTCGCTAATGACTCGGCAGCAAACGTTAATGGGACACCATCAACCACGAACCCAGCCACTGGAACGGACCGGGATGCCCGGAGTACACCGATTAACGTCGACGCCATCGAATCCGGCCACGTAAAGACAGGTGGTCAGCTGACAAACGCGAGCCAAGTGGTCAGCGGTTGGCTAGAATTGGCGCCAGCTTCCTGGACTGGGTACACCCCAGGGACCGGTCGTTCGACTAAGTTAAACGACTATGAAGTTTACCTGCAGTGGATCGACACTGACGGGGCAATTAGTCCGGTCTACTCGACCAAGAGTCACTATCTGGAAGGGGCAGCCTCCAACGGTGGGGGTGATGGTGTCTTTGCATTCGATTTGCCGACCTTTACCGACGCCAAGGGAACTGAGCACAAGTTTACATTTATACCAACGTCTAGCCAGCGTCTGAAGATGTGGCTTGCACCAGGGCAGAAGTCGGCTGACGGCAGTGAATTATTCACTTTCCGGCCGGTAGTCGGAAACACGCCGGGCTTCTCGACGCCAACTACGGCGGGGGCCTTCTACCTCGCTGGTGCTAACCTTCAGCGGGCCAGTGTCTTCGTTGGTGAAGCGCCAACGACAGAGATGATTAAGACAATGGTCGGTGACCCAAGCACCTGGCGCTATGACGACGCTGGCCCGGATGCGCATCCGGGGCTTGTTGGAGCGGACACAAATCGGGTTTCCGGTAAAGTTTGGTGGGAAACATCAAAGGCTGGAACGACATTCCCGACATCAACGCTAGAGAGTTTTGTTACCCAGACTGCTGATGAAGCGAAGAATGGCTTCCGCGTAGTCAATGCAGTTCTGACGCCTGAGGGTGTCGCAGCTTTGAAGAGTACCCGAAGTGCCGCCACGGCGATTGATGAGGTCAATGAACAACTCGCGATCATGAAGGCCCATCCAGAGTACATCCAAGAAGTAGTGATAGCACCAGTAATTGATGGTAGTTATACCGCGCACTTTAGTAAGGACATTGATACCGATGGGCTCCTGCAGTTTATCTTAAACCCATCTGGTGAAATCCAGCCTTCGTACAGCAATTACCCAGTGCTGGCGTACGGGAACCCTCGTGACTACACGCACTCCAACCCGTACGTTGTTGGTCAGCAGGCATACAACTCACACTTTGCACTGGTACCGAACCTGGAGAAGTACGACGTTGACGTGACTAACTTTGACACGACGACAAAGACGGCTAAGCCAGGTGATACAGCAACGGCCAAGGTTGATGCTGTTTACGCCGTGGGACAGACGACGGAAATTGTCTGGACCGCTAACGGGAAGGAACTCAACCGGACCACTGTTACAAGCAAGGCTGAGGCAGAAAAGGCAGCTCAGCTCACTGTTCCAAAGGACATGGATGCTGATACCATCTACACCGTGGAATTAGTTGTTAACGGGGTCACGGTGGACGCCGACAGCTTCTTAGCGGAAATGCCAACGGAAGCTGACAAGTATACGGCAACTGGTGGTGAACTGACCAAGGGCTACGGTGAAGCGACGACAGCAGATGAAGTTATCGGGAAAGTCACGACGGACTACCCGAAGGACGATCCGGCCAAGACACCAAAGATTGAAGTTAACGACAAGACCCAGCTTCCTGATGGGAAGACGCCGGGCAAGTACACCGTTGATGTTACGGTCACTTACCCAGATGGCTCCCAGGATGACACGTCGGTTAGCGTTACCGTGCTGGACAAGGTGATTGATCAGACCAAGACACCGACGAACCCAACGCCAGCCGGTTACGTCCGGGTAACCTTTAACGCTGGTGACCACGGTAGCTTTGCCGCAGGCGCCGGGACAATCTTCGATGTGAAGATTGGGACAGCACTCGCCGATGTACCAGTACCAGCTGCCGTTGCCGACAAGGGCTACACGGTTGCAGGCTGGAACCCAGCTCTGCCAGCGACAGCCCAAGCTGCTGGTGCGTACACGGTTCAGTACCAAGTGGTTCCTGCAGAAGGACAGCCGGTCACTACCCAGCCGGGTGGACAGCCTGACCCAGCCGACGGCATCAAGAACAAGGATAAGCTGCCAGATGGGACCAAGTATGACTGGAAGAACCCGGTTGATACTTCTACTCCAGGTGACAAGACCGGCGTGATCGTTGTTACTTACCCAGACGGGACTCAGACTGAGGTCACGGTCACGGTTCACGTTGTCGGTGAAGCAGTAACGACGCCAGCTGCTAGTCAGCCAGCACCAGTGCAGACAGCGGTTAAGCCTGCCGGCGCTGCTGAAAAGAAGCTGCCGCAGACTGGTGAAGACCACAACGGCGCACTAGCACTTGCTGGGGTTTACCTGATGAGCTTCGCAACGCTGTTTGGCTTTGGTGAGTTACGGCGGAAGAAGTAACCATGTTTTAACTGAATAATTAGGTGTAGTTTGTGAATGGCAACATTCTGACAATACTAAACCTCCTTTCTTTAGGGAGGCGTGAGAACAGCGGCAATGCCCTTCTCATGCTCCTACTGAGGGCTCCAAGATTCGGCTTGGCCGGGTGCTGGAGCCCTTTTGTTTTCCTGCTCCGGACAGGTTTTAGATAGTCAGACGGGAGAGCGGGGTTAGCCAACTGGGCTAATTTGGGGGCTCGCTATTGGATTTTATTGGCGAATGGATTAAAATGATATAGTAATGCTAACCATAGCGACTATTTAAGAAGAAAGAGGTCAATTGAACATGGCTAAATTAGTACTTATCCGTCACGGTCAAAGTGAATGGAACCTGTCAAACCAATTCACTGGTTGGGTTGATGTGGACCTGAGCGAAAAGGGTGTTGAACAAGCAAAGAACGCTGGTAAGGCCCTGAAGGAACACGGCATTGAATTTGACTACGCCTACACTTCTGTTTTGAAGCGGGCCATCAAGACTTTGCACTATGCTCTGGAAGAATGTGACCAACTCTGGATTCCTGAAACCAAGACTTGGCGTTTGAACGAACGTCACTACGGTGCTTTGCAGGGCCACAACAAGAAGAAGGCTGCTGAAAAGTACGGTGACGAACAAGTTCATATTTGGCGTCGTTCATACGATGTTTTGCCACCACTGCTGAGTGCTGATGACGAAGGTTCTGCTGCTAACGACCGTCGTTACGCTAACTTGGACCCACGGACGATTCCTGGCGGTGAAAACTTAAAGGTGACCCTGGAACGGGTTATCCCATTGTGGCAAGACGAAATTGCTCCAAAGCTGCTTGACAACAAGAACGTTATCATCGCAGCCCACGGTAACTCCCTCCGTGCTTTGAGCAAGTACATCGAACAGATTTCTGACGAAGACATCATGAACCTGGAAATGGCTACTGGTCAGCCAGTCGTTTACGACTTCGATGACAAGCTCAACGTTTTGAGCAAGGAAAAGTATTAATAACTGATTAACTGGTCGGCGGGCACAACGCCGGTTAGTCTGGAAGAGGTCGGGAAGCAACTCGGCCTCTTGCTGTTTTAAAGGACGGGCTGCCACTGCCAAGCATGGTGAACGGGAGCTGGCGCCCTGAGCGAGGATTGCGCCTGCTTTTTTGAAAAAAGTGCGAAGATTGGCGGAATGAATTGAGCTCAAACGTCGATGTGTTATGATTAAATGTAAATTAATTGATAAAGGTGGACGGTTTTTCAATGAAAAAACAACAAGGATTGTCGCTGAGCAGCTTTATTCAGACGCTCAAGGCATTAGTAAAGCCACATTACTTTTCAGCGATGTGGTCAATCGGTGGGATTACGATTATCTACTTTGCATTACTGTGCGTCGCTTCGTTACTGATGACTAACGTAGCGCAGTCAATGATGATGAGTGTAATGATGATCATGTACGGAATGGCCTCACCAATGGCCCTGTTACTGGGGTTGCTGGAAATTTTAGCCGGCCTGGTAATTATGGCCGCGTTAACCTTCTTCTACGGCTTCTTCACCGTGGCGGTCCAGTATACCTACCAAGATCACCTGCTGGATCCTGATCAACCGGTAAGCGCCGGTTCCATTTGGCTGCATTTCAAGCACCTGCGGAAGAACCAGCTGTGGCGGATTGCCCTCTACACCGGGCTGTTCATCTTCCTCTGGAGCCTGCCGCTGGACATCGTAGCCCGGATTGTCGGTGGGATGACGCACAACGCAATTTGGTTCTACGGAATCCGGATTGTGAACGAAATTATCGTCATCTGGAAGGGAATCGAGTATGCTCAGGCGTACTTCCTGTACCGGGACAAGCAGCCGCAGTTCCTTGGTCAGTCAATGCGGCACGCCCTGACGGCGAGTCGGCGTTTCATGGGTGGCCGCAAGTGGAACTACCTGTTGATTTGCCTGTTTGTGGAAGTCTTGCCAATGGTTGTTTGGACGGTCATCTTTGGTGGCTTGGCCTACTATGGTAACTACACGGCAACCTATGTGCTGTTCTACATTGGCCTGCTGATTACCATCCTGGGCTTGATTTGCTACCTGCCAGTGGTCTTTGCTACGGGCTCCCTTTTCTACGTTCGGAGCAAGGAGACAGCGGATGTCGATGCCGACTTCCGGGATACTTTTAAGCCGGTTGCCGTACTGACGGGGGAAGCCTTTGTTCACGAGGTTTATGTACCAAAGAAGGAGCAGGAGCAACCATCGCCAACCGTTAAGCCGGAAGAAAAGAAGAAAGCAGAAGCAAAGAAGGAAGATTAATTCTTTGCGTGCGGGAGAGAGTGGGCCAACAAACTAGCTTGGCTAGTTCGTTGGCCCACCTCCGTCGACGCGTAGCTGCATTTTTATCTTTAAAATAGCGAAGGAGGCTGAGTTAATTTCCAGCCTCCTTTTTTAGTGAATGCTTGACAGGGACCCGCGTGAACCGGTACAATAACGGCAACTAAAGGGCAGTGAAGCGGACAGCAGTAGTTGTCAGCTGGACATTCAGAGAGCCGGCGGTAGTTGTGAGCCTGGCCAAGGACTGATGATGAATTACATCCGCGGAGCCCGTCTAAATGAACGGATCGTCCCGTTACCGACGAAGAGCGGTGGGTTACTAACCTGGTAACCCGCAATTCAAGGTGGTAACGCGGTGAAATCGTCCCTGACTTCAGTTTTTGAAGCCGGGGATTTTTTAGTATCCGGGGATTTAATTTAGGAGGGATATCCATGAACATTATTGATGACCTGCAATGGCGGGGCGCAATTAACCAGACGACGGATTTGGACGCGTTAAAGGAATTGACTGAAAACGATAAGATTGCTTTATACTGTGGAACTGACCCCACGGGGGATAGTTTACACATCGGTCACTTGATTCCATTTATGATTTTGAAACGGTTCCAGCTAGCGGGCCACCACCCGGTAATCATTATCGGTGGGGGAACCGGTGCAATCGGGGACCCGTCTGGACGGAAGAGTGAGCGGACTTTGCAAACGATGGACCAGGTCCACCACAATGAAGAGGCCCTGACGGCACAGATGAAGAAGCTCTTTGGGACGGAAAACTTCACGATTGTCAATAACTATGACTGGCTGTCCCGGATTAGCCTGCTGGACTTCCTGCGAGATTACGGGAAGCTCTTTAACATCAACACGATGCTGAATAAGGAGGTCGTTGCCAGCCGGCTGGACGCGGGGATTTCGTTTACCGAATTTACCTACCAGATTTTACAGTCGGTCGATTTCCTTCATTTATACCGGCACAACGACGTGCAACTGCAAATCGGTGGTTCTGACCAGTGGGGCAACATTACGGCTGGAATTGACCTGATTCACAAGGTAGAAGGCCCGGATGCGAAGGTTTACGGGTTGACGATTCCGCTGATGCTCAAGGCAGATGGAACCAAGTTTGGGAAAACTGCTGGCGGCGCAATCTGGCTGGACCCAGAGAAGACGTCGCCGTACGAATTCTACCAATTCTGGATTAACCAGGATGACCGGGACGTAATCAAATACTTGAAGTACTTTACCTTCTTATCTAAAGAGGAAATCGACGACCTGGCCGAAAAAGTCGAAAAGGAACCGTGGAAGCGGGAAGCGCAACGGCGGCTGGCCGAAGAAGTGACTAAGTTCGTCCACGGCGAAAAAGCGGTTGAGGAAGCACAGCGGATCAGTAAGGCGCTTTTCTCCGGGGATGTCGCCGACCTGTCCGCTGCAGAAATTGAACAGGGCTTTAAGAATATGCCATCAGTTGACGTTGATGATAAGAAGGAAAACATCGTCGTTTGGCTGACGGATAACGGGATGGAACCGTCCCGGCGGCAGGCCCGGCAAGATGTTTCTAACGGTGCTATCCGGATTAACGGTGAAAAGGTTACCGACGTGGAGGCGGAAGTAGACCCGAGCACGCACTTTGATGGCAAGTTTGTCATTGTTCGGCGGGGGAAGAAACACTACTTCTTAGCACGGGTAAAATAATTTTCTCTTATATATAGTTAAGAAAAGGCGGATCAGTGGAGCTCACTGGCCCGCCTTTTTGGGTATAAAGTGACGGAATCGGGAACAATATTATTCAAAGGTTGATTGGAAATTCAGTTTTGCTTATGCGGAGGATAGCGAGTAGTGAAATGGTGCTTGACGGGGTGGGAGATTCCATGTATCATATTTAACGTTGTCAAAGCGATTAATGATTTGTAAAAGAAAATTGTGAATTATTGTTGACATCGTTTTGATAGCATGATATATTATTTAAGCTGCTTGTTTGAAAGCTAACAAATAATTGC
>NZ_AZGE01000041.1 GCF_001434465.1 Limosilactobacillus oris DSM 4864
TTTGTCTAACTTTTTTGTTGCACTTCACGATTGAGTTTACCGCCCGGCCTTTTTTGCCGTAGCCTGATTTATTTAGTTGTGCTTTTTCTTTTTACCAATTCCAAGAAAGGCACCAAGAGAAGCAACCAAGCCAGTAACTATTCCCATCGCAGTGGATGGCTGACTGCTGGTACCAGTTTGCGGAAGAACATGTTCTTTGACTAATGCCGCAGGCTGACGAGCACTAAGGCTGTTAGCACTAGTGGTCTGACCATTTCCACTTGATTGACTAGTTTGACTAGTCAATGATGGCCTAATGTGTCCACTCGTCGATGCCGGCGTGCTGGTTGAACCAGATTGTTTTACAGGCTGGTAGTAAATATCTACGTAGGTCGTGGCACTATCTGGTGATGCAACAGCAGCGGAAACTACACTTGGCTGAGCCACATATCCATAAAGCGCTGGTGCCGCATAAGCAGCAAATGTTCCATCACCCTCTGGAATCCATGCGCCCCATTTAATCGAAGACTGACTTTCAGCCACACCGAACCGTTTAAAGGTTACCGATTGCGTTACTTCATACGTCGTGCCATCAGAGTAATGGTGTCTAATAATCCGTCTAACTGTCTTCGTATCAGTTAGTGAGTCGGACGTAGAGCCCGATGTTGACCCACTAGTAGATGAACTGATTGAAGCACTTAGCGATGCAGATGTCGAAGCACTCGTCGATGCGGATATTGAGGCACTGATCGAGGCGGACGTCGAGGTACTCAGTGACGCAGACGTAGAGGCGCTAATAGATGCCGATGTTGAGGCACTTGTGGAGGCGCTCATCGACGCTGACGTTGATGCACTTGTCGAGGCGCTGAGCGATGCGGATGTTGAAGTACTCGTGGATGCGGATATTGAGGCACTGGTCGACGCTGAAATCGAAGCGCTGGTCGAGGCACTCGTTGACGCACTAATGGATGCTGACATCGAAGCACTTGTCGAGGCGCTCAGCGATGCAGAAGTTGACGCACTCGTGGAGGCGCTAATTGATGCTGACGTTGATGCACTTGTCGAGGCGCTGAGCGATGCAGATGTTGAAGCACTGGTTGATGCACTAATCGACGCTGATGTCGATGCGCTAATGGATGCGGATGTTGACGCACTAATTGAGGCACTGGTCGATGCACTAACTGAAGCACTTGTCGATGCACTGGTTGATACTGACGTAGATGCACTCAGTGATGCAGAAGTCGAAGCGCTAATGGATGCGCTCAGTGATGCGGAAATTGATGCACTTGTGGAGGCGCTGGTTGAAGCGCTCACTGATGCGGACATCGAGGTACTCGTCGACGCGCTAATTGACGCTGACGTAGATGCGGAAATTGAAGCGCTAGTTGATGCACTTGTGGAGGCGCTAATGGATGCGCTGAGCGATGCGGACGTCGAAGCACTCGTTGATGCTGACGTTGAAGCACTCGTCGACGCACTTATCGATGCGGACGTCGAGGCGCTAATGGATGCTGATGTTGATGCACTCATCGAAGCACTCGTTGACGCGGATGTCGATGCGCTTGTCGATGCACTGGTTGAGGCACTTACTGAGGCCGAGGTCGATGCAGAAATCGATGCTGACGTTGAAGTGCTCGTTGACGCACTTACCGAGGCCGATGTTGAGGCGCTCGTTGATGCACTGATTGACGCTGAAGTCGAGGCACTCGTTGATGCACTAATCGATACGGACGTTGAAGCACTGGTAGATGCACTTGCTGAAGCTGACGTTGAGGCGCTAATTGAGGCTGAAGTTGATGCACTTGTTGATGCGCTTAGCGATGCGGAGGTTGAAGCACTCACTGAAGCGGATGTCGAGGCACTCGTCGACGCACTCAGTGACGCTGACGTTGAGGCACTCGTTGACGCGCTGAGCGACGCGGATGCCGAGACGCTAGTTGAAGCACTTACCGAGGCTGACGTAGAGGTACTGATTGATGCAGAAATCGAAGCACTGGTCGACGCGCTCAGTGAGACTGACATTGAAGCGCTGGTTGAGGCACTTACTGAAGCGGACATCGAGGCACTTGTCGATGCACTCGCTGATGCAGAAATCGAAGCACTAATCGAGGCTGACGTTGAGGCACTTGTCGAGGCGCTAATTGACGCGGATGTCGACGCACTCACTGAGGCCGATGCGGATGCACTCGTTGAAGCACTAATTGAAGTACTTGTTGACGCGCTGAGTGATGCGGAGGTTGAAACACTGGTTGAAGCGCTAATTGAAGCTGAAGTCGAGGCACTCGTTGACGCACTCATCGATGCTGACATCAAAGCACTTGTTGATGCGGAGAGCGAAGTACTCGTTGAGGCACTTACCGACGCAGATGTGGATGCACTGATTGATGCCGATGTTGAAGCGCTCGTCGACGCACTTACTGATGCGGATGTTGAGGCGCTGAGCGAGGCCGAAGTTGATGCACTTGTTGAAGCGCTAATCGATGTACTCGTGGATGCACTGGCTGAAGCAGAAGTCGAGGCGCTCAGCGATGCAGATGTTGAGGCACTTACTGAGGCCGAGGTCGATGCACTAATCGAGGCTGACGTTGATGTACTGATTGACGCTGACGTTGACACAGAAGTTGATGCGGACATCGAGGTACTCGTCGAAGCGCTAATTGACGCGGACGTCGAGGCACTCGTTGAGGCACTAGCTGAAGCACTTGTCGACGCACTCATTGACGCTGACGTTGAGGCACTCGTCGAAGCGCTCGTTGAAGCGCTAATCGCCGCAGATATGGAGGCACTGGTCGAGGCGCTCATTGACACACTAATGGATACTGATGTCGAAGCACTTGCGGACGCGCTCATCGATGCCGAAATTGAGGCACTCGTTGAAGCACTCATTGATGCACTTGTGGAGGTGCTCATGGATGCACTAATGAATGCTGATGTCGAAGCACTCATTGATGCACTTGTGGAGGCACTCATTGATGCAGAAGTCGAAGCGCTCGTTGACATGCTCATGGATGCGGATATTGACGCGCTCATCGATGCACTGGTTGATGCGCTAATTGAGACTGATGTCGACGTGCTTACTGATGCCGAAGTTGACGCGCTTACCGATGCGGACATTGAGGTACTTACCGAGGCTGATGTAGATGCACTGGTCGAAGCGCTCATCGACGCGGACGTTGAAGCAGAAGTAGATGCGCTAATCGATACCGAAGTTGAGGCACTCGTTGATGCACTCGTCAACGCGCTGATTGATGCTGACGTAGATGCGCTCGTGGACGCGCTGACTGATGCAGAAGTTGAAGTACTGGTTGAGCCACTTACTGAAGCTGATGTTGAAGCACTGACTGAGCCACTTACTGAGGCGGACGTCGAGACGCTTGTTGATGCGCTAATCGACGCTGATGTCGAAGCACTTATCGATGCTGATATCGACGCGCTTTCTGACGCACTGATTGACGCAGATATTGACGCACTTATCGATGCTGATGTTGAAGTCGAGGCGCTTGTGGACGCACTGGTTGAGGCACTGACTGATGCAGAAGTCGACGCGCTCGTTGACGCACTTACTGAGGCAGAAGTCGAGGTGCTTATCGATGCTGATGTCGACGTACTTACTGAGGCGGATATCGACGCGCTTTCTGAGGCACTAATCGACGCAGATATTGACGCACTAATTGACGCTGATGTTGAAGTCGAGGCGCTCGTCGACGCACTGGTTGACGCGCTGACTGATGCAGAAGTCGAGGCGCTGGTAGATGCACTTAACGATGCAGACGTCGACGCACTCATTGATGCTGATGTCGATGCACTCGTAGATACCGACATTGATGCACTGGTCGAAGCGCTCATGGAGGCAGAAGTCGACGCACTGGTTGACCCACTGACTGAGCCACTTACCGAGGCGGACGTTGACGCACTCACTGACTGGGCCGTACTGATTGATGTACTGGTTTTAGCAGAAACCGACGCACTGGTCGACACGCTGGTCGAAGCAGCTGCAGAAATGGCCGCAGACGTACTGTGGGACGTCGCAATACTTACACTTTTACTCGTCGAGATTGCCGCACTGGTTGACCCACTAACAGCTATACTCGTCGAATTGCTCTGACTAACAGCCATTGAGGTTGAACTGCTATCGGAGACACTCGTTGACTGACTCTGACTATTGATTATCGATGTCGAAGCACTACGCTCGTTTGAGAATGAGTCGTGGTCACCACCCTGGTAAACAACACCAGTAGTACCCGTATGATCCGGGGCCCCTGTGATAATCAGACTGTCAGTATAAGCATTCCCTACCGAGACGGAGGTCGACATAGACAGCCATTTTTGGTTGATACTATCCTTTTCTGAAGCATTAAGGCTAGGGTTCTGCTGAACAGAGGTCGATAGCGAGGTGCTCAGCTGAACAATACTCTGGTTCAACTCACTGGCATAGGTCTGGGCCTTATAGTCGGAATACCTTACTAAGTTGCTGTAAATGCTTTGGTATTCTGTCTGGTTAGACGCAATCTGACTGCTTAGTACAGACGATGCCGCACTAACCGAATTAGTAGCTACGCCAACCGTGGACGTGGCGGTGCTGACTGAGGACATATCTTTCCGCACCGTTGAAGTTGCCAGGCTGACCGACGACATATCTTTCCGCACCGTTGAAGTTGCCAGGCTGACCGACGACATATTTACCCGTACCGTTGAAGTTGCCAGGCTGACCGACGACATATTTGACTTCACCGTCGAAGCAGCGGTGCTGACCGAAGCCGTGGCGACCTGCACTGATGATACTTCACTGCTTACCTTTTGAGTGGCGGTAGTAACTGATTGAATATTTATCCTGACTGAGGATGTAGCAGTCTGGACCGAATTAATAGCAAGACTGACAGAATTGGTGGCAGTATTTAACGATCTTATTTCGTTACTATACGACTGGCTGAGAATTGCCACTGACTGCGATTCCTGGCTAAAATGAATAGAGTTTTCTTGATACTGTGCAGTGTTACCAATCCATTGCATAGTTTGCTCAACAGGATAGTTCATCGCCAGACTGTTAAGGGTACTTGTATTGATATTACTCCCATTCATCCGCTCCATCATAGAGACGGAAGTCCTCAGGGAAACCGATATTGAGCCATACAATGACTGGAGAGAGCCTGCAGCCCGCACAGCAGCTTGATAATCGTTACTTGCCAACCAGATAGTATCCGAGAGGTCATTTTTATAGTAGGTCGACAGACTAGCACTCGTTGACACTAGCTGGTTACTCTTTGTTGCTACGCTTTGACTTGCTACAACGACACTATGGCTGTCATTCGCGACACTTTCACTAGCGCTATGCAAACGCTGACTTTCCGTTGAAACATTTTGACTAGCAACAATTAAACTTTGACTTGCAGTTGAGACGCTCTGACTAGCGTTGATTACCTTTTGACTTGCGGTCGAGACATTCTCACTAACAATGGTGACACTATCGCTTGCGGTCGAGACACTCCGGCTAGCGCTGTCCACGGCCTGGCTTGCAGTCGAAACGCCCTGGCTAACACTGATTATACTCTGGCTTGCGGTCGAGACGCTCTGACTGGTAACAACCACGCTCCGGCTAGTTGAGTTTAAACTATCACTCACTGTTGACAGGCTAGCACTGGTAGACAGAACTGGCTTCAGCAATTCACTGGTTGAATAATATGGGTTGTAGTATTTGCCGCTCTTCCCAATGTATTGGTCAATAATCCGCTTGAAGACCTGTGTCGTGGTTCCGTCATTAATTTGCTCATTGGCATCCTTGACGGTAACGGTCGTATCGGTGTCCTGACTACTCCGGCTATTGCCACCGAATACTAGGGCATCGGCATCCTGCGCGTGCGCCATCGAAAATTCGTATGTGTTGGTGATGTTAACGTTAGTATTCTTAATGTAAGTCCGGATGTTAGCCGCGCTGCCGGAGGCTTCCATCGTTACCCAAGCACCCTTATCAACGTTAATAGTAGCAGTTGGGTTGGTAGCAATGTGATCTTGTACCCCGTGAGTACCGTCATTATACGCACCCGTTGGCTGGTAACCCCGCTGCTGACCAAAGACCAGGATGTTGGCGTCCCCGGTTTTAGCTCCGTTGGCCTGGGTAACCTTCATGTGAACGGTCGAACTCTCCTGGAAGTCAATCGTCTGGTTCCGGGCATTATCACCACTGGTCATTGCGATGTTAAAGTTGGACGCTTCCATGTTCAAGGTCGCGCCATTTGCCACCGTAAAAGTATTTGACGGTTCGCTACCATAGAGGGATTGATCCATCAGAACGTTTCCAACAGCCGCACCATTCATTGTCACGTTGGCGCCTTGCTCAATGGTTACCGTGTGACCATTAGTCGTGTTATTCCCTTTCATGGTCAGGTTATAGTTAACAACGTTGTTCCCTAGGATGTTAACTTTGGCACCCCCAGAAATAAGCAAATTATCACCGATGTACAGCTGAGAAGCACCTTGCTTATCAACGTCTTCAAATCCAGTTGCCACGGTGCTGCCATCTGCCGTTTGAACCGTACTCGTGGCGGTAAAGGTATCGTTACCACTCAGGGTAACAATGTTGTTAGATACGGATGCACTCAGGTTTGTGTACGAGTGGATGGCGGTCCCACCAGTGATATTAACGTTATTCAGGCTCAACTGGTCATTACCGTAGGACAGGTAAATAGCACCATTGGTATTGGTCCCTAGTCCCCGGCCGCTAAAGTAGATGTCGGCATCGTTAACTGCGAATTTGATTCCCGCCTTATTCAGCCTAAACTGACTGTTAGCACCAGTCAGCCAAATCTTATGGCCGTTAGCATTGATCGTCAGGTCACGAGTAATATTCATGACCCCCTGCCCTGACAAGTCAACATCGCCAACCAAGTTGATTACCGAAATATTAGAATTCCTAATTGCCGTCATGAACTCGGAAGCGTTCTTAACGGTCGCGGTATTATTTACCGCCGCAAATGAAACTGCTGCTAAGCCCGCTAATTGAGCACTCGCAACACTAGGCGTAACATTCCCAGCTTGGGCTGTCGGCATGACACTCTGGTTTAACTGGCTAGATGGGTTACCACTGGCGATCGAGGTTGCCGCAGCTTGGTTATTATTAGTGCCACTAGTGCTTCCAGACGTACTCTTCAGCGCACCACTGTCGCTAGTCGAGCCACTGGTACTCCCGGAATTACTGTCTGATGTTTGTGTCGTAGTGCTTGTACTATTAGACGAATTTGACTGACTCGTTGAATTACTGTTAAGTGAAGTGCTGGTTGAGCCCTGTTGAACGTTGCTGGCAGAGTTGGCGGCCGCGGTCGAACCAACAACTTGCGAATTAGGGTCAGCAGAAAGGTTGGCGGCATGCACAGCCGTTGGTGCGGCTGCTGATACCCCCCCTACTCCGAGTAAGGTTGAGAGCAGACCAAGCCCCTTGAGATAGGCATCGGTAGACATGGCTCGCTGCTCCTTGATAGAATCCTTGTCAATAAATTGCTCAGCCTGAACTTCCTCCTTACTGCCAAAAGAAAGCAGGTGGAAAAAGCGTGTTAGGCAACTAACCCACCCGTGATGGGTCTTATACATCTTAACCCGGGTATCATCAAGCTCCCGATCAGTTCTTCTACGATTATTTTTCCGCATTACGACTTCTCCTCCCACTAGCCGAGTTTAAACTAATCTTAATTTTTTATACACCTCATATTATGCGCCCGTCTTGACAGCATTTAAACCCTTTTAATTGATATTTTTATATCCTCAGCATTGGTATAAAAGGAATCGCGATAACAATCTTAGGAGATTGAACGTTGTTGATTTGATTATCAATTTCTTTTGTTTCGTTTACAGGACGCTAACAAGTTGGTTATCGTTTGATAGGAAAAATGTCAAATTTCTTGTTTGCCAATTAAAATACAAAGCACAGAAAAAAGCCCAACAAAACTAGGAAGATGTTTTCTCCTAGCTTTGCTGGGCTTGTTGTTTGATGAAAGAATCATCACATTAATGTGAGTAGCAAGTTATTCGTCATCATGGCGACGCTTCTTGCCTGCCGCAAACATCGCAGCGATTGCGCTCAGACCAAGGGTAATTCCTGAAATCAATCCATGTTGATTTCCGGTGTTCCCAGTCTGCGGCAACAGGTCATTATTAACCGATGATGCTGGACGGTGTGCGTTCGTTCCATTAATGTTCCGCTGACTAACCGTCATGTTCTGATTATCGATAGCAATGTTGTTGTGCTGAGAAGTCGATGACTGATTAGAAGTCTGCGAGTTAATTGATGCAGACTGTGAAACAGAATTGGAAGTGGTCGTTGACGTCGTAGTTGACGGATGATCCGGATCAATAATCGTGCTACCAGAAGTAGAATTCGAGTTGGAGTGAGATTGTGACTGCGGCGTCGACTGACTATCACTAATCGATGCCGAGTGTGACGTACTCCGACTCATCGAACTCGAAGTAGATGCACTTGTGGATGCGCTAATTGATGCGCTTGTTGAAGCACTGACTGATGCCGAGGTTGACGCACTTGTCGAGGCGCTTATCGATGCGGATGTTGACGCACTCGTCGACGCACTGATTGACGCTGACATTGAAGCACTTGTGGATGCGCTAATCGATGCAGATGTTGATGCAGAAGTTGAAGCACTTGTCGAAGCGCTCATTGATGCTGATGTTGACGCGCTTATCGATGCTGACGTCGAAGCACTCATCGAGGCAGATGTAGAGGCACTCGTGGAAGCACTAATCGATGCGGATGTTGATGCACTCGTCGATGCACTCATTGAAGCGGATGTAGAGGCACTTGTTGACGCACTAATCGATGCTGAGGTCGATGCACTTGTCGAGGCGCTTATCGATGCTGATGTTGACGCACTCATGGATGCGCTTGTCGAGGCAGATGTTGAAGCACTCGTCGAGGCACTGATTGATGCAGATGTCGAGGCACTCGTTGACGCACTAATTGATGCTGAAGTCGAGGCACTTGTCGAGGCGCTTATCGATGCGGAAGTCGAAGCACTAATCGATGCACTTACTGATGCTGACGTCGAAGCACTTATTGACGCGCTCATTGATGCTGATGTTGAGGCACTAATCGATGCGGAAGTCGAAGCGCTCGTGGAGGCACTAATCGACGCGGAAGTCGACGCACTCGTTGACGCGCTTATCGACGCAGATGTCGATGCACTTGTTGACGCACTCATAGATGCGGACGTTGATGCACTTGTCAAAGCACTAATCGATGCGGATGTTGATGCACTCGTCGACGCACTGATTGACGCTGACATTGAAGCGCTTGTCGAGGCGCTTATCGATGCTGATGTTGATGCACTCATGGATGCGCTTATCGATGCAGAAGTCGAAGCACTTGCTGACGCACTCATTGACGCCGATGTAGAGGCACTCGTTGATGCACTTGTCGAGGCACTAATCGATGCTGATGTTGACGCGCTCGTTGATGCACTTACTGAAGCAGAAGTCGAAGCACTTGCTGACGCACTAATAGATGCGGATGTTGATGCACTGGTTGATGCAGAAGTAGATGCGCTTGTTGAGGCGCTAATAGATGCAGATGTTGATGCACTCGTCGACGCACTGATTGACGCCGATGTCGATGCGCTGGTTGACGCTGATGTTGAGGCGCTCACTGATGCAGACATAGATGCACTAATTGATGCTGAAGTCGAGGCACTTGCTGACGCACTAATAGATGCGGAGGTCGATGCGCTTGTCGATGCACTCATTGATGCAGATGTGGATGCAGACGTCGAGGCACTTACTGAGGCGCTAATCGATGCACTGGTTGATGCACTCTCTGATGCAGAAGTTGAAGCGCTCGTTGATGCTGAAGCCGAAGTGCTAATTGAAGCGGATGTTGATGCGCTAATCGACGCTGAAGTCGAGGCGCTAACCGATGCTGACATCGATGCACTTGTTGACGCACTGACTGATGCTGAGGTTGAGACACTCGTTGACGCACTAACCGATGCGCTTGCGGAGGCGCTAATTGAGGCGCTCGTCGATGCACTTACTGATGCTGAGGTTGAAGCGCTTGTCGAGGCAGAAGTAGATGCTGATGTTGATGCGCTCGTTGACGCGCTAATCGAGGCGGAGGTCGACGCACTGATGGATGCTGATGTCGATGCGCTGGTTGACGCACTCATTGACGCCGATGTCGATGCTGAAGTGGAGGCACTTGCTGACGCACTAATCGACGCTGAGGTTGAAGCACTCATTGAAGCGGAGGTCGATGCACTTACTGATGCTGATGTCGATGCGCTGGTTGACGC
>NZ_AZGE01000042.1 GCF_001434465.1 Limosilactobacillus oris DSM 4864
CTGGACATAGTGCCGCTAGCCGATTTGGGGCATTTTTTCTCACTCTCTCTTAGCTGTTTTAAAGATAAAAATGTACCGGCGTAGTAGCTTACTCCCGTTGTATTTAATGAGGGGAACTTCATAGTTCCGGGGAACGGCTATAGCGATTAACTTTTATTTCCCGGGACATGGTTGGGAATCCGGATGTTTAGTGCCAGAACGGCAATGATGACCAAAATTGAGCCGATGATGTCTGCTCCAGTCATATTAAGATGGAAAATTAGGACAGAGCCAATCGTGGCGGATAATGGTTCAAAGGCGTCCATCAGGCTAAAAGTCGTCGCGTCGATGTATTTTAAGGCGTTGTTAGCGAGCTGGAACGGAATCAGGGTACCGATAATCAGCACACCGAGCCAGCAGAACCAGACGACTGGTAGGTTGGGAACGCGGGGCTGAGCAGGGTGGATAGCCAGAAGGACGATGCCGGAGAACAGCAAGCCCCAGGCGGTAATAACCAGGGAAGGAACCCGGCCTTCACGGAGCATCTTTTGCGGAATCAGGGTGTTGGTGGCGACCCCAATGGCGGAAATCAACCCCCAAATCAGGATTGCCGGGGTCACGGCTAGCTCGTTAAAGCGGCCGTGCGTAGCAATTGTGAAGACCCCGATGAAGGCAATGATCGCGCAAATGATTTCAATCCGCCGTGGTGGAATGTGGCGAAAGGCTGCTTGGTAGGCGATGATGAAGAAGGGACCGACAAACTGGAGAATGGTTGCGATAGAGGCGTTCCCGTACTGGACAACCATGAAATAGGCGAACTGGACTGGAACCAGGCCAAAAATTCCGTAGGCGAAAATCACCCAAGTATCATGGGGACTTTTGAAAATCCGAAAGGGGTGGTCGCCCTTGATTAAACTAAAGAGGACCAGCAGGATTCCGGCCGCGGTCATCCGGCTCTGGGTCACCCAGAGGGAAGTAATGGAAGAGCTGACGTTGAAGAGTCCCTTGGCAAACAGGCCCGAGATCCCCCAGAAGGTGCAGGCCGTGATCACCATAGCAATTCCTAGAGCTTTTTTATTTTTCATGCGCATTCACTCTCAATCTATAAATTTACCCAAGGGATATTCTAACATACTCGTGAACGCGGTGGGGTGGTAGCGAAACTAATGCGGTGGCGGGGAAGGCAAGCTAACTGCTACTGCCGACTAGCTTCACGCTGGACAGTTTGCTGGTCTGCGGGGTGGGGACGCTTTTGATAGAGACGTTTCACCGCTTCAACGTCCGTGGGCTGGATTGGGTAGAAGGAACCCGCTGGCTGCATAACCGAGGTCGCGTTGGTATGCTGGAGGCCGATCGCGTGACCCAGTTCGTGCTCGGCCGTGTTGACGATCCGTTGCGGGGAGTAGCCGTAGTTGGCATTAAGCAGGTAGCCGGCATTTAGCTGGACATCGGCATGCAGCAGGTAGCCAGTGGTCGCGTCGGTTTTGGTGTTGGTCAGGCCGGCTGCCCCGTTTTGCTGCCTGTCGACGGCGGTTACCACGATATTTGCGTCAGTCTTGTTTTGAACCGGGCGGAAGGTAAAGGCTCTGGTCTGATTCCACTGGTCAATGGCCTTGGTGGTAGCGGCGCGCAGGGTCGGGTTGCTAAGGTCAATGTAGATGGTGGTACTATTTTCCGGCCAGCGCCCGTCGGTCAGGGCATTATCTTCTTCTGCCCGGCTAGCCGTCTGCTGCTTGCTTATTGGGCGTTCACCGAGAAGTCGGCTGACTTGCTGCTGGGTGTGCAAAATGGCCGTATCGACTCCCTGTTGGAAAGCAGGGCTGCCTTGGTACAGGGTAATCAGCCAGATAAAGAGCACGCAGTAGAATAAACTGAGTAGGAAGTGGTGGCGCTTGATAATGTTCATCCCCCTTTGAATAGTCTTAGTTTAAAGAATTTGGCACCCATAGTCCATTATTTCGTTAGTACTTTAATAAATTTTGCTAAGAAGTGAGCATTCCGGTCTGGGCTGCGGTATAATATCACTGAAATTTTAAGGAGGGGTCGAGAATGGCAACCGTATTTACAGTGCAGGTGAAGTTAAGCTGGGGTGAGGAGCGGCAGTATCTACTGGCAAATGATGTTGAGCCTGGACTGGCACACCGTTACGCGACCCGGGAAAACTGGCAGGAAGTAATGATTAAAGCGCTGATCAACGTTCCGGTAGCGCCCTACCTGCCAGATAATAGTGTGCAGCCACCGATTGCGACGGCGGAAGTGGTGGCGGTAGCTGCCCATGATGACGGGGACGAAGCGGTTCAGGGGCTACAGCGGACCAGGAGTCAGTTTATTATGGCCGCGATTTGGGAAAAGCAGAGTACGACGGTTAACTATAACTTCCTCCGCCACGATTATGACCAGCAGAGTCAGGAGCAGATCAAGGCCGACGTGGACTTCTGGCAAGATGGCCGCCGGCACCCCGCGGTTACTGCGCGAACCCGCGAGCTGATCCAAAAACAGGAAGAACGGTTTCGCAAGCAGGAAAATTGAAAATTAATTTGAAAAAGTGGTTGACGAAAAGTGGATTTGCTAGTATAGTAAATATCGTTGCATGGCAACGTAATTGGGAATTGGCCAAGCGGTAAGGCAAAGGACTCTGAATCCTTGATCACTGGTTCGAACCCAGTATTCCCAATCTTGATTGGTCCTATTAAATCAGCAATGGTTTGATAGGACTTTTTTTGTACCAACGATTAGCTGGCTGGCCTGTTTCACCGGGAAGCTGGTAAAATATGAGTAAACATCTGCATGAAGGGATGAGTATGATGAAAATCGGCTTTATCGGAACTGGCGTCATGGGGACTGGCGTAATCAATAATCTTTTGCGCCATGGCAATGAGGTCACGGTTTATAACCGGACGAAGGAACATGCCGCAGCGGTATTAGCAAACGGTGCAAGCTGGGCGGAGACCCCAGCAGCAGCTACCGTTGGCAACGAGATCGTCTTCACGATGGTGGGCTTCCCGACCGACGTGGAACAAGTTTACTACGGCCCTGATGGTATTCTAGCGGCGGCAACGAAGGACCAAATCCTGGTGGACATGACGACCAGCAGTCCGAGTTTGGCGAAAAAGCTGGCTCAGGCAGCGGACCAGGTGGTTGACGCACCGGTGTCTGGTGGGGATGTAGGCGCACAAAAGGGCACCCTAACGGTGATGCTCGGTGGCCAGCAGGCGGTAGTGGAAAAGATTATGCCGGTGCTGGAGCAGTTTAGCAGTTCACAGCATTATTTCGGTCCCGCCGGCAGCGGTCAGCACGCCAAAATGGCCAACCAGATTATGATTGCCGGGACGATGACCGGGATGACTGAAATGCTAGTGTACGCTCAACGGGCAGGGCTGGATTTGGCGGAAGTCGTTCGAACGGTCGGCGGCGGAGCAGGGGCTAATTGGAGCCTTAGCAACTACGCTCCCCGGATTTTGCGGGATGATTATACGCCGGGATTCTTTGCAAAGCACTTTTTAAAGGACCTGCGAATTGCTCTTGCTGAGGCGGAACGGTTGCAGATACAGTTGCCGGCGACCGCTGAAGCAAAGCGGTTGTATGAACTGCTGGTGGATCAAGATGGACTAGGGGATGATGGTACCCAGGCCCTCGTAAAACTGTGGTGGCATTAGCAAGAGTGCGGGACGCGTTCGCTGGTTCCTGCTACTAGTTGATTTGACTAAGGAGAAGAAAAATGGCAAGTAATTCTGATTCAATCTATTATGTCCTGACTAAGCTCAAACACCACCCAGAGCTGATCAAGGAGGTGCAGGCCCGCTACACTAACACGGTGATGCTTTTCTTTACGGATGAGTTGAAAATTGCGGATAGCGGCTTTTACTTTCCTGATATGCGGCTGATGGTTAACCGTCTGTCGAATGATTTTGTGGCGAAGAACGGTGACCTGTTGGACTATTACTTTCAAATGACGAACGGTAATGCAAAGCGTTACCGTGATGCCTGGGTGACGACCGCCCACTTACCCAAGCGGCACCTTTATATGTTGGAACTTTCTTATGAATAATCGGGAAAGCAGGTGTGTGGAATGGCCCTTTTGATTTCGACCGCGGTGTTGACTATCGCCGCGGTGCTCAGTGGAATTTTAGCGGGGGTGTTTCCCCGGGTGCCGAGTAACTACCTGAGTATTGCAATCGGGATAGTTATCGCGGTGGTCGCGCCCTTGGACCGTCTCATCGCGCCGTTTCATTCTGAAATTTTTATGTATATTATCGTTCCCCTGATTTATTTCGAGGGACAGACCACCCGTTTGTACTTTGTTAGACGGTGGTGGCGGCAGATTATTGAGACGGCGGTGCTATTAGTGGTGGCCTCGCTGGTGATTGCCGGCTTTGCGGTATCATTGTTGGGGATTCCCTTGGCGATTGCCTTCGTTTTGGCGGCGATTAGCACCCCGACTGATGCTACGGCGACCGAGACCGTTTCGGAGGGGCGGATCGTTCCAGAGCGGCAGGAGAAGTTGCTGCGGATGGAATCGCTCTTTAATGATGCTAGCGGAATTGTTTTGCTCGAAGCGATGGTGCTTTGGCTTCGTGGCGGCCATTTTCAGTACCAGGTGGCGGTATTAAACTTCCTGCGGGCAGCGGGAGGCGGCGTTATTGTGGGAATTGCGATTGCATTGCTGATGATCAGCTTCCGCCGCGGTCTGCGCAATTTTGCTGGTTCAACCTATAACGCGCAAATTATGCTATTTCTGATTACCCCGTTTATTATTTACTTCGTTGCCGAAAAATTAGGGGTGTCGGGTATCATTGCGGTGGTTTGCGCGGGACTGATGCAGAATAGTGAAAGCTCGCGGAGCAGGTTTGACCATCCCCGCCAGTACCATAATTCGCTAGTGCTGATTGATTTAGTACGTGATATTTTGAATAACCTGATTTTTGTCGTCCTAGGGGTTATGATTGTCAGAATTGTAAGGGCGGATTTGCTGGTAGCGAATAATGTGGACTTGCGCTGGCTGGCGGCTGGGTTCTTGATTTACCTGGTAACGTTGGCGGTGCAGTTTGCGTATGGCGTGCTCGTTAAAATGGGCCCGCGCGGCAGTGTGATATTTGCGCTGGGCGGGGTTCATGGGGCGATTACGCTTGCGCTGGTTTTTTCGATTGCGGCAAGTTTGACCGACCAGCAGTTTCAGTTTGTTGTTTTGACGGAAACAATGCTGGTATTGCTAAGTATGCTGGTGCCGTCAGTAGTTTTTCGTTTTATTTTGCAGCCCGACCTTTCAGAAGGAGCAATCCAAGACCGCGTTGGGCAGTTGCGAAGGGAAATGGTGCGGGAAGGAATTGCCGCGGTTGATAAAATCTACCTCCCGGATAATATTCGGGCCAGTGTTCTTTATGATTTACGCGACCAAAAAGGGGTCACGACGATGCGTGACTTCTGGAAGCAGTGGTCGATTAGCAACCATAACGATGAGTTTACGCCCGAAGAACGTGATTTAGAACGACAAGCACTGTTGTGGGCCTTCCGCGCGGAGCGGAATTATTTGAACATGGTTGCTCAGCGGGAAGGGCTACACCAGTATTTGTTTGAACTGTATAATGAGGTTCTCCTGTCAGAGTCGATTTTGATTGACCCCCAAAGTAGTTTGAATTAATTGCTAAAACTATTGACAGTGAATAGTCGAATAACGTATAATTCCATTTGTACGTTATTGCCCGCTGGTCAAATTGGTTAAGACGTCGCCCTCTCAAGGCGGAGTTACGGGTTCGATCCCCGTGCGGGTGATTTTTTATAATCAGTATTTAAAGAAGGTTGATGTGCATTGATGTGTGCATCGGCCTTTTTTGTTATGTGCATTTTTTAGAACAGATGGTAAGACTATCCAGCAATTTTGTTTCCAGTGGCAGGCAGTATAACGATAGATACTGGAACTTATGTATGGTACTAAAAACAATTATTAGGTGTTCTATTGATTTAGTTGTAGTTGACCTCATCGAAAGTTAAAGATGATAGTAACATAGCAATTCCCGTTAGTTCTTCTGACCAGAGAGCCATTAAAAACATTAATAGTATTGGCGAATAATGTTGTACAGGTTGCATAGAGATAAAGTTAATAAAATTACAACAGTAATAAGCATAGTTAATTGCGTCACAATGTTGACTTTAAAGGGTTGAAAAAAAAAAAACGTTATATTATTATAAGTGTCAATTGATGTGAGCGCTTTCTGGAAGCGATGCAAACTGAAGCGAAGTTAGATTAGGAAGTGGTTATTCTTATGGCTGATAAAAAGAAAATGACGGTTGTTCAGCTAACTATTATCACTGCGGTTAACATGATGGGATCTGGAATTATTATGCTACCATCAAAACTAGCACAGGTTGGTACAATGTCCGTTATTTCTTGGTTAGTCACCCTAACAGGGGCGCTATGCTTAGCATATGTCTTTGCTCGTTGTGGAATGTTTACTAAAAATACTAAAGATGGAATGGGCGGATATGCTCAGTATGCCTTTGGTATGGATGGCAATATGATGGCTAATTATACTTATGCTTTTTCATTAGTAATTGCCAATACCGCAATTGCTGTTTCAACCGTTGGTTATGGTGAGATGGTGTTCGGTATTACTTTATCTCCGGTTAAAGTCGCTATCGCAACAATGATTGTTTTAGCTATTGCCACTGTTGCAAACTTCTGGGGTGCGCGAGTAACAGGCCAGTTAGGGTCACTCACGGTTTGGGGAGTTATTATCCCCGTGTTATTTTTATGTGTTGGTGGTTGGTTTTGGTTCCATGGTCATACCTATGTTAATTCGTGGAATCCGCACCATTACAGTTTCTTTAAAGGAGTTAGTGATTCAATTCCAATTACGCTCTGGGCTTTTCTAGGTTTGGAGTCGGCTTCTGCTAATTCTGATTCTGTTGAAAATCCTAAGAAAAATGTCCCAATTGCCGTGATTGGTGGGACGGTAATTGCAGGAATCATCTATATTGTTTCAACAAACATTGTACAAGGAATCGTCAAAAACGAAGCATTAGCAAATTCAAATGCACCATTTGGAACAGTTTTTACGCAGATGTTTAATCCTACTGTTGGTGCGATTGTTATGGCACTATTAACAATTTCTTGTTTTGGATCATTACTGGCTTGGCAGTTTACCGTGGCAGAAGTTTTCCGTTCATCAGCAATTGCTGGCTACTTCCCTAAGATTTTCCGTCAGCGAACGAAACATGATGCGCCAGTTGCGGGTATGATTATTATTTTGGTTGTTCAGCTATTACTCTCATTGATGACAATTAGTCCAGACCTTAATGCTCAATTTAATAACCTTGTCAACTTAGCTGTTGTTACGAATATGGTTCCATATATTCTTTCAATGGCTTCTGTAAAGACCCTGCAATTATCAGCTGGAATTTCTAGTGATAATAAAAACTACAAAATTACGAATGCTTTAGCTGTAATTGCCGGAGTTTATAGCCTCTATTCAATGTATGCTTGTGGAAACCTCTCGTTAGCATTAGGTGCATTAGTTGCATTTGCTGGCTGGACAATTTACGGATTCGTTGCCGATAAGTATAACGTTACTATCAATGAATAATTCTTAATTAGTTTTTTAGAAAGTGAAGTGTTAACTATGGCTAAACTGAAAATTGCAACAACGGATGATGCCAAACAATATTTTACGACGAATCGTGAATTGGTAGATGTTCATGATACCGATTTTGTTGATGTTTCCGCAGTAGTAATTGATGAAGACGATATTGATGTTTTAGAATCCGTTCGAAAGACTGAATTTGGCATACCGGTATTTATTGAAACTAAGAATCCAGATGCCGTTGATGCTAAGATTTTGTCGCAAATTTACCAATTAATTGATACTAATGATAAGTACGACCAGAATCTTGTTGACCGGTCAATAGATCACGCAGCTACAAAATACGAAAGTAAAATTTTGCCGCCATTCTTTAAGGAATTACAATCCTATGTAGAACGTGGGAATGTTCAATTTGACTGCCCTGGACACCAGGGAGGCGCTTTCTTCCGCAAACATCCTGCGGGAAATGAGCTTTACAAATTTTATGGTGAAAATATTTTTCGGTCAGATATCTGTAACGCCGATGTTGACTTAGGAGATTTACTAATTCATGAAGGCCCGGCACTAGCTGCCGAAAAGCACGCTGCCAAGGTTTACAATGCCGACCGGACTTACTTTGTTTTGAATGGTTCATCGACTTCAAACAACATTGCTCTATCTGCCCCAGTTGCTCCAGGTGACCTAGTATTATTTGACCGTAATAATCATAAGTCAGTTTATAACCAGGCTTTAGTTATCTCTGGTGGTAAGCCTGTTTATATGCAGGATTCACGTGATCCTTATGGTTTCATCGGTGGTATTTATGACAGTGACTTTGATGAAGACTTCCTTCGGCAACAGGCTGCCAAAGTTGATCCGGAAAAGGCTAAACAAAAGCGACCATTCCGCCTTGCGGTTGTCCAATTAGGAACGTATGACGGGACAATTGCCAATGCACATCAAATAATTAAAAAGATCGGTCACCTCTGTGACTACATTCTTTTTGACTCCGCATGGGTTGGCTATGAGCAGTTTATTCCTTTCATGACTCAGTGTTCACCGCTAACTATGAAGTTAGGGCCGGAAGATCCGGGGATTTTAGTTGTTCAATCTGTTCACAAACAGCAAGCTGGTTTCTCGCAAACCTCGCAGATTCACAAGAAAGACTCACATATTAAAGGGCAGAAACGCTATATTACAGATGACCAATTCAATAACGCATACCTGAAATATTCTTCTACCTCACCATTCTACCCAATGTTTGCGGCACTTGATGTCAATGCACAAATTGAAGGTAGCACAGCTGGTAAAAAGATGTGGCATGATTGCATGGTAACCTCTGTCAATGCTCGTAAGAAGTTATTAAAACATGCTAAGTATATTCGGCCGTTTGTTCCCGACACAATTGACGGAAGAAAATGGGAAGATATTGATACGGAAGAACTAGTTAGTGATCGAAAGTATTGGGTTTACGATCCCGATGCTAAGTGGCATGGCTTCGCTGGTTACGGCAAGGATCAGTATTTCGTTGATCCAAATAAGTTCTTGTTAACAACCTCTGGTATCAATGCCGAAACAGGAGAGTATACGGACTTCGGTATCCCTGCAGTAATTCTTGCAAATTACTTACGTGAGCATGGAATTATTCCAGAAAAGAATGATTTGAATTCAATCCTCTTCTTAATGACACCTGCGGAGGATGACAATAAAATGAATAATTTGGTTGCTCAAATCTTAAACTTCGAACGACTGATTGATGAAGATGCTCCGCTGTCAGAAGTGCTGCCACGGCTGTATAAGCAAAACGAAGGCCGCTATAGTGGTTATACTATTCGCCAACTTTGCCAAGAGTTACACGATTTCTATAAGGAAAACAACACAAAGGAATATCAAAAGCGCTTATTCTTGCGGAAGTATTTCCCAGAGCAGACTATGAGCGCAATCGATGCTGATACAGAAATGCTTCATAACAATGTCCAATTGATTAAACTTGAAGATGTTGTAGGTCACACCGCAGTTGAAGGAGCGCTCCCATATCCACCTGGTATTTTCTGTGTTGTCCCTGGTGAAAAATGGTCCGAGACAGCTCAAAAGTATTTCATGATTTTGCTGAAGGGAATCAATGCCTTTCCAGGATTTGCTCCTGAAATTCAAGGGGTTTACTTTAAGAAAGAGAATGGTAAAACCGTTGCTTATTGTGAAGTACTTGACGATAAGACGGAAGCTAAATATAGCAATAAATAGGGATAAGCAGAGCGGACACTTGAAAGAAAGTGAAATAAATTTGAATAATTAAACCGTTAAGGTATGGTTTTTGCATTTTGCTGGGGCCATACCTTTTTTAGGTCTTGAAATTTTAAAACTATCTCAATGTCAATTTCTAGGTTTGATTAATGATATACCGTATTGGACATTAAGGCTCTTCGTCAAGAAGTACTGATG
>NZ_AZGE01000043.1 GCF_001434465.1 Limosilactobacillus oris DSM 4864
CTAGTCATACGCCTTGTCAAGGAGGTTATCTCCCACTCCCAACCTGCAACCGCACTGTTGCATTTTTCGCTCTAAAATGACGAAAAGGCTGAGTTTATTCCCAGCCTTACTCGCTAATTTTTATTCCTTATTAAGTTTGGTCATAAAGGTCTGCAAACGGTCAATCACTGCGTCAATCTGACTGTCAGCAGCAGCGTATGACAAGCGGATATGACCTTCACCACCAGGGCCAAACTCGCTCCCGGGAATCACCCCCACCCGGGCCTGATGGGCCAGGTCGCGTGCAAACTGAACATCATCATCCCCGTACTGAGCGGGAATCTTGGCGAAAAGGTAGAAGGCGCCGTCAGGGATTGCAATTTCAAAGCCCAACGCCCGCATTGCACCCGCCAAGTGATCCCGGCGGTGTTGGTACTGCTGACGATAAATTGCTGGGTCTTCCTGACCGTTGGTTAAGGCTTCCAACGCCGCTGCCTGGGCGGTATCGTTTGCTGCCGTTACCATAAAGGAGTGCATCTTGGAAATTTGTTCTACCAGTTCTGCTGGGGCAGCTAGGTAGCCCAACCGGTACCCCGTCATGGCATGGGACTTCGAAAGGCCGTTGATCAGCACTGTTTGGTCAGGCAACTGACTAGCAAGGGAGACAAATTGATGATCGTAGACCAACTCGCTATAGATTTCATCCACAATCGCAATCAAGTGGTGATCCGCCAGCACTTGTGCCAGCTCTGCCATTTCGGTGGCGGAATAGCTTCTGCCGGTCGGATTATTCGGGTAGTTAAGGACAACCGCCTTCACCCCTGTTCCTGCCTGGGCCAGCTCCTTGCGCAGACGGTCCGCGGTTAGCAAGAAGCCATCCGGTGCAGTGTTAACAATTATTGCCTGCGCCCCAGTCAGTGCAATACTCGAAAAATACTGCGAATAAATCGGCGTTGGCACAATCACCTTGTCACCCGGATTCAGGAGGGCAAAGGTGGTAGCGGTAATGGCCTCGGTAGCTCCAACGGTTACAATAGCCTCTGTTGCCGGATCATAATCAACCTGCCGACTGGTCTTCAAATAACGGCTAATTGCCTGCCGCAACGCCAGTGTCCCCCGACTAGCCGAGTAGTGAGAATCGTTCTGCTGGATGCTTTTAACCGCTGCCTGCTTGACGTGCTCTGGAACGTCAAAGTCCGGTTCACCCAAAGTCAGTTTAACGATTCCCGGCACTCCGGAAATCTCCTCATCAAAGGCCCGAATTTGAGCGGGCGGCAGACTAGCAATGCGCTTATTGGCAGTCCCCCGTAGTTCTTTTGCTAATGATGGCATCGTGTTACCTCCTATAAAATATTTTCTAAGCCAATTACTAGCTCATCTAAATCCAGGACCTTCTCCAATGCCACCTTAACCCCGCTCATGAATGACTGACGGTCAAAAGAATCCTGGCGAATCGTTAACGCTTCACCAGCACCACCGAACAGGACCTGCTCATGGGCAACATAGCCGGGCAAACGTACAGAGTGAACCTTAATTCCGTGGTAATCCCCGCCACGCACGTCGTCGAGGGTGGTCACCTCGTCTGGGCTGCTTTCGTGACTTGGACGAACCTGGTCGATCAGCTTGGCGGTACTTAGGGCCGTCCCTGATGGTGCGTCCTTCTTATCAGCGTGGTGCATTTCAATTATTTCAACATCCGGGAAGTACTTTGCAGCCTCCTGGGCAAACTTCATTAGCAAGACCGCCGACATTCCGAAGTTTGGCGCGACCAGTCCACCGAGGTGCTTTGCCCGGCTCGCCGCGATTAATTCCGCTTCCTGTTCGTCAGTCAAACCGGTAGTGCCGACCACCGGTGCCAAGCCGTGGTCAAGCGCAAACCGTACATTCTCATAAACGGCTGCCGGGACGGTAAAGTCCAGCCAGATATCCGCCACGTTAGGGTCGACTTGCTCCCGCTTCTGGTAGATTTTTACGTCTGGTCCCAACCCAAGTTCGGCACGTTGGTCTGCCGTAGCGTGGGGTGCCAGCACGGCTGTCAGTTGGGTATCCGCAAGGCTGTTGACGAGGGCAACCGCTTTTTGCCCCATTGCTCCGGCAGCCCCCGCAATCAATACTTTTTTCATCGCTTATTCCCCCAAGTTAAGTGGTAACTGCTTCTTTAATAGTTGGTCCGCTGGCAGGTCTAACGCCGCTGCCAGTGACCGCTGCTCTTCTTCGTTCAGCGGCAAAATCGGCAGGCGGCAGCCACCTACCTGAAAGCCCTGGGCATTTAATACCGCCTTCACTGGTGATGGCGATGGATACATAAAGAGGACCGCCATCCGTGGTGTCAGCCAGCGCTGCAGCCGTCCCGCCTCCTGGTAATCACCCTGGTAAAGGGCGTCATACATCCGCCGCATTTGGGGTGCATAGCTGTGTGAGGCAACCGAGATTACCCCATTGGCTCCGAGGACACGAGCAGTCAGTGCCTGGGCATCTTCACCGGTAAAGACAGCAAAATCGCTTCCACGCCCTTCAACAATTTCTTCGAGCTCCTCCAGCGAAGCGCACTGTTTAACGGCCGCGATGTTCGGGTGCTGGGAAAGTTCGATGATTGTTTCAGCGGCCATCTTGACCCCCGTGCGTCCGGGAATGTTGTACATCACGATTGGAAGCTGAGACTGGTCAGCCACGGCGGTAAAGTGGGCCTTCATTCCCCGTTGGTTTGGCTTATTGTACGGTGGAACAACGACCAGGGCGTAGTCAATCCCCGGAATCGCAGCAACCTCATTGGTAAAGGTAATCGTTTCAGCAGTGTTATTACTTCCCGTCCCGGCGATTACCGGAACCCGGCCCGCGACCATTTTACCGAACTCCTCGTATAGTTGGATCTTCTCATCATGGGTCAGGGTTGGTGTTTCGCCGGTCGTCCCGCCAATTACAAAACCATTGCTCCCCTGGTCAATCAGGTAATTGGTCAACTTCTCCAGGCTGGCGAAATCAACCTGCCCCTGATCATCAAAGGGCGTGACAATCGCCGTCAAAAGGTCTGCATCTGCTAATCGCATAACTATTCCTCCTTATTCATTCGTGCCTCAATAAAACCGGTGATAGCATCAACGCCCCGCTTGATTGCCGACTCCTGCGGCGTTAACGTGGCGGAGTGAAGCTGTGAGTCATCATCAACCCCTAGCCAAAACATCGTCCCCGGGAACTTTGCCAATAGGAAGCCGAAGTCCTCCCCGGTCATTGCGGGGGCAGTTTCCACAAAGTCCACGTTCGGGGCCTGCCGCATGTAGTTAATAAAGAACTTAGTCAATTGCGGGTTATTCTCAACCGGCCAGTAGCCGCCCTGGTTTAGCTCCAGGTTGACGTTCATGTTAAAGCTGCGCCCGATTCCCGCGCAAATATCTTCCAAGCGTGCATCAATCTTTTCAATCATAGCCTGGGTAAGTCCCCGAATCGTTCCCTCAATTCGGGTGTGACCAGCAATAACGTTCCGGATCTCGCCACCCCGAATTTTGCCTAGGGTCACGACCCCGCTTTGAACTGGGTCAATGCTGCGGGAAATCACCGTTTGCACCTGCATAATCAGTGCTGCGGCAGCAACTACCGTATCGTTTGCGTCCTGCGGATAAGCCGCGTGGCCGCCCTTCCCCTCTAAATCAATGTTAACTTCCGTAGTTCCGGCAAAGAGGGTTCCTAAGCGGCAGCCAATTGCGCCGGCAGGCAAATCCGGATTGTCATGCAGACCATAAAATTCATCTGGCCGCCACTTACCAGCAAACAGTCCGGCTTCATACGCCCGCTTACCACCATAGTCATTCTCCTCCGCTGGCTGGAAAAAGAACAGCAGGTTGTCCTGCGGCTGGTGCTCCGCAAAGTAGTTCAAGACCCCTAGGGCCACCGTCATATGGATATCGTGGCCGCAAGCATGCATTACACCGGGATGCTGTGACGCAAAGGGGAGGCCCGTTTGTTCAGTAATTGGCAAGGCGTCAATGTCTGTCCGATAACCAATCGTCCGGCGAGGTGCCGTCCCCTTTACCCGCACAAACAGGGCGGTGGGCAACTCTGGCGTTTCCCTAATTTCCAGATAGTCCTGCTTAAAACTTTTAATCACCTGGAGCAAGTACTCGTGGGTCGCCGTTTCGTGCAGGGCTAATTCAGGAATGGTGTGCAGGTGGCGACGAATCTGAATTAATTCTTCTTCATTTAATACCATTATAGCTTCCTCAAGTCGTCTTCCAGGGCGGTCTTGTCACTGGTCTGCTGGTCAACCCGCTTGATAAACTTAGCAGGCACTCCCGCGACCATTGTCCCAGACTCGACGTCGTGGGTAACAATCGCACCGGCAGCCACTACTGCGCCCGCACCAACGTGGACCCCCTCGATAACAACGGCATTGGCGCCAATTAGAACATTATCGTCAATCCGCACCGGTTGGGCACTGGCTGGTTCTACAACCCCTGCCAGAACCGTTCCAGCGCCGATGTGGCAATGCTTCCCGACAATCGCCCGGCCGCCAAGCACTGCTCCCATGTCAATCATGGAATCAGCACCGATTTCCGCGCCAATGTTGATAATAGCACCCATCATAATGACGGCGTTGTCGCCAATCAAAACCTTGTCCCGGATAACGGCCCCTGGTTCAATCCGGGCATTAATTTTCTTGAGGTCTAGCAGGGGCACCGCTGAATTGCGAGCGTCGTTTTCAACGTGGTAATCCGCAATCTTACTTTCGTTTGCGGCTAAAAAGGGCTTAATAACTGTCCAGTCCCCGTAAAGGGTCGCCGTTTTTTCTTCCGCGAAGGTCTGCACCGCGTCTGGGAAGGTCAACTGGTCGATTGCTCCTTTTAGCAGCACCTTGACTGGCGTCTTCTTAGGAGCGTTTCCAATGTAGTTGATGATTGCCTGTGCATCTAATTCTGCCATTCTAATCACTCTTTCTTCCTATATATCAATGTTATTTTGCTTCAGTATATGGACGGTCCAGGTGAACCAAGTCTTCATAGCTTTCCCGTTCAATCACCAGCTGAGAGTGGCCATTCTCCGCAAAGACCACTGCGGGCCGGGGATTTCGGTTATAGTTGGACGCCATTGCATATCCATAGGCCCCGGTATCCAGCATTGCAAGGACATCCCCCGGTTTCGTCTTCGGCAGGGCCTGGTCCTGGCTTAAAATATCACCACTTTCACAGTACTTCCCAGCCAGGCGAACGTGTTCCGCTAATGGTGCTTGGGGGTCTCTTGCCAGCACCGTTTCGTACTCTGCTTGGTAGAGAGCGGGACGAATATTATCACCCATTCCCCCGTCAATGGTGACGAACGGACGGTAACCCGGTAAGTCTTTCCGGGAACCAACCGTGTAGAGGTTATAGCCAGCCGGCCCAACGATTGACCGCCCCGGTTCGATCCAGATTGCCGGCATTTCCAGAGCTGTCGGCGCAACCGCAGCCTTGATGGCCTTGATGATGGCATCGACAAATTCCTCAGGCCGCAGCGGTTGGTCATCCTTTGTATAACGAATGCCAAAGCCCCCGCCAACGTTGATGACCTGGGCTTGGTAGTCATACCGCTGCTGCCAGTGGTTAGCTACTTCCACCAACTTGTTGGCAACTCCTTCAAACCCTGCCAGTTCAAAAATTTGTGAACCGATGTGAGCGTGCAGGCCGATCATCGTCATCCGTGGTGACGCTAAGACCGCCTCCAATGCCCTGTCCGCCTGTCCTGATTCTAAGTCAAAGCCAAACTTACTGTCGACTTGGCCGGTCTGGATGTACTTATTAGTGTGGGCGGAAATTCCCGGGGTGATACGCAACATCACTTTGACCCGGGCGTCCAGTTCGGTTAGCACCTGGTTTAGCAGCTTAATTTCGTAAAAATTATCAACCACGATTACGCCAATGTTGTTCTTAACCGCCATTACCAGCTCATCATACGACTTATTGTTGCCATGAAAACTGGCATGGGAGAGTGGAAAGCCGGCCTTCAATGCCGTATACATTTCGCCGCCGGAAACTACGTCGACATGGGCTCCCTCCTGGTCGGCAACTTGATACATCGCAATCGCCGCAAAGGCCTTGCTTGCATAGCTAACCTCGTAATTAACCTGGTTAGCTTCGAAGACCCGCTTAAAGGCGCGAATCTGGTGCCGGATTTGACTAACATCATAAACCACCAGGGGCGTTCCGTACTGCTGGGCCAGGTCAAGGCTATCACAGCCACCAATCATTAGGTGACCGGCCGCGTTAAGCTGGCTTGCTGAAAGCTGTTCGTTCATTCTTGATTCCTCCAATTCTGCTGACGGGGAAACCGACGGGATAAAAAAATCCACTATTTGCGCAAAAACAAATAGTGGAGCTAATACCCATTTTATCTGTCGATAGCGCAACGCAGGCTCTTATCCGTCCTGCGACAGTCCGTGATTTATTCAACCACGCCCCAGCTGCCTAACCGCCGCCCGGTTAAGTGCTTCGGCAGCCGCCCTGTTCAGAGGGGATCAACGTCCGGCAGGAACTCCCCCAACTTACTGGTGTTGGCTGCGCCTCTTCGATTTGTAATTAGTTTATAAAAAAATAATTAGAAAGTCAATAGCAAAATTAATTTAGCATGAAGCAACCCTAGAATTAGCTTTGGTTAAGTACACCATTACAGACTTGATTTTCAGATTCAGCGCTTGCAAGTTTTCTTAAACATGTTAGAATTCGGTTAAATTTATTTACGGAAAATGAGTTCAAATGGCATTTTCCCAAAGGAGTGCTTAAAAAATGAAAGTCGTTAAATTCGGTGGCAGCTCACTTGCAGATGGTGAGCACTTTGCCCAGGCGATTAAGATTATCACTGCAGACCCCCAGCGACGGGTCGTTGTCACTTCTGCGCCTGGTAAGCGGACAGCAAATGATACCAAGGTCACCGATCTCCTGATCAAATATGCCCAGCAGGTAATCGCTGGACAGCCGTTCCAGGAAACGGTTACCCAAATCATTGGCCGCTATACCGCGATTGCTGACTATTTTAACGTTCCCCGGACCAAGCTAGCCCCACTAGCCGAACGGCTTAACGAGCTGCCGAACTGGCACTTTCCCAATAACAACTACCTTCTCGCCGCGTTCAAGGCCCATGGCGAACGGCTCAATGCCCAATTGATGACGATTATTCTCCAGCAGTTGGGCTACGAAGCCCGCTTTGTTACCCCCGAACAGGTCGGCCTCCGGGTCACCGGGACCCCCAATAACGCCAGCGTAACTCCAGAGGCCTACTCACTCTTGGATCGGTTTTCCTTTAACGACAGTGAACTGCTAATTTTCCCCGGCTTTTACGGCATTACCCTTGCCGGCCACCTCGCAACTTTCTCACGGGGCGGCTCGGACATTACCGGGGCGATTCTTGCCCGTGGTCTCCATGCTGACCTCTACGAAAACTTCACTGACGTTGACGCAATCTACGTCGCGAACCCAGCTGTCGTTGACCATCCCCAACCCATCGCTAAGATGACCTACCGGGAAATGCGGGAGTTATCATACGCCGGCTTCTCGGTTTTCCATGATGAGGCCCTCATCCCTGCCATCCAGGGCAACGTACCGATTAACGTCAAGAACACCCAGCACCCCGAAAAGCCCGGGACCTTGATTGTCCCAGACAAGAATTTTCAACCCGCGGATATCGTTACCGGGGTGGTCAGCGGTAAGCACTTTGCCGCAATCTACCTCCACAAGTATCTCCTGAACAAGGAAACGGGCTTCACTCTACGAATCTTAAATATCCTGGCCCGCCACAACGTTTCTTACGAGCACATGCCGTCAGGGATTGATGATATCACCATTATTTTAGACAAGAACCAAATCGACGACCAATTAGTGGATACTATTTGCAACGAAATCCAGGAGGAGATCAACCCGGATCAGCTCGAATGGATCGATAACTACGCCATCACGATGGTGGTTGGCGAGGGAATGCGGAACCGGATCGGGGTAATCAACGACATCCTCGCCCCCCTGGCAGAAGACGGGATCCCAGTGCCAATCATCAACCAGGGAGCCTCCCGGATCTCAATCATGATTGGCACCTATGATCGGGATGCTGACAAGGCTGTCCGCGCAATTTATCACCGGTTCTTCGCTAATTAGGAGGTTTTATGATGACACAACTATTAAAAGTTCACGGCTCCCAGAACAGCTTCTTTATCCTCGACCAAACAAAGCTGAAGCAGGCTCTAACTGACGACGAACTCCGCCGACTAGCCCGCCAATTGACCGATCCCCAGGATGGCTTGCTGGGCGGTGCAGATGGTCTCCTCGTTGTTGACCGGCCAACCCGCCCCGGGGCAACCGCCCAAATGCGGGTAATCAATGCTGATGGCAGCGAAGCCTCAATGTGCGGCAATGGTCTCCGGACCGTCGCACGCTATGTGGCAGAGCGGGACGGCCAGACGACGTTCAAAGTCGACACAATGGACAGCAGTTTGCAAGTCCGGCAAGCTGGCGAACTGGCACCCGGCGTCCCTGCTTTTGCCGTGGAAATCTCACCGGTCCGCTTTAATAGGGCCGCCTTGCCCTTCGACAATCTAGGACACGACCGCCTATTGGGTACCCCGGTACCAGAGCTGGCTCCAGGTCTCACCTTTACCACCCTGGCGGTTCCGAACCCCCACCTGATCAGCTTTGTCAACCAGGAAACCATTGAGGGCCCCCTCTTGGGAGAACTAGGGTCCTACCTTAACGGCGCCAACCCCTACTTTAGCGACGGAGTCAACGTTAACTTTGCTCAAATTCTCGGGCCACAAAAACTTTTCGTTCGGACCTATGAGCGTGGGGTTGGCTTCACGAACGCTTGCGGAACCGGAATGTCGGCCACCAGTCTGGCCTTTGCCCTACTTCATCCCGCCAGCGCGGCCTTCGACGAAGCAATTACCGTCTACAATCCGGGTGGGATGGTCAAAACCAGCGTTCACTTCGCCGACCACCGCTACTGGATTGAATTAATCGGCAATGCTACCTTTACCCACCAGCTTGAAATTGCCGAAAACCTCCTCCACCAGGGAAGGGTCACCGCCCACGATGCGCAGGTTACTGCCACCGGTGAACAGGAGGCTTACCAGAACTTCATCCACCAGCTCCCCCATTTCAATTTAAGCGTTAATTAAAAGTTTGCTGCACACCCAAAAAGCATCCAAGATCAGCTGCCAAGCAGATGAAGTGAACCCTGTAAGTTGGACACTT
>NZ_AZGE01000044.1 GCF_001434465.1 Limosilactobacillus oris DSM 4864
TTATTCCATGTTCCCATGGGCCTCACCTCGCAAGGGAAAAGACAGCCACCGCCCTTAAAACTTCTTGCTCAATCCATTATACAGGGAAATCAAAAACTTGAAACGATCTTGTTATGGCTTTGCCAATCAAAATTTCTTCTTCCTAAGAATTGACTGTATATTTGTATAAAAAAAGTCCCCCACATTCCTGTGGAGGACTCAGATATTAATCAATACCAGTTGACCAATACCCAGAATATCGAAATATGGTTTTAAACAGAGCTAATTAATAATATGTCCCAAATTTGGGGTTCATATCACCTTTCATATTCAATTTTTACGCTTTTTAAGGTTCTTGAACTATCATGGTCCTTTTTTATACCTAGAACTTGCTCATAGTCATCAAAGGAAACTATCAATTTTGGACCCTCGTTATAGAACTCCTCTTTGCTTCCCTGTCCTATACGTAGGCCTCGTTTCGTTCCGTTTATATTATCAATATCAACTGCATAGTTGCCACCGCCGAACTCATTAGGTTTGTCAAGTTTACTGATTTTCATTTCCTTAACACCAGAATAATTTTGTACCAACCATAAGGCCGCCTTCTCTTGCGCTCGTCTTTCTTCATTCGCCGCATTTGCCTGACTTTGTTTAACAGTTACGTACCTCACTGCAATACCTCCCACTAACAAGATCATGAGGATTGTGAAGATTAACCAGCCTTTCTTACGCTTATTCATTATCGTCCCACCTCGTGATTAATTTGGCGCGTGTGATTTGCCATCCTACAAAGACATTTAACTCATCTTCCCCCACGATTGATTTGTGGTACTGTCCATCAGCATCTTGGAAACTTACCGAAAGGGCCGCTAATGCTGGACTGGAGGTCCATTTGGCGATCTTCATAATATTTTGATTGACTTTTGGTTCAACGTACTTATTGCTTCCTAATCCAATCGTTTCAATATCGGTTAGAACATCATTAATACTTCCAGCTCCATCCGTCCCCGCAAATGACACAACAACATTATTGTAATCTGGTTTCTTACCCTTAATTGGAGCTACAGCATAAGCCTTGAAGCCGTTGGTTTTATTCTCGTGTGAATCAACAACTACGTATCGATTACCGGTACTTTTATTTTCAAATTCGTATCCTTTCTTTGTATATTTAGAATTATCTTTAGCATAATATGCTTTACTATCAAGGTCTCGATAATCTTCATCAGTATAAGCTGCCATGTTTTACATCACCTTTCATACATAACATCAACATTGTCTAGGCTTCTTGACGTATTATAATTTTGCTTTATTCCTAAAGCTTTTTGATATCCTGGGTACCACCCCGTAACACTTAACTTATGATTAAAAAATTTATCAACTGTATGATCTGTACCATCATCAGAATAATAACTTATTTCTAATACATATTTAGAATTACCATCATTCGCTGCGCTATTAATATATACATCCATATAATCTCCACCGGCACCAACCCAGTTAGCCTTTTCGTATTTAGCAACCTTAATTTTCTTTACTCCTGAATAGTGCTGAACCACATATAAAGCTACTTTTTCTTGCGCTTCACGTTGTTCATTCGCCACATTTGCCTGACTCTGTTTAACCGTCATATACCTCACTGTAATACCTCCCACTAACAACACCATGATGATCCCAAAAATTAACCAACTTTTTTTATGCTTATTCATCTTGCCACCTCGTGATCAATTTAGCGCGTGTGATTTGCCGTCCTACAAAGACGTTTAACTCATCTTCCCCCACAATTGATTCGTGGTACTGTCCACCGGCCTTGATTAATTGTTGGTCCATGATCTGGGAACTAATGGCCCCCGCCGGAATATTCTTCTTCAAGGCCTTGGTTAAATTATTAAACGCCCGTGTAAACTCAAGCTGGTTCGTCTGTCGTTCACGCTTTACTTTTTCAATGATTGGAATTGTTAGAAAGCTGATTAAAGATAGTCGAAAGTCAGCTATAGTCATGCTATAATGTAGACAGAAAAAGGAAGTCCCGCTGGAACAGGGCTTCCCACGCAAGCCGCTTCAAAGGCGGTTNTGCAGAAAGTTAACTAAACGATAATGTCGTCCCCGTAACTCGCCAAAGTTATGATCGGGGCGGCTTTTTTATTTGTCATCAATACTAAACAATAATTTGTACAGAGTGATTATTTCTTCTAATTCTTCACGCGATACATGATCGACAATAGTTTCATCAGTGACATGTCTTGCCCGCAAATCTAAAGCTATTGTTTGATCTAACAATACTTTTCCATATACTGTTTGACTACTAGTTAGTCGATGATACATTGGAAAATTCCGCTCGGTACTGCTAATTGGAGCCACAATCGTCATGTTACTTGTTTGGCAGACTAGATCATTGCTTAGAGCAATGGCTGGCCGCCTATTCATCTGTTCATGACCACGGCTTGGATTAAAGTTAACATAGAATATATCGCCCTGACTTACCATTGAAGTTCATTACCTTCTGACTTTCCCCAATCAAGCTCGTGATCACGTTTCCCGTCATCTTGCCAGTCCTTAAATAGTTCGTGAATATTAGTCGGATTCTTTTTTATTGGTGTTAAAACAATCGATCCATTTTCAATTGTTATTGTCATATCTTGGTTATCATCTAATTTCAATTGTCTAATAATCTGGCTAGGAATTCTAGCAGCTTTCGAGTTGCCCCACTTTGCCAGGCGTGTTTGTTCTTTAATAAGTTCCATAATTTTGCCTCCTAATTCGTTGTTCTGGTTTTAGTATATCCTACGTAGATACGAAAATGCAAATGTTCTTACTGGAGGTCATTTATATGCAACCTGATAATCCGGCTAAAGTCGCCGAGTTCTTTGAGAACTTCTTTAAAGATAACCAAGAATTAAGGCATCTTTTCCATGTAGTCGTCGATGATGGTAACTATCAAGCTGAATGGGCCGTTGCTGGGCGTAAACGTAGTGGAAAAATATTTGCATTTCATGGTTTTGATACCTACCAATTTGACCAGCAAAACAAAATAAGCTTCTTGAAAGTTAAACTTGAAAAATAGAAATATAACGGCCATTAGGGTACACCCAAATTTAACAGTATTATTTAACCGTAATCAACCTTATATTTCGAGTGTAGCGTATTTGAAGGAAATCATGTTATAATTTTAGTGTTTAAACTAAGTGTACCCAGTTTAGTTAGTGTTTTCTAGGAAGGATTGAGATTATTATGGGGAAGAAGAATTATCGCTTAAAAGAGGAAAAGTGTCGGGAACAGGTTACGCGCTACTCGCTTAGAAAGCTTAGCGTTGGAGTGGCATCAGTTACCCTATTTTCTTTTATATTGAGTTCGCCTCAAGTCCATGCCGCAACCTATTCGGAAAATAATACTAGCCCTGCTGCCAGCGTTCAAGTCAGCAGGACTAGTACGTCGTCTTCGGCTTCTACGGATGATGTCAGGGTCGCTGGCAATCAGGCAAGTGATGGTAACTTAATTAACAAGAAAACTACAACAACCACCACGAAAGATAGCCAGGGGACCACGACCACTACGACCACGACCGGGACGTTAGATCCTAAAACCAATTTATCTACCAATGATCAAGCGGCGTCCCTTGATTCAGAAGTTAATAAGGCCAATGCTGCCGGCGTAAAGACGACCCAGACCGCCGACCAAACGTATGACGATGTTCAAGCGGCTGGTGATGACTACGCTAACCAAATTAACAATCTTAACAAGACAACCAGTGATTATAAGCAAGCTGTTCAAGCCTTCCAGGATTCACTGAAGAAATATAACGACACGGTTAATAGCTACCAGATTGCTAAGCAAGAATATGAACAGGCGTTAGCAAAGTACAATCAGGAGCAAGCGGAATACCAGCGCTACAAAGAAAGAAATGCTCAAAACCTTGCTGACTTTAAGAACGATAGTAATTTAACCGATGTTTCCCAAACCACTACGAGCAGTAATGGGAATGAAGAAACGGTAACTAGCGCGACGGTTAAATTACCAACCGAACTGGAGAAGGCTATTAAGGAAGCCCAGCAGCTGGGCATGACTGTTAACCAGAACGATTTATCCGAAGCTGATAGTAGTGCTGATGCTTTGAGCAAGTACGCCACGATGACAGAGGCGATCAACAAGGCAATCACTGAATACCAGCAGGCACTTAGTAACTATGAAGCGCAAATGGCCGTCTACGCTAATCAGAAAAAGAAGTGGGATGAAGAGGATAAGGCCTTTAAGGAATATCAAAAACAAGCCGCGGAATCACAAGGGGCCGGGGCAGTAGTGGCCGCGCAAGGCCTGGTTTTTGAACAGCAAAAGGATGCGACGATGACGATTGAAGGGGCCGATACCTACATGACGAAGGAAGTATCGGATCAGCTTAACAGTAAAGACGTCATTAGCCGTTTCGATAAAGCATCTCTTGATGCCATGCAGGATGCCAGTGGCAATAAAACGGCTTACCAGCAGAACAATCCTCATGGAGAAACCGAGAATACTTGGATCGTCCTTAAAAAAGGCCAGCCGGTGACCGTTACCTACCACAATCTTACTGGGGCGACGTACAATGGGAAGCCGATTGATCATGTCGTTTATAAGTATGAACTGGAGAGCTCATCCGACGGCAAGGATGAAGTCATGGCTCAGATTATGCACGATCCAACCAAAACCATCTGGGTGGGAAGTAACTCCACCGACCCTAATAATCATTTACGAGTTAAGATGACAATCGCCTTCTATGGTAGCGACGGTAATAAGTTTGATACCTCAGACGGGAAGGCCGTTTTGAGCTTAGCATCCTTGAACCACTACACGACCATTCCATACATTAGCGATAGTGGGCAGCAAGAAACCATTCAGATGAACCATCTGGAAAGGGTTAACATTGGTAATAATGAATTTGTGGGCATTCCTGGTTCGTCAGTAACCCTTAATGAGAATGGCTGGGTTTACTCGGTTAATAGTAACCAAAGGGTTTCCGAAGGTGCAAAGTTTGATGCTGATGATATGTATGGGTACGTAAACAAGCAGACGGGCGAGACCTTCTACACTTCTGATTCAGACATTACCAATAATAAATATATCTTAGCCCATGGCGGGGCCCAGAATTGGGTTGCGGCGTCGAAAACCGTTGGATGGGATGATGTACCAAGCGCCAACAACGGTAAGTGGCCGGTAAACAAGTACTACGGGGCCGGGGCGATGAAGCTAACCGGGGACTATATTGAATTTGATGTCAGCGGTAATACGCCAGACTTTAACACCTCTTACTGGTTTAACATCAATTCATCGATTGCCGTTCCGCAAGATCCTGGTAACTCACCGGCACAACCCGTTAAGCCAACTGCTAATGTTGAATACAACCAGCTCACGATTTCAAAATTGGAAACTGTTAAATCGCCAACCGCTCCGAAACCAGAATTCGACCATGAGAAGCCGGGTAAAAAACCGCAGGCTCCTGAGGTTCCAAGTGCTGAGTGGCATTTAGCCAAGGTAGTAAAGGTTGCTAAAGAGACGGTACCAGATAAACCAGCAGAGCCAAATAAGCCTGCAGAACCAAGCAAGCCAACTGAGCCGACCAAACCGACGGAGCTAAATAAAACACCTGAACTAACAAAACCTAGCCCTGTAAAGGCGGTACGGCAGGTTTCTACCGAAACTCAACCAACTAATGAAAAACGCCTTCCTCAAACTGGGGACGAGAAAGATACCAAGCAAAGGGTGCTGGGGACGATTTTGTTAGCCATGGTTTCGTTCTTGGGATTCACTCAGCTAGCTTCCTTTTTCAAAAAGAGATTCTGAGAAGGTTAACTCCATCAAATTAATACACCTAAAATTCAAATTTTGGTAACTAGGAAAATAGAATATCTTTTGGTTGTATAATATTTAGGACCAATAATGTAGAATTTTTTACATTATTGGTTCTTCTTTTATTTTCTCTATCCTTACTCTACGGCTATAAGCCGTTAATAACAGCCAGCGTATCAAGGTGCTGGCTTTCTCTTTGTTCAAGCCAATTTGCTATAATTTCTTTGCCACTACTTTAAGTAGTATTGGTATCACTTTAACTTATTACCCTTAAAAGGGTCTGAATATTCTTTAAATATCAAGTTATCTATCGATAAATTATTTTTATTGATCTCTTATATATTTTCGAATTATTTGTTCATTCAATCCTACTGTACTAACATAATACCCTTCAGATCCAAAATACCTATTTCCAAATTTGTATTTTGAATTCGTCAAAGGTAACCGAACACCGACCAAATTTGGTTACAAGTTTGGATAAATAAAGTCCTTTTTCATCAACGAAAAGGACTCAAACAGTTGCTTAACTTTTCAAAAAGTTAAGATTAAAAAGGAGTTCAAAACTTACGTAATGAACTCCAATTTTAAAATGGTTGTTGATTATTATGTTCTTGTGATTGTTGTTCGCCATGACTGTTTTTGGAATTATCTTGATTAAACCAATTGTTTAATTGTTGATCAAATTCTTTATCAGTCATATCAATTAATTGCTTATCTAGCTTAGCAACTTTGGATAACTTTGCTAAACGTTTTTTAGCAAGTCGTCCATACTTTAATTCAAGCTTTTGTTTAAATTCTTTTAGTTCTTCTGCTACTTTAGATCACTATGAAATAACTCGTTATGACTTCCAACTCGAATTAGTCTAATTACTGGGTTAGTTTTATGTGGCATATAAATAATAAGAACATCTACTTTCCCATCTGATAAATGATATTCATAGTTTCCAGTATAATTACCTCCACGATTATTCAATAGATGTGGGTAGTATTCCGAATCAACAGTTCCATTTTTCTGTAATTGTTTTAATGTTTCTAAAAGATCAGATACGAGTTCTGGATGACTACGTTTAAGATTTTGATAGTCTTTCTTAAATTGTGGTTCAGGCTTTAACTCATACATTATTCAGCGTCCAAATATTCTTTTAAATCGTTAACATTAGTGAAACCGGGCGTGTCATCAGGAATAATACCTAAAGCTTTTGCTTCAGCGGTAATAAGAGCCTTTCTAGTTGTAAGATTAGGTTCTGATTTCTCAGTTAGAATCTCGAATGGAATCTTTTTCTGAATTACTAATTGTCGACCTGCCATATTAAAATAGCTGTTTAGACTTATGCCCATTGGTTCCAGATCCTTTAGCATTTCAGCTTTTAGATCATCATCAAGACGAATTGTAGTTGGAGTTTTAGACTTGTTTTTTGTTGCTGGCATAATAATCACCCTTCCTTTGCTATTTGTATATCATTATAACATGCAATAGCGTTACTAACGCATATTTTACTTACTTAATAATATCAATATTGGACTTTTTACCATTTAGAAGTCTGCATATTCTGATGATAAGGAAGATTCAATTACGGATTCATTTGTTAAGGTTTTCATTTCTTTATCAAATTCCAACTTAAATTTATGATCATTTAACTGTTTGCTTAGATAGTCGTTGAATTTAATATTTCTCATTACTCAAAGTTTAAAGCGTTAGCCAGTTTTTA
>NZ_AZGE01000045.1 GCF_001434465.1 Limosilactobacillus oris DSM 4864
AACTTTGTTCAGTTTTCAAAGGTCTACCATGTAGGTTAAAGCAAATCTAACTTACATATTTATTGTACCAACTCACCAGATAGTTGTCAACAACTTTTTTGAATTAATCATTAACCACTTATCAACAAGTCAGCTTATTTATAATATCATCTCATCAATTACTCGTCAACACTTTTTTGAAACATTTTTATGAAGTGCTGTATTCAAGCTATTATTATCGGCCTTTACGCGTTTAATGGCAAATGCGCTCTTCTATTCTCAAATAGTTAGCCCCATCTAGTTGCCAAAACCAGATTACAGGAAGCACGCTGAGATAGTTTGTGAACTTGCCAGTGCACTAAACAAAAAGCAGATAACTTATTTGTCAGAGACAACAGTTATCTACTTTAGTTTATTTTATAGTTAATTGCAAGAATTATTTTTGATTTTCCGGTTCCCGAATCATTAATACGAAGACAAATGCGATAATTGCCAATATTAATGTAAAGTAAAAGCCATAATGGGCTCCAGTGGTAAAGCGGGCAGCCGCAGTGCCAGCCGTCCCCCGTCTTCCAAGTTCAAGCAGGCTTGTCGCTACCGCCGTTGCAACTGCTCCAACAACTTGCTGCATAGTATTCAAAATTGTGCTCCCGTCATTTGACAATATCCCCGGCAGCGCATTTAGGGCACTGGTCTGCGAAGGCGCCATAAAGAGCGGACAGCCAATCATCAAAATTATGTGGGCAGCGATAACAAAGGCCACCGTAGTCCGCGTACTCGTAGTCAGCAACATCAGGACCCCAACTAGGGCGAGTACAACGCCAACAAGCGCAGGACGCTTTGCCCCAACGTTGTCATAAAGACGCCCCGCAACGGCAGAGGTAATTGCGTTCACCACTCCCCCAGGCAGCATAATCATCCCTGCCATTGCGACCGGCAACAGGAGGCCATTTTGAATGTACATCGGCAGTAAATACATTGAGGATAAAATAATACCAAAGTCAAGCATTACTAACCCTGTCCCAATAGTGAAAGCACGGTGTTTAAATATCCGTAAATTAAGGATTGGCTCTGCTAAATGCAGCTGACGGTGGGCATAGAACGCCAGGACTACAACGCCAGTGGCCAATGCTGTAATAACAGGAACGGATAGCCAACCAAAGCGGCTTGACAGTGAGGCCCCGATTACTAACCCCGAACACCCAATTGCTGATTCTACTATTGATAATCCATCTACGTGGGGACGGGTAACGTTGCCAACGTTCTCTAATGAGGCAATCGCAAAAAGCAGGGCAATTGCCAGGAAGGGAATGAAGAGCCAAAAGATCCAGTTCCAGGAGAGCTTTCCTAGAATCAGCCCGGTCAAAGTCGGCCCAACTGCTGGTGCAAACATAATTACCAGCGCGCACATCCCCATTACGGCACCAATCTTTTGTGGCGGGAAGATTTGCATAACCACCGCAAACATTAATGGAAGAATCAATCCAGTACCAATTCCCTGAATCATCCGGCCAACCAGTACTACCGCAAAACTGCTCCCTAATGCAGAAATTGCCGCTCCAATGATGAAGTCGCTCAGAGCAAAAATAATTACCTGGCGAGTAGTAAACCAGCGGTTAATCAAGCTCGACAGCGGCAAAACTATTCCAATTACTAACATATAGCCAGTTACCAGCCACTGAATGGTTCCGGTATTTACTTGAAGGGCTTGCATCAGAGTCGGCAGGGCAATTTTTAATGACGTTTCACTAAACATCCCCACAAACGCCCCAAGCAGCATACTCACCATCGCTAGTTTCGGATGGTGAACACTTATTAGCGGACCATTCTTGCGTATTTTTTCCATATAATAACCACTCTCCTCTTCTTTAATATGCACAAGTGGTTACTCTAGCAAATTCAGTTAATTTTCGTAAGTGTTTTCTATAATTCCTTCGATAATAAATAGCTCCTATTAATTAAATTAAGCTCATCACTAAAATTAAATTATAGTTAGAATTTTAATTGACTTCTCACTCCACCCATGATAAATTGTTAACCATCAAAAAGAGGAGGCAGGACAATGTCATTTACTAACCGTCATCAATTAAACGTCATTATTATCCGGATCATTAACTAGGTGATACGGATAATTTGACGTGTTCGTATCACCACCACGGCGATACGAACGGTGACCAGTAATTGACATTCCCTGTCAAGCCGGTGAGCTGTTCAGCAGCACACCGGCTTTTTATTTTCTCAAAGGTGGTGAGCAAGATGGAAAGCGACATTAGCAGCCCTTAACTTCACAAGATTAATTAATAGAAAGAGGTATTTAAATGGAAAATTCAGTATTGACGACCACAACCCGCCCCAAATTCAAACGTGACCCCGTGAAGACCGTCATTCTCGCTTCGATGATGGGCACCGCCATTGAGTTCTTTGACTTTTACGCGTACGGTACCGCTTCGGCAACCTATTTCCCACGTGTCTTCTTCCCCCAGATGACTCCCGTCCTGGCGACAATCCTAAGCCTGTTGACCTTTGGGGTGGCCTTCGTTGCCCGGCCCGTCGGCTCCTTTCTCTTCGGCCATTTCGGTGATTGGCTAGGGCGAAAGAAGACCCTCGTCCTTTCCCTCCTGGTCATGGGAGTCGCGACCGTTGCCATTGGCTTTATCCCCGGCTACTCGGTCATCGGTGTCTGGGGAGCCGTCCTTCTCTGCCTCTGCCGCTTTATCCAGGGAATCGGCCTCGGGGGTGAATGGTCCGGCGCCGTATTGGTAGCAACTGAAAACGCCCCGGCTAACCGGCGGGCCCTCTACGGTGCCTTCCCAGAAGTCGGTGCGCCAATCGGGTTCTTCATCTGTAATGGCTTATTCTACCTATTAGAAAACTGGCTCACTCCCGCCCAAATGACCGCGTTTGGCTGGCGAATCCCATTTTGGGCGTCCGCAGTCCTCGTCGTTATTGGGCTCTACGTTCGCCGGCGACTCCAAGAAACGCCCTGTTCAAGCTCGCCCAGGAAAAGAACAACGTTACCAAGTCACCGTTACGGGCGGTTTTCAAATCCAACTGGCGGGAAATCCTCAAGGGAACCTTCATCATGGGAGCCACTTACGCCCTGTTCTTTACCCTGACGACCTGGTCGCTCTCCTACGCCACTACGGCCCTCGGTTTTAGTCACGCCGAATTTCTCCTGCTCCTAATGGGGGCCATCGTTGAATTCGCAGTTCTGATCATGCTGACCTCAGTCCTTGCCGACCGGGTTGGCCGGAAAAAGGTCCTGCTCACCGCGTCTGGCGCCCTCGTTGTTTTCTCCCTCGTCTTTCCTTACTTCCTCCAGGGCCAGCACAACATGACCGGAATGCTTCTCTTCCTTGGAGTGGGCTTTGTGATCATGGGGACCCTCTACGGTCCGGTCGGCGCCGTCTTGCCAGAGCTTTTCCCGACAAAGGTTCGCTACTCTGGTGCCGGAATTACCTATAATCTAGCCGCCGTAGTTGGTGCTGCCGTAGCCCCCTCCGTCACCACTTGGCTAATCAGCCGCTTTGGCCTTTACTCGGCCGGCTACTACATGTTTGCCCTCGCCGTGGTTTCCGTGATTGCCTGGCTGCTGACCAAGGAAACTAAAGACGTTGATTACACTAAGTAGCCGTTTGACCTTTTTTCTTCATTAAAGAACGCTTATAATAGTCAGCAATCATACTATTGGAGTGAGAGTTTACATTGAAGAAAATTATTTATCGGTTTCTAGCCACGCTCGGTGTGGGCGTTTGCTGCCTCGGCTATGCGGCAAACGTGCGTGCTAGCCAGATGCGCACCCCGATCGACTGGCAAAAGTCATCGGAAACGGGTGCCTATCCGGACCTGGCTAAGACGCCCGACCTCTGGCTCAGGGTTAGCCTCAAGCACAACCGGACCTACGTGTACAGTGGGCATAAGTTAATCTACACGATGTACAGTACCGCTGGAAAGTTTCAAAAGGACCCGAAAAGCGGCAAAGTCAAGAGTGTTACCCCCACTGGCACTTTCCAAGTTCAGCCGACCCGTGGCGATTGGGTATACAACCCGAACCTAAAGCTCGGTGCCAATTACTACGTTTCCTGGAACGGCGACTACCTCTTCCACACCGTCGTTACTGGCCCCGACCACCACTATATCAAGTCGGAAGCTGCTAAGCTCGGTAAAAAGCCCAGTTCTCCCGGCTGCGTCTGCCTCTCCGTCCCGGACGCAAAATGGTTAGAAAGCAGCTTGCCGACCGGAACCAAAATTGTTGTTGATAACTAAGAATGCACCCGTCTTTTAACGAAAAAGGCGGGTGTTTTGTTGTCAACCCAGCCTTAATTTAAAATAAATTTATTTGTTTTAGACGATAACCGATTAATGAATTTTTCCATTTGTTTAAACAATGATTAAGTGTTAACCGAATGTGCCAGCTAATTGGTCCAACCAATTTATTACCGGCTTTTATCACGGCTTAATAGGACTCGATGGCTTGATATAACAGCATTTGAATCCCCACCTCAATTATTCAATTCGCATTGCTTGTGCCATCGTCCGGCCTTCTTTTGGCGGAATAATAGCCCTCTTACAGGCCTTGTCGCTTGATTAGTCAATTGCAGCATTCTCCGTCAAAAAATTAGAAGTTACTTATAAGACGATATAAAAGAATTTATATAATAACCCTAGATTATTTAACAAATCGGCATATAATCATAGTTGAAGAGTGAATTCCAGTTTATATTTCGTTCACAAATTAACCAGGGAGATTATACTATGATTAGTAAAAAAATCGCGAGGGAAGCCCTCTCAACAATTGCCGTTTTGACCACTGCCACCGCGCTGGGTGTTGCCACCAGCACCAGTGCCAAAGCTGATTCTAATAACAGCACCCCTGATAATAGCGCAGTAACTACTAATACAAACGAAGCGCAAAGCCAGCAACAAGCCACTGTTAGCGCGCAATCAGCCGCTAATACTGCCGTTGCCACTGCAAACACCATCCAGCAGCAAAAGACCGCCGTTGGTGATGCCCAGGCATCCCAAACCACGGCCCAGAAAAATCTCGCTAATGCGCAGGACGCACTAACAACTGCCAACCAAAATTTAGCCGCTGCACAGAATAAAGTTAATCAATTGCAAAACAAAATTGATTATTATGCTAACACAAGGGCAATGCCAACGTTTACTTTTACTCCAGAGCAAACGGCAGCGACGCAACGGTTCATTAACGACGTGGCGCCAATCATGCGGAGTGGCAACTTCAACTCAAATGACTTTTATCGGCTGAGCAGTTTCGCCGCTTGGCAGGCAGCAATGACCACTCGCCAGGGACTTAACTGGCAGGATCAGAACGGGGACGACCAAAAGATTATCCTCGACCTGGACCACCTCACCGCGGACCAAGTCAACACCTTATCAAAGTTTACCGCAGCCATCCTGAACCAAGTCCGGCAGCAGCTCGGCATTGCCGGAACGGTTGGGACGGCGGTTGCCACTTCCGGAATGGGCGACGTTGCCCAAGAAGTTGCAACCTTGTACGGTGAGCGGACCGACACTGCTGCCCACCACTACATCTACGCCCTCAAGAAAGCTGCCTTTGATCACGGCATGACCAACCAGTACGCTACTGCCGCAGATATGGTTACCCGGGGCAGCAACAGCCTCGGTGAAAGTTTGCTAACTGACGGGAACGTTAATTACACTAACCGGATGACGATGGCCCAGGCAAAGAATGCAATTGCCAGGGCTGTTAACGACATGCTGTTTAATGACCGCGGTTCCGCGATGGGCCACGCAATGTCGCTGCTCGGGGTCTACTCCATCCTTCCTGATTCTCAGGGGCGGACGGTTGACTACGTCGGCACTAGCATTTCCTACAACGACATCAACTTTAATACCGACCGGCCTGACAAGGCCCCGAACGTTTATCCGTCCCACCTGATTCACTTCATGCAGTACACGTCTTGGGAAATTGCCAGCCACAATTCCGCCAGTGAACGTGCTAAGCAGGCCCAAAGCGGTCTCACCCACGTACTTGATGAATACGACGACATTGCCGACCCGGCAGCTCTGGAACAGGCACTCGACGACATCGCAGTCGCTCGGGGCGAATACTACCGGGCACAAAACAGCCCAAGCAAACGCCCAAAAGGCCCTTTCAACTGCTCAGGCGGCCCTGCAAACAGCTACCAGCGACTACCAAGCCGCCCAGAAAAAGCTGAACCAAATGCAGGCTGACCAAGGTATTTCGCTTAGTGACGCCCAAAAGTATGGCAACCTGGTAATGATTACACCAATCACTGTAACCGCCGGCCAGTCCACGAGCGCGCCACAAATTGCGAACGGCTTTATCACCCCTGTTAACAGCCAAGCCGCACAAATCTTTGCGGCATTCGCAAACGAACCAGGCGCCGAAATTCCGTGCGGCACCACTGCCAGCTGGGCTGACGCGAGCCAATTAGCGGTCGACACCCAACGAGCAGGCAACTATGCCGAAGACGTCTTAATCAGCTTCCCGGATGGATCCACGACCACCATCCAAGCAGCGCTGACGGTTCAACCAGCAGCAGTAACTCTGACGGACAGCAACGAAGCAGCCAACAGTCTGACAACGGCTCCTGCTAGCCAGGGGCAAGGCACGGCAACCGCCACGCCGCAAGCGGCCCTGCTAACAGCCGGTAGCCACCAGCAGGGGACGGCAGCAGCAGTCAACGCAGCCGCGGCAACCAGCACAGCGGCAGCCGCTCACACGACTACTCCAACGACAGCTGCCAGCCTGAAGGCGACTACCAGCCGCCGCACAACTGACGGCCAGGCCCAACTACCACAAACCGGGAGCCAGCAAGCAGCTGGAATGGGTGCCCTGGGACTCCTTGCCGGAATGTTCAGCGGCCTGCTGGGCTTGAAGAAGCAACGGGACTAATACCTATAAGACAACTTCGAATTAAATTGTCGAGAGAGTGAGAAAAAACGCCCCAAACCAGGGTTATAATGCCCTCTAAGTATACAGATG
>NZ_AZGE01000046.1 GCF_001434465.1 Limosilactobacillus oris DSM 4864
TGTCGTCAGTTCGAGTCTGACTGCCGGAGTTATTATTAAAGAGTCGTCAACAGCTTGTTGGCGGCTCTTTTCGTATACTATGAATGGTGAACTTTGATTTGTTTCTAGCTGAAAGGGAGGAAAAATTAAAATGCGGGCCCTGCTGGTGATTGATATGCAAAATGGTGTTTGTCGAACAAAGGGACAGACTCTCTTTCGATTAAAGGATTTAGTTACCTTAGTCAATTGTCGAATCAGGTGGTTTCGTGAACAAGGGCTGCCGATTATCTTTATTCAACATCAGAATATGAATTTAACTAGGGGGACGAGTGCTTGGCAATTACTCCCAGAACTAGATGCCCGCAAAGAGGATCTCTATGTCAATAAGACGCAGCTCAATGCTTTTTATCAGACCGACCTCCAGAGCTTTCTCATACAGCGGCAGGTGGACGAGTTAGAGATTTGCGGTGCGCAAACTGAATACTGTGTTGATACTACGATTAAGATGGCGCATGGCCTCGGCTACCGGCTGGAGATGGTGCCCGGGGCAAGCAGTACGGTCGATAATAAGTTTTTAACAGCAGGACAGACGATTCAGTATTTTGAAGAGATTTGGGGGCAGAATTTCCTGAAATTTATTTCTGAAATAAAAACAAAATAGGTATTTTCAAGGCGAAGTCATCATGATATAATAATTAACGTTGACTTGTGATAATTCATGCCAACTTAGCTCAGCTGGTAGAGCATCTCCCTCGTAAAGAGAAGGTCGGAGGTTCGACTCCTCTAGTTGGCACTACTTTATGTGGACTGGATAATTCCTAATAAGGGAAATTATCCGGTCTTTTTTAATTTACTACTGCTTTCTAGGCGGAGTTTGTTATACTGAACATAATTCAATTGAGAAAGGAAGCTGATACGGATGGAAATCACAATCAATGGTGAACAGCGGCAGTTAGTCGGCAACCCGCCCGCGGTTGGCGATGATTTTCCTCATTTCAAGGTTTTTGACAAGGATGGGAATAAGGTTAAATTGAAGGAGCTGCTGGGCAAGGTAACCCTTTTGAGTGTTGTACCGGACATTAACACCCCGGTTTGCAGTCTCCAAACCAAGCAATTTAATTCGGCCATGGACCAGTTTCCAGACGTCAACTTTTTGACGATTTCGACTAATACCACAGCCGACCAGCAAAAGTGGTGCGCGGCTGAAGGCGTGAAAAACATGCAACTCGTTTCCGACAGTGAAGAATCGTTTGGCTACGAATCCAAGCTGCTGATCCCGGACGAGGGCTTCCTGGCCCGGTCAGTCTGGATCCTCGATGCTACGGGGAAGGTTGTCTACCGGGAAATCGTTGCTGAACTGACTGACGAGCCGGATTACGACCAGGCACTGGCGGCCTTAAAGGAAACACTGGCGAAGTGAGAGTGAGAAAAAACGCCCCAAACCGGCTAGCTGATTTGGGGCGTTTGTCTTCGAACCTCCGCAAGGATGGCTAGGTTGGTCAAACGCTGATTTATNTCAGCCTCATGGTTACAACAGAAAGTTAGCCTGTAGGGTTCGTACATTATCTTTTCAATAGTTAAAGAACTAGCATCTTTAAAGATTAAGGGGAGCGTGAACTACCAATTTCTGGTGGTTTGCGCTCCCTTTTTTATTCGTCTTCACCAATAATTGGGAAGCCGTAATCGCGAATGTGGTTCTTTAGCAATTGGATGTATTCCTGCCCCAGCTGGCTGGTGATTGTGTGTTGGTGCTGGACAATTCCAAGCGTGATTGGATCATCAAGCTCCAAGGGAATCGCGACAATCTTGTCATCGTTAAGTTTGCTGCTGATAATTCCCGAACTAATGGTGTAACCGTTCAAGCCGACCATCAGGTTAAAGATGGTTGCCCGGTCGCTAACCTTAATTTCCTTTTTGTGGCTGAGGGTTGACTGGATTTCTTCAGAGAAGTAAAAGGAGTTGTTTTCGCCCTGCTCAAAGGACAGGTAGGGCAGTTCGGTTAAGTCAGCAAGACTGATTGAGTGACGCCTGGCAAGGGGGTTATAGCGGCTCAAAAAGACGTGCGGCTGGGCCGTAAAAAGCGGCGTGAATTCTAAACCGTTTTCTGTTAACAGCTTGCTGATGATCCGGCGGTTAAAGTTATTGATATAGAGCACGCCGAGCTCACTTTTAAACGTACGCAGGTCGTTAAAGATATTTTCCGTTTCAGTTTCCCGCAGGATGAACTTATAGCTTGGTGAGTTGATCTCCTTGATTAGTTCCACGAAGGCGTTGACTACAAAGGCGTAGTGCTGGGCGGAAACGGCAAATGATTGGTGGAGGGGCTGCTGCTTTTTGAACCGGTCATCGAGCAGGCGGACCTGGTCTAAGATCTGCTTAGCGTAATTCATGAATTCACGACCGTCGGCGGTTAAACGAGCGCCAGAATTGCTCCTTTGAAAGATTGTAATGCCCATTTCTTTTTCTAAGTCTTTAATCGCACTCGAGAGGCTGGGCTGGGTGAGGTAGAGCCGTTTTGCCGCCTCATTAATTGAGCCGGTCTCAATCACCGCTTCGAGGTATTCCAGTTGTTTAATTCGCATCGATGGCCATCCTTTTTTATTAGCATTATAGTCTTTCCCTATATCGGGTTCAAATATTTAACAGTTATTCAATAGCAAACATTCATGGTAGATTATTAGACAAATAAAAAACGAAAGAGATGACTGAATGATGACAACCACCACAATTATTGGCTTCCCCCGAATCGGCGAGAAGCGTGAACTGAAATTTGCTACCGAGAAATACTTTAAAAACGCGATTGACCAGGAAGAGTTGCGGGCGACGGCAAAACAACTGCGGCGCCACAACTGGGAGCTGCTCCGCCAGGCGGGCATTGGCGAAATCCCCAGCAATGACTTTTCCTACTATGACCAAACCTTAGACGCTGCCTTTTTATTTAACCTGGTTCCCCAGAATGTCCAGGACCTGCCATTCTCCGAATTAGATAAGTATTTCGCCCTGGCACGGGGCTACCAGGGACGAGCGGGCAATGTGTTGGCCTGGCCAATGAAGAAGTGGTTCAACACCAACTACCACTACCTGGTTCCCCAGCTTAATCAGGATACCCGCTTCAAGCTGACTGGAAACAAGATTTTTGCCGAGTTTGCGGAGGCCAAGGAATTAGGAATCATTACCCGGCCGGTCCTGCTTGGCCCCTTCACCCTGTTAAAACTGAGTGAATACCAGAATGCGACCGCCGGCGATTTTGTCAAGGACGCCGTGACGGCCTACCAAGCGGTTTTCACCAAGCTCATCACGCAGGGCGCCCATTGGATCCAGCTTGACGAACCAGCGCTGGTTAAGGACCTGACTGCTGAAGACCAGCAGCTATTTAACGACCTCTACCGTCCGCTATTGGCTGCCAAGGGGAAGTTAAAGGTCCTCTTACAGACCTACTTCGGCGACGTCCGGGATGTCTATGACGACCTAATCAGTCTGCCGTTCGATGGGCTCGGTCTGGACTTTGTGGAAGGAAAACAAACCCAGCAATTAGTCAGTCACGGTTTCCCGGATGATAGGGTCCTTTTTGCCGGGGTAGTTAACGGGAAAAACATCTGGCGCAACCACTACGACCGGAGTTTAGCGCAGCTTAAAGCAGTCGGGGCCAAACAGGTCGTGATGAATACTTCTTGTTCCCTGCTCCACGTCCCAATTACGGTGGCTAACGAGGACTTTGCACCGGACGTCAAGGAGCACTTCGCTTTTGCAGAGGAAAAGCTGGCGGAGCTCCAAGACCTCGCGGCGATTTACGATGGTCAGGGCGCGGGGAAGCTGCACGCCAACCAAGCGTTATTTGCCCACCCACGGGTACAAGAAGATGCTGAACTCCACGCCCGGATTGCCAGCCTGAAAGATGCGGACTTTACCCGCCAGCCAGCTCGACCAGTTCGTGAACAGCTCCAGAAGGCGGCGTTTCGGTTGCCACTGTTGCCAACCACGACAATTGGCTCCTTCCCCCAAACCAAGGAAGTCCGGCAGGTCCGGCGCCAGTTCCGTCGGCACGAAATTAGCCAGGAACAATACGATGCCTTCATTAAGGAAAAGATTGACGAGTGGCTAAAGTGGCAAGAGCGGGTGGGCTTGGACGTCCTGGTACACGGGGAGTTTGAGCGTAACGACATGGTCGAATACTTCGGCCAGCACCTCTCCGGCTACCTCTTTTCCAAGAACGCTTGGGTTCAATCATACGGGACCCGGTGTGTAAAGCCGCCAATCATCTGGGGTGACGTTAAACGCCAGCAACCAATTACCATCAAGTGGTCCAAGTACGCCCAGAGTCAAACCAAGAAGCTAGTCAAGGGGATGCTGACGGGGCCGGTGACGATCCTGAACTGGTCCTTCCCCCGGGAAGACATCAGCCTGAAAGAAGCCACCCTCCAGTTAGCCCTGGCAATCCAGGAAGAGGTCCTCGACCTGGAAGCCAACGGAATTAAGATTATCCAGATTGATGAGGCGGCCCTACGCGAGAAGCTGCCCCTGCGAAAGTCCGACTGGTACTCAGAATACCTCGACTGGGCTATCCCGGCCTTCCGTTTGGTCCACAGCAAGGTCCAGCCGGAAACACAGATTCACACCCATATGTGTTACAGTGAATTTACCGACATTATCCCGGCAATTGATGCTATGGATGCCGACGTGATCTCCTTTGAAGCATCGCGTTCCAACCTAGAAATTCTCGATGCGCTAAAGAAGCAGCATTTTGAAACCGAAGTCGGTCCGGGCGTTTACGACATCCACTCGCCGCGGATTCCGTCAGTTGATGAGGTACAGACGACGATTAACCGGATCCTGGCGAAAATTGCCGCGCCGAAGGTTTGGATTAATCCCGACTGTGGGCTCAAGACCCGGGGGATGGAAGAAACCAAGGCTAGTTTAACCAATGTACTTGCGGCGACACGAGCAGTTCGCAAGCAGCTCGGGGAGGGTGATTAGATGACCAGTTTATCGTACGAAGTCTTTCCACCCAACTCCACGGTTGGCATTAACCATCTGAACCAGGTGCTCGCCGCCCTGCAGGACCTTGCCCCATCGTTTATCAGTGTCACTTGCAGCAGCCAAACGGCCAGCCTGGCTCAGGAGACGGTCAGGGTTGCCGATTACGTCGAAAATTGTTGTCACGTGCCAGCGATGGCTCACCTCCCAGCTTGGTACCTTAGCCGTTCTGATGTTGACCGAATCATGGCGCAATTACGTGAACGCCACGTTGGTCGGGTCCTGGTGCTACGCGGGGACGAACGGCCGGGGTTAGCCAAAAAGAATGACTTTCCCCACGCCAGTGACCTAATTGACTACATCCGGCAAAATTATCCTGATTTTCAAATTACGGGCGCCTGCTACCCGGAAAAGCACCCGGAGTCGCTGGATATGGTGGCCGAGCTGCAGCATTTAAAGCTGAAGGTGGAGGCGGGGTGTGACCAGATCATTACCCAGCTTTTCTTAGATAACCGCTGCTACTACCGGTTTCGTGAACTATGTGCCATTGCCGGGATTGACGTGCCGATTATTGCCGGAATTATGCCAATCATTAACGAACAGCAGGCTAACCGGATTTTGCGGACTAGCGCGGTGGCGGTCCCGGAGAAGTTTAAGGACATCCTGGCCAAGTATCATGACCATCCCGAGGCCCTGAAACAGGCAGGGATTAGCTACGCGATTGACCAAATTGTCGACCTGGCGACCAATGACGTTTCCGGGATCCACCTGTACACGATGAACCAGGCGGACACCGCCCGCCAGGTTGAGCAAAACATTGGGGCGCTCCTCCAGGTCAGCTGTTAGGGGGCGATGTGATGATTATTGATGGTAAAAAAATTGCCCGGGAAATAAATGCAAAAACCCGCCAGCAGGTTGCAGCATTAAAGGCGCACCAGTTTACGCCGGGGATTGCGGTAATTGTAGTCGGCGATGACCCGGCCAGTCAAATCTATACCCGTACTAAGCACCGTTTGGCACAGAAACTGGGCATTGCTTCGACCCGGTACCATTTCCCAGCTGACGTCGACCAGGCAACCGTTTTACAGCAGGTTCGGAAATTAAATCGTGATGACAGTGTAGACGCAATCCTGGTACAGGCGCCCCTCCCGGCCCAGCTCAAGGGTGAGGAGATTGTTAATACAATCGACCCGTCAAAGGACGCCGATGGCCTTCATCCACTCAACCTGGGACGGTTATATGCCAAACAGGGTGGTCATTACCCGGTCGCGTGTACGCCCCGGGGGATTATGACGCTATTAAATCTGTACCAGGTGCCGCTAGAGGGGGCCAACGTGGTCATTGTTGGGCGGAGCCTCCTGGTTGGCAAACCGCTCCTGGCGCTGCTGAATAACCGGAACGCGACCGTGACCTTTGTTGGCCGGCATACTAAAAAGCGGGCCGCATTGACCCGGCAGGCGGACATCCTAATTGTTGCCGCCGGGGCCCCTAGCCTGATTACAGCGGGGGACGTCAAGGCAGGGGCAGTGGTAATTGATGTGGGGATCAACCGTCTGCCAGCTGGCAAGCTGGTGGGCGACGTTGATTTCGCCAGCGTTGCCTCCCGGGCGCAGTTGATTACTCCAGTTCCCGGGGGCGTGGGTCCGCTGACGGTCGCCATGTTGATGCGCCAAACGGTTGAGCTGGCCGAATGGCGGCGGGAGCTCAGTTCATTTTTAGTGGGATAATTCTGTTCAAATTCCTCGTAGCATAAATCAACCGGCTTGACCGCGGTAAGTTTTCGTGGTCAAGCCGGTTTGCAGTTATTTGATTTCCAATCGCTTAAAGTGCTTTTGGGAGATAATATGAAGTGACCTCCTTAT
>NZ_AZGE01000047.1 GCF_001434465.1 Limosilactobacillus oris DSM 4864
TTGTTAAGCAGCTCGTGCCTGGACTTTGGGACAATAATCAGGACAGCCTTTTGTCTTCCGGCCTCCTAATTGGTTATAATGATGATAGAAAAGTTTTAGGATGGTGGGAGAATGCCAAAGTTTATTTCAATTTCGTGTCTGCCGTTGCCAACCTTTGTGCAGGGTGGGTATGCTATCTTTGACGAAGGTGAAAAGCATCCGGATCGTGATAACCTGCAATACTTTGTCCTCTTTACGATTGTGAAGGGGAGTTTGTATATCGCGGAAGACGGCACCAACTATACCCTCAAGCCCGGTGATACTTTTCTCTTGCTGCCCCAACACCACCATTATTCTTGGAAAAAGATTGATCAGCGGACCGAGTATTACTGGATTCACTTTTCCGTCCTGGGCAGTTGGACGGAGGATGAACGGCCCCATCAAATGGCACCGAACATTGCGATTCCCAAGCAGCACTACTTTACTCCCGCGGTGACCCTAGTGATCAAGAAGTGGCAGCAGGTCGACACGGCACCCTTGATTCCCCTAATTGACCGCCTGCTTAAATATAGTTCGGAGCAAAATAGCGTTGGCTTTTGGCAGAGCCAGCAATTATTTATCGACATTATCCAATTCGTCCAGTACGCCTTGCCTTCGGTTTCGTCAACGGAGCAGTTAGGAAACCGGGTAAAGAGCTACTTGATTAACCACTTTAGCGAACCAGTGACTAACCAGGTCTTACAGGAACGCTTCCATCTGCACCCCAACTCCATTACTCGCAAGTTTGAGGCGGAATTTTACATGACCCCCAAGCAGTACCTCAACAACTACCGCTTGATGGAGGGGGCCCGGCGTCTGCGCACCACGGGCCAGTCAGTTGCTCGGATTGCCGAAGAAGTCGGTTACCAGAATGTCTACTATTTTTCGAAGCAGTTTAAGAAGAAATTCAATTGCAGCCCGAGTGAATATCGTCAACAAACTCCCCAGTAGTTGGTACTTTTCCCCACTTAGTAGGGTGAAAAAAGACAAACCAAAAGTGAAAATCTATAATAAAGTTTTCCCTAGTGGCGGGAGGGAGCCGTCATCCGACTGTGCAAAAGTATTAATTGATGGTGAATTATTTTAGGAAAAAGCGTTGTGAAATTTTAAAAGCAGCTGGTAATGACCATTATCTTAGTGGTCATTTTTTTATACACTAATTTTGTAAACGATTACATAAAGAGAGGCGGATTGAATGACAATACCGCGGGTAAATTTTGAACAAAACGAACGCGGGGCACTAACAAGGCTGACTTTTAATGATGATCCGACGGGGATGAACTGGGTGGTTGCGCCCGACTACCTTGACCAGGTGGGGTACAGCGACCAGGACAAGCTATTCGGTGAATTTCAACTGGTGGTCAACGGGACGCCTTACCAAAGCACTGATTACCAACCGAAACTGGTGACGGATGACGATACCAGTACGGTTAATTACCGGCTGCCATTGGTGGACCTTCGCGAGGATTATGATGCCAGTGGTCAGGAGCTAAGGTGGGGGATTAAGCTGAAAAACACGAGTCGGCAGTCAATCTCCATTGACCACCTGGGAATCTGGCTAAGCCTTGCTTACATCATGTATCGTGATGCGGATGTGCAACGAAATGCTGAGCAGTCGGCGGCCGTCTTTCCGACGATTTCGCCCAGCTTCACCAAGTTAGCGGCGGTTCGCCGAAAGAGTGGGCTACCGAATCTCGGCTGCTATCAGTTAACGGGGACGGTCCGGTCAGTGGGGACCTTTGCGGAGTACACCAACCGCTTTTTTGAAAATGTTTCGCCATCACTAGACGGGCTCCTGTTTCACCAGTTGGTGCTGGCGGGAGGATACCCCCACGGCCAGGCGCCGCACAATGACTGGATTTATTCCCGGGCCGGCTTGCGACTCGCACCTGGTGAGGAACGAGAATGGCAGTTTGCCTTCGCGGAATTTGCCGACCAGGCTGACTTTTACCGGCTGGCCCGTCACCGCTTCGGCCACCCCCAGATTACTTTTGCGCCGCTGGTCGACAGTGGTCAGGACCAGGTCGTGACGATTGACAGTCCCCAGGCGGTTAAACGGGTGTGGCTGATTAGTGGGCCTGCCGACTGCTTAACGACAGAGGAGGTGACGAAGCAGCTCACCGGCGGGCGCTTGACAGTCAGCGCCCGGCAGCCGGGTGAACACCAGCTCCAGTTTGAATTTACCGACGGGAGCACCGACATGGTAGTCTTTAACGTCATGGACTCGATTAGCAAGCTCCTGGAACGGCGGACGAACTACCTGTGTCAGCATTCCTATTCCGGTCCGGGAGGGCGGGTGCCAGACAGTTTTGCCCCCCTTTCCAACCAGGGGGAATCGTTGGGAAAACTGAACTTCATTCTCCAAGAATGCCTTCTGAATCAGCAACAGCCAGACCGGGTGGGCGCGATTCGGAAGGTGGAAGCCAGCACGGTCAACTATGTGCGGCCAAAATGGTTTGTCGACGGTGACTTTTTGCGCCCCCGCAAGCTCTACGGTGACTTTTACCGGGTGATGGACCTGGAATACATCGCCCACCTCTTCTACCTGCTCTCACAGTGTGCGGATGAGGAGCTGGAAATAAACCCGGCTAGCACCTACCTCAAGTGGGCGGCGCAAGTCTTTGACGTCCGTGTCAACCCGGACCTCCATGATAACCAGCGGGGGAAAGAGGAAGCCCAGATGCTGGGGGTCTACTATATGTATATTAACGACTTGCTGGCCGACCTCAAACGGGCGGGACTGACTAAAGAATATTCTGAAATCAGTCAGTCCTGGCAAGCTGCCATTAACCGGGTCGCTGACCAAAGCAGCACGCTCAAGGCGGCGGTCACGGAGCACTTCTTTGATAATGCCGGCTTCGGTCCGGCGGCGGGGGCCCTGGCAGTCAACGGCGACAATGTGGCGGCTCGGCGGTATGCCCGCCTGCTCAAAGCCAATATCGGTTTTAGCAATGACTTCCGGTCGCAGGCCCCAGACCGTTGGTGGGAGGCACTATCCTACATGATGCACTCACTCTGGGGTGGCATCACGGCGGCAGCCGCCCAAATTGCCGGTGAACACCTTGGCGACCCTGAACTGGTGGCGGCTGGCTACCGTGCGACGGTGGCGATGCTCTACCTGTATGATTCTAACGCCACGGCGACCGACCGGATCCTCAAACCGGGGGAGGCGGCTTCCACTTATAGCATTGCCGGTCCCAACATCAACCGGCCTGACCTGTCTCGGAACCGGTTTGGGCAGTCGATATTCGCTTCTAACGGCGGAATTTTTGCCCGGCTCTTCCCGGATGGCTATACCGGCGAGGATGATTGGGACATGGGAGAAGAGCTGGTCGCCTACCTCAACGGCTTTGGGCAGAAGACCTACCTGTACCGGGATGATACTGACCGGTGGCGGGCGATTAACGGCCGGGTCACCGACGATGGCGAAGTGGTAACCATGGCACCGTACATTAGGGAATACGTTGACCTGACCAACCACCGGGTTATTAAGACGACGGAACGCAAAATTAAACTGGAGGAATTATAATGACAAGCAAACTTAGTCAAGCCATCAATAAAAAAACAAAGATTCCTTTTCACCGGATGTTAGCCTATGCTAGTACCGATGCGGCGGGGAACCTGCTCTACACAACGGTCACGACTTTTATCCTGTACTACTACACGGATGTCTTTGGACTTTCGGTAGCCGCCGCGGGGACCATCTTGCTGGCCGCCCGGATCCTGGACGCCTTTGACGCTCCGGTGTGGGGATTCATTATTGACCATACCCACACTCGCTGGGGACAGAGCCGGCCGTTCTGGCTGTGGATGTTGGCGCCCTTTGCCATCTTCTTCATTCTGATGTTCTGGTCACCGAGCCTGAGCGCGTCCGGCAAGTTCTGGTGGGGCCTGTTGACCTACCTGGTCTTCGGGATTTGCTACACCGGGGTCGGAACGCCAATTACGTCGATCCTGCCTAACCTCAGTAATGATGAGGACCAGCGTTTGAAACTGAACAGTACCCGGAGTATTGGGGGAATGGTCGGTTACTTCATCACGGCCACCTTCACGCTGAGCTTTGTTGAATTCTTCTCTACCGGGACTGCCCAGTCGGGTTGGCGAAACACCGCGATTGTCCTTGGGATTGTCGGCTTTGCATTATTGATTTTTGCCTTTTCAGATACTCGGGAAATTAACAAGCCAAAGAAGGCCATCTCCATCATTAGTTCGATTAAGGCGGCCAAGGCGAACTGGCCGTGGTTCATCCTGGTAATTGTCTTTATCTTCTATTGGTTGGGGAACGCTTCCCGGACGTCCGTCGTGGTTTACTACACCCAGTACAATCTGGGACAAAAGAATTTTGCGTCGGTTTTGAACGCCTTGGTAATGTTTCAAATTATCGGGATGGTTGCCATTCCGTTCCTGGTTAAGAAGTTCTCCAAGACCCATGTTCTGATGGCGGGGATGTTCCTGGCCGCCCTGGGACAAATCCTGATTTACTTTACTGGCAGCTCCCTGGTTATGCTGGCCGCTGCTTGGAGTCTGGCTTCGATTGGGACGGGGATTTCTGTGACCCTCCCATTTGCCATGCTGGCGAACACCGTTGATTATGGTGAATGGCGTAATGGTATCCGGGCTTCTGGCTTCCTGACGGCGATTGGGTCCTCCTTTGCCATCAAGATGGGGTCTGGCCTCGGCGGCTGGGCACCATCCGTCATCCTGGCTCACGCTGGCTACCATGCTGGGGTTGCTCAGACGGCTGCTTCACTGTCCGCCATCAAGTTCTGTATCTCCTTTTTACCAGCGATCTTCTTTATTATCGGTGGAATTATCATCTTGGGATACGCCCACTTTGAAAAGGAAGAACCACAAATTAAGCAGACCCTGCAAGAACGGCGGGGTCAAGTAGCAGCGGACTAAGAGGAGGCTCATGATGAAAGCAAAAATGACAATTGATGCCGCGGACCGGGTAGCCAAGGTTGATGAGCGGATTTACGGTTCCTTTATTGAACAGCTCGGCCGGGCGGTCTATGACGGGATTTATCAGCCGGGCCAAAAAACAGCTGACGCCAACGGTTTGCGCCAGGACGTGATTGACGCCGTGCGGAAACTGAACGTGCCGATTGTCCGCTATCCGGGTGGTAACTTTGTCTCCCAGTATAAGTGGGAGGACGGGATTGGTCCAAAAGACCAGCGGCCAACCCGGCTGGACCTTGCCTGGCAGACGATTGAAACTAACCAGTTCGGTCTCCACGAGTTCATGGACTGGGCGGAAAAGGTCGGTACCCAGGCTAATATGGCGGTCAACCTCGGTACCCGGGGAATTATGGCAGCGGCCAACCTGGTTGAATACTGTAACTTTCCGGGCGGCACCTACTGGAGTGATTTGCGGAAGCAGAATGGGCGTGAGAAACCGTTTGGTATCAAGACCTGGTGCCTTGGCAATGAGATGGATGGCCCGTGGGAAATCGGTCAGAAGACAGCCTATGAGTATGGGCACCTGGCAAATGAAACGGCCAAGGCGATGCGGCGGGTTGACCCGTCGCTAGAATTGGTTGCTTGCGGCAGCTCCTCAATGGATAATCCAACCTTTGGCGACTGGGAGAGGACGGTGCTGGACCAGTGCTACGATAACGTTGACCTCTTGTCCCTCCACCGCTATTACGGCTACTATGGGGATGATGATCCGAACGAGTTGGATAACTACCTCGGCAAGAACGTCGATCTCGACCGGTTTATCAAGGGAGTTGTTGCCATCTGCGATGCGGTCAAGGCCAAGAAGCGGTCGCAGAAGCAGATTAACCTCTCCTTTGACGAGTGGAACGTTTGGTACCATTCCAACCAACAGGATGAGGAGACCGAGCACTGGCAAAAGGCACCGCATCTCCTGGAGGACATTTACAACTTTGAAGATGCCCTGCTGGTTGGCAGCTTGCTGATTACCTTGTTGAAGAATAGTGACCGGGTCAAGATGGCCTGCCTGGCGCAACTGGTCAACGTGATTGCGCCGATTATGACGACTGACGATGGCGTTTGGTACCAATCCATCTTCTACCCGTTCATGCAGGTGTCCAACCTGGGGAAGGGGGTCGCATTGACGCCCCACGTGGCAGTAGATTCTTACAAGTCACGCGAATTCGATGCAGTGCCATATCTTGATAGCATTGCGACCTACGATGAAGAACACCAGCAGTTGGTCATCTTTGCGGAGAACAAGCACCAGGAAGATGAATTAGACCTGGACCTTTCCCTGCGTGACCTGACCATCACTGGGGTAGAAGAGGCTACAGAGTTCTGTGGCTACGCGCCGAAGCAGACGAACGAGGATGGGGCGATGAAGCTCCACCCATTGACGGGCGTGGAAACTCATGACGGTCACCAGCTGACGGCCCACCTCAAGCCGTTGTCCTGGAACGTGATCCGCCTGCAAGTTAAGTAAACTCCTAATTAATAAATAACAACCTAAAAGCGACCGAGAATTATTTCGGCTCTACAATTTTAAGTACTGATGG
>NZ_AZGE01000048.1 GCF_001434465.1 Limosilactobacillus oris DSM 4864
GTCACATCGGTGATTGAAGCAAAAACATTTGCGAAGTCAATTCGCTTAATTAATTTGAAATAGAGCTATTCAAGTTCTTATATTTTATATGAGAGTTTGATCCTGGCTCAGGATGAACGCCGGCGGTGTGCCTAATACATGCAAGTCGAGCGCACTGGCCCAACAGAAATGACGTGCTTGCACTGATTTGACGTTGGATTCCCAGTGAGCGGCGGACGGGTGAGTAACACGTGGGCAACCTGCCCCAAAGCGGGGGATAACATTTGGAAACAGGTGCTAATACCGCATAACTTGGAAAACCACATGGTTTTCCAATAAAAGATGGTTTCGGCTATCACTTTGGGATGGGCCCGCGGTGCATTAGCTAGTTGGTAAGGTAACGGCTTACCAAGGCGATGATGCATAGCCGAGTTGAGAGACTGATCGGCCACAATGGAACTGAGACACGGTCCATACTCCTACGGGAGGCAGCAGTAGGGAATCTTCCACAATGGGCGCAAGCCTGATGGAGCAACACCGCGTGAGTGAAGAAGGGTTTCGGCTCGTAAAACTCTGTTGTTGGAGAAGAACGTGCGTAAGAGTAACTGTTTACGCAGTGACGGTATCCAACCAGAAAGTCACGGCTAACTACGTGCCAGCAGCCGCGGTAATACGTAGGTGGCAAGCGTTATCCGGATTTATTGGGCGTAAAGCGAGCGCAGGCGGTTGCTTAGGTCTGATGTGAAAGCCTTCGGCTTAACCGAAGAAGTGCATCGGAAACCGGGCGACTTGAGTGCAGAAGAGGACAGTGGAACTCCATGTGTAGCGGTGGAATGCGTAGATATATGGAAGAACACCAGTGGCGAAGGCGGCTGTCTGGTCTGCAACTGACGCTGAGGCTCGAAAGCATGGGTAGCGAACAGGATTAGATACCCTGGTAGTCCATGCCGTAAACGATGAGTGCTAGGTGTTGGAGGGTTTCCGCCCTTCAGTGCCGAAGCTAACGCATTAAGCACTCCGCCTGGGGAGTACGACCGCAAGGTTGAAACTCAAAGGAATTGACGGGGGCCCGCACAAGCGGTGGAGCATGTGGTTTAATTCGAAGCTACGCGAAGAACCTTACCAGGTCTTGACATCTTGCGCCAACCTCAGAGATGAGGCGTTCCCTTCGGGGACGCAAAGACAGGTGGTGCATGGTCGTCGTCAGCTCGTGTCGTGAGATGTTGGGTTAAGTCCCGCAACGAGCGCAACCCTTGTTACTAGTTGCCAGCATTCAGTTGGGCACTCTAGTGAGACTGCCGGTGACAAACCGGAGGAAGGTGGGGACGACGTCAGATCATCATGCCCCTTATGACCTGGGCTACACACGTGCTACAATGGCCGGTACAACGAGCAGCTAACCCGCGAGGGTGTGCAAATCTCTTAAAGCCGGTCTCAGTTCGGACTGCAGTCTGCAACTCGACTGCACGAAGTCGGAATCGCTAGTAATCGCGGATCAGCATGCCGCGGTGAATACGTTCCCGGGCCTTGTACACACCGCCCGTCACACCATGGAAGTTTGTAACGCCCAAAGTCGGTGGCCTAACCATTTGGAGGGAGCCGCCTAAGGCGGGACAGATGACTGGGGTGAAGTCGTAACAAGGTAGCCGTAGGAGAACCTGCGGCTGGATCACCTCCTTTCTAAGGAATAAAACGGAACCTGCACATAGTTGAAACTTTGTTTAGTTTTGAGNATAAAACGGAACCTGCACATAGTTGAAACTTTGTTTAGTTTTGAGAGGTTTACCTTTCAAAACAGAGACGCTTATTTGGGCCTATAGCTCAGTTGGTTTAGAGCGCACGCCTGATAAGCGTGAGGTCGATGGTTCAAGTCCATTTAGGCCCATTTAATGGGGAATTAGCTCAGCTGGGAGAGCACCTGCTTTGCAAGCAGGAGGTCATCGGTTCGATCCCGATATTCTCCATCGCCAATTATAAGATTGGCCGAGCTTGTACTTTGAAAACTAAATAATATCNGGGTTTACCCTCAGAGCTTGTACTTTGAAAACTAAATAATATCTAATTTCTTTTTATTGAAAACAATAAACCGAGAACACCGCGTTATTTGAGTTTAATTAACGAAATAATCGCTAACTCAATTAATCAAGGTGATCACGAAGTGATCATCAAGGTTAAGTTATGAAGGGCGCATGGTGAATGCCTTGGTACTAGGAGCCGATGAAGGACGGGACAAACACCGATATGCTTCGGGGAGTGGTAAGTACACTTTGATCCGGAGATTTCCGAATGGGGAAACCCAACCAGCTTAGTCGTTGGTTACCTGACTAGTGAATCTATAGCTAGCAGGGGGAAGACGCAGTGAACTGAAACATCTCAGTAGCTGCAGGAAGAGAAAGAAACATCGATTCCCTGAGTAGCGGCGAGCGAAAGGGGAAGAGCCCAAACCAGTGAGCTTGCTTGCTGGGGTTGTAGGACTGAACAATGGAGTTACCAAAATGCGACGTAGTCGCAACAGCTGGGAAGCTGTGCCAGAGAGGGTGATAGCCCCGTAGACGAAACGTCACATTCTCCGTTCAGGATCCTGAGTACGGCGGGACACGTGAAACCCCGTCGGAAGCAGCGAGGACCATCTCGCAAGGCTAAATACTACCTAGTGACCGATAGTGAACCAGTACCGTGAGGGAAAGGTGAAAAGCACCCCGGAAGGGGAGTGAAAAAGTTCCTGAAACCATGTGCCTACAAGCAGTCGGAGCCCGTTAAAGGGTGACGGCGTGCCTCTTGCAGAATGAACCGGCGAGTTATGATTGCATGCAAGGTTAAGACGGAAAAGTCGGAGCCGTAGCGAAAGCGAGTCTTAAATGGGCGTAAGAAGTATGTAGTTATAGACCCGAAACCAGGTGACCTACCCATGTCCAGGTTGAAGGTGCGGTAAAGCGCACTGGAGGACCGAACCCGTGTCAGTTGAAAATGGCTGGGATGAGGTGTGGGTAGCGGTGAAATTCCAAACGAACTTGGAGATAGCTGGTTCTCTCCGAAATCTCTTTAGGGGGAGCCTTGAGGAAAAGAATCATGGAGGTAGAGCTACTGTTTGGACAAGGGGCCCGTCATGGGTTACCAACTTCAGATAAACTCCGAATGCCATCGATTTATACTCAGGAGTCAGACGATGAGTGATAAGATCCACCGTCGAAAGGGGAACAGCCCAGATCACCAGTTAAGGTCCCTAAATATATGCTAAGTGGAAAAGGATGTGGAGTTGCATAGACAACTAGGATGTTGGCTCAGAAGCAGCCACCATTTAAAGAGTGCGTAATAGCTCACTAGTCGAGTGATCCTGCGCCGAAGATGTACCGGGGCTAAGCATATTACCGAAACTGTGGATGTGCACTACGTGCACGTGATAGGAGAGCGTTCTAAGGGCGGCGAAGTCAGACCGTGAGGACTGGTGGAGCGCTTAGAAGTGAGAATGCCGGTATGAGTAGCGAAAGACAGGTGAGAATCCTGTCCACCGAATGACTAAGGTTTCCTGGGGAAGGCTCGTCCTCCCAGGGTAAGTCGGGACCTAAGCCGAGGCCGAAAGGCGTAAGCGATGGCTAACAGGTTGAGATTCCTGTACCAGTTGAATGCGTTTGAATGAAGGAGGGACGCAGGAGGCTAAGCGAACCGCACGATTGGAAGAGTGCGGCCAAGCAGTAAGTCAGTAACTGAGTCAAATGCTTAGTTGCGAGTTGACAAGCTGTGATGGGGAGTGAAATTAAAGTAACGAAGTCGCCGATGTCACACTGCCGAGAAAAGCTTCTAGTGAGTATTCAACTGCCCGTACCGCAAACCGACACAGGTAGTCGAGGAGAGAATCCTAAGGTGAGCGAGAGAACTCTCGTTAAGGAACTCGGCAAAATGACCCCGTAACTTCGGAAGAAGGGGTGCTGGTCGCAAGGCCAGCCGCAGTGAAAAGGCCCAGGCGACTGTTTATCAAAAACACAGGTTTCTGCAAAATCGTAAGATGAAGTATAGGGGCTGACGCCTGCCCGGTGCTGGAAGGTTAAAAGGATGGGTTAGCTTCGGCGAAGCTCAGAATTGAAGCCCCAGTAAACGGCGGCCGTAACTATAACGGTCCTAAGGTAGCGAAATTCCTTGTCGGGTAAGTTCCGACCCGCACGAAAGGCGTAACGATCTGGGCACTGTCTCAACGAGAGACTCGGTGAAATTGAAATCCCTGTGAAGATGCAGGGTACCCGCGACAGGACGGAAAGACCCCATGGAGCTTTACTGTAGCTTGATATTGAGTGTTTGTACTGCTTGTACAGGATAGGTAGGAGCCGTAGAAAGCGGAACGCTAGTTTCGCTGGAGGCGCTGGTGGGATACTACCCTTGCATTATGACCACTCTAACCCGCAGCACTGAACGTGCTGGGAGACAGTGTCAGGTGGGCAGTTTGACTGGGGCGGTCGCCTCCCAAAAGGTAACGGAGGCGCCCAAAGGTTCGCTCAGAATGGTTGGAAATCATTCGGAGAGTGTAAAGGCACAAGCGAGCTTGACTGCGAGACAGACAGGTCGAGCAGGGACGAAAGTCGGGCTTAGTGATCCGGTGGTTCCGCATGGAAGGGCCATCGCTCAACGGATAAAAGCTACCCTGGGGATAACAGGCTTATCTCCCCCAAGAGTCCACATCGACGGGGAGGTTTGGCACCTCGATGTCGGCTCATCGCATCCTGGGGCTGTAGTCGGTCCCAAGGGTTGGGCTGTTCGCCCATTAAAGCGGTACGCGAGCTGGGTTCAGAACGTCGTGAGACAGTTCGGTCCCTATCCGTCGCGGGCGTAGGAAATTTGAGAGGACCTGTCCTTAGTACGAGAGGACCGGGATGGACATACCGCTGGTGTACCAGTTGTTCCGCCAGGAGCATCGCTGGGTAGCTATGTATGGACGAGATAAACGCTGAAAGCATCTAAGTGTGAAACTCGCCTCGAGATGAGATTTCCCATTCCCTTCGGGGAAGTAAGACCCCACAAAGATGATGTGGTAGATAGGATGGAAGTGGAAGTGCAGTGATGCATGGAGCGGACCATTACTAATCGGTCGAGGACTTAACCAAGGCAAAGCGG
>NZ_AZGE01000049.1 GCF_001434465.1 Limosilactobacillus oris DSM 4864
ACCTGTATACTTGACTGGACATAGTGCCCCAGCTGAAGGAACTCGTCTTTTAATAAAGCACTAATTTACGCAACGAATCAACCTGCTATTTGCTATGCGCGTTCCAAAGATTAATTGGACCATGACGATGACCAACAATAATTGGTTTGGAGATTGAATCATAAACAACATTTTTAGCTATTTCCGCTGCGGTAAATAAATCATTACCTTTAGCGATTTCAGCAGTAATAACTGCTGAAAAGACATCGCCAGTTCCATTTAGTCTTTCTGTACTTACATAGGGCATCGATAACCATTGGTAACTACCATCAGCTTTAAGCACTAAATCCTCAACTTTCTCTTGAGTAGGATTTTCATGTTTTCCTTTGACGATTACGTTTTTTGCGCCTAGTTCCTGAAGACGCTTAGCTGATGTCATCATTGATTCCCGTGATTCGATTTCCACACCGCTTAGAGCCTGTGCTTCGAAGGCGTTGGGAGTAATTACATCCGCCATCGGAATAATCAATTTAACAAAGTCATCATAGGCTTCATTATCAAGTAGGAAGTTACCGTGCTTAGTGATGATAACTGGATCGACAACCAATTTACCAAAACTTTCTGGGGCAAAGTTTCGATGAAAGCATCTGATAACTGCGCTTGTGCCTAACATTCCAGTTTTGGTAGCCGCAATCTTGAAATCCTTTTTTAAAGCAGCAAACTGATGATCAATAAATTCAGTCGGCATTAGTACTTGATCTGAAATTTCATATGAGTTTCCAGCAACTGCCGCCGTTAAAATCCCCATTCCATAAACTCCTGAAATGAAAAAGGCATGCAGATCAGCCGGCATTCCGGCACTACCATCACAATCATTTCCTGCGACTGTTAATACTTGAACTTTCGAATTCACAATTATCCCCACCTTAAGGACTTAGTGTTCAGCCTTTGCATTCTTCTTTTGCATGTAGAAGTAGATAGGTACACCAATCAGCGTAATTACAATCCCGATTGCAGTCGTCGTAAACTGTTGAATCAGCGTACTAATCAGGATAAATGCACCACCAATTAAAGCAATCAGTGGAATTACTGGATAAAGCGGTACCTTGTAAGGACGCTTCAAATCTGGGCGTGTCTTCCGCATCTTCATAACACCAATAAATACCATGCAGTAGAAGAACCAAATGACAAAAATCAGCATATTAGTAATAGCGTCAAACTGACCAGAAAGCATCATCAAGCAGGCAATGATGTACTGAACAAGTCCTGAAGCCCATGGGACACCAGCCTTGTTCAATTTTGCAAAGAAATTACTGAATGGTAACGTTTTTTCCTGCCCCATAACATATGGAACACGCATCCCAGTCATGGTGTAGCCGTTCATTCCGCCATAAACTGATACCAAAATACCAATAGTAACGATTTTACCGCCGATACCACCAAAAATCTTATCAGCAACATCCATGGAAACATTCAAGTTACCAGCAACTTGGTTAACAGGAACAACGTAGTAGAAAACAGCGTTGACCAGCAGGTAAACCGTGATAACAATCAACAGCCCAACTGCAATCGCCTTCGGTAAATCTTTTTGTGGATTCTTCATTTCACCGGCTAAGGTTCCAACGTGAATCCAACCATCGTAGGCGAACATAGTTGCTAGTAAAGCTGTCCCTAACGCAGCCCAGAGTGCACGGTGTGGACCAGCTTCGATTGGGAAGAGCCGAAAATCAACTCCACCTGGGTGCAAGAATCCTAGAATAACAATTGCCGCCAGTGGCAACAACTTAATGACCAAAGTTACAGAGCTTACCCAGCCACCACACTTAGCACTAATGAAGTTAAGCAAGGCAACTGAGAGTGCGGTAATCATTCCGACTGGAACAATCCATGAATCTGCCAAATGGAACAGTCCTGCAAATTGGGTCCCAAATGCGATTGCAATTGCCGCAACATTGGCAGGCATATAGACAATACCGTAAGCCCAGCCAGTTAAAAATCCCCAGAATTTACCAAAAGGTTCTTCGATGTACTTAACGATCCCCCCAGTTTCCGGGAACGCAGCTGCTACTTCAGCGGCCGTTAACCCGGCACACATATTAATAATTCCCCCAAGGAACCACGCAAATAATGCCAGACTAATGGACATGGTCGCCGTGGTTACCGCGGATGCCTTAAAGAACACCCCAGTACCAATAATTGTACCAGCAACAGTTGATAACGTAGCACCAAAGCCTAAAGACTTTTTCATGTGCTCATCATTATTCTTTGCCATTGCATTTACACCTCACATTTTATTATTAAATAATATGGCGAATAAGTGCAAAACGGTATTAGTAGAATAACACCTACTGCAGTTATCAATGTTTAGCTCATACTCTAATACCGTTTAACATCGCTTACCAAAATAGACGCCAACATCTATTATAATATTGGCGCCTAATATTATGACCGTAAATTTTAGATTAGCAATTATTAATTACTATTAACCAATACTCTTGTTAGTTGGCTTGAGGAATTCATCAATAATGTGTGATACCCGGTCAAGGTCGACATTACCACCAGAAACAAGGCCAACAACATTCTTACCCTTGATGTACTTGTCATCAACCTTGTGAGCTTCAAGAGCAGCAGTTGGCAGTGCACCGGCACCTTCAGCAACAATCTTAGTACGTTGCAAGAGGTCCTTCATTGCTTGTGCGATTTCTTCTTCATTAACAAGAACGATTTCATCAACTAACTTGTCAACAATTGGGAAGGTCAATGAACCAGGCATAGCAACATCAGTACCATCAGCCAGAGTAAAGTCGTCGTGGTGGTAAGTCAGCTTACCCTTGTTAACGGATTCAGCCATACCGTGAACGTTTTCAGATTGAACACCAACAACGTGAATACCAGGGTTAAAGGACTTCAGAGCAGTAACAATCCCTGCCATTAATCCACCACCACCAACTGGAACTAAGACAGTGTCAACATTCCACAGGTCATCGAGAATTTCAAGACCAATAGTACCTTGACCCGCCATAACGTACTTGTCGTTAAATGGGTCAACAATAGTCTTTCCTTCCTTCTTAGCACGTTCAAACATCCATTCGTGTGCGTCATCGAAGGTAGCCCCGTGAATATCAACTTCAGCACCGTAACCAGCAGTAGCAGCCCGCTTCATCATTGGTGCTTCATCTGGCATAACAACAGTCGTGTCGATGCCTAAGAGCTTACCACTCAATGCAACCCCTTGTGCGTGGTTACCGGCAGAAGCAGTAATAACCCCACGTTCTGCTTCTTCCTTTGACAAGTGTTGCATCCGGTTGTTAGCTCCACGGAACTTAAATGAACCAGTTAATTGCATGTTTTCCAGCTTCAGGAATACATTAGCATCTGCAACCTGACGGCTTAAGAACATTGATTGAATAAGAGGTGTTTTCCGAGCATATTTACTGATAGTAGCCTTGGCGTCTTCAATATCTTTAATGTTTAAAATGTCTTCTGTCTGTGCGACAACATCGTTTGTAGCCATAATACTAACCTCCAAAATTAGTAAACCGAAGCGACAACCAAGCTAAATTAAAGATCCAACTCAGTGTAAGGCAGGTCAAGAGAATCTGCCAAGCCCTTGTTAGTAACCTTACCTTCGTAAACGTTGACCCCACTCTTCAAGGATTCATCAGACTTAATAGCCTCATCAATACCCTTGTCAGCAATTTCCAGAAGGTAGTCCAAGTTACCAGCGGCCAGTGCCATCGTAGCAGTACGTGGAACAGCACCTGGTTGGTTAGGAACAGCGTAATGAATTACGCCATACTTAGTAAATACTGGGTCATCAATGGTAGTTGGGTGGTCAATGGTTTCAACAGTACCACCTTGGTCAATGGCAACGTCAGCAATAACACTGCCCTTCTTCATTGACTTAACCATATATTCCTTAACCAACTTCGGTGGACGGGCACCTGGAATAAGAATAGTTGAAATAAACAGGTCTGCATCCTTGATTTCCTTAGCAAGGTTTTCTTCATTAGATTCAACAACCCGAAGATTCTTGCCTGCATACTGCTTTTCAAGTTCCTTAATCCGCTCTGGGTTCTTTTCAATAATTACAACTGAGCAATTCATACCAAGTGCTAAGTCAGCAGCAGCAATAGCGGCATTACCACCACCAAAGATAACAACGTTGCCAGCTGGTACTTCAGCGGTTCCTGGTAAGAGAATCCCTTCACCACCGTGCTGAGCTTCCAGGTAGTAAGCACCCATGATTACGGAACGGCGCCCTGCAATGTGACTCATCGCAGAAAGCAATTCCAGCTTACCATCCTTAACAATGGTTTCAGCACCAATAGCAGTTGTGCCAGCCTTCATCATTGCCTCTACAGTTGGCTTGGAAGATGCAAGGTGTTGGAAGCCCCAAACAACTTGCCCCTTACGGAAGTACTTGTATTCTTCGGCATCTGGTTCCTTAACCTTGATTACCAAATCAGCCTTCCAGCCGTCTTCGTGTGAAACAATCTTGGCTCCAGCCTTCTCGTATTCAGCATCGTCGAAGCCTGAACCGGCACCGGCATTTGTTTCTACGAGAACGGTGTTACCGGCTTTAACCATTTCCTCAACATTGTGAGGAGTGGCAGCAACCCGGCCTTCACCTTCCTTTTGTTCCTTAATAACAGCAATTGTCATACTCATACTCGAAAACCTCCCTTTTCTTTTGAGTACGCTTTCATTATACACTATTATCTAAAAAGTAAAAGATTTTATTCACATTCATAAAAAATGTTTGATTGCCATAATCAGCCAATTTACTATGGTATCAACGGTAGTAAGCGTTTTATTTATTCTGTGTAATTTTTAACTTATTTTTCAATGAGAAACTACTAATTGTTTATTAATCACACAACTTGTGAAATTTCAAACACGATATTAAGCCTTATCCACCTTGCTATCACCGCTAAATTTAATCGAATTTCACAAAGAATTTACAAGAATTCTAGTTGTTAATGTCGGCTCTACAATTTTAAGTACTGATGGA
>NZ_AZGE01000005.1 GCF_001434465.1 Limosilactobacillus oris DSM 4864
TACAGAATTCTATTTAAATGGAACGGGTGACCATAATGGGTGTTGATGTATCAGGCGCTTACAGCATTTTGTACCCCAAGTGTACCCCAAAATCAAATGTTATCCAGGATAGTTACAATTTGATTATCCGTTTGGTCTTTGTACTCGTCAATTAAGTAGGCGTAGATCTGGCTTGTAGTTGCCGTGTTACTGTGGCCCAGTCTTTTGCTAATCGCATAAATATCTACGCCCTTAGCCAGCAGGAGCGCCACGTGGCTGTGTCTAAGACTGTGGAAGTGAAAGTTACGCCGATGGATATTGAGGGCCTCCAGGAGGCTCCTGAGCGTCTTATTGACGGCATTACTTGTGGGAACTGTTCCATACTGATTCATAAAGACCAGGTTGCTTTTTCGGCCAACTGCTAATTGCTTCAATAAAGCAATTAGTTTGCGGTTAATCTTGACAGTGCGAACCGATGATTTGTTCTTGGTAGGCTTGAAGCTGCGGTCAGCTGCGTTCCATGATTTGTTAATGTTGATCGTATGGTGAATAAAGTCGATGTCTTTCCAAGTAAGCGCCTGGATTTCAGATAACCGCATTCCAGTATATATGGCAGTCAAAATCATATAGCGGCTAGTGTAACGGTGCTTGGTGATACCAGCTTGTGTGGCTTCAATAAGTTGCTTGATTTCCGCTAAGTTTAGGTAGTCAACTTTAACCTTTTTGCTGTCGTTGGCGGTAAGGGTGACCCCTTGGGTAAAGTCCTTGATTAGATAGTCGTCAAGGATAGCGGATCGAACACAGCCACGCACTGCCATATTTAACTTCTTAACTGATTGCGGTGCATGATCTTTCCCGTACCAGTTAATAAATTCTTGATATTGTGCTCGAGTGACGTCTTTGATTTTAACTCCTGGAAAGAAAGATTTAAGGCGGTTGCCAGTTAGTTGATATAAGTGCATAGTGACTGACGCAACTTTGGGTTCTTTATAGGTTTTAACCCATTGGTCATAGTAATCGACTAAAGTGATTTCTTTACCAATGTTTACGCCCTGATTAAGTTTAGCTTCCTGCTCAGTAGCCCATTGCTTGGCTAATAGTTTGGTAGGGAAGCCAGCTTTGCTTTTATTATGCCGCTGGCCGTCACCGCTATACCACGAGATACGGGCTTGCCAACCATTACCACGCTTTTTGTAGTTAGCCATAGATTGAACCTCCTATCATAATTACGTATAATAAAAGGGTACGAGCTTCGCATATATTCGTACCCTGGCCCCTGGACAGTTGCCGCTGTCTGGGGGCTTTTTGTTAATTAAGAAACCTACTTTGTAAATTTTGAATGTATTCAGACATCATTTTATTAACCTTCGGCGAAGCATTTGATAAGAGGTACCGTCTACCTTTATTTTTTCCTTGGTGTGTTATTAAACCAGCTTCCTCCATGGCTTTTATAATTTTCATTCCTTGATAATGATTCTTATATAAATGTTTCAAATCGGAGTAAGAAACAACCAATTTATTTGAAATGACCTTATAAGTTTCTCTCCACATTTCAGGAATAGATTTCAAAATATCTTCCTCACTAGTTTTCCACAAAACGAGTGTTGTTGTTTGGGGAGTCGTATCTATTTCTGGCCTTTTTAGTTCCAACTCACTTGTAGTTGTTGAGATTGTATAGCCACCACTTCCAGTGTGTTCACCGATTCCAACTTTGATAAAGCTTTGAAATATTAAGTCATTTCTGGTCTTAGAATCCGACGGAAGGAAGAATTGTGTAGGAGATATTAGCATCTCACCTGGGTTTATGAATTCCACTTTATCTTTGAAAAATGATATTTTAATTGGTGATTTTGACTGGTAGTCTGCATGGGCTAGTGAGTTTGCTAGTCCTTCTCTGATTGCTTTAAGTAATTTCTTTCCTGAGTCTTTTCTTTGCATACCGTCAACAGTAAACTTATTGCTAACCAAGGTTTCTAATTTAGATGATACTAGCATCCAAAATCCAAAAATATTATCAGGTGACTCTTTATCATTTGATGTAAATACTCTATCCACATAATTAGCATCTAGCATACTGTCCTTGACAATAAAATCTAACATGAATGATTTATAGATATCAGTTATAGAATTAAATTTGCCAAACAATAGTAAGGCTGCTTTAGTTAACTTTAGTTGTCGGTCCTTCCTATCCTTTCTTATCAGTCCAATGTTGTATAGAAATTCTTTGACTGGCTGGTTTATTAGATTGTTGTCGCCTGAGTTATCAATTAATTTAGCTTTATACTGCTGAATATCAGTAATTTTTAAGTCATCTTCAATTGTAAAATTATCAAGTAAATCATAGTTGTCATCAGGCTCGGAATCTCTAATAATAGCTTTTAAATCTTCTTCAGAGGCTAGGCTATCCCTTGTGTTTTCTCGAATATAAGTGTGCTTAACATTGCCATCCAGATAGATAGGACGTTCAGTATATGACGCTTTAGGAACACATATTTTAACAATGGTTTTTCCATTAATATTCAACGTTGAAATATCATTTTCATGAACTACATGCTTTGATATTTTTCCTTTGTTTTTAATGTTATTTAGGAAATCAGTTATTTGTTTTTTAGGATTATTTATACCGGTTGGAAAAAATTCGGAGTAATTCTCATGTTTAACTTCCTTAACTCCCAAGTAAATGTTTCCACCATCTGTATTTGCAAATGCCGAAACAGTTTCCCATAAATCGTGCGTTAATTGTTTATTTGACTTTTTAAATTCAGTATGTAGATCTTCATATACTGGTAATTTTTCCAATTGTTTCCCTCTTTTCGATAATAAATCAACAATAAAAAATCAAACTGAAAGTGCGACATGTAAGGGATTGCTAACGTTAAGACATTGCTTTTTTATAATATATCAACAATATATCAACAATATATCAACAATATGTGAAAGTAAGGGATTCCCTCATTCTCTTTACTCTTTCAGCGATTATAATGCTAACAGTGTAGTGACTAGATGGTGAATTCACTGATAAGTCGTCTTTGAAGCCTGACCATATTTGTGAGGCTGAACAATGAACTAGCAAACTAGTTCTTTCCTGCTCCCGTTTTTTGAAAATAGATTACGACTTTAAATCCTAAATTCAAAAAACAGCAAGTTTTTGAATTTAGCTTTTAACGTCTTCAGTGTTTGGACAATTTTTTGTCCTCAAAGCTTATAATAATGATATACTTTTGACAGGAGGTGAGTCAGGTGCATAATTTAAAAACATTATTTGCAAAACTAGTGGGATATGTTGCTATTTGTAGTTGGCTCACTTTAATTATATTTATAATCTTATACTTAATATTAAATAGATTCCTAGTTTCGCTGGAAATATTAGGAATTTCGATAACGATTGCTATAACAGCAATTACTATGAAAGTAAGAATAAATTAATCTTTTGATTGTGTGTCCTTTGTGGACGCACTTTTTTTAATTGCCTTTTTTAACTCATCTGAGAAATCAATTCCTAATTCTTCCATTGGCTTTTTACATTTTTTGGCTAATTTTCTGGTTTCATTAATGTTGTTAAGGATTTCTTGATCATGTTTGTCCGCTGCCTTAATTTCTTCCATTCTCAATTTTCTTTTTTCTTTTTCAATATGCCATTCAGTTAATTTGGAATTATCTTTCTTAATGGTAATCCAGTTTTTTATTTTAATCTCTCGTATGTTTGGAGATAACCAGAAGAATAGTAGTGAAGAAACAGTTGCAACGAATGTAATAGCACCAATAATTTCAAGAGGCCCCGGACATTGTACATTTGTTTTTGATATTATTTTATCTTTTGGATAAAGCACATGATACATTGAGCTGAAATAAAATTGGAATTCAGAAAACTTGTACATATCAACATCATTAGCAGAGGTAATCATAAATGTACTATGCATTACATTGTTAGAAATATAACTATCAAAAAGAGCCCTATTAATAAAGCCTTTATAATCATTAGCAGAGCTCATTGTATGCCCAGCATAGACTAATTTATAAAGGGCAGGATCTGCCTCATTACGATTAACTACACCTATCCACTTTATTTTTCTACGTTTTTTATAAGGACAATGCCTTTTTTCGTCTAATAATTCTTCATTCTTTTCATTATAAACTTTGTTGTCTGCTACTTTTCCAATTAAATATCGTTGAGAACCTTCAGATGGGACTAAAACGAGATCGCCCTTCTTTAAAACATATGCAAATTTTAAAATTTGTGAGGCTGAAGAACCTGGTCTTTTATCATCAGGATATTGTTCTGATATTTTAGCTTTCAACAAATCATGAGCTTGTGGGCCCTTAATGCTATTTAAATAATTAATAGAAACTTTATCCCAGCCAATTCCTATATAATCTCCAGAATTAAAATCGTCATAATATTGACCACCATTTGCCCTAAATAACCAGTAATTCACGCTAACGTCAAGAGATGGCAAACTCTTAATCACTTTTGCGACATCAATAATTTGACTATCCATTAACTGTTCTCCTTTATTTTCCTACATAATATTCCTTGACCTGTTCACGGACGACACCAGATAGGTAGCCTGGAATTTGGTAGGCGTGTTCAAAGTTATATAAGTTGATGTTTTCTCGATTGGTTTCCTGACAGTAGAAGGGCACTAACAACTTAACGGCTCCCACGTTAGCCCTGTATTCAACTGACTGTTTGCCAGTAAAAGTGGCATTGTAGAAGCAGACATCGCCTGGGTCGCCGTTGATGATATGTGATAGTTCATGAGCGAGCTGGAAGGGAAGCTCAGCCTGGCGGTGCCAGTTCATATTCATGCAGACGATACGGGTATCAATCCGGCAAGCAGGCGGAGTGTACTCACTGAGGACACCGGCCCACTGAACATCGATATGGTAGTTGTTTGCAATTTTAAGAAGATACCAGATAGCATCATTCATGGTAAAACCATCCTTAGCGCAATATAGCTGTTAAAATAAAACTGGTGATAACTAATGAAACTAACAAAAGAAGAAACAGAATTTTTAATAGAGCTCATCAACGAATATGCTGATAACCACTCGGTCTATGATAATGTCTATCGAAATGAAAAAGGGGAACTATCCGAGTTAGACTTTAATCATCAGGAAATCCATGAAGGATTAGATATTGACAAGTATAAGATTATTTCTTCTTTGCTTGATAAACTTTACTAGGTAAGTAAAATCTTTTGTAGAGTGAGGTTAAACCTAATAGCATCATGTCACATTGTGATTTCAATGCGTAACCTGTATTAAAATGTGAAAATGAATTTCTGGTTTGGAATATGTTATCAAAGTAAGACGAATCACGATCATTAAACTGGATATACTTGCTCTTCTCAAATGCTGATAGATAGTTCTTAGCAGTTGGACGACGGTTACCCAACAATCTTGCATCACCGTAGTTATCTAATATTAAAAACATGAGGTGTTCAATAATGCTTCCCATAGCTGAAGCAGCTAAGAAGAATTGCTTATTGTTGTATCCAAATAAGAATTCACTAAATTCTGCTTTAAATTGCTCGTCATTAATATTAGTAAGCATTTCTCTGAATTGAAACTTTGACTGATGGATTGTAGATGAATCAATGTATACCAAATCTTTTGCTTCCTTTGAAAGCTCCTTATTTACTTTGTAATATTCACCTATAATCCATTGATCAATAAAATTTTGAGCGGTTAAGAACATGGCAGCAATAGATTGTTCTAGTACCTTTTCATTTTCATCAAGCACTAACAATCCTTGATTTTGTAAATATTGAATTTTCTTTTTTCCTGTGGTTCTTGTTTTATAATCTAAAGTGTCTGTTTCCTTAGTAAAATCGAAATATTTGAATGAATCTTTTTCTTGACCATCAACATAAGTAGCAAATGCAAAGCCAGTACTTACGTCTTCTATAAAGTAAATGGTTACTGGAAATTCATTCCAATAAAATATATTTTGATCCGCTTTTTCTGCTGTTTTCTTTGTTTCAGTATTATAGTATTCATGTAATTCTTCCAAATGCTGATAATCAAGGTCTTCGTAAGAATGGATATCCATGCTTTGCATAAAGTAAGAGCTCATATTTTAGCAGTTTTCTCCTTAACTTTTTGGTTTGAAATGCGGAAACCTATTTTCCACTTTCACCGATATTACCGCGTTAGTATATTTACTTAATCAAATTTCTCCAGTCAACGTACTTTTCTGCCCAGGTAGGTATCCCGCAAGCTTGGAGCAGTTGACCTTTAGTTTCGTAGTCATGTGGGTTGACTCCATCTAACATTAAGTCAACCATAAACTCGTTAGCCTCTGCTTCATTACCCATGGTAGAGAAGCGAAGATTATTCCTGTTAAGGCACTCGGTATTACCGGTATGCCGACAGAAATGATGGCCTAGCTCATGACCACAAGAATAAGTATTCTCAAACTCGCTATTTCGTGTTGAAAGCACAATAGCGGGTATTCTTTTTATTACGGTGTGATAAGCCATGATTTGCTTCCCCAGATTGTCATAATACACAGGAATATGTTTTGCCTCACATATTTTAATAGGGTCACAAGTGCCAGTTGCGTACACAACCTCATGAGTTTTTCGTTTGATGCGTTCCCTAAGCATAAACGGTCACCTCACTGCTCTTTGTCCTTCCGATATTTCTTCGGCGTGAACTTAGCCTTAGCAATTAATTTGGATTGCCGAATGACGTTTTCCAGTGAAGCTCGCAGAAGCTCAGCGTCTTCCTTATCTAACTCTTCGCCACCATTCTTCATATAGGCTAGGGAAGAATCATTACTCAGGCCTTCGGTCATATCGGTAAGAATTTTTTGGACATCTCGTTCATCTTTGCGAGTGAACTGTGGAGTATCGGTGCGACCGAGAAGATAATCAGTCGATACGTTAAATAAATTAGCCAGTTTGTCGACAGTGTTAAAGTCAGGTTCACGTCGACCATATTCGTAATTAGCATAGGTTTGCATACTTGAAAGACCAATAGCCTTTGCAACGTACGTCTTACTCCAGCCTTTGCTTTCTCGTAAATTAGTAAGGCGCTTACCAAACTCTGACATAATCAACAACTCCTTTTGAATGTATAATACACCTGTTAAACAAAAAGATTACACTTTTAGCCAAAAAGTTTATACAAAGTGTTGACTTAAACGGTACGGCGAGGTATTATAATAACCGTAAGTTAAACAAAACGGCTAAGGAGGTGTTAGAGATTGACGACAGTCCTTAAAGATGATGCTTACAAGCGTTTGAAGCAAGAGATTGATAGTCGCGGTATCAAAACTAAGTTCATTGCCCAGCAAATTGGCATTAGTTCAAATTATTTTGGTCAGGTACTTAGTGGCAGTCGTAAGCTATCAACCGATGTTGCGGTCAAGGCCAGCCAAGTTCTGAATGTACCATTATCTATTTTTTTAAAATAAAGTTAGTCAATATGGCTAACTAAGGAGGGCATAGAGATGAAGAAAGAAATTACGTCGGATGAATTACCAGAGCTTAGTAATGTTGGCTATTTAAGAATTCGAAATTCGCGAACCAATTGCGACAAGCCTGATTCAGAGAAAGCTTTAACGACTTGCAACAGTATATTGAAGCTTTTTGAGAATAGCGGGTTGTCATATTTAGAAGCAAAAAGAGTCCTTGATTATGTAAACCAAGAACTCTTACGTAAAGCCCTAGAGCGAACTAATTAAAATTCGTCTTCGACTTTGGAAGCGTCTTTCAAATCTGATTGGTATTTATCGTAGTGTGCTTGGTCAGCGCCGACGACGTAGATAGTTTCATATTCAGCTTGACCATTTTCGAGAATTCCAGCCAGATTTGTTCCAACGTGAAGTAACTGCCAGCCGTCCTTTAAATATTGATTAGCATTCTTTTCGGCGGTAGCTCCTTCAAGTTGTTTGACAAAAACAACGTCTTTCATGCTTGTACACCACCTTTCATGGAAGATAACCCAATTATAGCAAAACGACTAGTTAAGGAGATGATGGGAATGGAACAAAGTTCGATTATTGCTTTGAGCGTTAAAAAGTATGAAGAACTAAAAAAGAGCAAATTCTCCGATAAGCAGATCAGAAAAATTGCTCAAATAATTCTAGCTTGTGCAGCCGATGAAAGTCATTGGCCTTAAAGTCCAAACTTGTCCAACGACTTTAGGAAGCCTTTATATGCTTGCTGATAATTTTCCGTAATGAAATCACAACCATCTTCACAACCGTGAATGGCTTTTTCCCACATTTCAAACGAGAAACCTTGTCCGTCAGCACCCATATGATTTACTCCATGACTTAGCAGAAGCATTGCTAAATCATGTGCACGTTTTTCCTTATCAGTCATAAGTAGTTTCACCACCTTTATGTTGAACTACTCATATTTTATCAGAAAGGAAGTGATGGGGATGGATTGGCAAAGTTTCGCTGATGGATTAATTGTTGCATCAATTGTTTGGGCAATTTGGTTTGTTTATGCTTGCAGCAAATGGTAGTTATTTTAGGTTCTTGATGATACTTGTTATCGAAAAACGTATAAAACATTCTATCATTTCATCTTACGCTGGGCGGGTCGGAGGAATAAATACGAAAGGAGAGAAACAAGATGGATTCATTACAAACTGATTTTAAATCTAAATCTGAGGAATACGTTCGATTAACTCATGACTATGCTCAAAGTTTGATTAATGAATTTGGCAGTAACAAAAAAGCCCGTGGATTTCTTAGAGAGCAATTATTCAAAAGTTCCTCTCAAGAAATTCACGAGTTTATAAAGTTGATGATTAAGCAGCTAGAACAAATAGCGCTTAATCAATAAGCTCCAGTTTTACAACTGATGTTGTTTTGTAGAGTGTCTTATCTTTCCCAATGGAAAACCAGTCGGTTGACCCGATTAAGCCGCTAATACCAGCCAAAGGATCACTAGTTGCAATTTCAGTTCCATCATTATAGGAACCATGGAAAGCCATTTCACCATAATAAGGTTCCTTATTAGAAACTGCGTCTAATGATTTCCACGCGGAAACATCAGTTAGTTTGTTGATAGTTTTACTAGAACCATCTGCAAAAGTAATCTTAATCATTTTAATTCACCACCTTTATGTTGAACTATTTTAATTTTACCAGAAAGGAGCTAATAACCATGCAAGCACTGTTAGACGAACAGGACTACCAAGTCATTGCTGACAAGGTGCTTGACCTAATTAAAGAAGACTACGACTTGGTGCCCAAGCGTCAGCCGGTTCGACAGATTAGCTTGCCGCAGTTCAAAGCTGAGCACGGCATTAAGAAGTCGCTGGTCTGGTGCCGAACGTATCTACTGCCGAAGATGCCAGGTGTTCATGGGCTGAATGCTGGTAAAGGTCACCACATCATGATCGATTACTTACCAGCTTCGAAATGGTTTGATGAACACGAAACTGAAATCGATTGGAACCAACCGTTGCCCTAGGAGGTGAGCATTATGGACAGCTTAGAATTTGCCTGGCCGGCATTGGTTATTACGGTAATCCTGCTAGGAGCCGTAATTTACAGCCTAACTTTTGAAAAGAAGGGAGATGATAACTGATGAGCCATGCACTCACGGCGACAGTGTCCGTCGCAATGACAATCAGCTTTTTCTACGGAATGTTTAACACAGGACTGTTCTTAGCAATGGTGCTTCTGGTGCTGCTGCTCCGGTACGCACCAAAGGAGATGTATACAGATGAGAACGAATGAGTTGTGGAAACCCATCCCTAAATATGAAGGAATCTATCAAGTAAGTAACTTTGGAAGGGTAAAAAGTCTTGACCGCTGGGTAACTTGTAAGAATGGTAACAGGCAGCGTCGCAAAGAACGAATACTGAAATTACGGAAAAACAGAGGCGGATACTTAATAGTTGGATTACATCGACATGGTGAGATGAACACATTTAAGGTTCACCGATTAGTTGCACAAGCCTTTGTTCCTAATCCCAATCATTATTCGCAAGTTAATCATAAAGACGAGAATAAAATGAACAACAAAATGGAAAATTTAGAATGGTGCACAGTTAAATATAACAATAATTACGGTACACGCATTCAGCGAAGAGCAGTCACACAGACTAATGGATTACAATCCAAGCCAGTGAATCAGTATGATTTACAAGGAAAACTTTTGAGAAGGTGGCCATCGCTACAAGAATGTAGGAGACATGGCTTGTCTAATACTTCTATTTCAAGATGTTGCCATGGCAAACAAAGCACTGCTTATGGATGTATATGGAAATTTGAAAAAAGAAAAGGCATCGACAATCGTACTGTCGACGCCTCGGAAACGAATTGATTCTCTCAACTAACTATTCGTTTCCTGAATTATACCACGAACGGAGGTTAATCAGGATGAAACAAGCACATTTTTCTGTCACAACCATCGATGGCAATGCAGAGCAGTTCCGCTGTTACCAAGGGGGGACATTGACACCCAAGTCCATATGATTGTGGCGGCGCTGGGGCACACTCCGAAGATGTTGCCGAAAGTTATGTATGAAATTGTTACTAAGTACGATTTAGCCGATGAGCTAAAGGAGGTTGTTAATCATGAATCTATTTGAATTAAACGACTCTTTCCGGGCCCTACAAGACCGGGACGACCTAGACCCAACTGTGCTGGCCGATTCGTTAGATGCCATTCAGGACACTCGTGAAGTCAAGTGGGATAACATTGCCACTTGGATTGACCGGAACAACGCTACCGAAGAATGGATTGCCAAACGGATTAAAGAGCTCCAGGACAAGAAGAAGTACCTGGAGAACCAGTCCAAGAACCTGATGACTTACTTGACGGATTCCATTGATGACGCTGGCTTCAAGGAAGCTCGGACAGATAACCACATCTTGAAGCCACGGAACTATAAGGCGTCAGTGGTAATTAGTACCCCTGACAAACTCCCGATGACGTTTGTCCATACGGAAACTAAGACCATCAGCCGACCAGACAAGAAAGCTCTGTACGCTGCTTTAAAAGCTGGACAGGAAGTGCCAGCGGCTAAGCTGGTGCCGAACAGAAAGACAGTCATTAATTAATGTTTGAACTTCGAGACTACCAGAGAGAAACCATTAATCAGGTTTATCGGTCTATTCGGAGTGGACACCGACGGATAGTGGTTCAGCAACCACCCCGAACCGGGAAGACAGTCATCATGGCCGAAATCGCTCGGCGGGCTACCATCAAGGGCAACCGGGTGATGTTTATCATTCACCGGAAAGAAATACTATCCCAAGCAATCGCTACTTTTAAGCAGCAAGATGTGGATATGGACCTAGCTACTATGGGCATGGTTCAGACCCTAACCCGTAGGACAGCTAAGTTGCCGACACCCCAGTTGATTCTAATTGATGAGGGCCATCATGCCGCTAGTAAGAGCTATCGTCATATTATCGAAGCATTCCCAAACGCTTACGTTCTGTACTTTACAGCGACGCCAATCCGAACTGGCCATGATCAGTTGGACCAGGTTGCTGATGACATCGTGGTTGGTAAGTCAATCAAATGGCTAACTACGCATGATTTTCTGGCCCCATTCAAGTATTACGGGTTAGGGGACATCGACCGGTCCAAACTCCAGAAGAGTCATGGCGATTACACCACACAAAGTATGGACGAAGCTATTAGCCATCAAATCTATGGGCACATCATTGACCAGTACCAGCGATTAGCTCAGGGGAAGCAAGCAGTGGTTTACTGCCATTCGATTGAGAGTGCTAAGCAGGTGACAGCTAAATTCCAGGAAATAGGGATTAGCGCTGCTGAGGTTGACGGTGAAACGGAAGCCACTCACCGGGACAAGCTAGTTCAGCAGTTCCGGGACCAGCAACTAATGGTGTTAGTAAACGTTAACCTGTTTACTGAGGGGATTGACCTGCCAAATGTCGACTGTGTCATTATGGCCCGCCCGACTAGTTCACTTGCTTTGTATCTACAATTCTCGATGCGCTGCTTGAATCCTCGACCAGGGAAGCAAGCAATCATCATTGACCATGTGGATAACTTCTTAACCTTTGGTCTGCCGGATAATGACCGGGATTGGAACCAGGCGATTATCACCAAAGATAAACGCAAGAAAACTAATACCGACACTGGCCCGGCAATCTGCCAATGCAAATACTGCTTCGGTATTTTCTACCGGCAAGACCTTACTGATAATTGTTGCCCCTTGTGTGGCCACAAGCTGGAAAAGGATAAGCATGACTACAAGGTGGTTAATGTTGACCTACAAGAAATCAAGGAGAATCAAGCAGTAGAACATCGTAAAAAGATGATTCAGCAAATTCTTAATGACCAAGTGATGGCAAACGTTGCCGATAAATCACCAGGCCAATTACACACTTTGAAAGAATTACAAGCCTATGCCAAACTTCACGGATATTCAACAGGGTGGGCATGGCACCAATTTAATAACAGGAGGAGAAAGAAATGGTAATTCAACTACCTAAAGACGAAAAACTACAACCAAAAACTCAACCCCATAACTTCTTTATTTGGGGTAAGACGATGAGCGGGAAGTCATACTTTGCTAGTTTCTTTCCACACCCGTTAGTTCTAAATACTGATGGTAATAGTGAGCAAGGAACAGCGCCAAGTATTCAAATCAGAAACATTCGTGATGAAGACGGCAAGTTGAAGCAATCAGCAATTCAACAGCTAGATGATGTGATTACTGCATTATCACAAAAGAACACCTTCCAAACACTAGTGGTTGATGTAATTGATGATATTTGCGTGATGCTGGAACAAGCAATCTGCATTGATAACGGTGTACAGGCACTATCCGATATTCCTTACGGGAAAGGGTATGCAATTTTTAACACAGTTCTTCAGCAATTTGTGATGGACCTAAAAGCATTGCCGATGAACATCATCTACATTAGTCGGGAAATTTCAGTTGGTGGGGATGATGGCTCAACACCAGAGCCAATGCCGTCGCTAAAGCCGAAATACTACAACATCGTTAACGGTAACTGTGACTTAGTAATTCATACACAGAAGTTCGGCAAAGACACTTACACCCGTACAATTACTGACCGGCGAACAAAATATGAGGCCAAGAATATTACTGACCCACGGATTAAGCAATTACTAGAATCATGCGATGGCATGTTTGAAGAATAATTTAGGAGGAATTTAATTATGGGATTACAAGATGCATTTACAAAGGCAACTAAGGACTGGGACGCAAAGAAGGACAGTGCTAACCAAACGGATTTAATTCCGGCTGGTACTTACCAGGTGATGTTAGATAAGACCGACCACCCAGTGTATAAGTCGGGTTGGGACTGCTTACGGTTCTCAATGCAAGTTATCAAGGGTAAATATGCCAGTCGTAAAGAACAATTGCGAATTAGCTTAGCCACTAAGACAACCAAAGGTAAGCCAATGCCAGATTTTGTTGTTAGTCGTAACATTCGGACCATTTCTAAGATTGCAGCAATGGTGGGCTTAACCGTCACTCCCGACTTGTTCCCAGACAATGAGACTGATGCCTACGAAAAACTAGTAAAAGCATTCGAGCCTTATGAAGGTAAAACCCTAGAAATGACCATTACCGTTTCACCAAACAAGAAGGATCCAGATAATCCATACCGTAATTATGATTTTGGCCCTGGCATCAAGGTCGAAGAGCCGGCAGCTAAGGAAGACCCAGTAACAGATAAAGAGCCTGAACCAACTGTTGACGATGACGATTTGCCATTCTAGCTAAAGGATGTGAACGGGATGCAAAGTCTAGTTAACTATGCCAAGCAATATGCTGAACATGGTTTTAGCGTGATTCCAACAATCAATAAACGCCCGTTAATTAAGTTTGCTGACCGTGAGCCATTAACTGTTGATGAAATTACGAAGTTTTGGCGAACTCATCCTTACGCTAACATTGCTCTGAAGACTGACCAATTCTTTGTGATTGATGTTGACCGTCATGAAGACAGGGATGACGGTACTAAGGCGATTAAAGAGTTAAACCATGATGATTGGTTCAATACTCTATGCCAAAAAACAGCTCACAATGGTTACCAATTTTTCTTCAAGAAACCCGCTGAGCGAATCAGTCAGAATATTGGCTTCTTACCAGGGGTCGATATTAAGGCCCATCCTAACAACTACGTAGTCGTAGCGCCCTCGTTTATTGAAGAGAAAGCCTATTGTTGGCTTAACCACAAGCCAATGATTGAACCGGCTGAAGAACTAATTCAGCTGATTGAAGAAAAAGGCAAGCCGGCAATCAGCGATAAGAAGATTGAACGCTACCATCCGAAAGGCAAAACCCAAACTTCTGAGTTGTTTAGTCAGATCGCTAACGGTTTAGGTCCAACGGGTGGCCGTAATAATGCCTTAGCTTCATTCGCTGGCGGGCTGCTATTCCGGAACGTGGAGCCAGAAACGGTACTAGAACTGGCCCGGATTGCGAACAGTCGAACCGAATACAGCCTATCTGATAATGAAGTGGTGGCTACCGTGAACAGCATGGTTAAAAAGGAAATCAGGAGAAGAGGTGAAATGGTTGAGTGATAAGAAGGTCGTGAAGTTTGATAAGAAGAACGCCGAAAAGCTGAAGTAGATTACTGAACAGGAAAGCAATCCGCTTCAATTTAAGTTGAGTGAAAAAGGCCATATCAAAGCCAACAGTTTGGTCAACATTGAAATTATCCTGGAGCATGATAAACAGCTTAAAGACACTTTTCGTTTTAATGAGTTCACTACGGAGATTGACGTAGTAAAGCCGAACCGGGAATTATTGTTCAAAGTCGGTCAGTTAGTTGATGCTTACGTGGATCAGATCGCCTCTTATATTGAGAATAGTCCTGATTACGGTGTGCTGTTTGACAATAAAAAAATTCGTAGTGCCATTACGGTGATAGCCATGCGACATAAGTACAATCCAATCTTGGATTATTTTAACAAGGCATATGCCGAATGGGATAAACAAAACCGGTTGGATAACGTGATGGGTGATTGCCTGGGAGTAACGGAAACGCCAGTAACCCAATTGATTACCAAACTGTTTTTTGTCGGAGCGGTGGCCAAAGCCCATAATCCAAAGGCAAAGTTTGACTTTGTTCTGGACCTGGTTGGTGGCCAGGGAGCAGGGAAGACCACCTTCTTGCAAAAGATTTCCCCGTTAGGTTATTACACGGACCAGTTTTCGACCTTTGATAACAAGGATGACTATGCGGTGATGCGGCGAGCGTTGATTATCAATGATGATGAAATGACCGCAACCAATGCCGCGTCGTTTGAAGTGTTAAAGAAGTTCATTACCCTACAGGAATTTGAGTATCGAAAACCATACGGGCACCAGGCAGAGCGTTTTGACAAAAACTTTGTCATGGCCCGGACGACTAACGAACTATATTACCTGAAGGATAAGACCGGTGAACGACGATTTCTTCCGTTGCACGTTAATAAGGACCGGCAGAAATACCACCCGGTGACTGATCTTAAACCAGACTATGTTCAGCAGTTATGGGGTGAAGCCATGCACCTGTACAAGGATACTGATTTTAGCTTCGCCCTGACTAAGGAACAAGAGGAAGAGTTAAACGAACACCGCCAGTCCTTTATGTACACTGATGAGCTGGAAGACAAGATCGATGAAGCGTTAAGTAATCAGTTTGAAGGTCGGGATTTTATTACTAATGATGAGTTGAGTTTAGCAGTCGCCCCCGGGATTGACCTAGTCAAAAACCGGAAAGTGGCTAACCAGATCTCAAATATCATGGTTAATCGGTTTGGTTTTAGGAAATCGAGGAAGAAGTTTAACGGTGAAGTTAAACGAGGATTTAAAAAGGTGAACAGTGGTGAACGCTAGGTGAACGGTAAAAACGGCTTAGCGTTCACCGCATGAACCCAATGGTATCAAGGGATACAGCCTAAGGGTGAACGCAGTGAACAGTATATTTACTAAAAAAATATATATGTAGTAGGTATATAGAGAAGAGCGCCGAAAAGTTTTTGATGAAAATTTTGCGTTTAGCGTTCACCCTCTGGCTTAATCCCTTGAGCCACAAGGGATTGACCGGTGAACAGTAGCAAAAAATAGCGTCACCTAGCGTTCACCTTGAGTCAGTGTACTTACAACACCGAGTGGGTGGGAAGCCCATTAGTTATCATTATGGTGTTTATGCCCATAACTTAGAGCCCATTCAATGCAACCACATAAGGCTTCTGATATATCTATGGCATTTTTTGTATCTGCATTGATGTTAACAAAAAAAGAAAAGAAGAAGATAAATTGCATAAGACCTACAAAAAAATTGAGCGCTGTTTCAGGATCAGCGGAATTTGCATAATATTCCTTAACGGAATCGGTGTACTTTTTTATGATTTCTTTGGCAGCATAGAAAGAATTGTTGACTTCAGTTACTACGGAACCATGGTTGTCTGCTGTATGAATTGCTTGAGAATTATCCCTCGGAAGCTCATTTACATTGTTAGGGATTGGATTAATTGGAGCATTAAGGGATTCCTGTAATGAGTTATAGGCTTCGATCGGGTTGTTATTAATCTTGTTAAAAATATTGTTAGCTGTTGACGTCATTTTTAAGTCATGGCTATCGAAGAATGGTTTCATAGCTTCCCGAAGCGAGGAGCCAAGTGAAGCAGTTGAAGAAGTAATGTTATAGGTAACTTTAAGCTGCTCGGCAATGCCTGTATTGCTGCTTAAATTCATGGCGTTTGATAAATAGCCTAATTCTTTTGCCGAAGGCACAGCAATCATAGATTTTCTCAAAGTCTCACTGTACTTCTGCGCTTGCTGAGCCCCTTTGAATGCTTCTTTCATTGTTTTTGACACATGCCAAAATATTTTTGTGCTGTCCGTTATTGAACGATAGGTAGCCATTTGGGCTCTCATTAGCATAGAAATATCAGGGACATCGTATGGATTACTCATTTTATCACCTACCAAATATAGTTTTATAATTCATTTTACCACTATATATAGTTGGAAGGAGTTTTGAAATTGTGGGATAAAGTTGAACAGATCTTAGAACAGAAGAAGATGTCTATTTACCGATTGGCAAAGCTATCTGGCATTTCAGAAAATACGCTTCGCAATTACAGAAACGGTTCGGAACCAAGTTTCGTTAATATGGATAAGATTGCACAAGTGTTAGATGTAAGTCTGGAGGTATTTAGTTCTAAGCATGCAGAGTGAACATCAGATTCAAAGCGCCATCATGGTTGCGGTTTCTCGCCACCATTGCAACATCTTCCGTAGCAATGTGGGCAAAGTAAAAACTACCGATGGGCGGTGGTTTGATACCGGGCTGCCAAAAGGCCACCCAGATCTGTACGGATTTAAGTGGTCCAATGGTAAAGTATTTTACTTGGAAATCAAGAATGCCAAAGGTCGGCCACAAACGGACCAGGTGCAGTTCCATAAAATGCTGGTTAGACATGGTATTATCCATGGAATTGCCAGGAGTGTGGATGACGCTCTGAAGATTATTGATGAGGAATTGATCGGATATGGGTTTAAGGGGGGACGATCATGAAGTTGATTAAAGTTCAAACAATTAGTGGGGCAACCCACAAGCTGAAAACGACGTATCAGGAAGCCAGGCGGGCCCTGGATCATGCTGGGACAGTGGTGCTAATTGGTACTAACTTGAACAACCGGCGGGTCATTATCCCAATCGCTTCGATTGATAGTATTACGGAAGTCTTTGATGATGTGGATTGAGGAGGAAATAATGATGAAAAAAGAAATTTTATTAGAACTTATTAGCCGTGTTTTAACTGGCGAGTACGAGCTATGTGAGGTTCGCCGGTCTAATCATTACGAATTACAAGAGTACGACTTTGTAATAAAAAAGCCTCCTCGAAAGGAGACCAGTAAAGCTAGAAGCGCGGCAAACTAAGTAAATTATCTTTAGTTGTGTAATTAGCTTTAGTACGAATGTATGGATCACCATGCGTAGGGTGAACAACCTCAACTTCAGACTTATAACCAAACCGATCAGTGTAATAGTATGTTGAGCCATATTTAATACTTGAAATAACGTCTGGCACTGATTCAACATAGTCAAAGCTCAGCTTAACAGCAATTATATCCTCAGGTGTATCCGAGAATGAATACTTAGTTTTGATTGCAACAATTTGATAAGAATGACTACTCAATTGTTTTCACCTCACTTTTTATTGGATTGCAATTAATTATTCAAAGGGAGTTTATTATTAATTGCGAATTTAATTATACTACTACATTTATGATTAACAATCAGAAAGGACACAATATGTTGTGGGAATTAATAAAAAATCAAATGGATAAGCAAAATATTTCAGCCTATCGGTTAGCAAAAATTACAGGGCTTAGTTTGAATACTATGCAAAATTACAAAAACGGGCATGAACCTAGCTTTACAAACATGGTCAAAATAGCTGACGCCTTGGGAGTTAGCTTAGATGAATTTAGGAGTGATAAGAAAAATGGATTGGAAGATTGTGAAAAAATACAGTTTCACTGTTAAAGGAGATGTAGGTGATGGCAATGACTGATAAGCAGATGATGAACCTGCTCTTGTTCGGTGGCCGGTGTATTTACAACAATCATTATTACAATGTTGTCGGTCACCGTTGGCGTTTCGGTGACCAGTGGAAGGACTCCTTCACACTGCAACTCCAAAATTCATCAGCAAAAGTTGAGGGAGTATTTGCGGATCAGTGTGAATTACCACCGGAGGCGAATCATGTTTGAGCGAATCATGATTGTAGGCATCACTATCATCTGGATTGCGATGCTGCTAGTTCTAATTGGCCTGTTCGGCTGGTGGCTAGTGTCTGAGTTGGTGGCAGGTGTACTAAGTTTTTTGTTTGTTGTGGTATGAAACTAAAAAAGACACACCCCATAACAGAGCATGCCTTATCAACTAACACATCAATTATATCAAAGGAGCGTGCTAATTGTGGGTTTAGTGCCAACGTTAGATAAAAAAGCAACAATCAAAAAGGTTCGTGAGTTTTTCTCTGAAGATGAGTATTATCCCACGATTAAGCGGCGAGCCGGTGAGTATGGCTTAAAGTCGCCACAGATGGACATCACGGGAATCCGTGGTTCAAGGTTCGGTAACTCGACCGAAAAGATGATGGTCATGTTTGCTGAGTACGCCAAGGCTAAGCGGACAGTTGATGATGCAATTGCTGGTTGCCGGCAGATGAGCCAAGTTATTCTTAAGAAGCGTTACATTGACGGCTGGGATATTTATGATGTGCGGCCACTGGTTAACCGGTATGGACACGAAACGTATACCAACGCTGATAAGCATGCCTGTCTTGAATTTGCGGACTGCTTAGAATGCAAGGCGTGGGAGAACAACGTCGACAGTGAAATCATCCCCAATTTGCTGGTGTTTGAGAAAAACGGGTCATGAAAGGGTCGTGAGCAGGTCACCAGCGGGAAACGAACGGGACTATAATGGTGCTAGGATAGTATTGTCGAAAAATAAACGACGACCATTCTAATCACCCAAAGAAGTCTAGTCATTTGGCTAGGCTTTTTGTATTATGTTTAATTGGGTGATTATTATGAAAAATAATACAACATTTAAAATAATTATTTTGGTGATAGGCATTTTAGGTTATTTATTTATTGGGGTGAAAAATATGTCACCAAAAGTTACTGTTACCTTTATTTCTTGCTGGACAATATTTATCCTGGCTGCACTGTTTGTGCTTTCTCCAGAAATTAAAGAGCTGGTTTTTAAGAAGGATAGATTGGAACTAAAACGCTATAAACAGAAAGTTGATAAAGCCCTGGTTGAATATGGCGAGTTTAAGAATACTATTTATCCACTACTAGAAGTAGTAATGACAAGCATAATATTTAACGGGTATTTAAGCGTTTCTTCACGTTCTGCTAATTTAGTTGATTTCTTAAAACGAATAGAGAATCTTCCTCTAGATATAGATGCTGATCCTCAAATGCAAAAATTAATTACTGCTGTTAAAGTCAAGACAATTGATGCTTATGCAGCAGAATTGATTTCGATAAGACAAAGCAACAATCTTGACACTAATATCGATAACTGCATATCTGTGAAATATCCAAGATTTGATGATAAGCATTACCTTAATGTTGATGACGTTATTGTCGATTTTGAAAAACTTAAAGAGAGTGGTGAGGATTTTTCAGATGACTTTGAAAAACGAAGGTATCTAAACGTTATAAAACAAATGAAAGAATTTTATACTCAAAATAATTTCTAATTTATTCAGTCAGCCTAGCGCTGGCTTTTTTGTTTGGAGGAATAATGCGAAATACGAAACAGTACGGCTTAGTCAGCAGTTGGCAAGAACATCAAATGCTGATTCGGGCCCAGTATACATATGAAAAATTACATAGCAAGAACAAGCCGGCATATTCCAAGAGTGTGCCGGCTTTTAGTTTGGACAACTCTAAACGGAGGTGTGGTGAGATGCCAAGGGTTAGACGATGTCGGTATCCGGGTTGCCATGCGATGGTGCAACTACCAGCACATTATTGCAAGCAACACTATGAACATGAAGCAGGGTACCAAGCCAATAGGCAACGTTGGGCACGGTCACACAATCAACAATATCAGCACAAGTACAATGCCCAAACTCGTAACCGCAATGCTACTAAGCATGATCAGTACCAGTTCTACCGTAGTCGTCAATGGCAACGGCTAAGGGAGCAGGCACTAGAACGTGACCATTACATCTGTCAGTATTGTGGTCAGCCTAACAGTAATACAGTGGACCACATTGTACCCATCGAATATGATGGTGCACTCAAGGATAGCTTAGATAACCTAGCTACCATTTGCCGTCAGTGTCGCCGCCTTAAAACTGATTGGGAACATTCATGGTATGGCACAGGCATTGACAATCGGCGCAAGCGAGTCGCCGAGTTACATGATGTACTAAGTATTAAGTATCTAATGAATAAGGATAATGGTAGCTAGTCTTAGTAGAGGATGCTTTAGAAAAAATGACATCCCCACGAGAGCCCCAGAGAAGCCACGGGACGAATACTAAACTATTAAGGATAATAAATCGAACTGGGAAATGAAAAGCACCCCGCCCCCCCTCTGCTGCTCAAAAAAGAGCGCACACATTGCCATCGTCCTGCACACAAACGCTAATTTTAAAAATTTTACCCCCCGGGGGGTCAGATAAGTTGAAAGGAGGTCCAACCAGTGTCAAAAAAGGTCTACTATCGCCAGAATGACGGGCATTTGCCACCCAAACCGCCGTACTATTTGGGCACTTTAGCAAGCTCCTGTTGGCGGAAAATCGTGCCCTTTTTAGAGAGCACTGGACGGGTCCAACGAATCGACGCAGCGGTGGTGGAGCAATACTGCTCTGAATATGAAATTTATCGTCAAGCATACAAGGATATTCAGGAAAACGGCATTCAAAGCAAGTTGTATGTTTCCTTGCAGGATTCGACAGGTAATATTATCGGCAAAGATTTCGCTGGCTACCGGAAGAATCCAGCAGTGGCGACAATGAACGATGCACTGAAACAATTGAAGTCGATCGGGTCACAATTAGGCCTTTCGCCCCAGGCCCGCCAAGAACTAATGCAGATTGCCAGTCATAAGAAAGAGAAATCAATGGCAGAACAGTTTAAGGAAGCAGGTTTAATTTGATTGTAGTATAATATAATCAAAATATAGTTAGGAGTGATTATATTATGCCAACCAAAGTAAAAAAAGTGCAAGTTAATGTTGATCGGACTACTGCGGATAATGCTGAGGAAATCATGAAAGAAATCGGGGTAACACCCTCAGTAGTGGTAAACACACTGTATAAAGAAATTGAAGCAACAGGGAAAATACCTCTGAGCTTCTCTTTAACGCCTCGTCAGCGTGCGGAAATGGAATTGGATCGTGCTACTAAAGGCTTACCAGTAAAACATTTAAGAACGCAAAAAGAACTAGAGGACTTTTTCAATGAAGACTAATGAAATCTATACAGCGTTTGTTGCTTGGACGAATGGAGGCAAGCGCCGTCCTGTATTGGTTCGCCAAATTAATGATGATGAAATTATTGTCTACAAGATAACTACTAAGTACCGGTCCAAGTCCGCTAGTATCCAACGTCATTATTACCAGATAAAGGATTTGGAAGAAGCTGGATTGCGTAAAGCGTCGTATATTGATACGTTGAATTTGGTGGGTTTGCCAAAGTCAGTGAAGTTTCGGCGTATCGGTAGGTTGAGCACAGAGGATATCCGTAATCTTGCCATTTTCATAGAAACTAAGGAATAGGGCATTGCAGTTATTGCAATGTTTTTTATTTTGGAGGTGATTTTCCTTGCAGCAAATTGATCTAACGCAAACTCATGACGTGATTGGTGCCTACCATCAATGTGATTTTGCAGTAGTTCGTCATAAGTATCATGATCCGGCCACTAAGTATGCCTTTGATGTCCTTGATGAAAAAATTATCAGCGGCTATTTGATTAAACTGGCGGCTTTTCGACATTTGCGTGATTTGCAACGGTCAGAACAAGAAACGTTTAGCTATCATTATGACCTGAACGAAGTTGATAAAATTTTGAAGTTTGCCAAGATTGCCCCGAATGTGGATACTGACGAACCGACGACGTTGATGGATTGGCAAAAATTCATTTTTGGCATGATTTTTGGTTGGCGGGATGATAAGAATAAGAAACGCTTCACGCGGGTCATTCTTTCGGTTGCTCGTGGACAGGGGAAAACCTACCTAATGGCTATCTACATGGTTTACTGCTTTTTAATTGAGTCCATGGGATTAGCAAACCAGGATTTCTTAGTTACAGCCTCTAACTATGATCAGACCGGGAAACTTTATGGCTATATCAACCACATGTTGAAAATTATTTTTGGCCGGCAGCCAATTTTTGCTCAGTTAGCAAAGGAACAGGATATTGTAATTCGGGATCATGCTGGAATTACGATGCGCAAGACCAACAATAACTTATGGCCCATGTCAATGAATGCTGATAAATATGATTCTAAGCACTTTACGACCGCCATTTTTGATGAAATTGGAAATGTAGCTACTCGTAAAGGCAGCGAGGATATTATGTCTGGTCAGTCTAAAATTCCCAATCACCAATACATTGAAATTTCAACATCCTATCAGGACCCATCGGTACCATTTCATAGTGACCAAAAGGTAGTCCAACAAATCATGGAGCAGGATTATTCACGTGACGGTGACCGGATGTTGGGGATGATTTGGGCGCAGGATAGCCTTGATGAAACTTTCAAGGAAGAGACCTGGTATAAGTCTAATCCGCTACTATACCTACCTGGTCAAAAGGATGTTCTATTGGACGGATTAAGGGATAAACGGGATTCAGATATGCTGACCGGTTCGATTGATGACTTCCAAAACAAGAGTCTTAATCTTTGGCTTCAAGAGGCTACTAATAGCTATTTGAAGTTATCTGATATTGAGCGGGCCAAGATAAAATTCAATAAGATTGATGGCCGGCAGGTATATATGGGCTTTGACTATTCCATGTTCAGTGACAATACGGCGGTGGCGTTCATCTTCCCGTATACGGACAGCCAAGGCAATCCTCGCTGGCACGTTAAACAGCACAGCTTTATTCCCTGGAATAAGGCCGGGTCCATTGAAGCAAAGGAAAAGCAGGATGGGATTGAGTACCGGGAGTTGGCTAAGCGCGGCTATTGTACGATTACGTCCCATCCGCAAGGCCTAATCAACGATGATCAGGTTTACCATTGGCTGTTGGACTATGTTCATGACCACGATTTCAAGGTGATGTTTTTTGGTTATGATGCCTGGGGAGCCACAACGGCCATCAAACAGATGGAAATCAATACCGAGTGGCCACTGGAGCCGATTCGTCAACGGACCAGTGAGCTAAAGGACCCAACTAAGTTCCTACAAAAGGGCATGATTGAAGGGACCATTACCCGTGATGATGACAAAATCATGGAAAAGGCGCTGATTAACGCGGAAATTATTGAAGATAAGATTGGCATTCAGGTTGATAAAGCCAAGGCAACCTTGAAGATTGACGTGGTCGATGCCATTATTGATGCTCTTTACCAGGCAATGTATCATTTTGAAGATTTTGGCGTGGCTAACAACAAGAGTAAGCAGGTCGACCTAATGACCAGTGAGCAAGTTAAAGAATGGTTTGAGAGTGAAGAATCAGGACTGCTAGGAGGTGATGACGATGATAGCTAATTTCCTGAAAGTAATCTGGAAGTATATTGACATTCTCTGCTTCTTGGCAGCTTTGGGTTTCATTATCTGGGGCTGCTTTTTAATTAACCAAGTTGCCGGATTAATGAGTATTGGCGTCGCCTTTATCCTGGTTGGATTGGCAACAGAGTATCTTTCGTCTCCACCAAAGTAATGAAGGGAGGTGAAAGTAATGCCTGTATTCAAAATGCCTAAAGTTAGCCCTGGACTTTCAATTGCAGAAGATGATGATGTGCTTCATTTTCTGAACCCAGATAATAAAAGTAAGTATGTTAATGCTCGGACAGCCTTGAAGAACTCTGATATTTACTCGCTGATTTATCAGCTATCAGCAGATATGGCAGACGCTAAGTTTATCGCGGAGTCATCACGGACACAGGGAATCCTGGACAACCCCACGTTAACTTCAAATGTTCACGCGTTCTGGCAATCAATGTTTGCCCAATTGCTCTTGGGCGGTGAAGCCTATGCTTATCGCTGGCGTAACAATAACGGGACTGATACTCAGTGGGAGTATTTACGACCGTCACAAGTTACGCCTTTTTTGTTAGAGGACGGCTCTGGACTGATTTACAACGTGACCTTTGATGAACCAGCGGTTGGCTACCAGCAAGCAATTCCCCAGGGCGACATGATTCATCTTCGCCTCCTATCACAAAACGGTGGGAAGACAGGGATTAGTCCGCTGGCTTCACTAGCTGATGAGCTGGCAATTCGGGATAGTTCCAACCGCTTAACATTAGCGGCGCTAGGGCGGTCGATCATGGCCCCTGGGGTGCTGTCGATTACTAAGGGTGGCTTATTGAACGGAAAGATGAAGGCTAAACGGTCAAAGGAATTCATGAAGCAAATGAACGATTCCGATAATGGGCCAATTGTCTTAGACGACTTGGAAAAATATGAGCCCTTAGAAATTCAGGGTAATGTTGCCCAGCTGCTCAATCAGGCTAGCTGGACCGGAGCACAAATTGCGAAGGTGTATGGAGTCAGTGATAGTGTAATCAACGGCCAGGGGGACCAGCAATCTTCTATCGACATGATGAATGCCAACTACCTGCAATCACTATCACGCTTTACGAAGTCGGTTACAGCCGAACTGAATAACAAACTAGCTGGCAGTATCAAAATGGACTTGCGGCCTGTGATTGATCCAACTGGGGATGCTTATGTTACTAGCATTTCTAACTTGCAAAAGAACGGCACAATTGGTGCAAATCAGGCTACCTGGCTACTTCAACAAGCAGGGTATCTACCTGAAAATATGCCAGAAAAGGAAAAACCGCAAGCACAAGTGCAAGCCGTTCAAGTGGTATCTGGCAATGATAATTCAACGAAGGGAGGTGATAGCGATGACGAAGATTCCGATTAAAGGTGTGGTATCAAGTAATGACGATGCCGTGATTTACAACTGGCTGGGGATGGATTGTGTCAGTCCTAAGCAGGTTGAAGACGCACTAGCCACTAATGATGGCAGTGTTGAGGTTGATATTGCTTCTGGTGGGGGTAGTGTCGCGGCTGCTTCCGAAATCTATACGATGCTAAAGGCCTATTCAGGGAAGGTAATTGTTAATATCCAAGGACTAGCCGCTTCTGCCGCTTCGGTAATTGCGATGGCGGGGGATGAAATCAATATGTCACCAACTGCACAGATGATGATCCACAAGGCTTCAATGTACACGGCGGGAAACGCGGACGACCTAAATCATGATGCGAAGTCGTTAGACGTGGCAGACCAATCGATTATCAATGCCTATGAGGCGAAGACTGGCCTGGGGCGTGATGACTTGTTGCAAATGATGGCCAATGAAACCTGGATGTCGGCACAGGATGCCCTGGATAAAGGGTTCGTTGATAATATTTCAACTGGCGCTCAGCAGCCACAAGTGGTTAATGCTATTGCCACGCCAATGTTAAATGCTACTGCGATGGATAAGATCCGCACGGTACTAGCTCAATCCAAAAAGCCTGCGCCAGCGCAGACAATTGATAATTCACAGGAGAAGGAGCTAACCCCTAGTCTACGTGACCAGAAGTTGGCGATTTTACTAGGAAAGGATGATGAATAAAATGGGAATTAATGAATTAAACGATGCTTGGATTTCAGCCGGCCAAAAGGTCGATGGCATGAACGCCAAGTTAAACGCGGCGGTTCTTGATGATGCCTTTGATAAAGATGCTTTCAAGAGCATGAAGGCGCAACGGGATAACCTAGCAGCACAACGGGACGCTATTAAGGACCAGCTTGATGAAGCGCGGGCTTTAGAAGTTCGCCAGATGGATAATAAGGACAAGCAACCATTAGATGACGGTCAAAAAGGTGTTCGGGATCAATTTGTAAAGGAGTTCAAGAACATGGTTACCTCAACTCAAGAGGGGAAAGGTAATGGCGGATTAACAATCCCAACCGATGTTCAGTACACCATCAATCAATTGGTACGACAATTTGCTACTTTGCAAGGTCTAGTTAATGTTGAATCAGTTTCGACTACTTCGGGTTCACGGAATTACGAAAAGCTGTCAGATATTACTCCATTAGCCGACCTTGATGATGAGTCGGCTAAGATTGGTGACAATGATGATCCTGAATTGACATTAATTAAGTATGCTATTCATCGTTATGCAGGAATTACGACCGTCACGGATTCTTTGCTAAAGGATTCTGTTGAAAATATTATGGCTTGGTTATCAACTTGGATTGCCAAGAAAGTAGCGGTTACTCGTAATCTGAAGATTATTGAAGCAATGGGAAAAGCTGCTAAGAAGCCAACGATTGCAAAATTTGATGATATTAAGGACCTTGAAAACAACACTCTTGACCCTGCCATTATGGCAACATCAACATTTGTAACCAACCAATCAGGTTTCAATGTTCTTTCTAAGGTTAAGGATGCACAAGGTCGTTACATGCTTCAACGTGATGTTACTCAACCTGATATTTACCGGTTAGATGGAAAGACTGTTACTGTAATTGCTGACCGCTGGTTGCCGGATGTTAGCGGTGCTCACCCAATCTATTTTGGTGATTTGAAGCAAGGTATTACCTTATTTGACCGTGAAAATATGTCCTTACTGTCCACTAACATTGGTGGTGGTTCATTTGAAACTGATACAACTAAGATTCGGGTTATTGACCGATTTGATGTTGAGGTTGTAGATGATGGTGCATGGGCAACTGGCTCATTTAAGGAAGTAGCCAACCAAGCAGCTACTACCCCAGCAGATAGCGGTAAGACGGCCTAGATGAAAGTAGGTGAGCTGATTGGCTGATTCAAATGATAAGTTATTAGAACAAGTTAAAGGATTACTGTACCTGGACGGGTCAGCGGACGATGACCTATTACGGGGGTATATTACGGCTGCTGATCAGTTCATTAAGAACGCCGTTGGCGATAATGAAGCCTTCTATGCTAAGGATAACGTTAAGCCGCTGTTTGAAAGTGCCGTCAAGGCATTGGCAGCGACTTACTATCAATATAGGTTGGCTTTATCTGATACTCAGACATTTCCCATTAATTTGACTGTTAATAGCATTATTGGTCAGCTGCGGGGACGCTACGAATTGGAAGTAGGTGACGATGATGAAACTAGCGATCAGTCGGCTCAACCATCTAATTGATTTTGGAGTGACAGAACAGGTCGATACAGGCACCATCGATGGCACTACTGCCCAATTTGTATCAAAACAGCGGTTGCACTGTGCCTTTTATCAGCGTTCTCAAAGTCAACAGTATTCATTGCTGGGGACGAAGCTAGAAGACACAATCGTGGTTGCTGTGCGGTCACAGTACCATGTTGATAAGTCCATGCTGGCACAAATTGATGGGGATGTTGATGTAACCTATCGCATTGTCGCGATTAGCCGAGATGATAGTCACTCACTACAACGCTACGACTTGATTACGTTAAAAGACGTTACGAAAGGTGATGAGTAGCATGGGAGATTTTGGCTTGCAGCTTGACCAGTTTGTTAATCAGGTGGAAAAGCTCGCGGTTCCGAACTTGGAAGTACAAAAGGCGATGACCAGTGCTGGCGCTAAGGTATTAGAAGAGCGGCTGCGGGAAGCTACGCCACGGACTAACCACAAGGATGTGAAGTACGGTCACCTTCAAGATAATGTTATGAGTCAGGGGACTGATATTAACGGTGAAGATAATGGAAATGCTACGGTTGGGTTTGGCAAAAAGGCCTATATTGCCCGTTTTCTAAACGATGGCACTATTAAGATGGCAGCTACTCATTTTGTGGATAATGCCCGCCGTGCCTCTGCGGATGATGTCTTTAAGGCCGAAAAGAAGGTCTGTGATGAAAGGCTGGGTGGTAAGTAATGAAACTGCCATCGCAGCAAGCGTTGGAGCTGATGGGGGATAAATTTCCGTGGATAAATCATTTTTACCGGGAAGCTGTTCCTCAGGGGGTAGAAATCAAAACTTCCGAGACCATTTGCGTCATTAGCGAGTGGCTAAACGAACCAACCTATTATGCTAACCAGACCTTCAAGGGCTGGACAATTGGCGTAGAAGTTCATATCTTTTACAAACTTCATTTGGAGTTATCGACTTTGGATGAAGAAATGAAAATTGCCCAGCTATTTGTTAAGGATGGTTGGACAGTCGAAAATTCAAGAAATCATTTAAAGGACCCTGACACACAGCAAGTGGACAAGGTCTTTTATTTTGCCAAGGATTTAATAATAAAGGAGCGTGAAAAATAATGGCAGGTATGTCTGTTAAAGGAATCGACTTTGTCATGGGTGGGATTACCGATGACAAAGGAGTCCTAATTACTGACCCAGATAAGGGCGGCCTCGGTGCTGCTGGGATTGCCCTTTGGGATGGTGACGGTGACGGTGCTACCACTGCGAACGTCACTGCACTTGAAGAAGCTGGTCAACAGCAATACGCTAACAACAAGGTTAAGCGGATCAATCACGGGGTTCCGACTCCTCAGCTGGCTCTGACGATGTTGGATATCCCATTTGACGATGCTAGTAAGATGGTTGGTTATGGTGCTGTTAATGGCGGTCGCGTATTGGGAAGTAAGAAGCCTCATGTTGCAATTTTGTTAGCCACCCATGACTTTGACGGCAACTGGTTCTTTGAAGGTTTTGCCAATGGTGAAATGATTATTCCAACCCGGAACCACGGGACTTCTAATAAGAACGAAACTGATAGTAATGCGGCCTTCGCTTACCAAGCAATGGCACCAATTCCCAATAACGTCTTTCTAAATGTGGATGGGTCACAGCAGTCTTATAAGATGTATAACACTGGGGACTCCAAGTCCTGGAAGGGCTATGATGTTATGCTGGCAGAAGTGTTTGGCGGGTATAAGGGTGATAATCCGATGGCTTCCTACATCCAAGCCACTGGAACCGATAGCTTTACCAATACCAACCAGGCGGACGTTAATAAGCCAACTGCTTAAAGTAATGAGTCGCCACTGAAATACACAATACGCAAGGGCGGCTATGAGGAGGGGAAACAATGGTTGTAAGATTGAAGACGGATAAAATCGGACTTAAAAATTCAGTCAACGTTCACGCTAATTTGACCAACGTGGATAAAGCTGATGAAATGATGATTGCCCTGCTTTCGTTAAATGCTGCTATGGAAGAAGCGGATCAAAGTACCGGCTCGGAAGATAGCATGAATCAGACCTTAGTAATGCTCAAGAAGGAACGGGAATTTGTCCAAAAGTCACTTAAATTTCTACAGGATGTTCTTAAACTATCTGATAAACAATTGGGTGTCGTTAAGGGCCATATTGATTTTAAGGTTCTGGGTGAATATCTAAGCTACGTATGTAATCGAATCAAGGGCGTTCCGGAAGCTGCTTACGAAAAGGAACAAGCAAAAGCGGGCCCAAAAGGACGGTCGGCCAGCTCAGACGGGCAATAGAAGATTATAAGCAGGAAATCGAAGATCGCAATTATTTCCGTCAACAGTTAATGCTTCAGTCCGGTATTTTGCCATCTGAACTAGATCGGGAAGATTATTTTGAGCTTCTAAAAATCCAAAGTGCTAAGGCTCGTGAAGATCGGCCAATCAATGCTGCGGAAGGGTTCAAGAAGATGAATCAAATGTTTGGTGGCTAGTAATCACATAAGGGCTTCCTTAATAGCTTAATAAGTTATATAATTAAGCTGTTAGGGGGATGACTATGGATAAGCGTGAAGCCAAAGCATTCTACAAAGAGTATAAGCAAAGCGATAACATTCCTTTTTTTGATATGTATTTTGATGATGAAAAGAAGCGGCTGTTTATCAAAGAGAGTCCGATTGCTGATTCGCAATTGATAAGTTATTCAGAAATTATGGACCATATGTGGTCTAAAGACGAGAATACGATTAATAAGGGGCACCCAATTTGGGGAGCCATTATTGGTAATATAATTGGTGGCTTCGGTACAGGATTTCTTGGCGCTCTAGCTGGTCAAAAAGCTCAGGGGAAAGAAGTCACTTACACTTTTAATTCCCACTTAACTTTGTTTGTTGATCGAGGTAATACGGTAGATTTAATTGAGCACTATCTATATCCGGGTTCCATAAAACAAGGTGGCCTGCTTGATAAAAGTTACCAAAAAATGATTGATTCCATTGATGAACGACTTTACCATCTTGAAGGACGGAAAACACCGGCTGAAGAATTAGAAGGGGATGCCTAATTGTGAAGACTTCTCTGGCACAGTTGAGAGCTTCTAAGAAGTGGCAACAAGAGCACCCTAATAAGCAGCGTAACTATCAGTATGGTAGTTACGCCCGGAAGTTTATTCGGGACGTTGCCAATCGGGAACAACTTCTACAATTACAAAAAATGATTAACGACCGTTTGAGTCAGCTGTAATAGCTGGCTTTTTATTTTGCTGGAAAGGAGGTGTAACAGTTTGAAAGTTCAAAATGAAATGGCTACCCGGATTTCCGTTGATACGATTTCGGCCATTACCTCCATGCGGGACTTTCGCAATGCTGTTAGTGCAGTAACGAGCGGCTGGCGGGCTCAAGAACAGGTCTTAAAAAGCTCGGGGCAGTATTCAGAAGCAGTTAAGGTTCGAATTAGTGGTCTTAGCCAAGTGATGGATATTCAGCGGGCCAAGATTGCTGAATTGCGTTCGCAACAAGAAGGCTTAAACCAGGAGAATAGTAAGCAGAGAAGCCAGTGGCTAAACTTGGAAAAGCAAATCAGTCAGGCTAATAAACAGTTGGCTGGTTATGAATCACAATTAAATAAGGCCAAGGGTAATTCTAGCTATTACACTTCTGGGCTAGCTGAAATGCAACGGCAGTATCGTCTTACCTCGGAAGCCTCACGAGCATATGTTGATAGGTTACGAGCAGAAGGAAAAAGCAGAGAAGCCAATCAACATGAATTATCGGGATTAACAGATTCACTTAAATCCTTAGAAAAGCAGCAGGTCACACAAAAGAAGCTCCTTAGTGAGATTGAACGTCAATCCGGTAAAACAAGTGAGGCTTACAAAAAGCAAGAAACACAGTTGAATCGGACTGGTGAAGTGATTGCCAATACTAAAAATCGGGCCGAAGAGCTTAAAATTGCCCTCGAACCACCTAAGGGAGCTAAATGGAAGTTTTTCCGAAATCAGATCTTAAATGTTGACAAGGCCGAAGAAAAGGCCCGTCAAACGACCCTTAATTTTGGCAGCGTCCTGAAAGCTAATCTGATGGGCGGCTGGATTCAACAAGGCTTTTCTTTTATTACCAGTCAGTTTCACAGCATTATTACTAATGGGATGGAAGCTGCCAAAGCTGGTGCCGCATTGGAAGCTCGCTGGAAGAATATTGGGGTATCTGATAATGGCATTAAAGAACTCTCTGCTCAAGTAACTGAATTGAAGACGAACACTAATCTGTCTGCGCAGGCTGTTAACGGTTTGCAAACCCGATTCTATGGGATGACTCATTCAGTTAGCCAAACAACAACGTTAACCAAAGGGGTCGCCAGTTTGGCAGATCAATTGAAGCTATCTGATCAACAGGCAAATGCCTTCGCCGGTGGCTTGTCGCGAATCGAGAGTTCAGGTAAAGTTACTAGTGCTTCATTAGGTCGGCTAGAAAAACAGGCACCAGGATTAACTGCTGCCATGTCAAAGGCGTCAGGAATGTCCCAACAGGCCTTTAAGGACTTAATATCGTCTGGCAAAATGACTACTGACCAATTTAATGACATCCTAACCAAGGCTTCTAAGGACTACAGCAAGAACGCTAAAGCATTTGACCAGTCTGCCGGTGGATCTATGCACCGGTTACGCCAGGAATGGACCACTACACAGGCCAAACTTGCTAAGCCATTATTAAAAGTTTCAGCTACTGGATTGAATGAACTTAGCAGTGCTTTGCAGAATAAAGATACTCAGCATGGCCTGCAAATGCTGGCTAAGTTAATGGCAAATGCAGCTGTGCAAGCTGCTAAGTTCATTGGCTTTATTGCTAAGCACCAGTCAGTGGTAAAAGCATTTGGTGCTACAATTCTAGGCGTTGGTGTTGCTTTTAAAACAATGCAAGCTACCGTAATGGCGGTAGATATTGTTAAAAGATTTGCTAAGCTGCCGCTGATTATTAAAAGTTTTAAAGCTCTGGGCTTGGCCGTGAAATTTGTAACTGCAGGCTTCAACCCGTGGGTCATTGCAATTGAGGCAGTTGTGGTAGCAATCACCTTGTTGTATACCCATAGCAAGACCTTCCGGAAGATGTGTAGTGAAATGGGTAAGCTGGCGGTAAAAGCTGGTAAAACCATCGTCAAAGGATTTAAGGCCGTTGTTAACTGGTTCAAGAGTGATTGGAAACAAATTGCCTTATTCCTGGTGAACCCAATTGCGGGCGGAATTGCCTTGCTGTATAAGCACAACAAGAAATTCCGGAGTTTTGTTAATGGTCTTGGCAAAATTGCTAAAACTGGCCTGAAAAAGGTCGGCCACTTCTTTAGCAGCTCATCGAAAAATATCCAAAAAACATCTTCCCGAATGTGGAAAGGAATTACCAAAACGACTAAGACTGCCTGGCGTAACCAAGTCCGTGAGAATCAACGGGGGCTTAAAGACGCCCGGAAAACTTGGAATACCATGAGCCGGAATGTTCAACGGACTTCCAAGAATATGTGGAATCGGGCCAGTCGGGATGCTCGTAATGGCTGGAACTACGTCGCCCTTTGGGGAAACCGCAGTTCTAAAGATGTCGCTAAGACTTGGGACTGGATGAATCGGCAGACAACCAAGGCGGCGCAGAGAATGTTTCAAAAGCATAAGCGGACGTTCAAAGCCGGCTACAAGGTTATTGAAGACCAAACGAAGACGTGGAAAGATTTAACCAGTGGTCATTGGGGCCGTTTGGCAGATGATACTCGGCGAACAGCTAATGATATGAACAAATTTCATCAGCGGTTGTTTAAGGATATGTACAATAAGCTAAACGATATGACCGATGGGCGACTGGGTGACATGGTGAAGTCCTGGCAAGATAAGATGGGTAGCATTGGAGATACTGTGGCAAATGCTAAGCAGGCAATTCATACCCACTTTGTTGACCTGGTCCGGGGTATTATCAAGCCATTTAATGATATGCTTGGTGGAATTCAAAAAGGAATTAACTGGGTGTTGGATAAGCTGGGGGCACCAAAAATCGGCGGCACTTGGCAAGTACCAATGCCTAGTTATGCTACTGGTACACAGGGGGCGCACCCTGGTGGCTTTGCCAAGGTCAATGATGGCAAGACCGGCTATTATCGGGAATTGTACCGCTTACCTAACGGTGTCATCGGAATGTTCCCAGCGGTTCGTGACATGATTGTACCGTTGCCAAAGGGAACCTCCATCCTTGATGGTGAACGTAGTTATTCGTTGATGCGAATGATGGGGAAAATTCCTCACTATGCAGATGGGGTTGGTGTCTTATCTGATATGTTCAGTAATATTGTTAACTCTGCTGGGGACGCCCTTGATGGTATGATGGAAGATGTCGACAAGATCATGAGCCACCCAATTGAGTTCATGGAATCGGTCTTCAAGAAGTTCGTTCGGGTTTCCACACCGGTTAAGTTTGCTAGTGGTTTGATTACTTATGTTCCGAAGTTCATTGCTAAGCAGATGGGGGAATGGATTAAGAAGCAGTTTGCAACCTTAACGAATCCCGGCGGTGCTGGTGTTGAACGTTGGCGTCCCTACATTATTCGTGCTTTCCACCAATTAGGTGTAGAGCCGGTGGCGTGGAAAGTTGAAAAACTGTTGCGGCAAATTGCGACCGAATCTGGCGGTAATCCATTGGCATTTCAGCATGGCTATGTTGATGCCAATACTGGTGGCAATGAAGCTCGGGGGCTTCTTCAATTTGCGGGGTCTACCTGGGCTGCTGATGCTTTACCAGGTCATACTGATTGGCGGAACGGTTACAACGAAATACTAGCCGCTATCCACGTTCTGGAACGTGGTGGTGAAGGTGGCTGGGGGAATGTTGGTAATGGCCATGGTTGGGAAAACGGTGGCTTAATCAACAAACACGGCATGTATGAAGTCGGTGAGTACAATCGCCCAGAAATGATTGTCCCACTGGACATGTCAAAACGTTCTCGGGCTTACCAATTGCTAGGTGAAATTGTTGCTCGGTTCCATGCTGAAGAGCCGGCCCATAGTGCCGCAACAACAAGCGCAGATGATCACCGAGAGTTGCGTGAGTTGAACACGAAGTTCGACCAATTGTTGGGGATGTTTAGTCAGCTACTTAATCTAAATGGTGGCCAACTTCAAGCAATCAAGGACCAGGGGACTTTCGACGTTAAGCAACTTTATAAGAGGCAAGCACGGGATGCCGCCATGAGAGCATATAGCTAGGAGGTAAGCTAGTGGAACCATTTTTTAAGATGAAGGTTGGCAATGGTGATGAGTTTAATATCACGGATAAAATCCCGGATTTAAAGTATCTAGGGGTTGATGACGCTAGTTCATCGCCACAGTTTACCAATAATTACCAAGACCTATCTGGCAAAGATGGGTCTTCTTTTGTAAGTCAAACATTAGCCAAGCGAACCTTTAATGAGCGGTTCGTGTTGTTTACTAGGAATTGGGAAGAATACCAATTGGCTAAGCATGAAATTTACAAGCTGTTTGGTCAACGAAAGCTGATTCGGGTTCGGACTGATATCAATAGCGCCAAAGTTTATTTTGGCTATGTTAATGCGTTTGATATTAGCCCGATCCAGTCAGGTGCTAATTATGCTAACCTGACCATTCCATTTGATCTACCGAAGCCATATCGATATTCATTATACCGTTCGGACTCTCCTTATACTTTCAAGCAAGCAGGATGGCAGTTTGGTATGAATATCCCAAGCAGAGATGTGCTCAACTACCACTTTATGACCAGCAGTTTTAGAGTCTATAATGCCAGTGATATTAAGGTCGACCCGTATTTTCAGAATCATGATTTGAAGATGATTATCAAATTCAACGGTAGTTCCTTAAAAGTTCATAATAAGACCACTGATACAACCTGGACTTATAACGAAAGTAGTGACGGGAGCCATACGATTATTTGGGATGGACAGTTGCTGTCGACTTATTTAGATGGTAACCAGGTAAACGGTAAGACTGACTTTGGCCATCTTAGTTTAGATCCTGAATGGAATGATATTGAGTGTACTGGAGCTAACTCAGTAGATATTACATTCAGTTTTCCCTTTATTTACCTGATATGAGCGAACTTACTACCCCACTGGTTATCCTGGAAACTAAGGGAGGAAATTTTAATCCGCCTAATAATCCGGGCAAAGACAATATGGCAGTTCTCCAGTCTGTCTTGTCTGATTCAATTTACATTCAGTGGGAAGTCAATAACACATATCAGGCACAGCTCACTGCTTATGATGATGGAAGTGAGGCTTTCAACCTGCTTGAAGTCCAGAACATGGTGAAGATTACGGATCAGTGGTTCATGATTAAGCAAATTCAGCCAGATTATTCTGGGGGTATCACTACCGTTGATGTAACGCTGTCTCATATTTCAAACGAAATTTCTCGAATACGAAGTTACAATGCTAAGGACCCGGTTGATTGGGGAGACCTTTCGCCTACTTCAGAAGATAATCACAAGAATGGTCAGCCGGATCTTCAAGTACCCAGTGATAATGATGATGATCAAACGAAAGAGGTAACGCCGCAGGATATTTTGGACTGTATCTTCAAAAATAATAATTTTGGAGTTACGTACCAAGTAATAGGCAAGTTTAATAAAATTAATGTTGATGATCCGTATGCTAGTGGCAGTGGAAAGGATTATTTAGACAGAATCAAAGAGGCTTGGCCTGACTGTGTAATTTATCCTGATAACCTTAACATTCGCGTATATTCACACGATGAATTTTACAAGAATTATGGCAACCGGATTGATTACCTCCATGATACGGCAGAAATTACTCTGTCATATGATTCCACTGATATGAGCAATTCAGCTCGGTTAGTAGGAGCGAGTTACAGTCAGGAAACAACGGTTGATACCGGGTTGCCCAATGGCAATGCTGGTAAGGGCGCTCAAGCAGTAATTAACGACGCTAAAAAATATCTTGGCGTTCCCTATGTTTGGGGAGGAGCCGGTGGTGCTCGTGGGGGTAATCCATTCAGCGGAATGGATTGTTCTAGTTATGTCTCTCAAGTTTACAAAGATTTTGGTATTAATATCCCTGCCTATGTTCCGTCAATGGAACCATATGGCCATAGAGTAGGCACACCTCAAACGGGTGACATGGGCTTTTATGGTTCACCAGGAGCAAGCTATCATATTTGTTTAGCATTGGACAGTACAACGATGATTTATGAACCCGCTCCTGGTCAGGCCTGCAAAACACAATCAATTGCTTCGTACCCCCCGCAATGGTGGGAACGTAATGACCAAATGGCCGCAATTGTTGGTGCGTCGGGCGGGGATGATGGTGATGCTGATAATACCACGACCGACAGCAAGGAAATGTATTACTTTGCACCCTTCATGTACCAAAACGCGGAAAGCGTTAAGCGTTGGGGAGTGTTTTATACCGATGATATTACTTCCGATACTATCCAAAAAAAGGACGAAATGAAGAAGTATGCAGATACCCAGTTCAAGTTAAACCCTGATCTGGAAATTGATGCTACTTTGGAAGACAATAAGCGGCCAATTGCCGGTGAATTAATTCGGGTCGAAGTTAAACCGAAAAACTTTGTAACCACTGTTGCGGTTGTAGGTTATCAATGGTACCCGTATAGCAAAGCCACCCAATCGACGGAGACGTTGAATTCCAATGGTAAGAACATTCTGGATTATGACAATGCTCAGCGTAGTAAAGTGGCCGCAATTCAAGGCAACGTTCATAAGTTGATGACGAACACTGATACGGTTCAAAGTGGTCAGGAAACCTGGACAGAAAGTGAGGCGGAACAGTATGCCCAGTCCGAATGTAGTTGATTTGTCAGAGTATCAAACTAAGACAGCCAACGGGAAAATGGATATTGATTTTGCCGATCTGAAAGCCAATGGTATTCAAGCCGTCATTTTACGCTTGGGTCACGGAAATACTCGTGATAATGGTGTAGAGCATTTTATTGGACAAGCTCAGCGGGCTGGGTTAGTTATCCATGGCTATCATTTTTACGAAGCCGGGATTAATAACCAAGTTGAATGGTCAATCCAGAATGCTAAGGAATTAGGACTTGCAGCCAATGCCTACTACTTTTTGGACATGGAAGGCAAACTTCCGGGAAATTGGCCGGAAATATTCCGGGCGTTCTATCGGAATTGGAAAATGGCTGGTTGGAACGTCGGCTTATATGCCTCGTTGAGTAAATACAGTCAGTTTGACTTAAACGAGTTTAAAACGAATGAGGTCTATAAGTGGGTAGCTGCCTGGGATGCTGAGCATGCACCGGAGATTGCTGACGTCTGGCAATACAATTGTTTAACTGGGTTAGGCAAGTATTCCTTAAAGTTGGATAAAGACGTTGATATTACTGGTAAGCTAATCCAGAAGATTGAAGCACCGGGCAAACTTGAAACTGATCCCGACGGCCAGTACAAAATCAAGGCTGGGGCCTTCGTTGGCTTTGATTACTCAACTACTGACATTATTGGTGGAAAGATGTTGGTTTCATCGCCGAATGGTGTTGATAAGATTCCTAAATTAGGGCCAGACGGGTCGTTCTTCTTTAACCGGGAAGACGCTCACCGGATGTTGCCTTATTTGAAAGACTTTATTACCCAGCAAATTCAAGCCGCACGGTTACTTACCTGGGATGACATCAAGGGTAAACCAGACGTGGTTCTTCGGAGTGACTTACCGGACTTTAATCAGTTCGCCTTGAAGAAGGACCTGCCAGCCCCCGTGGACCTGTCGGGGTATGCTAAGACTGATACTGTCGAAGCTGTTAAGGCAACCGCTGAGAGTGCACTAAGCAATGCTGAAAAGGCACAATCAACAGCGGACGCCAACAGTAAGGCACTGTCTGTCAAGGCTAACAAGTCGGAAATACCGGATATATCTGGCCTTGCCAAAAAATCTGATATTCCTAGCGTAGCAGGTTTAGTAAAGGAAGCTGAGCTAGCTGATTATGCGAAAAAGTCCGACATTCCTGCACCAGTTGACCTGTCAGGGTACGCTAAGACTGATGTGGTTGATGCCGTTAAAACAGTCGCCGATAAGGCACAAGCAATCGCTGACACTAACAGTAAACTTTTGGAAACAAAGGTTGATCGAAAAGATTTGCCAACAGTACCAACCGATCTGGTGCATAGTGCTGAGTTAGATCAGGTCAGAACTGATGTTAGCCAGGCTCAGCAAGACGCTGCTCAGGCAATGGCGAATGCAAAAAGTGCAAAAGCCGCTATTGATACCTCAGATGAATTCACAGTGAAAAAGCCTTCCGAGTATTCGGAGGGCTTTTCTCATGAGCTTAAACAGGTGGCGGCTATGATTCCTGACCGATCTGGCCTTGATAAAAGTGCTCAGGCGGGTTCGATTGCCGTCTTGTCGACTATGTCATATGGCAACTACGCTCGTCAGACGCTCAAAGTGCTGGACAGTCAACGGCCTATGACTTTTATTAGGAACGGCTCTGGTGATACCTGGTATCCATGGGAGACTGTCACGACAACGATTACAGTTGACTGAGTTGTATCACCATTTTAAGGGGGTGAGGAAAACGGCTAACCAGATTAAATTGCATACAACCGATTTACCAACATCGTTAGATCAAGACTTTTATGATGACTTAGTAGAGAACTTTCGGTTAATTGAACAAGCGTTGAATAATTTTAATAGTGAAATCAATTCGCTGAATGGACAATTCAATGAATTGAATAAAGATGAAATCCAAACAGAATTAATCAATGATGCAGGGATTACCGTTACTGATAATGATGGTGAAACCAGTGATATTGATATTAGTGATACGGGTTCATCTGAAATTAGCTAGAGAGGAGGGATTAAATTTGTCTGTTAATGTAACGCATAACAACAATGGTCACCATTACCGGATAGCGATTGATATTGCTAAAGAAGGGGCCGAAGTGTTTGACCTAACACCTTATTTTAAGGGTCGAGTTGGCGATAATAACTTTGGATTACAAATCGTATGGTACTACCAAGGGCAACTATTAGATGTTGAGGGGATGAAACCCTTTATTCAAGGAAACGTTGGTCACTATTCATTTGATGATAAGAAAAATCTGCAAATGGCACCGGACGCTGGTACTGTTTCATCAACTGGTGATCCGAAGGATTGTCAGGCAAATGGACAAGCTCTATATCGTTTTCCTGAACAAATGTTTCCTAAAGAAGGTATTTTCAAAGGCTTTATCGGCCTACTTGATGATTCTGATGACGGTGGCCATACTCACTTAACCGGGGTCAACATCTGGTTCAGAGTGCTTGGTGGTGTTGCTCAGATGGGTCGGGCCTGTGATTTCTATATTAGCGACCTAGATACCGCGATTGCAAATGCTAAGGAAAAGCTACGGCAGGCAGGGATTGAACATGAAAAAGAATTTGAAAAGATTCTATCTGACTTGCAAACCAAGCAAACAACAATTTCAGCTGAGTTGGACAAACTTGGTAGTGACTCCAAACAGCAATTTGGGGAATGGCTTGCTAAGTATAAGCAGGCATTACAAGATGCACTGGCTGCTGTTGATGATCCTAAGGAGGGCCTCCTGGTCCGTTACAATGCACTGAATGCCATTGCTAAGCAGATTCAGGAAACACTAAAAGATGCCCAGTTCCACGATCGCGTTTTCCAATATGAAAATATTGAGAAAATGAAAGCAGCTCTTGTTCCCATGCCCGGCGACCTGGTGGTTACCCAAGGCTGGGAAGCCCGTGACGATGCTCGCGGCGGCTTCTGGCGGATTCGGGTCAAGCGTGATGGTGAAACGGCCAACGGGACGACAATCATTGAGCTGGGCACCGGCTATATCGCAGAGCGGGACTTTGGCATTGTTGAAGATATGGCCCCAATCCACATGGGAACGGTGACCTACGAAGCCAAGGCGGACGCTGACGGCTTCGTGGACTTAATGCCACCGGTTCATATGTATGTGTCGAAGTATGGGGCCGGAATTGCCCAGGCCGACGTGGATATGGCCGGCGGGTCCGAGGTCAGTGAAGTTAAGGTGCAGCCAATCTTTGATGGCAACAAGTGTGAAATCTACATTTCGCCAGCCGACATTCGGTTTAGAATGCCGGGCATTAATTTGGAAACACCTAGCTCTGCTGAGTGTGACGGGCCAAACGTGTACGTGGTTACTGACATCTATACGCTGACCATATCACTCAAGGGGGCTAAGGCAACCGGCTTCACGATTGATAAGGACTTCATTACGGAGTACCGAGACTTGATGACAAACTTATAGGAGGTATAAAGAATGGTTGATGAACTGAAAATGACGCACGGCGAGGACTTGTGGCAAGGCAAGTACAACCGCCTTGTTGATACCGTAGAAAAAATGGGAGGGGTAGTAGACCAACTCCACTGGACTACATCTGATGACGGCATCGTATTTTTGAATGGCTGGCAAGGCAATGTAAGCTATGAATACGTTCAAATTGGCGATAAGAAGCTGGTTAGTCTTCGAGGTGCTATCAAAGGCAATGCCAAGGCGGCCCAATATACTGAATTAATGACAATTCCTGACAACATCAAGCCAAAGAATAGGATGCTTCAGTACCAGTATTGGGATTCAATTGTTCAAATTGTGGACAATAAGATTGGCGTGCGCAGTGGTGGGGACATTAAAGAATCCACCGATAGCACCTGGAATCTAGTTTTTGAATTTAACTATGTATGCTAAAAAGGAGGAATAGCGAATGGCAATGGTATATTATGCGGACCCAGTAACCCTCGTATCTATGGGGGCACGTCCGGAACCCGATGGTTATCAGCTCAAGTCAAATGAAAGTTTCGACAATCCGAGTGGCTTACAGTCGCCGCAGAAGCTGACACCTACCGGATGGGTAGCCGCTACCGATGAGGAGCACAAGGATTACTTGGAAGCACAACAGAAGAAGTTCTTGGCTGAAAACCCACAGTTTACTCAGCCTAGCCAACCGGCAGACGACAAGGGTACCGAAGCCCTGGGCGCCTTGGGTAAGCAAGTCGGGCAACTTGTGATTGATAACCAGAAGAACGCACAAGCGCTTCAAGCGCTAGGTGCTCAAGTAGCTAGTTTTATCGCAAAGGACAACGCAAACGGAGGTAAGTAATTATGGGAGCAATGTTTGATTTTTGCAAAATTATGTATGGTACGACTGGCTTTGATTTGGACTTTTATGTAAAGTTGGGCGACGCAGTTCTAACTGTCGCTGGATACAAGGCAATCACCGGCAAGGACTACGCTCCTGCCACGACACCAGCTGTATAGCTTGTTAGATAGCTGGATATAGCTGATATATAGTCGCCTGAGAAATACACAATACATAGAAAGCCCCGGGTTTAGTCATTTCAAATGACAAAACTCCAGGGCTTTTATTATGGGCGGCTTTAAAATAAAAAATGGACGCTTATTAAGCGCCCGCAACCGGTTCGGCATTGAGGAGCTACCACAACACCATTTTGCGCACCGGCCTTCTAATCATCATGTCTATATTATATCACATTCTAATTGTGATACAATAATTACTGCGCACCGGGTGGGTAGCTCCCACTTAAACCGTGTGCAATAGGAGGTGACTCCTATGGGACATTGGTTCCTTCTGATCATCATCGTGCCTAGTAAGCACGCTAAACAACTAATTAAGTGGTTGCTCAAGTAGTGACCCGAGCGCTTATCTTCGGATAGGCGCTTTTATTTTACCAAATTTTAGGGAGGTGGGGAAATGCACCAAGTTATGGGACTAGGGATTGATGAATGGGGATCGATTGTCGCAATCATTGGTGGCATCGGTTGTTTCTTTGGAGTAATCATCAAAGTGACGTCAGTAATGAATAGACTTCAAAATACGATGGAAATGCTAGACTCAACGCTCCGAGGATTGGTTAATGACAATCGTGAAACTAAGCACCGCCTTGATAAACTGGAAGACCGATTTGAGGAACATATTGGGGAAGCCAAAGTGCGGAACCAAAGAATCACAAGTCTGGAACATGAAGTATACGACCGAAAGAAGGAATAACTTATGTGGAATTTTTTAATGCACTTGGGGAACTGGCTTGTAACATCGGGGGTTGCGGGAGCCGTAGCTGTCTTTGCATGGAAGTACTTCAAGCCAGTCATGGTTGAGAAGCAAAAGCACGCCAAGACCGTACAAGAGAAGGAGCTGCTGGGCTTGGTCAATTCCCTGGCCGATAATGCAGTCAACAGCCTGGTAAGTGCTCAGGGTGTTACTGGCCCCGACAAGTTCAAGGAAGCCACTAAGATTGTAGGTGGCACTTTGGCTGATAAGGGCTTCGACGTACACCGGGAAACAGTCGAGCACGCTGTACAGGCTGCTTACGAAAAGAGTGACCTGACCCCAACTGTTGACCCCAACAAGGAACCACAGACGGGAGTGGTAGTTCATGACTAACTACGGCTACACTCTTGATGTGGCCGCCTTTCAGCCGCAAGCAGTCTACTACGACTTCTGGTCTAAGTGGAAAGCTCGTGGGGTGAAGGGCGGTATCGTCAAGCTGACTGAAAGTATCTGGTACGTCAACGAATACGCCGCAGGGCAGATTGCCGCTATCAAGCATGAGGGACTGGCAGTATCTGGGTATCACTTCTCACGGTTCCGGGGGAATTCATACCAGGCCGTGCAAGAAGCCAACTTCGCTATTGCTCGTGCTCGACAGGTAGGCTTACCACAGGGAGCTCCGCTAATTCTTGATTACGAAGAGAAGCTAGGTTACCGGGCAAGCAACACGCAAGCGGCAATTGCCTTCTTGAAGTGCGTCAAGGCGGCTGGCTATCGTCCGGTCTTCTACTCGTACTCTGGTATGGCTAACCTGTGGGACTTTGAAGCCATTCATGCGGCCACCGGTGCTGTCATGTGGATTGCGGCATATCCTACGCTTGCGGGGGTCACTTCACCTGCTATGGGCTACTTCCCAGGTATCAGCAATTTTATCTGTGCTTGGCAGTTTACTGATAACTTTTACGGTGAGCACATTGACGGCTCAATTGATTTAACGGGGGTGTTTACAGGCATGACACAACAAAAGATTACCAGTGGTGGCCACCTAGACGACTGCCACTTTGAAGATAACAAGTTGGTTGTTGGTGGCTGGTTTGCCAGTGATAAAGCTAACGGTAAGAGCAACCACTATATCATCATTACCGATGACCAGGGGCATGAACTTGCCCGGCAAAGTGTGGCACTGTCACCACGTCCTGATGTGGCTAAGGCGTTCCCAGATATTCCGGGGGCTGGTCAATCTGGCTTTGCGGCCAAGTTTGACTACACGGCGGCAATGGCCGGCAAGAAACTACGGGTCTACTTCCGCTACACGGATGACCCAGCCGGCAATGGTAATGCGGTAGATTACACCAGCTTAGCTGACCTGAGCAAGTCAGCTGCTTACCTGGATAGCATGAGCGTGTCCTTTGGCAAGCAGCTACATGTCGCAGGTTGGTTTGCGTCTGACTTGTCCATTGGCAAGCAGCATCGCTTCGTCATTCTGTTTGACGCGGCTGCCAACCGGGAACTGCAACGGGTCAAGGTTGATTCTGCGGCTCGCCCAGATGTGGCCAAGGCTCAATCTGCCATCTATGGATCCGGGCAATCCGGCTTCAATGCGGCCTTTGACTATGACGCTAGTCTGGTCGGCCATAAGCTCCAGATTATTGCCCGCTACTCTGACGAAGAGCACGGCGAAGGTAAGTACGTCGATTACTGGTTCGACCCGTTCCAGGGGCCATCTATGCCGGTCCTGGACGGCAAGATGGAGCAAACCTTTGTCGCTCATGACATTAGTTTAAGCCGCCAGCAGGACGGAACCCTGCTGGTCAATGCAAAATAAAAAGATAGGAGATGAAAAGTCTCCCTTTAAAAGTTAACCGTGACCCGGGCCTGTGTGGAAGCAGGTGCCGGGTCTTTTTTTGTGCAAAAAAGTATTGCCACGTCTATGTTAATAAGGTATAATATAATTGTAGTCAAGGATAGGAAGTAGCTAGCCTTGAATTGACTACAGCGTTCCGGAAGTAATTCCCCAAGTCCGGAAAGGGGATGATACCGATGGAAACAAAAGTAACCCGGAAAGAGAGGGTGCCTTGTTATCGCACTGGCAATCTGGTTATTGTCGGTAGCCGCGATTAACTTCGCCAAGGCTTACACGATAATAAAAAAAGCTAATCGCAGATAGCGGTTAGCTGACACATCTATTTCCGGAACGCAAAGAGTCAAGAGCTGGTACCTCTTGGCTTTTTGCATATAAAGTATACCATATTAATGATAGAAGGTCGATAAAGATGGTTAGTGAAGCCCAGAAAAGAGCTAAACAAAAATGGGATAGTAATAATAAGGAAAAGAACCGAATTTACCGTTACCGCTCTTACGCCCGAAAATTCGTCCGGGACTTAGCCACTGATGACGATTTAAGGGAACTGCAAAAAATGATTACTGAACGGCTGGGTGAATAATTTGTACCCCAAATGTACCCCAACTTTATTATTTTGCATGATTTTCTACGATTTTAAAAAATAAACTAAAAGCCCCAACTCCTTTAATATCAAGGAATTGGGGCTTCTTCATGATTTTACAGAATTCTATTTAAATGGAACGGGTGGGAATCGAACCCACAACCCTCGGTTTAGAAGACCGATGCTCTATCCAGTTGCGCTACCGCTCCAGACAGGTTTAAGTATATAATTTTCTTTAATTCATTGTCAATTGCTTACTGAAGAGATATTAAATAAATTATTGAAAAAAGTACGTTAAGAAGTTTGACAAAGCGCTTTCGAGGAACCTATACTTTAAAGGAGTAGAAGTATGGGAAGGGGAGAAGAACACAAGCTGAAGATGAAAGGATGATGATTGATGGCTGTTAATAAGACGGACCCGCGCGTGGTAAAAACGAGAAATAGCCTGCGCAAGGCGCTTGTTTACCTAATGCGGCGTGAAAAGATCGAGGATATAAGCGTCCAAAAAATTACAGAAACTGCCAGCATCACCCGCGGAACTTTCTATTTACATTACAAGGATAAGCACGACTTTATTAAGTCGGCGATTAAAGAAATCCTTGATGACTTCTTTGCTGAAGTAATGGTAGATAGTGATGACTTTAGTTTGTCAATGAAGCGAACGGTGCAGGTGTTTTCCGTAAGTAGAGCTTTTAACTACATTGAGAAGAACGCCGATATCTTTGATGTTCTATTGAATAGTGAAAAGACAGATTTCTTCTATGAACAGATGTATGATCGTTTGGCAAACGGTTTAGCAAATTATTGTAACACTGTAAACGATCCACAAAAACAGCAGCCGGTTCCTCTCCAATTGCAAATCTCCTTTATTGATTCGGCTTTTCTCGGGCTCATCCGTCACTGGCTTAAAGACGGGATGATTTATACCGCCCGTTATATGACCCAAAGCGTTGAGAAGATGTTTAATCAATTTAACAGCGACAATATCATTAGTGCGGGCTTTTTTGTCAGTGAAGAGGGCGCGCCAGTAAGTGATATTTAGGCTGGGGTAGGAGTGCCCGCTAAACAGATCACAGTTTATCCGCACTCCAGAGTTAAATTGTCCAACAGGGGGCTGAGAACCAACTCAGCCTCTTTACTATTTTTAAAGAGCTTATCCACCAGACTTTTCTGGACGTCGGAACTATTCTTTCGGGCTAGCTTGTGACGCGGGAGCGAAGGCAGACGAACTAGTCAAGTCGGCTTTATCCTCATGTCCCGCCATTTCAAAAGGGCTGCCCTAAATTAAGAGTTGACGACTATCGGAAAATTTGCTATCATACAAACGTTGTATTTGTGAACCAACAACTACAACCGCACGCTATCAAGTTCAAAGCACTGCTGCTTGATTCGGCGAGTCTGAGATATTAAGGAGGTGCACAATATGTACGCAATTATCGTTACTGGCGGTAAGCAATACAAGGTTGAAGAAGGCAAGGCCATCTTCGTTGAAAAGCTTGACGCTAAGCAGGGTGACAAGGTTACCTTTGATAAGGTAATCTTAGTTAGTGGTGACGACACCAAGATCGGTACGCCATTCGTTGATGGTGCTGCTGTTGAAGGGACTGTCGAAAAGCAAGGTAAGGAAAAGAAGGTTGTTACCTTCAAGTACAAGCCTAAGAAGCACACCCACACTAAGCAGGGTCACCGTCAACCATACACTAAGGTTACGATCAACAAGATCAACGCTTAATGTGGAGGTGAGGGCATGATTCGGGCACACTTTACGTTAGATTCGAATCGGCGAATCACCGACTTTGCGATTACCGGTCATGCTGAGGCCGGCCCGTACGGACAAGATATTGTCTGTGCAGCCGTATCTGCTTTGACCATTTCTACCATTAACGGCTTAGAACACGTTGTTCACTACAAGCCAGCGGTAGAAAGCGATAATCAAAATGGGGGCCTATTAAAGGCGTCCGCACTGGGAACTGACCATGATAGTCAGCTCCTCCTGAATACCTTGCTGAATGGCCTGTTAGACATTCAGCAAAGCTATCCAGCTAACATTGAAGTAAAAATGTTAAACTAAGTTCATTGCCGGAGGTGAACAACTATGATTATGGATTTGCAATTCTTCTCCCACCACAAAGGGGGCGGTTCCACTGCCAACGGTCGGAACTCAGCTGGTCGTCGTCTTGGTACTAAGGCCGCTGATGGTTCAATGGTAACTGCTGGTTCCATCATTTACCGTCAACGTGGTACGCACATCAACCCAGGTGAAAACGTGGGCCGTGGTGGTGACGATACTCTGTACGCTAAGGTTGCCGGTGTTGTTAAGTTTGAACGCATGGGCCGTGACAAGCGCAAGGTATCTGTCTACCCAGTTGCTGAATAAGTTAAATGATCAAGGAGGTTGGGAATTAACTCAACCTCTTTCTTGTTTTAAAGTTAATTCTGGAACGATGTGGCAGCCGGGAAAATAACCCCGCCATGCGTCAAAACCTGTTCAATGGGGAAGACGGATTAGGAAACTAACCCTGTCCGCTCCGCCTGTTAAATCAAAAGGAGGGAAAATGATGGCTACTCGAATTCAACGCCTCCAACAGCGCCTGCCTAAGCTGTACGTCGACGCTTTCTTAATCACTGACCAGACTAATATTGCTTACTTAACCGGGTTTAACCTTCTTCAAGGGGATGGCTTTCTGTTAGTTACTGAGGACCAGGCAATTATCGTGACTGATGCTCGTTACCAGCTAGCCTTGGATGAGTTTGACAGTGATGAGGTCGTGGCGACCATCAGCCAAGACTACTACCATGATCTTGACCGTCTTTGCCAAGCTATGCAGATTGCCGTCTTGGGATATGAGGAAAGTATTTCCTACCGTTTATACGACCTGCTTGACGAAATAATGACTGCGGACCTCGTGCCGTTTAATCAGCTGCTTGAAAAAATGCGGTTGGTCAAAGACAGTACGGAAGTGGCAAAGCTCCAACGGGCCGCGGACCTGCACACCGCCGGCTTCCGCTACCTCCTGGAGCAAATTCGTCCTGGGGTCAGTGAACGCCACCTGGCTAACCTGCTTGACTACTGGATGAAGGAACACGGCGCTAGTGGGGCCTCTTTCCCAACGATTGTGGCGAGCGGCCTTAACGCTGCCAAGCCCCACGCTACCGCTAGTGACAAGCTGCTGGCTGACGGGGACATCTTAACGCTGGACTTTGGCTACTTCGTTGACGGTTATACTGCTGATATGACCCGGACGGTTGCGGTGGGATCAATTGACCCGGAGCTGCGTGATGTTTATCAAATTGTTAATGCTGCCCGGCAGGCAGTGATTGACCAGGTCCGGGTCGGTGCTCGTGGAGACAAGCTCGACGCCGCGGGGCGCCGGTTGATCGAAGAAGCTGGCTACGGGGATGAATTCAACCATGGGATGGGACATGGTATCGGTCTGGCTGTCCACGAATTACCGGCGAGCTATGGTCCGGGAGCTAGCCAGATCAAGCTGGTTAATAACGAAGTGCTCACGGTTGAACCGGGAATTTATATTCCAGAAATTGGCGGCGTTAGGATAGAGGATGATGTGGTCGTTACCCATGCCGGTCCCCGAGTACTGACAGCGGCGCCGACTGATCTGATAATTGTGGGTGATTAAGGTGGAGGAGCAGTTAAGGAAGCTCTACCGGTCGATTAATGACCAGGGCCGCCGGCGGATTCGTGCGCGGCAACCGGAAATCGACCGCTGCCTCCGGTCGCCCCGTCCAGATAGCCGCCGGGGACTGACTCTGCTGGGACGCCTGCCAGCCCATGTGAGTCGAAATATTGAATTTACCCTGCAGCAGTTAGCTGCGGTTGCTCCAGAGCAATACTATTACCCATCGCCTGATCTCCACATTACGGTGATGGATTTATTAGCGGCACGGGATGGTTTGCGGCTTTCCGCCAAGCAGCTTGCTCGCTACCGGGCGGCAGTTGGCAAAATCGTCGCGACCACCCCACCGATTCACTGGCGGCTCCAGGGGATGATTGTCAGTCCAGGAGCGGTATTAGTAACCGGCGACTACGGTCCGGAGTTGGCGGAATTACGGCGCCGGCTCCGGTCCGAACTGCCTGCACTGCACCTGCCCGTGGCGGAGCGGTACCCGACCGTTTCGGGACACGTTACGGTGGCACGGTTCACCCATCCCATTAGTGCTCCGGATCGTTTCTTGGCGGCAATTAAGGAAAACGCGGCGACAAATTATGGTCACTTTACCATGCACGCACTCGACTTAGTCGTTCACGACTGGTATAACCGCCAAGTCGAGTCCTGCGTCCGTCTGCCGTTTGCGGGGGATGGCCGTTGATTTTTACCCGTATTTAGTGCAAAATAGATAAAGACTATTGGTAACGGCTGCTCGGCTGTTACACTCTTGTGTTGATAATACTTAGAGACAGGGTTCGTGCCCGGTTCCCATGGAGGGTTAAAAATGCCAGAAGAATCAAAAATTATTTTAAATGATGATCAGAGCCTCGGAACAATCGAAATTGCTCCCCGGGTATTAGAAATCATTGCTGGTTACGCGGCAAGCGAGGTTGATGGTGTATCCAAGATGTACGGATCATTTGCCAACAGCGTTAGTGAACTGTTGGGACGGTCTGATCACCGGCGGGGGGTCAAACTGGTAAAGGACAGTGACTCCTTGACTATCGACGTGGACGTCTACGTTGAGTACGGTGTTTCCGTCCCGAAAGTAGCGGGCCAAATCCAGAAGCGGATCAAGCAACAGGTAACTCTCATGACTAATTTGGTAGTGACGGAAGTTAACGTCCACGTTAAGGGGGTTGTTGCCCTGCAGGAAGAAAAGCAGGTTGATCCGGATAACCTATTTAGTGAAGATTCCGAAGATGATGGAGGTAACGAAGAAGCATGAGTTTAACTCGTCACGCGCTTCGTGAAGAGGCGTTCCAAGTTTTGTTTGCTTTACAAACTAACCCGGATGCCGACTTGGCAACGATTTACCAGTCGATTCCACACCATGATGAACGGGCGATTCCCGAATACGTCCAACGGCTGGCGACTGGAGTCAGTGACCGGCAGGCTGCTTTAGATGGGCAGATTAGCAGTCTGCTTGCCAGTGACTGGACGATTGATCGCCTGGCTAAGGCTGATTTGATCATTCTCCGCTTGGCCTTATATGAGCTGCAATACGTTGAGGAAGTTCCAACGCCCGTGGCAATTAATGAGGCCCTGGAATTAGCAAAGGAATTTAGTAACGATCAATCCCGAAAGTTTATTAACGGTGCTCTTGGCCGGTTTGAAAAGGAAAACAACTTATAAAATGAGTGGGGCCTAGCATTTGGGAAGCCAAATGTTGGGCCCCGTTCATGTTTCTGTCCGTCCCGGAGTTTATGTTAAAATAGAAATACTTGAGGAGGAAATGGAATGGCAATACTAATCGATGGCAAGAAGCTAGCAAAGCAGGTTAACCAGCATACCACCACTCGGGCTGCTGGTTTGATTGAGCGCGGAATTAAGCCAGGAATCGCGGTCGTCTTGGTTGGCGATGATCCTGCTAGTCAAATTTATACGCGCAACAAACACCGCTTGGCGGAAAAGATGGGGTTAAAGTCCGACCTATACCGTTTTCCGACTGATGTTAAGCAGTCCACGGTACTGGGAACGATTAAGGAGCTGAATAACGATGATTCTATTGACGCGATCATCGTTCAAGAGCCGCTTCCTGACCACCTGGACGCCGTTGCCATTACCAATGCGATTTCTCCAGCCAAGGACGTTGATGGCTTGCACCCTGACAACCTAGGGAAACTCTTTGGCAACCAGCCGGGCAACTACCCGGTTGCCTGTACCCCGCGCGGCATTATGCGGATTTTTAGCTACTACCAGGTCCCATTGGCGGGAGCAAATGTAGTGATCGTGGGGCGGAGCATCCTGGTTGGTAAACCGTTGCTGGCCCTGCTGGCTAATGCCAATGCGACCGTGACCATTGCTGGCCGCCACACGAAGAACCTGCGGGAACTAACCACCCAGGCGGATATTTTAATCGTTGCGACGGGGATTGCCCATTTTATCGGCAAGGATGACGTGAAGCCTGGTGCGGTGGTCATTGACGTGGGAATGGACAGACTCCCGTCCGGCGAGTTAACCGGTGACGTGGATTTTGCGGCTGTCGAACCGATTGCCAAGATGATTACTCCAGTGCCGGGGGGAGTAGGCCCAATGACGATCGCCAGCCTGATGGAGCAGACGGTCGACCTGGCTGAATGGAGGAGAAATGGACAGAAGTAAGTACCTGACGGTTAGTCAGCTCACCAAATACTTAAAACTAAAATTTGACCGTGATCCGTACCTGCAGACGGTTTACCTTACCGGTGAACTATCCAATTTCCGCTTGCGCAGCGGTCACCAGTATTTCAGTTTGAAAGATGACCAGGCGGTAATTGATGCCGTGATGTTTCGGAGCCAGTTTAGCAAGGTGAAGTTTACCCCCGAGGAGGGGATGAAACTTTGTGTAACCGGCCATGTCGGCCTCTATGAACGTAGCGGCCGCTACCAGATCTATATCGACACGATGGAACCGGACGGGGTGGGCTCGCTTTACCTGGCCTTTGAACAGTTAAAAAAGAAGCTCAATGCTGAAGGGCTCTTTTCCCGGCCTAAGAAAGCAGTACCGCTCTTTCCCCGGCGAATTGCGGTCGTAACCAGTCTGAACGGAGCGGTGATTCGGGATATTAACACGACGGTGCGGCGTCGTTACCCGATTGCCCAGGTGGTACTATTCCCAACCGTAGTTCAGGGGGAGAAGGCTGCTGCTGATATTGCCCGGCAGATTAAACGGGCGGGCGAACGGGGCGACTTTGACACGCTCATTATTGGCCGTGGTGGTGGTTCAATCGAAGACCTTTGGCCGTTTAATGAGGAAGTGGTTGCCCGCGCGATTGCGGATTGCCCGCTTCCGGTGATTTCCTCGGTCGGCCACGAAACCGATACGACGATTGCCGATTTGGTCGCTGATCAACGGGCGGCCACGCCAACTGCCGCGGCTGAACTAGCGACCCCCCAACGCCTCGACAATACCCTGATGCTGATTAGTGACTTTCAGCAGCGCCTGTACAACACGATGCGGGCACAGATTGACTTTGAAAAAAAGCAGCTCGCGAAGCTCACCGGCAGCTATATTTTTCAACAACCGACCCGGCTGTACGAAAACTACGCGCAAAAGGTTGACCAGTTGACCCAGCAGCTTCGTCAGCAACAGGAGTGCCGTTTAACCAATGCGGCAAACGATGTGGCCCAGGTCTATAACCGCCTGCTAGCCTATAATCCGCAACGGTTGGTTGATCAAGAGCGACTAACTGTTCAGCAGCTGGCAGCCCGCTTGCAGACGGCGGCCCAGGCAAAGACCCAGCAGACCGCTCAGCAGTTGCAGGCCCTGACCAAGCAGCTGCATTCATTGGACCCGCTGAAAATTATGGAACGGGGCTATACCTACGTGACCAGAAACGGGAAGGTCGTCAACCAGGCCGCCCAACTGAACACTGGGGAGCCATTGCTCTTACACTTTGCTGATGGCGAGGTAACCGTTACGATAACAGATATTAAGGAGAAGAAAAATGGCAAGTAAAGAACCAACTTTTGAAGAGCAGCTGACAAAACTGCAGGCAATTGTTAACCAGCTGGAGCAGGGCAATGTCCCTCTCGAATCAGCCATTGAGCAGTTCCAAGAAGGAATCAAGCTATCCAAGGACCTGCAAAAGAAGTTGACCACTGCGGAAAAGACGCTCGGACATTTAATTGATGACAACGATGAAGAAAAAGAATACGAAAAGGCCACGGATGATCCCAGCAATAATGGTGGGGGCAATCGGGGCTTTGGCAGTGCCGACTAGGTCCTGGTGACGATATGGTTGAATCTTTAGAACAGTTAAAAGCCCGTGTGACCAGCTACCTGGATACCCACCTGGCAAATGACGTTGACCAGTCAACATTAGCAGCCTCCATGCAGTATTCGGTGCTGGCAGGGGGGAAGCGACTCCGGCCAACGCTGACGCTGGCAACCGTCGAGATTTTCGGCGGCGAGTTAACCGAAGACGTTGTTCGGGCCGCTACGGCATTGGAATTGCTCCATACCTATTCGCTGATTCATGATGATTTGCCAGCAATGGACAATGATGATTTGCGGCGGGGAGCGCCAACCAACCACCGCAAGTTCGGCGCGGGGATGGCGACCTTAGCCGGTGATGGTCTGCTAACCCTGGCCTTCCAGTGGGTCACGGATAATCAGCTGCCAGCGACGATGAAGAGCCAGTTAGCCTTAGAGCTAGCTAAAGCGGCGGGACCGGCGGGGATGGTGGCTGGTCAAGCCCGTGATATTGAAGGAACTGGGCGCCGTTTGACCCTTGACCAGCTCCGCTACCTTCACCGGCAAAAGACCGGGGCGCTCCTGCGGTACGCGGTCTTGGCTGGTGGAATTATTACTGTCCAGCCGGCCGCTGTCCAGCGGTTGCTAGCCCAGTTTGGCAGCAGTTACGGCCTGGCTTTCCAAATTTACGATGACTTGATGGACGTTGTTGGGACAACGACCGCAATGGGGAAGCGGGTTGGCAAAGACGCCGCTGAGCATAAAAACACTTATCCCGGCCTTCTCGGTGTCACTGGGGCAGAAGAGCAACTCCAGCAGGCACTCGAGCGGGCGAAAAATGCCCAAGCAGCATTGAGTCAGCTAACTGGCCGATCGTTTGCTGCATATGATGATTTTTTAGCGTATTTTAAATTATAAGGAACAAAACTATGGAAAAAGAACGTGTTGATGTGTTGTTAGTCAAGCAGGGATTGTTTGATTCACGGGAACAAGCGAAACGCTCTGTCATGGCGGGAGAAATTCTTGGTAAAAATAATGAACGGCTCGATAAGCCGGGGCAGAAAATCCCCGTGACCACGACCTTACATATGAAAGGCCATAAGATGCCGTACGTCAGCCGGGGCGGGTTAAAACTTGCCAAGGCGCTGAAGGCTTTCCAAATTTCAGTGGCCGATAAGGTGGTTTTAGATATTGGCTCCTCGACCGGTGGCTTTACCGACGTCATGCTGCAAAATGGCGCGCGGCTCAGCTATGCGTTGGATGTTGGTACTAACCAGCTGGTTTGGCAGCTACGGGAGGACCCCCGGGTGGTAGTGATGGAACAGACTAATTTCCGTTACAGCAAACTTGCGGACTTTACCCACGGTCAGCCCGCCTTTGCCTCAATCGACGTTTCCTTTATTTCCTTGCGGCTGATTTTACCGCCGCTTGCGGGAATTTTACAGCCGGGCGGCGAAGTGGTTGCTTTGATCAAGCCCCAGTTTGAGGCTGGTAAAGAGCACGTTGGCAAGCACGGAATCATTCGGGACCATGGGGTGCATAAGGCAGTCCTGGAAGAAGTTTTGGAATTCGCACGGGCTGACCATTTTGATGTCCTGGGGTTAGATTTTTCACCGATTAAGGGTGGCCAGGGCAACATGGAATTCTTGGCCCACTTACGGCTAAGCGACCAGCCGGGTCAGCTTGCGCCTGAAATCGATATTGACCAGGTGATTGCTAATGCTGACCGGGAGCTGAATGACAAGGCTAACGACGGGAAAGGTGGTAATTGAGGATGAAAAAGGCTGATCGACAAAAGAAAATCCGCGAAATTATCACGGCACGGAGTATTGAACGCCAAGAAGACCTGGTCGGCGCCCTAAATGAGCTGGGACTGCAAGTAACCCAGGCCACAATTTCGCGTGACATCAAGGAAATGCAGCTGATCAAGGTGCCGGCTGAAAACGGGGGTTACCGTTATGCCTTGCCCGTAATGCAGCACCGGGACGAGCCTGACCAGCTCGGGACGACGATTCACGACAGCCTGGTGCAGTTGAAGCGCAGTGACCGTCTCTTAGCCCTGGCGGTTCGTCCTGGCAACGGCCCGGTTGTCGCTAACCTGCTGCGGCGGTTAACTGACCGGGGGGTCTTTACGACCATTGGTGACGATAGCAACGTGCTGGTGGTATGCGATACTGCTGATGATGCTCAAACGCTCGCGGACTACTTGAACAGTTTGGTAGGATAAAGGAGATTGGCGATGCTGCAAGAACTTACGATTGACAACCTCGCAATTATTAAGCACCTTAGCTTAGAATTTGCGAATCAGATGACGGTATTGACCGGTGAGACCGGTGCCGGGAAGTCAATTATTATTGATGCGGTTGGCTTATTGGCTGGTGGCCGCGGATCCCAGGAGTTTATCCGACGTGGGGAAGAAAAACTACGCTTGCAGGGCCAGTTTGCGTTAACGGCAGATCCTGGCCTGGCGGCGCTTTTGGATTCACTCGGAATTGAGTATGAGGATGGAACCCTGATTATTATGCGTGAAATCCACCGGAATGGTCGCAATACGATCCGGGTCAACGGCCAGCTGATTAATACGACAATGCTGCGGCAGATTGGTGCCTATTTGGTTGATATTCAAGGGCAAAACGAACACCAGCTGCTCTTGCAACCTGAAAAACACCTGGGAATGCTGGATCAGTATGCTAGCAAGCAGGTTCAGCCGTTGCTCACTAAGTACCAGCAACTTTACCACGACTATTCTCAGCTCAAGGCGGCGGTCACTAAGAAGCAAGCAAATGAGCAGCAGTGGGCCCAGCGTTTGGATATGCTGCACTACCAGGTCGATGAAATCGGGAGTGCCCAGCTCAAAGCTGATGAGGAGGAACAACTTACCAGCGAGCGGGATCGTCTGGAACACTTTCAGCAAATCAATAATGCCCTTCAACAGGCCGTGGCAACCTTTAATGACGGTGAAGCACCGGTGCTAGACCAGGTTGCTACGGTGATGGAAGCCATTAACGGGATTGCGGAGTTTGATGATGATTACGATTCGTTAAGCAAGTCCCTGAACGACGCCTACTATGCCCTTCAGGACGTTGCTAACCAGGCTGGGCAGCAGCTAGACCTCCTTGAATTTGATGACCAGCGTCTGGCAGAAATTGACCAACGGCTAACGGTCATCGGGGATCTGGAACATAAGTATGGTGACTCTGTCGCCAAAGTCTTGGATTACTACGCTAAAATCAAAAAGGAATTGGATACGATGGAGGCAGCAGCGGACTCCAACAATGACTTGGAAGCCCGGCTGGCAACGGCCCAAGAGCAGCTTCAAACCGTTGGTGAGGAGCTTAGCCGGGTTCGCCAGCAGGCGGCCCACCAGCTGGCCGCACAGGTCCACCAGCAGTTAGCAGAACTATACATGGCCAAGGCAGACTTTGAAGTCCACTTCGCCAAGCAGGTCAGCGGGACCTTTACGCCCACCGGGATTGATGAAGTCGAATTCTATATCCGGACTAACCCGGGTGAGAGCATGGGTCCCTTAGCCAAAATTGCTTCTGGTGGGGAACTGTCTCGGGTGATGCTGGCCCTTAAAACTATCTTTGCGGCTAATGAGGGGGTCACCAGCATTATCTTTGATGAGGTCGATACCGGGGTCAGTGGTCGGGTTGCCCAGGCAATTGCCGATAAGATCCGGTTGATTGCTGCTAATTCGCAGGTGCTCTGTATTACCCACTTGCCACAGGTTGCGGCCGTCGCTCAGCACCATTTCCTCATCAAGAAGGCAGTCCATGATGAGCGGACAACGACCACTGTTACCAGCTTAGCGGCAGCTCAGCGGGTGAATGAACTTGCCCGGATGCTGTCAGGCGAAAAGGTAACCAAGTTGACGAAGGAACATGCCCAAGAGTTGTTGCAGATGGCTCACCCGAAAGACAAAGCATGAGTTAAAAAGCAGCCCCCGCCGCTAACTGTCATGGTTAGCGGCGGGGGCTGTTTAAATGAGAGAAAATTAATCGAGGTGGGCAATGTAGCACACTTGGTTGAAACGGACCATATAGCTGGCGTGATCGGTTTTGACCAGGTAGCGGCCGGCCCGAAGCGGCTTAATCCGCCCGCGGACGTTTTCAACCCGTCCGGCGTCACTGGCGGGGAGTAGCTGGAGAAAGACGGTGTAGTCCTGCTGGATTGCCGTCTGGATAAATTGTTGTCGTTGCCGAGCTGACTGGGGATTAAGCAGACGAACCGCCGGAGCAGTATTAAGTGGTTCGTCATCAAATAACTGGCCAACTACCCGGGTCAGCAGCGGCGCTTTATTTAATAGTGAATGTGCTTTGACTTCTTGCATGGTGTCACCTTCCGAACGTTTGTTTGTGAGTCCATTATACGAACAACTGTTCAGAAAAGCAAGCATTAATTTTTGCCCGTGGCGATTGCTAGATTTAGTTGATTTTGTTAGCAAGGTAGTGCATTATAGTAGTAATACGTTAATTTTTGATAGGAGTTGCAAGATGGCAAATCGAGGAATGTTAATTGTCCTGTCTGGTCCCTCTGGTGTTGGTAAGGGAACGGTGCGGAAAGCAATTTTTGATTCAAATGATAATGATTTTCAATACTCTGTTTCAATGACCACGCGTAAGCCTCGTCCGGGTGAAGTGAACGGAGTTGATTACTACTTTGTTTCGAAGGAAGAGTTTGAACACCATATTCAAACCGGTGGGATGCTTGAGTATGCAAAGTATGTTGACAACTATTACGGAACCCCCTTAAAATATGTTAATGAAACTTTGGATTCAGGAAAGGATGTTTTCCTGGAAGTTGAAGTGAACGGTGCGATGCAGGTTCGCTCAAAGGTTCCCGATGGTGTCTTTATTTTTCTGACCCCACCGGACCTGGACGAACTCAAGCAGCGGTTGATTCACCGCGGAACTGATAGCATGGAAGTGATTAACAAGCGGATTCATAAGGCCTTTGGGGAAATCCAAATGATGCAGAATTATGATTACGCCGTTGTGAACGATGAAGTGCCGAATGCGGTGGCTAAAATTAAGGACATTATTCGGACGGAGCGGTTACGGGTTCCTCGGGTAATGCCACGGTATCTTGATATGTTAGGAGATTCAGAAAAATGATTCTTTATCCATCAGTCGACGAATTGCTCAAGCGGATTGATTCCCGTTATTCATTAGTTATGCTGGCTAGCAAGCGTGCCCATGAGCTTGATAACGGTGCGGCACCCCTGCTGGAACACTATGAGTCGAGCAAGTCAGTTGGGAAGGCTCTTGAAGAAATTTTGGCAGACAAGGTGACAATTGATCCTGACCACACGGAAGATTTGCAAGACTAGTAATTAAATAGTTGGCATGGACTCTGGTATTTGCTTGGCCAAATACCAGAGCCTTTTTAGTTTTATCGTGGGGGCGGAAACGACTGTCTCGCATGATTGACCTTGTAAATGCTATAATCAGGTAATAAGAAGAACGATGGGGTGAAATGATGGCAAGGATAACGGTTTATTTGACGGGAAGCATCGCGGCTTATAAGGGCGTAGAAGTAGTTAGGGGGCTGCAAAAGAAGGGCCACCAGGTGCGGACAGTGATGACGACGGCGGCCAGTCGCCTAGTAACGCCAACGACCTTGGCAGCACTTACCAAGCAGCCGGTGCTAACCTCGCTCTGGGAAAATACGGACCCGATTCCCCACATCGAACTAGCAGACTGGACAGAGCTGGCGCTGGTCGTGCCGGCGACAGCTGATATTCTGGCGAAGATGGCTGCGGGGCTGGCCGATGATGCCGCTTCGACGACCCTCCTGGCGACCAGTGCCCCGAAGGTGGTTGTGCCAGCGATGAATAGCCATATGTGGCAGGCTCCCGCGACCCAGCGGAACCTCCGCCAGCTACAAAGTGACGGGGTGACGGTTATCGGCCCGGTTGATGGAATCCTTGCCGAGGGCTATGCCGGGAAGGGGCGGATGCCTGAACCGGCAGCAATCGTTGACCAGGTCCACACCCTGCTCACCAGTTCCACTAGCCTGGCCGGTAAGCGGTTAGTGGTTACAGCAGGGGGGACCCGTGAGCCGATTGATCCGGTTCGCTTCATTGGCAACCGATCCTCAGGTAAGATGGGAATTGCCATTGCAGAGGCCGCCGCTGCTGCTGGTGCCCAGGTGACCCTGATCACGGGGCAGGTTAGTGTTGCTCTGCCAACTTCTCCGCGGGTGCACAACCTTAAAGTTGAAACGACGGAAGAATTGCTCCAGGCAGTGCAAACTAGCTTTAGCGCCGCTGATATCTTGGTAATGGCTGCGGCAGTTGCCGACTACCGGCCCCAGCAAACCGCTGACCAGAAAGTTAAGAAAACAGCAGGGCATGACAATTGGCAGCTTGATTTGACAGAAACCCCGGATGTTTTAAAAACCGTCGCACGCAGCAAACGGCCAGGGCAGCTTGTCGTTGGTTTTGCAGCGGAAACTCAGCAGCTGCTTGCCAATGCCCAGCGCAAGTTAGCAGTAAAAGGGGCGGACATGATTGTCGCCAATAGCGTGGCGGGCGCCCAGGGAGCCTTTGGGAGTGATGACGACCAGGTAACTATCCTCCAAGCCGGGCACCAGCCGGAACAGTGGCCGTTGATGAAGAAGACCGCGGTCGCTGCACGCTTGGTAGCGACCTTAGCACAGAAGATGGAATCAGGTGATTAAATGGTGGAATTGGCGCAGGTGGTAGTCGACGTTCCGACGATGCAGACTAACCGGCCATATACATATCAGGTACCAGTACTGCTGGAGCGGCAGTTACAAGTTGGAACCCGGGTGGTGGTGCCCTTTGGCAATGGTCATCGACAGGTCCAGGGCTTTGTCGTTGGCTTCACCGACGGTACTGACTACCAGGGGAAGTTAAAACCAATCCAGTCGGTTATGGACCTTCAGCCAGTAGTGAACGCGGAATTGCTGACCCTTAGCAAGTGGCTGGCGGACCAGACCTACTCCTTTTGGATTGCCTGCCTTTACACGATGCTGCCCAACCTCCTTAAAGGGAAGGCTCACCGGATTGTCCGGGTCGTGGATGAGCTTGACGAGCAGGACTACTACGACCTCTTTGCTGGCCGTGACTTTCGCGACTACGCTGATTTTGAGAATCAACCGGAGGCTATCGCCCGCTTATTGAAGCTGAAAAAAGCGGGGAAGGTTCGGTTTGACTACCAGGTCGAAAATCGGGCCAAGGCTAAAACAATTACCGGGATTCGGCCCCAACTCGACTTTGAGGCCCTCGAAGAAGCCCGGACCTCGCTTCACCCGAATGCGCATGCCCAGAACCGCCTGCTTTCCTATTTGCAGAGCATTGTTGGGCAGACGGTCGTGCAAAAACGGGCGGAGCAGCAAACGGGAATTTCCGCCGCCACCTTTAATCAGGGGGTCAAAAAGGGCTGGTTAAAGAAGGTCCCTGTCGAGGTTTACCGGACGCCGCAAGCTCACGGGCAGCCACTCCCTGATGACCACCATTTGGAAGCGCCGCTCCGGCTTAATGCTGACCAGCAGCGGGCGGTTGACGAAATTAGCAGTCAGGTTCATGCTCACAAAGCAACAACTTTCTTGCTCCAGGGGGTTACCGGCAGCGGCAAGACCGAGGTGTACCTGCAAACCATTGCCCAGGCACTGGCTGATGGGCGAACGGCGTTGATGCTGGTTCCCGAAATCTCCCTGACTCCGCAAATCGTGAACCGGTTCCGGCGCCGCTTCGGTTCTCAGGTTGCGGTTCTCCATAGCGGGCTGTCGAACGGGGAACAGTATGACGAATGGCGGCGGATCGAACGGGGCGAGGCCAAGGTAGTAGTCGGCGCGCGTTCCGCCGTCTTTGCCCCGCTTGACAACTTGGGAGTGGTGATTTTAGATGAGGAACACGAGGGCAGCTACAAGCAGGACGAAGCACCCCGCTACCATGCCCGTGAGGTTGCTAAGTGGCGGGGTCGCTATCATGGCGCCCCGGTAGTTCTTGGCTCGGCCACCCCGAGTTTGGAAAGCAGAGCCCGGGCATTAAAGGGGCGTTACCACTTTCTCCGCCTGCCACACAGGGTTAACCAGCAGCCGCTGCCACCGATCCAAGTAGTTGATATGCGGCCCGAAATCAAGCGGCGGGGGGAGAGCAACTTTTCAACGCCGCTGCTCACGGCCCTTAATGACCGCCTGTCTCGGGGAGAACAGAGCATTCTGATGCTTAACCGCCGGGGGTTTTCCTCCTTTATGATGTGCCGGGACTGTGGAACGGTTCTCAAGTGTCCCAACTGTGACATTTCCTTGACTCTCCACATGGATACCCGGACGATGAAGTGCCACTACTGCGGTCATGAGGAGCCGATCCCCCGCGTCTGTCCCCACTGTCATAGCCGTCACATCCGCTATTACGGTACGGGAACGGAAAAGGTCCAGGCAGAATTACAGCAGCTGCTACCCCAGGCCCGGATTATCCGGATGGACGTTGACACAACCAGGCGTAAAGGAATGCATGAAAAATTGCTCCGGCAGTTTGGCGCCCACCAGGCTGATATTCTCTTAGGAACCCAGATGATTGCCAAGGGCTTAGACTTTCCCAACGTGACCCTTGTGGGGGTCTTGAATGCTGACACCGGTTTGGGGCTCCCTGATTTTCGGGCGAGTGAACGGACTTTTGACCTGTTGAGTCAGGTCAGTGGCCGCGCAGGGCGGGCGGACAAGCCCGGACAAGTGATTATCCAAACCTTTAACCCGGAGCATTACGCGATTCAGGATGCTCAGCGGCATGACTATGACCGTTTCTTTTACCAGGAGATGAGTTTGCGGCGGCAGGCCAGCTACCCACCGTACTATTACACGGTCCGCCTGATGGCAAGCCATCCAGAAGAGCAGGAGGCCGCCCGGGCCATGGCGGAGATCAAGACCCTGCTTAGCCAGCGCTTAGCACCGGAGACAATCGTACTGGGACCGACTCCCCGGGCAATTGCACGGATGAAGCGCCGCTATTATTATCAAATCGTTATCAAGTACAAGCAGGATTCGGCGTTGCACGCAACCCTTCAAGAGATTATGCAGAAGACACAAAGCAAGGGCTTTAAGGATGTTCAGGTTAGCATTGATCCTGATCCCCAATACTTTATGTAAATGAAAGGATGAATATTTATGACCACTTCAATCATATTTATGGGAACTCCCCAGTTTGCCGTGCCGGTTTTACAGGGCTTGTTAGACCAGCCTGAGTATGACGTTCAAGCCGTTTTGACACAGCCTGACCACCGGGTCGGTCGCAAGCACGTTTTGACCCCTTCACCAGTTAAGCAGTTGGCGGTTGATAATAATATCAAGGTTCTCCAGCCGGCTAAGCTAAACAAGAGCCCTGAAATGGACGAAATCATCGCCCTCCAGCCGGATTTGCTGATTACGGCGGCCTACGGGCAATTCCTGCCGAGCAAACTACTCGCGGCGGCTAAAATTGCCGCGGTAAACGTCCATGGTTCCCTCCTGCCGAAATACCGGGGTGGGGCGCCGGTCCAATATTCCATTATCAATGGGGATGCTGAGACGGGAATTTCTATCATGTACATGGTCAAGCAGATGGACGCAGGGGATGTACTTGCCCAGCGGGCCATCCCGATTGAAAAAGATGATGATAATGGCACGATGTTTGATAAGCTGAGTATTCTTGGCCGCGATTTGCTGCTGGAGACGCTCCCTGAGCTGATCGATGGGAATGCCACCGCGACTCCCCAGGATGAATCCCAAGTAGTCTTTTCACCAAACATCTCGACGGCCCAGGAACGGATCGACTACCGACTGCCGGCGGACCAAATTGATAACAAGGTCCGGGGGTTGCGGCCGGCGCCACTGGGGAATATGGTCATTGATGGCTTACGGACGAAAATTTATGATGTAACCCCCCTGGACGAAAAAACGAATTTACAGCCGGGGCAGGTCGTTCGGGCAACTAAACACCAGCTGGTCTTAGCGGCTGGCGATGGCACAACCTACCAGATCAACCGGTTGAAACCAGCAGGGAAACAGGCAATGGATATTACTGCCTACTTAAATGGTCACCAGGACTTGACGGAAGGAGCTCAAGCGGTAAGCGATGACTAAGCAAGACATGACGGCGCGTGAAGTCGCGCTGACGGCCCTCGACCGGATCCGCCGGCAAGGTGCCTATTCCAATTTACAGTTAAACCAACTCCTCAGCAAATACCACTTGAATGATAGTGACCGCCGACTGGCGACGCGAATCGTGTACGGGACGCTCCAGCACCAGCTGACCCTGGAATACTGGCTGCAACCGTTTGTAAAAGGTAAACGGCTGGATTCCTGGGTGGAAACCCTCCTGCTGACGGCTCTTTACCAGTACCACTACTTGGAGCGGGTCCCTGACTGGGCGGTCACGGATGAAACGATTGAAATTGCCAAGCACTGGAGAAATCCCGGTATTCGGAAGTTCGTAACGGGGGTTTTACACGCAGTCTTACGACGGGGGTTCCCGGACTTTGACCAGGTTCAGGACCCGGAAGAACGACTGGCGGTTCAATATAGCATTCCTCGCTGGCTTGTTCATGAACTGGGCGCTCAGTATGGACGAGCACAGGCAGCCCAGATTCTGAAAGCCGTTAACGATCCGGCCAGACTGGTCGTACGGGTTAATACCGCGGTTACGGACCTGGCAACTGTGAAGGCCAGACTGCATGCGGCCGGGATCGAATATCAGGAGAGCCGTGTAGCTCCCAACGCTTTGGTGATTACCAAGGGGGAAATCCTGGACTCACCTTTATTTGCGACCGGGCAGATCACGGTCCAGGACGAAAGCGCGATGCTGGCTGTCGATAGCATGGCTGTCCAGCCTGGTGACCGGGTCCTGGATGCTTGTGCGGCACCTGGGGGAAAAACGGTACAAATTGCGGAACGGCTTGATCCTACGGCAGGCGGGCGCGTCGACGCCTTAGATATTCACCAGCACAAGGCCCGCTTGATTCAAAAAAACGCTCGTCGGATGCAGGTTGACGACCGGGTAGTCGCTCATACTCTGGATGCTCGGCGGGTGGACGAGGAGTTTGCCGATGAAAGTTTTGATAAGATTTTAGTTGACGCTCCTTGTAGCGGGATTGGCCTCCTCCGCCGCAAACCAGAGATTCGTTATACGAAAAAACTGGCTGATTCACAAAATTTACACCAAATCCAGGGAAGTATTTTAAATGCAGTTGCCCCAAAAGTGAAAAAAGGCGGTATAATCACATATAGTACGTGCACAATTTTGCAGCAAGAGAATGAGCAGACGGTCCAAGAATTCTTGGCGGCACATTCCGACTTTCGGCTGCTAACAACTAAAACGTCACGGAACTTAAAAGATGATCGAGCATCAGCCACGTTGACGATTCTGCCTTCTGACTATGGGTCAGACGGATTCTTTATCAGTAGTCTTCAACGGATTCTTTAGAAGGGAATTAGCACTAGAATGCAAGTTGCTTATCAAACAGACGTTGGGCACCGGCGGTCGCAAAACCAAGACCGGGTCGCCCAATTTACCAATCAACGCGGAAATCAGCTAGTGGTGATTGCCGATGGAATCGGTGGTAACCGCAGTGGCGATGTTGCGGCGGAAATCACTGTCAAACAGCTTGGTCATCGATTTATGACAACTGGGCCGGAGACACCGCTGGAAGCAATCCGGTGGTTTGCCCGAGAAACCCAGCTGATTAATGATGAAATTTTAACAAAATCAAAAGAAAAAACGATTTACCAGGGGATGGGAACGACGATGGTTGCCGCGATTGCTTTTGCGGAAACCTTGGTGGTTGCCAATATTGGTGATAGCCGGGGCTATCTTTTTCACGATGGCTTAATGACTCAGGTGACGATCGACCACTCCCTTGTAAATGAATTAGTTAAGAGCGGCGATATTACAGAAGAAGAGGCCCTGAAACTTCCGCAGAGCAATATTATTACCCGGGCAATTGGAATTTCTCCCGATGCACGAATTGAAGTAAATCGGTTTAAGTTTGCTCCTGGTGACCAACTACTAATGTGCTCAGACGGCCTATTTAAGACTGTTGATAAGGAAAAAATCAAGGAAGTTCTGCTGACAACAGCCTCCTGCAGTGATAAGTGCGCGCAGCTAGTGCAACTGGCAAATGCAGCCGGCGGCCCAGATAATATCACCGTCTTGATTGGATTAAATGAATAATAGCCAGGAGGGTTGAGTATGAATCCTGGAGACATAATCGGTCACCGATACAGGATTATCCGTTCCTTAGGTGAGGGCGGAATGGCAAACGTTTACTTAGCTCATGATTTGGTTTTAGATCGTGATGTTTCGGTTAAGCTCCTGCGGTTGGACTTACGGGACGATCCAGACACTAAACGGCGTTTTCACCGTGAAGCATTGGCGGCAACCCAGCTGAATGATCCCCATATCGTAGGGGTTTACGACGTTGGTGAAGATAACGGAATGCAGTACATGGTGATGCAATACGTGCAAGGGACGGATCTGAAGGCTTTTATCAAGCAGCACTACCCGATTCCGCTGCCCCAAGTAGTTGATATCATGGAACAAGTCCTGTCAGCTGTTGAGGCCGCCCATAATAGGGGAATCATCCACCGTGATTTAAAGCCACAGAATATACTGATTGATGCTAATAAGAATATTAAAATCACCGATTTTGGGATTGCGGTTGCGACCTCCCAAAATTCGCTGACCCAGACGAATACTTTAATGGGGTCGGTTCATTACCTCTCGCCAGAACAGGCGCGGGGGAGCATTGCAACCAAGCAGTCGGATATTTATTCGCTGGGAATAATTCTTTATGAGATGCTGACGGGAACGGTTCCCTTTGAGGGGGAGACGGCGGTTTCGATTGCCCTTAAACACTTCCGCGAAGACATTCCGTCAGTGCGTACGGTTAATAGCCGGATTCCCCAGCCCCTAGAAAACGTGGTCCTCAGGGCGACCGCTAAGAACCCGCACGAACGCTATGCTAGTGTTCAAGAAATGGCGGCAGATCTGGCAACTAGTTTAGATTCCGCCCGGGATGGCGAGCCGAAGTGGCATGCCGAGTGTGACGATGGCAAGACGAAGGTCCTTTCCACCGCTGAAATTGCTAAGCAGATTCGGGCAGCAGATGCCAGCCAAGAAGAGCAGGATCAGGAGGAAGAGTCTGAATCCACGCAGCCAGCCAAGGGGAAACACCATGCCCGCTACTGGACTGCCGGAATCGCGGCAGTGGCGGTAGTTGGACTGGCAGTTGCCAGCTGGTGGTTTATGTTCCGTCAGGTAATCGTTCCTGATGTCGAGGGGCAGACGCCAATCCAAGCGGAACGGACCCTTAACCGGCAGGGGCTTCGCGTCGGAAATATTACCCGGGTTACTAACCAGCAGGTCGATAAAAACCATGTTATTTCAACCACGCCGGGGATCAGTTCAAAGAAACGGGTTAACAGCACCGTTGACCTGACCGTCAGCACCGGTGTCAAAAACATGACGATGGCAGACTATGTAGGCGATAGCTATGATGAAGTGGCTTCTTCACTCCGCGCCAAGGGCTTTACGGTGCGGAAGCAGGAGCTTCATTCCGACACGGTCGATCCAGGGATGATTATTAAGCAGAATTACAGCAAGGGTAAAGTGGTGGCGACTAGCGGCAACGTAATCAACTTTCAGGTGAGTTCTGGAAAAGAGAACATCAAAATTCCCAACTTCCGGAACCAAGACATTAGCGTTGTTCAAAAGTTTGCCAATGAACACAAGCTCCAGCTAACCACCCAGGAGAAAAAATCCAAGACAGTGGCAACCAACCACGTGATTAGTCAGACTCCTAAGGCTGGTGGCGTGTTGAACCACGGCGATACCTTGACCGTGACGCTGGCTAATTCGGGCAACCAGACGAAAACGACCAATATTCAAATCAATATTCCGTTTGATGGCAATGGTGGTCAGCGGGAAAACCGGGTCCAGATTTATATCCGGGATGCTAACCACAACCTGACGATGGAGTACCAGGACATTACGATTAACCAGGAAACAACCATTAACGTCCCGTTCACCCTTCGGAATGGTCAGATGGGGGCTTACCGGGTCGTTCGCAATGGTCGGACAATTATGAGTGCTACTAACATCACGGGTTAAGTAACGGAGGTGTGACGTGAAGACAGGAATCATACAGCAATCTTTAAGCGGCTTCTATGACGTGTTGGCAGATGGCCAGCTGTACCGGACCCGGGGCCGGGGAAATTTTCGTCAAAAGAAGGTTAAACCGGTCGTGGGCGACCACGTGGAATTTACGGTCAACGATGATGGGACATCAGGTTACCTGCTCAAAATTTTAGACCGACGCAACCTGTTGGTCCGGCCGCCCGTGGCCAACATTGACGTTGCGGTTGTGGTCACGGCTACAACCCAGCCGGCCTTTTCACCCAACTTGCTTGACCGGCAGCTCGTGGGGTTGGAAGAGCAGCGGATTACTCCCGTAGTTTATTTTTCCAAGACCGACCTGCTGACGGCAGAACAGTTCGCCCAATTGCAAGAAGTGGCGACTGGTTATGCCAATATTGGCTATCAAGTCTTTTTCAACCGGGAACCATTTGCACCGGAGCAACTGGCTAAGCTAAAGGGACTCCTGGTGGGGAAGGTTGTCACGATGATGGGGCAAACGGGGGCCGGTAAGTCAACGCTGTTGAACCACCTTGTGCCGGGGATGGACCTTGCGACCGGGGAAATTTCCCAGGCACTAAAGCGGGGCCGGCATACAACCCGCAAGGTAAGTCTGTTAGACGTTGATGGCGCGTTGATTGCTGATACACCTGGTTTTTCATCTTATGAAACCTTTGACATGACGGTGGAAGAGTTGCCGTCGCTGTTCCCCGAGATGCGTCGCTTGGCGCCTGAATGTAAATTTCGCGGCTGCCTCCACCTGAAAGAACCGGGGTGTGCAGTGAAGGACGCGCTGGAACATGGTATAATCATGAAGAGTCGGTATGACGATTATGTTCAGTTTCATGACATCATCGTCCACCAGAAGCCAAACTACAAGAAATGAGGGAATTTAGAATGATTAAGGTTGCACCATCAATTTTGAGTGCTGATTACGTAAACTTGCAAAAGGACATTGAAAAGGTTGAACAGGCCGGGGCTGAATACCTCCACATCGACGTGATGGACGGGACGTTCGTGCCAAGTATTTCTTACGGACCTGGTTTCGTTAAAGCCATTCGGCCAATCACTAATATGACCTTGGATGTCCACCTGATGGTTCAAAGCCCAGAACACATCCTCCCAATGTTTATTGACGCTGGGGCTGACATTATCGGTGTCCAGGTCGAGGCTACCCAGCACATTCACCGGGCACTGCAAATCATTAAGAACGGTGGCGTCAAGGCAGAAGTTGTCATCAACCCTGGTACGCCAGTGGCAATGATCGAACCGGTCCTGCACATGGTCGACCAGGTTCTAGTAATGACCGTCAACCCCGGCTTTGGTGGTCAGAAGTTCCTTCCTGAAACCGTTGATAAGATTGCCCAATTGAACGCTATTAAGCAGGAAAAGGGCTATGACTTTGACATCGAAGTTGATGGTGGGGTCAACGACCAAACCGTCAAGGACTGCTACCAGGCCGGTGCTACCGTGGCAGTGGCGGGTTCCTACGTCTTTAACGCTGACGACCCGGCAGAACGGATTGAAGCACTGCGGAACGCGACAAAATAAGTTGTTTTCCTGCGCCGGAGCAGATCATTAAGGAGGCAGTTGCTTCCCAAACCTTTTTAGGTGAATTACGGCGCGTTAACGGCCTCTAAAGTTTCTCAAGCGAACTTTAGAGGCTGTTTCGGCTTCATAATCGAAGCATTTTAGGATGTTTTCAAGTGAGGAGGAAGCATTAATGCGGGTTAATTTATTGGTCGGGGGACCGGTTGGGCTGGTTCCCCAGGAAGTGGTCCGGGTACGTCAGGCGGAAACTTGGATTGCGGTTGACCACGGTGCGAGTCTGCTCCTGAAATGGGGAATCACGCCCGCAGTAGCAATTGGCGATTTTGATTCGACTAGCCAGGCGGAGTTTGCACGGCTCCGGCAGCACTTGGCAGAGATTGAAACTTTCCCGCCGGCGAAGGACTTCACGGATACTCAGCTGGGAGTCAAGCTGGCAATTGACCGTTTCCAGCCAACGCAAATCGATATTTTTGGTGCTACTGGCGGCCGGCTTGACCACCTCCTGGCTAACCTGTACCTGCCTCTCCAGGATGATTTTCGGGACTATCTCGACCGGATCCGGCTCTTGGACCGGGGCAACACAGTCAGCTACTACCAGCCGGGTTCCTATACGATTACTAAGGAAGCCGATAAGGACTACTTGGCCTTTGTCAACCTCACGCCGGTCACGGGCTTAAACTTGGTAGACGAGCAGTACCCGCTTGCTGACTGGTCAAGTTCGATTCCGTTTTCCTGGTCCAGCAACCGCTTTACGGCGGCGGAGAACCACTTTAACTTTGCCAGCGGGGTAGTAGCGGTAATCCAAGCAGCGGACCAGCCGCAATTATAGCTGTCAAGGGAAAATACTTGAAAGAAAACTATTGCATTGTGCTAACCGCTATGGTAAATTAATTAGGTGAGTTACAGCGCAGATATGCGTATAAACAATACTGTAATAAAGAGGAGGGTATCACCAATGGCTAAAGATTTCATCAACGGTAAACGGACACGCTTTGGTAACAAGCGTTCTCACGCCCTTAACTCAAGTCGTCGTAGCTGGAAGCCTAACTTGCAAAAGGTAACCATTTTGGTTAACGGTAAGCCAAAGAAGGTTTACGTTTCAGCACGTACCTTAAAGTCCGGTAAAGTGACTCGGGTTTAATTAAAAATGATGCCGTCCATTGTGGGCGGCTTATTTTTTACCCAAATTACAACACCCCATTAACTACTTTTTATTGGGGTTACTTTTTATTATTAGTGTGCTATGCTATGATATTGTTAATTGTAAAGAGAATGATTTACTAACTAACAGGGAGGCCATGACGATGGCAGTAAAAATTAAAACAAAAGCGGGAACAATTGACATTGATAACGATGTGATTTCGACCGTTGTTGGTGGTGCCGCTACGGATAATTACGGTGTTGTTGGAATGGCAAGCCGGAACCCGGTGCGCGATGGTGTTAACCAGATTCTGCGCCGGGAAAACTTCAACAAGGGCGTGGTTGTGCGCCAGCAGGATAACGGAATCGTCGTTGACGTGAATATTATCGTCAGCTACGGTACCAAGATTTCAGAAGTATCCAAGAGCGTCCAGGCGAAAGTCAAGTATAACCTGGAATCAATGCTCGGCATCACCGCGGACGCCGTTAACGTCTGCGTCCAAGGTGTCCGCTCAACAGAAGACTAGGATGGAACACGGGAGGAAATTTTAATTGGCTGTAACAGAAATTACAAATCTTGAATTCGGCAAGATGGTGCAAGCCGCTGCCGATAAGTTAAACCAACAGGCGGACTTTATTAATTCGCTCAATGTTTTCCCTGTTCCTGATGGTGATACCGGGACGAATATGGCGTCCTCAATGGCGAGCGGTGCTAAGTACGAGCGGGAAGCGGCAAGTGATAATGTTGGTGACCTCAGTGCTGCACTGGCTAAGGGCCTGCTGATGGGGGCCCGCGGAAATTCGGGGGTAATCCTCTCCCAAATTTTCCGGGGCTTTGCCAAGGCCGCTGCTGGCAAGCAGACCTTGAATGCCCAAGATTTTGTGGACGCATACGCTAATGGTGCCAAAGTTGCCTATAAGGCGGTGATGAAGCCAACCGAAGGGACGATTTTAACGGTAGTGCGGGAGTCAGCTCAGGCCGGCTTAAACAAGGTCAAGCAGACCGAAGACATGGTTGAAATCGTCAATGCCATTTACGAAGCTAGCAAGGCTGCCTTGCAAAAGACCCCTGAATTGCTGCCGGTGCTTAAAGAAGTCGGTGTAGTTGATTCTGGTGGTCAGGGCCTGGTTGATGTTCTTGAAGCCTTTGACGAATCCCTTAGCGGCAAGGAAGTTGCTAAGAGTGCCGACTACAAGCCTGATCAGGCTGAGGTAGATGAAATGGTTAACGCAATGGACCACCAAAGCGTTCAGGGTAAACTAGACCCTGCTGACATCAAGTACACTTACTGTACCCAGATGCTGGTTCGCCTAGGGAAGGGGAAGGAAGTAACCAAAAAGTTTGATTACGATACTTTCTACAACTACCTGGCTAAACTTGGCGACAGTTTGCTGGTCCTAAATGACGACCAGGTTGTCCGGGTTCACGTTCACACTGAACACCCGGGACAGGTTTTGTCATGGGGACAGGAATTTGGTGATTTGCAGACGATTGAAATCCATAACATGGTCTGGCAGCAGGAAGAGATTATGGAACATGATGACGAGGGCGACGCAGCTACTTCTGATGAGCAGGCATCCCAGCCGGCAGAAACTGAGCCTGCACCAGAAACTGCGGTCATTGCGGTCGCTTCTGGTGATGGGGTGATCAAGCTCTTAAAGAGCCTGGGCGTGACCCACATCATCAGTGGCGGACAAACGATGAACCCTAGCACCAAGGACATCGTGGATGCCATTAACCAGAGTGGTGCCAAGCAGGCGCTGGTCTTGCCGGATAACGGCAATATCTTCATGACGGCTGAACAGGCGGCAGAGGTAGCGGAAATCCCAACCCGGGTCGTTCATGCCAAGACGATTGCCCAAGCGATGTCAGCGTTGCTGGATTACAATCCAGAAGCAGACCTGGCTACTAACCAGGAAAGCATGGAGGCCAACATTGGCAACGTTGCTAGTGGGGAAGTCACCCATGCTGTTCGCGACACGACCATTGATGGTCAGGAAATTAAGAAGAACGACTACTTGGGAATTGTCGACGGCAAAATTGTTGAGACTAACCCCGACCTGGAGGAAACCGCGATTGAAATGGTCAAGAAGATGCTTGACGAGGATAGTGAAATCGTGACAATCCTCTACGGAGAAGACGGCACGGAGGAAACTGCCCAGGCAATTAAAGCGGCCGTAGAAGAAGTTGACGACGAACTGGATATTCAGATTTACGAGGGTGGACAGCCAGTGTACCCATACTTGATTTCAGTTGAGTAGTTTACTGATAGACTAAAGCAACAGGTGAGGTTGGCTTTTCCCAGCCTCTTTTTACGTAGGAAGGAGGGGAGAAGATGAAGAGCTTACAGGATCCGGTAGCAGTATTAAAGGGCGTGGGGCCAAAAAGGGCCGCGGACCTGGCGACCCTCGGCATTGACACGGTCGAAGATCTCCTGACTTACTATCCAAACCGCTATGACGATGTTACTCCAGCAGATTTGGAGAACGTCCAAGACCGGCAACGAATCACTACCCAAGGGACGGTGGTGTCCGAACCCCTCCTCTCCCACTTCGGCTACCGGCGAAGTCGCCTCAGTTTTCGCCTCCAAGTCGGCCCGCGGGTAATCATGGTGACCTTCTTTAACCAGGCCTACCTCGCGAAAAGGGTCGCGCTGGGGCAAACCGTTACGGTAATGGGGAAGTGGGATGCCCAACGTGCCCAGGTTACGGCAAATAAATTCCTGTCTGCTGGTGACCAGGAGCAGGCCGATTCGGGAGCGGTTTATTCGGTCAATAAGCATATTCGCCAGGCAACGCTCCGGGGGCTGATCAAGCAGGCTTTTGATGAGTACCAAAACGTTATTCCCACCCTCCTGCCGGCGTCACTTCGTCAGCACTATCGTCTGCTGGACCGGCGGACGATGATTAAAGCCCTGCACTTCCCGGAGAACGTGGGTCAGGCCAAGGCCGCGCGGCGGACGGCTGCCTATGAGGAGTTTTTCTTGTTTCAGTTGCGCTTACAGGCCATTCGGCAGGCCCGCCGGCACGCGAATGGTGACCGTATTTTGTACCGCAATGACGAATTAAAGGAGTTTATTGCAGGAATCGGTTTCGAGTTGACCGGAGCGCAAAAACGGGTCGTGAATGAAATCTGTCGTGACCTGCGTGAGCCTTACCAGATGAACCGCCTTCTGCAGGGGGATGTCGGGTCGGGGAAGACCATCGTCGCGGCGATTGCCATCTACGCAACGATTACGGCTGGCTATCAGGCCGCCCTGATGGCTCCGACAGAAATTTTGGCCGCCCAGCACGCTGAAAAGCTGTCCCGGGTGTTCGCGGGGACCCACGTTCACGTTGGCCTGCTGACTGGTTCTTTGACCGCTAAGCAGCACCGGGAACTTACGGGGGCCATCAAGCGGGGAGAAATCAACCTGATTATTGGGACCCACGCCCTCATCCAGGACGACGTTGAGTATGCCAACCTCGGTCTGGTAATCACTGACGAGCAGCACCGCTTCGGGGTCAACCAACGGCAGCTTCTGCGTGAAAAGGGCGCCCACCCGGATGTCCTGGCAATGACGGCGACACCAATTCCCCGGACCCTGGCGATCACCGCTTATGGGGAAATGGACGTTTCCGTGATCGATGAGCTGCCTGCGGGACGGAAGGCGATTGAAACCCGCTGGTTAAAGGTCGACCAGCAGAGTGAAGCCCTTCATTTCCTGCGCGACCAGCTCGCCACGGGGGCCCAGGCCTACATCGTTAGTCCATTGATTGAGGAATCTGAGGCGCTCGACGTCCAAAACGCCACCGACTTATACAATGAGCTGGCAGAGTATTTTCAGCCCCACTACCAGGTCGGCTTGCTGCATGGCCGAATGTCTGCTGAGGAAAAGGAGCAGGCAATGCACAAGTTCCAACGGGGTGAGTACCAGCTTCTGGTTTCCACCACGGTGATTGAGGTCGGCGTTGATAACCCGAACGCGACGGTCATGCTGATTTACAATGCTGATCGCTTTGGATTAGCGCAGCTTCACCAGCTCCGGGGCCGGGTTGGTCGTGGGGACCGACAGAGTTACTGCCTGCTACTTGCCGACCCGAAGACGGATGACGGTAAGCAGCGGATGAAAACGATGGTCGAGACGAATGATGGTTTTGTCGTCGCCCAGCGTGATATGGAGCTGCGGGGGTCCGGCGATGTCCTGGGCAGTAAGCAGTCGGGAATGCCAGAATTCAAAGTTGGCGATCCGGTTGGTGACCTTAAAATGCTTCAGGTGGCGCGACAGGATGCGGCCGACCTCTTGCGGACTCCTCACTGGGACAAACAGGACGATAATCAGCCGCTGGTGTTATATCTGCAACGCCACCAGCTTGAAACACACTTTGACTAAGGAGTAGATAATAATGAAAATTGCTGTTGACGCTATGGGGGGCGACAATGCCCCTCAGGCGATTATTGCGGGGGTCGAACAGGCACGTGACCAGTACGCGGACCTCGAATTCCAACTTTTTGGCGACCCGGCACAGGTTAAGCCGCTGATTAAAAACGATGAACGGCTGACGGTCATTGAGACTACCGAAGAAATCACGATGGGTGAAGAACCAGTCCGGGCAATCAGACGGAAGAAGGATTCTTCGATTGTACGGGCAGCCCGGGCCGTAAAGGAGGGCAGCGCGGATGCCTTCTTCTCTGCCGGCAATACCGGTGCCGTATTGGCGGCCGGCATTTTTATCGTGGGCCGGATCAAGGGGATCGACCGTCCCGGCTTAACCAGTATTTTGCCCATTACCCAGCCCGGTGCGACCCGGCAGAGTTTTGTTTACCTAGATACCGGGGCCAACGCTGAAAGCAAGGAACGCAACCTGGTTCAGTACGGCTATCTCGGGAAGTTTTATGCTGAAAATGTCCTGGGGGTCGCGAACCCCCGCATTGCCCTACTGAATAACGGGGCCGAGGAAGATAAGGGTGATAAGCTCCATAAGGATGTGTGGCAGCAGTTGAATGCCGCGAGTGACCTTAATTTTGTCGGCAACATTGAATCGGGGGACCTCCTTGTGGGTAAAGCTGATGTGGTGGTCAGTGATGGCTGGACTGCCAACGCTGCTTTGAAGGCGACCGAAGGAACTGCCAAGATGATGCTGACCCTGATTAAGGATGGAATCTTAAATGGCGGCCTTCGGGCAAAGCTAGGCTACCTCCTCTTAAAACCAGTCTTCCATAATATCGGCAAAAAGATGAGCGCGTCGACTTACGGCGGGGCAGTATTGCTCGGCCTACAAGCGCCGGTAGTCAAGACTCACGGTTCCTCCGATGCAACGGCGGTCGCTAACACGATCAGTCAGATTCGGACGATGCTGACCTCTGGGGTAATCGAGAAAACGGTCGACTTTTTTGGTCAGGAAGCGGTAGTGGACAAGGACGGCAAAAACGAATAGAATAGGATTCGGATTTAATAAAGTGAGGTTATTTACCATGGCTGAAAATGATAAGCGTACACAAATTTTTAATAAGGTTTCTGAAATCGTGGCAGACCACTTCGATATTGACCGGGCTAAGATTACCGATGATTTGAATCTCAAGACCGACTTGGATGCCGACTCGATTGATTTTGTTGAATTTGTCCTGGAACTAGAAGATACTTTCAACGCGGAAATTGCCGATGACGAAGCAGAAAAGCTCAGTACAATCGGTGAAGTGGTGGACTACATCGACCAGCATACCGCTGACTGAGTTAGGAGGCCAGTGGGCCGGCTACTGTATTGAAGCATTTTTATCTATGTAATAGTTGAGGCTGGGAATTAACTTCAGCCTCTTTCCTATTTTAAAGGCAAGAATGCCACGGCGCTGGCTGTAAGTTTGCCCGCTGGTCAGCCAGCAAAGGACTCTCCCGACATGCCCCGCGGTGAACGGCAAACATCAGGAACGGGTACTTAACCAAGTTGGACCGGTTTCTCTTCTCCGTATGGTGGGGCTTTTTTCTTTTTAAATCGCGAAAAGCCTGCGCGGGGCGGACTTGTTTAGTATAATAGAAAAGAATGTAATTTTTATAGTAAGAAGAAAGGAATCTAAACATGATCGAAGAACTACAAGACTACTTGGCCAAGGAATTTGATATTCATTTTTCTGACCCGCGCTTGTTAGCAGAGGCCTTTACCCAGGCTTCGTATGTCAATGAGCACCCTCATCAGAATTTGAAGTTTTACGAACGGATCGAATTCCTTGGCGATGCCGTGTTGGAACTGATTGTTTCAGAATATATTTATAAACGCTATCCCGAGTTGCCCCAGGGTAAGCTGACCCGCCTGCGGGCCGCTATGGTGTGCGAGGATAGCTTTTCTAAGTTCGCCAAGGAGTGTCATTTTGACCAGTACATCCGGCTGGGTCACGGGGAGGAACTCGCGGGTGCTCGCCAGCGGCCGGGACTGCTCTGTGATATTTTTGAATCCTTTGTGGGGGCCCTTTACCTTGACCAAGGGCGGCCGGCAGTTGAAAAGTTTGTCCGCCGGGTCATCTTCCCGAAGCTGGACATGGGCTGGTTCGACCACGCTGTTGATGCTAAAACCAGCTTGCAAGAGTTTCTCCAGCGGGATGGCGATGTTTTGATCGAGTACCACCTCCTTGAAGAGAGCGGGACTGAGAACAACCCCGCCTTCCATGTCGATGTGGCAGCCAATGGTCAGGTCATTGCGGATGGTCAAGGGTCATCGAAAAAGCAGGCTGAGATGCAGGCAGCCCAGCGCGCCCTGAAGAAATTACGAGCAAAGAAGTAACGTGAGAGTAGGTTAGTATGCAATTATTGTCATTAACAATTGACGGCTTCAAGTCATTCGCCAACAAGACAACGATTAAGTTCGAGGAGGGGATGACCGGAATCGTTGGTCCAAACGGGAGTGGGAAGAGCAACATCATTGAAGCTATCCGGTGGGTAATGGGTGAACAGTCTGCCCGGCACCTGCGGGGGGATAAGATGGTGGACGTAATCTTTAATGGAGCCGCTAACCGGGCACCACTGAACCGGGCACTGGTCTCAATCACCTTTGATAACAGTGACCATTATCTTGCCAGTGATTTTAACGAACTAACCATTACTCGGAAGCTGTTCCGCAATGGGGACAGTGAATACCTGCTCAATGGTAATAAGGTGCGCTTGAAAGACATTGTCGATCTCTTCATCGATTCTGGACTGGGCCGGGAGTCATTCTCAATTATTTCCCAGGGACGAATTGAAGCAATCTTCAATGGGAAGCCGGAAGACCGCCGGGCCATTATCGAAACGGTAGCCGGCGTCGCTAAGTACCGTAAAAATAAGCAAACGGCGGAACGGCGGCTTGGACAGACGATGGACAACCTTAACCGGGTCAACGATATTATCAGCGAATTAGCTAGTCAGTTAGAACCGTTAGCTGACCAAAGCGCGCTGGCAAAGGATTATTTGGAACAAAAGGAACAGTTTGACCGCCTGGACCAGACCCAACTTGTTCGCAATTATGACCAGCAGCATGACCAGCTGCAACGGTTGCAGGGCAAACTGGCTGACTCGCGGCAGCTGGTTGACCAGTACCGTAAAAAGACCGCGGCCGCTGATACTGAATTAGAAAAGTACAAGCAGCAGCGGACGGCCCTTCAACGGGACAAGGATGCCGCGAACCAGTCGATTTTGCGCCAAACTCAGCTGATTGCTGATTATCAGAACCAGCAGTCGATTTCGACGGTCAAGCGCCAGCAGCAAGAGCAGGAGCAGCACCGGCTGAGTGAACAAATTAGTGCTAACCAGCAGGAACAAGAGCAAGTGCAGAAGCGGTTAGCCGCGGTCAAGCAGGATTTGACTGCTCACGAGCAAACGATGGCGGAACACAAGAAACAGCTCCAAGCGGCTGAACAGCAAACAGCCAGTGAACGGTTACAGCAGCTGCAAGCCCGGCTAGAAGAACTGCGCAACCAGCAGATTGAACTTCTCCAGCAGCAGACGACTCTGCACAACCAGGCCAACTACCTCCAGGAGAACCACCGGCAGGCGCTAAACGTCCAAAAGGAAAGTGATGCCGAGCTGGCGGCGTTGAAAGAGCAACAGACTGCCCAGCAGCGGGAATTAACTGCTAAGCAGCAGGAAGTGGCTCAGCAACGGGACCGCCTGGCGGCGACTAACCATGAACTCACTGGTGTCCAAGAGCAGCTGGAACAATTGACCAACCGTTACCAGGAACAGCAGCGAAAGTGGTACCAGCTGCTGGGGGATGCTCATTCAACCGCGGCTCGGATCAAGGACTTCCGGGCGCGTGAGGATGACTACGACGGCTACTATCACGGTGTCCAAAGTGTCCTGCGCAACCGGCAGCAGTTTGCGGGGCTTGCCGGGGCAGTCGGGGAGCTGATTACGACTCCAGCCAACGTTACGACGGCGATTGAAACCGTTCTCGGCGGGCAACTCCAGCAACTGGTCGTAGATCGCCAGGACACCGGGAAAGAAATTATTCGCTTCTTAACGCGGCAACGGGCTGGTCGGGTAACGATTCTTCCTCTGGACACCCTCCGTCCGCGGCGGCTGCTGTCGATTTGGCCAACCCTGGAGGGGATGCCGGGCTACGTTGGCCGGGCCACCGACTTGGTCCAGTATGACCAGCGCTACCAGCTAATTATTGACTACCTGCTGGGCAACACTGTGGTCGTTGATAACTTGGATAACGCGACGGCCATTGCCCGGGCTGGCCACCACCAGGTCCGGGTGGTAACCCTTGATGGTCAATTAATTAATACCAGCGGAGCGATGACTGGGGGGGCCAATCGCCATCAGCGTGCCGGAGTTTTGACGCAAAAGCAGACCGGACAGCAACTGGCGAACCTCCTAGCTGACCAACAGCAAAATGCTAAGCAGGCTGAAGCGACGGTTGCAAAGCTACAGGCGTCCCAGCAGCGGGGGCAGGCCAAATTGGCTGACCTGCAAGCAACTTCCCAGGAACAAGCGGACGAACTGCGGACGGCAGAGACGGCCCTTAATCGCCTGGCTGACCAGGTCAAAACGACGGGCCAGCGGGTGGCGACCCTTCAATACCAGACTGATGAACAGACCTCCCGCCATAGTTCTTATCAGGATCAGCTCCAGACGAACTCTGCGGCTCAGCAGCAGATTGATGCTCAACTGGCGACAGTCAAGGAGCAAACTGAAAAGGTCAACCAGCAAATTACCCAATTGCGGCATAACGCGGACGCGCAAAATGACCAGGTCCACGAACTTCAGCAGTGGTTAGCGGTTGCTAAGGAGCGGCAGCAGCAGTATCAACGTCAGGCCGCTGCTCTCGACCAGCAACTAGCTCAATTGAAATCGGCCGCCGCTGACCTGGGGCAACAGCTTCACCAACTGGAAGAACGTTACCGGCAGCAGGGAACTCATGGTGAGGATACCGCGACGGCACTGTCGACGGCTCAAGAGGCATTGGCAGGTTACCGTCAACAGTTGACAGCGGCCGACGATCAGCTGGCAGCTTTAGCTGACCAACTGAACGCCGCTGAAAGCAAGCAGGAACGGCTGATGAGCCTCGAGCGGGCCGCTCTTGATAACCTGAACGCCCTAAATGAACGGCGGGTTCGTTGTGAAGGCCAGTTGGACCAGCTGCAAAACCAGTTGCGGGACCACCACTCATTGACGATCACTGCTGCCCGGCAAAAAGCTGACCAGCAAATCAGTGATGCTGACCTGGCCCGGCGGCTAAAGCTCCTGCAACGGGGCCTCGATGAATTAGGCACGGTCAACGTCAGCGCGATTGAAGAGTATGACCGGGTCAAGGAGCGCTATGACTTCCTAAAGGGCCAGCAGCACGACCTCCTGGAATCACGGACCCAACTCCAGCAGACGATGGACGAGATGGATGGTGAGGTCAAGCAACGCTTTATGACCACCTTCAAGGAGGTCTCAGCTGCCTTCGACGAAACCTTCCGGCAGATTTTTGCTGGCGGGCGGGCCAAGCTGGAATTAACCGATCCGCATGACCTCTTGACGACCGGGGTCGATATTATGGCCCAGCCGCCGGGAAAGAAGAACCAGCATTTGAACCTCTTGTCAGGTGGTGAACGGGCCCTCACGGCGATTACCTTACTATTTGCCATCTTAAAGGTTCGCCCCGTCCCCTTTGCCATCCTGGATGAACCGGAGGCAGCGCTAGACGAAGTTAATGTCCAACGCTTTGCTAACTACCTGCAACGCTTTGGCAAAGAAGGACCACAGTTTATCGTAATTACCCACCGGAAGGGGACCATGATGGGGGCGGACGTCCTCTACGGGGTGACAATGCAAGAATCAGGGGTGTCGAAGATGATTTCCGTAGACGTGATTGATACCCTGAATGACCAAGAAGAGTAGGAGGAATCAGAATGGGATTATTTGATATTTTCCGCCGCCACAAAAAGGAAACACCGGCGAGTGACCACGCAGCTTCCACATCGTTGACGACCGCGGCGTCGGCCAGCGCATCGACGACGGTGGCAGCTAGTCTTTCCACTAGTGGCAGTACCAGCCAGCAGGCCAGTGTGGCAAGTGCCAGCACGGAGCGGTCAAGTTCGGTCTCCCAGTCGGCCAGCAGCAGTTTAAGTACCAGCGTAAGCCAAGCGGCGGCTCCACTTAGTCAATCATCGTTGTCAGCTAGTACGAGCGGCCTTGCGAGTGCTAGTTCAGCAGCTAGCTTGAGTACGGTTGCTGCCCACCAGTCAACGACGCTGGCGGCGAGTGTTTCTCCAGCGGTACCGTCCTCAGAACTGCCGGATGAGACAGCCGGACAAGCACCAAGCGGTGAAGAGTCAACCACTACCGCACCAAGTGAAGACCAACAGGAGAAAAAGTATGACCGGGGCTTGGAAAAGTCGCGGACCGGCTTTGGTGCCCGTTTGAACCGCTTCCTGGCGAACTTCCGCCACGTCGACGAGGACTTCTTTGACGACCTCGAAGACATGCTGATTGAGTCAGACGTTGGCTATGACATGGCGATGAAGCTCAGTGACAGCCTGCGGGAAGAAGTTAAACTTGAAAATGCCAAGAGCAAGCAGGAGGTTTCCAACGTCATCATCGAAAAGATGGTCGACCTCTACGAAGAAGCGGGCCAGGGTGAAAATCCCGACCTGCGGATGGCCGCGGAAGGGCCAACCGTTATCATGTTCGTCGGGGTTAACGGTGCCGGGAAGACGACCACCATTGGGAAAATGGCGGCCCTCTTCAAGCGGCAGGGCAAGAAGGTCCTGCTGGCGGCGGCCGATACCTTCCGGGCTGGGGCTACTGAACAGTTAGACGTTTGGGCCCAGCGGGACGGCGTTGATATTGTGACGGGTCCCGAAAACGGTGATCCGGCGGCCGTCGTGTTTGACGCGGTCCAAAAGGCAAAGCGGGAAGACTATGACGTCCTCTTCGTCGACACCGCTGGCCGGTTGCAGAATAAGGTCAACCTGATGAACGAGCTGGCGAAGATGAAGCGGATCCTGACCCGGGAGATTCCCGACGCACCGCATGAGGTCTTACTGGTCCTCGACGCGACGACCGGTCAGAACGCCCTTAACCAGGCCAAACTCTTTAAGCAGAGTACCGACGTTACTGGAATTGTCCTGACGAAGCTCGATGGGACCGCTCGCGGGGGGATTGTTCTCGCAATTAGGAACGAACTTCACCTGCCAGTCAAGTATGTCGGCCTGGGTGAAAAGGTGGACGATCTGCAGAAGTTCAACGCCAGCGACTTTGTTTACGGCCTCTTCAAGGGCCTGGTCGAGGTCGATTAGGAGCGTCGCAATGGAAATCGAAAAAAATTACCGGATCAACTCCTTATTTGAGTTCTACCAACCACTACTGACTAAAAAACAAAATGACTACTTAGAGCTGTACTACGGGGATGACTATTCGCTGGGCGAGATCGCGGAAAACTTTCACGTCAGCCGGCAGGCAGTGTATGATAATATCAAACGGACGGAAAGCATTCTGGAAGACTACGAGCAAAAACTGCACCTCTACGCTGAGTTTCAGGCCCGCAATCGTCAGGCTGACGAGATTCAGCAGTACGTGCGCAGCCATTACCCAGATGACGACCAGCTCAATGAATTGGTCAGCCACTTAGAGAGTTTGGAGGAAGAATAAATGGCATTTGAAGGATTGACAGAACGCCTGCAAAAGGCGATGGAAAAACTTCGGCGCAAACCGAAAGTGACGGAAGCCGACCTGCGGGAAACAATGCGGGAAATCCGCCTGGCCCTGCTGGAAGCCGATGTTAACTTTACGGTCGTCAAGGATTTCGTGAAGACCGTGCGGGAAAAGGCCGCCGGTGCGGAGGTCCTCAAGGGCTTGAACCCGGCCCAGCAAATCGTTAAGATCGTGAACGACGAACTGACGAAGCTGATGGGGGAAGAGGCGGTACCGCTAAACAAGGCCGCCCATATCCCGACCGTGATCATGATGGTTGGGCTTCAGGGGGCTGGTAAGACGACCACTGCCGGTAAATTAGCCCTCCGGCTGAAGAATGAGGACCACGCCCGCCCGATGTTTATCGCGGCCGACGTTTACCGGCCAGCCGCCATCACCCAGCTGCAACAGGTCGCTGACCAAATCGACGTCCCGGTCTTTGAGAAGGGGACTGACGTTGACCCCGTGGAAATTGTCCGCGAGGGGATGGAAGTGGCCAAGCAAAATCACAATGATTACGTCATCATTGATACCGCCGGCCGGCTCCAGATTGACGAGCAGCTGATGGACGAACTGGCGAACATCAAGGAGCTGGTTAACCCGGACGAAATCCTGCTGGTAATCGATTCGATGACCGGGCAGAACGCCGTCAATACCGCCCAGGGTTTTGACGACAAACTCGACATTACCGGGGTTATCCTGACCAAGCTCGATGGTGACACCCGTGGTGGGGCTGCCATGTCAATCCGGGCCGTTACTGGTAAGCCAATCAAGTTTGTCGGTGAAGGGGAAAAGATGGCGGACCTGGATGTCTTCCACCCGGACCGGATGGCTTCGCGGATTCTCGGCATGGGGGACATGATGACCCTGATCGAGAAGGCCCAGAAGAACTTCGATGAAGAACAGGCCCAGGAAACGATGGACAAGATGCGGGAAAATACGTTTGACTACAACGACTTTCTCGCCCAGATGGACCAGGTCACCAAGATGGGGCCGCTGGAAAACATCCTCAAGATGATGCCGGGGATGGCAAACAATCCAGCACTCAAGAACATCAACATTGATCCTAAGCAGTTCGCCCACATCAAGGCGATTGTTCTCTCAATGACCCCTGAGGAACGGGAAAATCCTGACCTGATGAACCCCAGTCGTCGGCGCCGACTAGCTGCTGGTGCCGGTCGGCCAATCGTCGAGGTCAACCGGATGATTAAGCAGTTTAACCAGATGCGGAAGATGATGAAGCAGGTCACGAATGGCAACATGAGTGGGATGCAAAACCTCTTCGGCGGCCAGATGCCCGGTGGCAAGATGGGGCAGATGGCGATGAACCGGATGGCCCGGAAGATGAAGAAGGATAAGGCCAAGCGGATTAAGAAACTTCGCAAGATGCGGAAAAAGTAAACGAAAACCAGCGTTACCAGTATTTGGGATTTCCAGATGCTAGTAGCGCTGGTTTTTTAGTACCCGGCCAGTTAGATGATTTGATATTGCGATTGGGGATGGAATGGAATATTATAAACATGTTTCAAAATTAGTTATAGGGGGATTGATGATGGTTTCTTGTAATAATCACCAACGGATACTCGCTCGGCAGCCACGCTACGGGTTGCGAAAGCTCGGCGTCGGGGTCGCCTCGGTCCTGCTATCCACCAGCTTTTGGCTAGGCATGACCAGCAACGTGCGGGCGGATACTAATCCAACGCCGGCAGGCACCCAGGCAAATAGTGGGGTGGGGGTACCCGCAAGTGATCAGCAGCAACCGTTGACGAACGCTGCTAGTAATCCGGCGGCTGCTCCAGCCGCGGCAACGAGCACTAGCAAGAGTTTAACGCCGACCAGGGCAATTGACGATCAGGTCGGTCAAGGGATCACGGTTACCAATCATACGATTACCGAAACAGCGGGCGACAAGGATACGGGTAACCCGGGGACAGTTACCCTCCACCTGGGCCTAACCGTTCCTGCTGTGGAAGTTATCCAGCTGCAGAATGGTGACTATATCAACGTTAAACTAGGCTTGCCGTACACGACTGCTGACGGCCAGCAGGAAGTATTTAGCTATGGGGCAATCAATGGTAACAGCCAGGTACCCCTGTGGTATGAGGGACATATTGTCGGTTACATCCTGCCAGCCGGCAACTTAGCCAGTTACCAGCAGTCAGTTCCGGGGGCTGGGGCTACCGTTAATGACCCTCACTGGCAGGTAGTCGCTAATTCTAATGATAATGCCTTGGCAAATGCCGGGAGCAACGGCTACTACCAAATCATCTTTAATTCCTTTTTAAGCAGCTACTTCCGCAACAATCAGGGGACGCCGAACGCGTTGACCTTTAACGCTGACCTGGTATGGTACAACCCAAGCAGTAACGGTGATAAGAAACTGTTGCCGCCTAGTCAGGCCCTCGTCCTGTACGCACCCGGGACAAGTGCGGGAAGCTATACGCCGGGTGCTGACTTGCAGATCGGTGACCAGCATTACGCCAGCGGTTTGCACTTGCAGGTAGTTAAGGATGCCAGCACCGAGACAATTCCGGTGGCTACTAAGATTGTTTCCAGTGACCATACTGGTTCTGTCCCAGCTCATACCTGGGTGAATGGCCAGGAGTACCTCAAGCTGGTGGACCCGACCCAGGGAGTAGGAATTTCGCTCGCCGATGTTGGTTCCGACTTCACCATTACGGTTACCAAGCCGGCAAGTACCGGTGAGGTGGAGACTAACTTTGTCAGTGCCGCGGACTTGCAACGGGAGCTGCAGGAGATTATCGTTCCGGTAATCAGCAGTGATTCTATCAAGCTGAATGACCAGTTGACGGATTCTGGCGCCTTTTACCTGACGAAACAGTATGTTTACCAAAAGCCCTTGGTAAAGGTGGAACGCACGGATAACGGTGCCGATGAAGCGACCTACCATGTTACCGTCAGCGGGGATTACGCGGGCTTCCGTTCAACTAATAGTGACGGTAGTTCACCGGTCACCCTGCTGACCTGGAAACCGACGGACCCGGTCGCGCTGATGCCCGGGGATGGTATTCGGAACTACAAGCAAGACCGGCAGGCGGCTAGCTATGGTGACCAGCCGGGCAACTGGCTGGGTGGTTACTCAATCCAGAGCGCAGCGGTTCGTGAATATATGGATAGTCATCCCTGGCACGCGAAGGTCGTTAGTCAGGGGCAAACGAAGTATGACGCGGACTGGGGATACTGGATCGATATCAAGAACGACCTCAAGCCGGTTAGCCGGGCCTATGTCGACTCGACCTACTATGGTTTCGTTAACCAGGTGATCCACTTTGTTAATGAGCAGGGCCAACCAATGACGCAGCCGTCTGGGGAGGGAATCCCCGATGTCAAGCGGCAGGTAGTTTTCACCAGCAAAACGGGGAAAGCCGGCAGCTACCATACTGATGAACAGTTTAATGCCCTGAACCTTCCGGTGGTTGACGGGTATACCGCCTACCAGGGCGTCCAGTCGGCCGACGGGCAGCTAGCAATGACGGCTGATGGTCAGGCGCAAACGACGGGGGCGGCAATCCGCCAGGCCGGCCAGGAAGCACCATTCGACTTTCCGCACGCTGACTTTATTGAGTATGTGGTTTACAAGCCGGTTGCTCAGGAGAATGCTCATTTACGTTTTTACGATGATACTGACCAGCGCTTTATTCCGGGCTTGTCGGACCTGAGCGTTAGCGGTAGGAGTGATAAGCCAATTGTCTTTACAATTCCTACAAACTATGACCTCAGTAATTACGACTATGCTGGTACCTACGTGGGGAATGATCCGGCTAACAAGGACCAGTGGCTGAATGGACTCGTGCTGAGCGAAGTCAGTTTTGGCAACTTCGATACCGCCCCAGCTGACGACCAGTATTTCATTGCCCACTTTACACACCGAACTGTCCCAGTTAGTGAACAGAAAACAGTAACGGAAACCATTCATTACGTCGACGCGGCCGGCCACCACTTGCTGCCAGACTATCAGAGTCAGGTCTCCTTTACACAGACGGGGAAGCGGGATTTGGTGACCGGGGCAGTGACGGCCACCTGGTCTGGACCACAAACCTTCCCGGCGGTGGTCTCACCCGCCATTTCCGGCTACCGGCCCGACATCGCGGAGGTGGTTGCGTTTACGGTCAACCATGCAAGTTCAAATGTGGAGCGAACGGTAGTTTACCGGCCAGTTACGTCTCCGGTGGCCCCACGGCCAGAACAACCGGGGCAACCGGCTCAACCGGGTGAAGGGGGAGCTCAGCCCGGGACGCGGACTGGACTGCCGGTGGCCGTTACCCCAGTTGACAATGATGAGGTGGCCGGGTCCCAGCAGCTGCCCCAGACCGGAAGAAGTGAAAATCCAGGGCTGATTGCCCTTGGGCTAGCGGTCCTCGCTGCTTCGTTTGGCCTTGCAGGTACCCGGCGGAAAAATAATTAAGCCTGTCAAGAAAAACTACTTTACATTCTCTCGGAAGACTGGTATATTATTACCTGTTAAAAGAAATCAGGGAGGTGCAAAAATGTCTGTTAAAATTCGTTTAAAGCGTATGGGTTCTAAGAAGCGTCCTTTCTACCGGATCGTTGTTGCCGACTCACGTTCACCACGTGATGGTCGTTTCATTACCGCTTTAGGTACTTACAACCCATTGACTACTCCTAAGGAAGTCAAGTTTGATGAAGATGCTGTTATGGAATGGCTGCAAAAGGGTGCCCAACCATCCGACACTGTTCGCAACATGCTTCAAAAGGCTGGCGTTATGCAGAAGTACCACGAAGCTAAGTACGCAAAGAAGTAAGTGATGATTTATCATGACTGAGACAAATATAGAGACGCTGATTCGTGATTTGGTTACCCCGCTATTAAAACATCCGGCGGCGTTAACGATTTCCCAAGAGGATGGTGGGCGTTACCACCAGTATATTGTTAACGTTGCCCAAGAAGATATTGGGCGCCTGATTGGCCGCCAGGGTCACGTTGCTGCAGCATTGCGGACCGTTGTTGAGGGTGCGCGTTCTCGGCGTTCCAATTCTAAGAAAGTCCGGTTACTGATTAACGATCATCGTCACTAAATAAAAACTCCCACACCAGTTCTGTGGGAGTTTTTATCTTTTTTAGGAGGAAAATATGCAATTTTATAATGTTGGTAAAATTGTCAACACCCATGGTATTCGGGGCGAGGTTCGGGTCCTGCCCACCACTGACTTTGTTGACGAGCGGTTTGCGCCCCAGCAAAAGCTCTACCTGCAAGGGACGGGCGCGCCGGTTGAATTAACGATTGAACGGTCCCGCCAGCACAAAGGTTTTATTCTGGTGAAGTTCGTGGGCTACGATAATATCAACGATGTCGAAAGTTTTCGCAACCATGAGTTAATGGTCAGTGCAGCGGACCAGCAACCCTTAGAGGACGGCCAGTATTACTACCACCAGATTATTGGCCTGACTGTTAAGACGGTGGCGGGGGAAGAACTCGGTAAAGTCAAGGAGATCCTTGCTCCAGGTGCTAATGACGTTTGGGTTGTGGAGCGTCCAGGAAAGGCGGACCTCCTGCTACCGGTGATTGACGACGTGGTCAAGCAGGTCGACCTCGACAACGGTCAGGTGCTGGTTGAATTAATGGAGGGGTTAGGATAATGCGAATTGATGTGTTGAGCCTTTTTCCAAACATGTTTCAAGCGACGATGGGCGAGTCGATTATCGGTAAGGCGCAGGAAAACGGCTTCTTGGACCTCCAGGTGACCGATTTCCGCGACTACACCACTGATAAGCACAACCACGTCGATGATGCGCCATTTGGCGGGGGCGCCGGAATGCTCCTCCAGCCCCAGCCAATTTTTGACGCGATGGACGCAATTGAAAAGGAAACGGCGGGCAAGTATCCCCGGGGACGGGTTATCCTGATGGATCCGGCGGGCCGGCGTTTTGACCAGGACTATGCCCAGGAGCTGGCCCAGGAGGAACACCTGACCTTCATCTGCGGGCATTACGAGGGCTATGACGAACGAATCCGTCAGCTGGTGACTGATGAGGCTTCCCTGGGCGACTATGTCCTGACCGGGGGCGAACTAGCGGCGATGGTGATGATTGACGCGACCGTGCGCTTTGTCCCGGGAGTCCTTGGCAACATGGCTTCTCCGATGGGTGATTCCTTCAGTAACGGCCTGCTTGAATATCCGCAGTACACGCGGCCGGCGGACTTCCGTGGCATGAAGGTGCCGGAAGTCCTGACCAGCGGGAACCACCAGAAAATTCGCGAATGGCGGATGAGGGAGTCGCTGCGGCGGACCCTCCACCGGCGGCCAGACCTGCTGGAATCCGCCTCGCTCAGCCGGGAACAGCAGCGGATGCTAGAAGATATTAAGCTGGACGAAGACCCGGACGTACCGGATTAGGGAGAGGCTCATGAAAAAATTGTTTGAACGCTTGCTTTGGAAGCAGGATCCGGCGGTGTACCAGCAAAAGGATGCTAAACTGACGCCTAGTTTGCGAACAATTGACCTGATTGGTCTCGGGACCGGGATGGTTGTTGGTACCGCGATCTTTACCCTGCCAGGAATCGTCGCGGCTGAGCATACCGGGCCCGCCGTGCCCCTGGCCTTCATCGTGGCGGCAATTGGGGCGGGTTTATCGGCCTTAGCCTATGCAGAAATGTCGTCAGTCTTGCCCTTTGCCGGCTCGGCCTTTTCCTGGATTAACGTCCTCTTTGGTGAATTTTTCGGCTGGATTGCCGGTTGGGCCTTGCTGGCCGAATACTTTATCTCGGTTGCCTTTGTTGCCTCCGGCTGGTCGGCCTATATGCAAGGCTTTTTAGCCAGCCTGGGAATTAAACTGCCGGTGGCCCTGACCGGGGGCTTTAATCCCCGTCAAGGCTCCTACGTTGACTTTTGGCGGCGGTCGCCATCCTGGCGGTGGGAATTTTGACTTCCCGTGGGGTCCACCAGGTGAGCCGGATTGAAAACATCATCGTTGCAATCAAGCTTCTGGTGATTATCATGTTCATCGTGGTCGGGGCGACCGCCATCCAGGCCAATAACTACGTGCCCTTTATTCCAGCGCACCGGCCGGGAACGAGCTTTGGGGGCTGGCAGGGGATCCTTGCCGGGACGGCCCAAATCTTTATCGCCTACGTTGGCTTTGACGCAATTGCGGCCAACACAGCGGAAACGAAGAACCCGCAAAAGACGATGCCCCGGGGCCTAATCGGGACCCTGGTACTCGGTACTGGCTTCTTTATCGCCGTTTCCCTGGTGCTGGTGGGGATGTTTAAGTACTCCCGTTACGCCAATAATGCTGAGCCGGCTGCCTGGGCACTGCGCCAGTCGGGGCACTACCTGACGGCCAACTTGTTGTCAGTGGTGGCGATTATCGGGATTTTTTCCGCGCTGATTGCGATTCTGCTGGCGTCGTCGCGGCTAATCTATGCCTTTGGGCGGGACGGCCTCTTGCCGAGCCGGCTGGGGATTGTTAATGGCCGCCACGTGCCCAGCCACGCCCTCTGGCTGATTACTTTGTTGGCGATGGTCCTGGGTTCGGTCTTTCCGTTTACTTTTCTGGCGACCCTGGTTTCCGCCGGGACCCTGGTAGCTTTCATTTTCGTGTCCCTCGGAATTTACGCCCTGCGGCCACGTGAGGGGAAGGATTTGCCGGATGCCCAGTTTAAGATGCCCTGGTACCCGGTGCTGCCGACGGTTTCGGCCCTGTTTTCTGCGGTAATTTTCTGGGGCCTGAATAAGGATGCGAAGATTTTGATGGTCGGCTGGTTCGTGATTGGCCTGCTGATTTACTTTGTTTACGGTATTCGGCATTCCATCATTAACCAGGAGCACGGGAAATAGCCCTTGCAAGTTAGCACGAAACCATGTATAGTAGTTAATGGCTGTTTAGCCGTGAATAACGGTATTCCGCTGCCCATTGTGGACATGAATGTCGGCGAAAGGAAAGAAATTGTATGCGTCAAAATAAGTTAATCGAAAAGATTACTGCTAGTCAACTGCGTGATGATATTCCGGAATTCCGTGCCGGTGATACTGTACGGGTTCACGCGCGGATCGTTGAAGGTTCCCGTGAACGTATCCAGATGTTTGAAGGGGTTGTTATCAAGCGCCACGGTGCTGGTATCAGCGCTACTTACACTGTTCGGAAGATCAGTAACGGTGTTGGTGTGGAACGGACTTTCCCACTGCACTCACCACGGGTTGCTAAAATCGATGTTCTTCGTCACGGTCGCGTTCGTCGTGCCAAGCTGTACTACCTGCGGGCACGTACTGGTAAGGCTACCCGGATCGCTGAACGTCGTCGCGATGCTGAATAGTAATCCTAATGAAGAGAACTCCTGCCTTGCGGGAGTTCTTTTTTTGTTTGGCTCTTCGTCAAGAAGTACTGATG
>NZ_AZGE01000050.1 GCF_001434465.1 Limosilactobacillus oris DSM 4864
TTTTGTCTAACAATTATGAGGCACTTCATGCTAGCTGCTGCCCCGGGCCTTATTCTATTTGGGGGCCTGCAAACGGACGGGGCCTTGTGGTATACTCAAACCGTTGTTAGATTATTTTAAAATAGGAGTATGAATATGTTTATTGAACGTGATAGTCATCGGTGGCGGCGCTTCTTGCTTAGCGGTGGCTTTTTCTTGGCACTGTTGCTGCTAATCAAGTATAATTCGTCGGTCGTCACAATGATGGATGCCGTCTTACAGTCGCTGTTTACCAGCCAACGTTTAGAGGCGATGGGATGGTTCCACGCGTTGATGACCCTGCTATCATTCTTGGCTAGCCCGAAGCTCGACCTGCTGTGGGTTTTGATTATCGCCATCTTCTTGTGGCTTCATCGTTGCCAGATTCCGGCCCTGTGGGCGATTGGTACCATCATTGGTGGTGACGTCCTGGGAACGATCGTTAAGCACATTGTGAAACGGGCCCGGCCAGCGCAGCACCTTGCGGCTGACGATGGTTACAGTTTTCCAAGTGGACACACTCTGGGGATCTTCCTGGTAGCGGCAATTATTTTACTGGTAGTCCTGCCGCTGGTTCAACGACGGTCAGTGCGGACAATTTGCCAAATTCTGATTGTATTTGTCATTTTCTTCGTGGCAATTTCTCGGGTTTACCTGTACGCTCACTGGCCATTTGATACCATCAGCGCGATGCTGTTGGCCTATGCCTGGCTCCAAGTAGCCGAATGGCTGTACGTGGCCTGGGCACCACGATTGAAACAGGTATCGTTTTTATCAAGTTCGAATATCTAGTAATGGGAGGCTGGGAAATTACCTGGCCTTTTTAATTTCCCGGGAAATAATTATGATTACAACAGAACGTTTAATGATTAAAAGGATTAACCACGATGGTGACGGCCAACTAGCGAAACTATTAGCCGATCCGACGATTCAACAGGGGGCGCACCTTCTTTTTTCTGGCCCCCAGCCGAGCAGCTTTGAAGTTGACTTTCTCCTGCAGACTGGGCACTTTTACGCTATCTACGAGCAACGCTGTCCAGGGAAAATAGTCGGCCTGCTCTTTACCCAGCCGAGTGAGTTGGCCGGGGAGGGGGCGGTTGAACTTGGCTACTTCCTCGCGCCAGCCTGCCGTGGTCGGGGGATTATGACAGAGGCCGTCAGGGGGCTAACTGCCCAGTCAACGAAATTGATCGTTGCCTTGACAGACAAGGATAATTTAGCTTCGCAGCGGGTCCTGCGCCGGGCTGGCTTTCAGCTAGTAAAGCAGGAGGATGACCAGGTCCTGTGGGAAAAAGTTCCTTGCAGTCACGAGTGAAGAGTGTATAATATTGATGAAATGAAGAGGTTGCACTTTTCATCAGTAACGGCTGTGAGGCGAATAAGCGCTGGACCAGTTGTGAAAGGGGAAGGTGCCGAAACGGCGGTAGTCTTATTGCTGCCAGCCGTTGGGCTATGATTTAAGAGGTCATGGACTGTCGCACAACTGCGGAGCGCTTCCTAAAGATTGATTCGTTAATTTAAGAAGTTAATGGAGTCTTCTGACGGGGTCACCGTTGGGAGGCTTTTTAGTTTCCTCTTCAAAAAAATATTTGGAGGATTGTTATATGGCAGAAAGTACACAGGGGCAACAGGAAGGGCATATCAAACGGACCCTTGAAACCCGACACCTGGCGATGATTGCCCTCGGGGGAACCATCGGGACCGGGCTCTTTATCACGTCAGGGTCCGCGATTTCCACCGCCGGACCTGGAGGGGCCCTGACCGCTTACGTTATCATGGGGATCATGGTCTTCTTCCTGATGACTAGTTTGGGGGAAATGGCGACCTACATGCCGCTTACCGGTTCGTTTTCGGCTTACTCGACTAAGTTCGTTGACCCGGCCCTAGGATTTGCGATGGGATGGAACTACTGGTTTAACTGGGCGATTACGATCCCGGTCGACGTCACCAGTGCTGGCATCGTGATGAATTTTTGGCTGCCCCATGTACCAAGCTGGGTTTTCAGTACGGTGGTCCTAGTCCTGATTTTCCTAATTAACTACCTCTCTGTTCGCTCCTATGGTGAAACGGAGTACTGGCTGGCCCTCGTAAAGGTAGTTACCGTCATCGTCTTCCTGGTCGTCGGGGTTGCAATTATCCTTGGGATCATGGGCGGCAAGCCTGTGGGCTTTAGTAACTTCCACTACAAGCAAGCGCCGTTTGTCGGTGGTGCGCCCGCCGTCATCAGTGTCTTCCTGGTTGCCGGTTTCTCCTTCCAGGGAACAGAACTGGTTGGAATCACCGCTGGGGAAGCCGCTACCCCAGAAAAGTCAATTTCAAAGGCAATTCATTCTACTTTCTGGCGGATTTTGCTGTTCTATATTTTTGCAATCTTTGTAATTGCCTGCATCTTGCCGTACACCAACAAAAACTTGATGAACGCGGATGTGCAGAACATTACGATGAGTCCGTTTACGATTATCTTTAAGCGGGCTGGCTTGGCGGTGGCCGCCAGCATCATGAATGCCGTTATTTTGACGGCGGTGATTTCCGCGGCCAACTCCGGCCTATACGCTTCTACCCGGATGCTGTACTCCCAGGCGCGGGAGGGTTATGCATGGCGCTTCCTCGGCTATGTTAACCGGCGGGGAATCCCGATTTACGCATTGATTTTTACGATGATTATCTCGACCCTGGCGTTTGCAACCCAGTTTGTGGTTCCTCAGGCTTACATGTACCTGACTGACGCTTCCGGGCTATGCGGCTTCATTGCCTGGCTGGGAATTGCCATTTCCCACTTCCGCTTCCGGAAGGCGTTCGTTGCTCAGGGCCACTCTGTGAACGAACTGAAGTACCACGCGACCCTGTTCCCGTTTGGGCCTATCTTTGCCTTTGTCCTCTGTATCGTGGTTATCTGCGGACAGAACGTCGAGGCGTTTGCCAAGATGGACTGGTCGAATATTCTGATCACTTACATGAGTGTGCCGCTCTTCTTAGTATTGTTCTTCTATTACAAGATTCGGTACCGGACACACATGATTCCGCTCAAACAGGTGGATTTGAGCAAAAGTACTAAGGGTGAAAAGTACGACGGCTAAATGAATTTATTAGAATGGTCACTTTTGTGAGTGGCCATTTATCGTTTAAATGTTAGAATAGTAATCGTGACTTTTTAGTTCGAAAAGGAAAGGGTATAAATTATGATTGCTTTAGCGGGAACAATTGGTGCTGGAAAGACCAGCCTGACACAGTTACTAGCTGACCACCTTAACAGTAAGGCCTTTTACGAGTCAGTTGACGACAATAAAATCCTCCCATTGTTTTACAAAAATCCAAAGAAGTATGGCTTCTTGCTGCAAATCTACTTTTTGAATAAGCGGATTGATGAAATCAAGGACTCCTATGATAACGACTTGAATGTCCTCGACCGGTCCATCTTTGAAGATGCCCTCTTGTTCAAACTCAACGCGGATATGGGACGTGCCACGCAAACCGAGTCGGATATTTACAGCTCATTGCTGGCGAACATGATGGAGGAGTTGCCAGAGCAGCCGCACCAAAAGGCACCGGATCTCTTGATCACCATCCAGGTGTCCTTTGAAACGATGCTCAAGCGGATTGAAAAGCGGGGCCGGTCCTACGAGCAGATTGCCAACGACCCGTCACTGTACAGCTACTACCAGAACCTTAATAACCGTTACCGGGACTGGTACGCGCAGTATGATGAAAGCCCGAAGATGCTGATTGACGGGGATAAGTACGACTTTGTGGAAGACCCGACGGCCGCCCAAGAGGTGCTGAAGATGGTTGACCGGAAGCTGGCAGAGTTAAATTTGAAATAGGGATTTGACAATTTCATGGTTAGATGATATATTATTTGAGCTGGCTTATTTAAGTTAGTTCATTCGGAGGATTAGCTCAGTTGGGAGAGCATCTGCCTTACAAGCAGAGGGTCACAGGTTCGAGCCCTGTATCCTCCATATGCGGATGTGGCGGAATTGGCAGACGCGCAAGATTTAGGATCTTGTATCTTTTGATGTAAGGGTTCAAGTCCCTTCATCCGCATTAATATTATTTGAAAAAAGTGTTGACAATTCACTATGGTTCAGGTAATATTAATAATCGTTGATAGCAATTGAATAGCTAAAGATATGCGGAAGTAGTTCAGTGGTAGAACATCACCTTGCCATGGTGGGGGTCGCGGGTTCGAATCCCGTCTTCCGCTTTTCTTGCACCCATAGCGCAATTGGATAGAGTGTCTGACTACGAATCAGAAGGTTGAAGGTTCGACTCCTTCTGGGTGCATCTACTCTGTAAGCGTGACAGTTACTTATCAGTAGGTGTGGCGCTTCTTTTTTCGGGAATTAGCTCAGTTTGGTAGAGCGCTGCGTTCGGGACGCAGAGGTCGCAAGTTCAAATCTTGTATTCCCGATTTTCTTATTTTAAAGGCTGTTATCCGGTGGCAAACCACTGTGATAACGGCTCTTCGTCAAGAAGTACTGATGAGA
>NZ_AZGE01000051.1 GCF_001434465.1 Limosilactobacillus oris DSM 4864
AAGCCATTTTTAAGCATCGGCTGACCACAGCGTGGGCAGCGCAATGGATAAGATTGAATGAAGTGAATGACAATTCGATCACCCTGGTCTTCAATGGGCTCAGTGAAATGTTTCTCATCTAATTCTAGGTGGCAATCTTTAACTCCTAAGGCAACTCTGGTAGAATAATTCATGAAAGATGGTCCTTTCTTAAACGAAGACGGGGTCCAACCATCTTTCGTTTTTTATTTTAAATTTAAACCAAAATAAGCACTGATGTTAAATCCATCAGTACTTAAAATTGTAGAACCGAATTTTATTAGTCGATTAATGAAATGAAAAAATGGCATTTGAAAGCAGAATGATTAAAATAATTATAGCTATTTATATGATGATTAATTGACTGCTGCTGTGTAGCTGTCTATTTTCCTTAAATAATTCATATGGTCGGTAAATCATTTATAAATATTTTTTGAAAAAATTATGAATTATTTATCGATAGAAAACCATTGCAATGCCGGGCATAACAGTGATTGTAGCCTATTCGCATTCACTGATGAAGCGATAAGTGGCCTAGACTTTTCCGAAGAAGCCGTTATAATTGATAAATGTTTAGGATGATGTGGGAAATGCAGTAGCTATTAATACATTTATTACTTAACGATAACCATATCAATTGATAATTAAAATCTCAGATGATGGAGGCTTCACTCATGGAAAGAGGAAACAGAAAAATAGATCGGGAAGAAGATCGTAGTCAGGTCAAACTTTACAAGACCCGCCACGGTTGGGTCAGCTGCCTGACACGTTTCTTCCACTTATTATCATTTGGTGCTAAGTCCGAAGTGCGGGCTGAACAGTTTGTCAATCCAGATGACTTAAAAGATCACGTTAGCGGCTCGACTGAATCTTACCTGAAGGGAATGTCGGTCCTTGGTGCAACGATGCTGGGGATTGGTGGTGCTGCCGCGGTTGCTCCAACCACGGTTCACGCCGCAACTGAAACCGCTGGCGACCAGGGCTCCGTTGTGCTCGGTTCTGCGAGCCAGGCCAGCGCTAGTACGAGTCAATCCACGAGTTTGTCACAGGATAGTGGTTCTACTTCTGGAAGCACTAGCAATGCTAGTACCAGTGGGTCGACTTCCGCTGCCAGCAATTCTAGTTCTACCTCTGGTCAGCAGTCCAACAGTGGTTCGCTGACGAACGGCAGTACAAGTCAAGCCAGCACCTCGGGGAGCATGAACAGCGAAAGTGCCGCCCAAATTTCTGCTAGCGAGTCGACTTCTGCTTCAGCAGCAACGAACAGCCTTTCAATTGCCACGAGCACTTCGGTTGCAGATAGTGTTTCTATTGCTGAATCACAATTATCTTCAACTGCAAGCCGTAATCAGCTGGCTGGTTTAAGCGCTTTGGCAAATTTTGTGGCGATTGATACTAGCACCCATGTTGCAAGTGAGTCTGAACTTCGGAAGGCCCTTGACGATGGAGCTACCGAAATTACTTTAGATAACGATATTCAGATTAATCGTGGTACCTTGACAATCGGTCATTCCGTTACCATTAATGGTAATGGGCATACGTTAACCCTCGGAAATAACCATTTTGAAGCAAAGAACCTGCTAAATGACGTGACATTCAAGCTCCAAAATATGAACCTTTCCTATAAGTCTTATGGGGTTAAACTTAACGCCAACAAGAACTTCACTGTGATTTTCGATGATGTCCAAGCAACTGGTGGTACGTTGGCATGGGCCAACACTTATACGCCAAATAACGGCAATAATACCTTTGTCTTCTCCGGAAATACCACGGTGACAGCTGATGCAGGCAGTTCGTTCTTTGATTTCAGTGGAACAACGGTGATTTATGGGATGGATCATGTCGAAATTTCGGCTGGTGCTAACGTAACCTTTAACAATAACAATGTTGCGGACTACACGATTCAAAGCCGTTATGACGATGCTGAATCATTTGTTATTGATAAGAATGCTACTGTGACCTTTAATGGTGCCAAGCAGGGGAACATCCTGCTTGAACAGAACCATGCTGGTGAACACACTGTTGTCGTTGGCGAGAATGCAACCCTTAATATGACGGCTACCGGCTTTAATATTAAGTCTGCTGGCTGGGGAGCACAGACCGTTGAATTTCGGAGTGGCTCCAAAGCCAATTTGATCACCACTGGTAATAGCTCTAAGGGGACCGCATCGGCCGGTAAGCAGGATGGCAACATCATCATTGGGACCCTGAACAACCGCAATGCTGAGCTTACTATTAAGATTGATCCAAACGCAGCCGTTACAATGACCGCTCCTAGCGGTGTGAACAATATTGCTCCATACGGTGGGCGCATAGTTAATGTTGACATCAATAATCCAGAGGTTGTTGTCCTGAATAATGGTGCGACGAGTGGTGATGCCTACGGTAATAAAGTAGCCGTTAATCTTTCCAATGCAAATGTAAAGGTAAATGACGGGAAGTTTACTGACGTTATTGGCACCAATTCGACGGTCTACACCGGTACAAACACTGGTACTGTTACTGGGTCAACATCGCTTGCTAACGATGGCACCAGTTTTGCTAATGCTTCGCTCTCGATTTCTGCTTCATTGAAGACCAGTATTGCTACTTCACAGGCAACCAGTACCTTACTCCTGGTTAATAATGGTTCAACCAGTACCGTAGTCTATCAAGGTAGTGGAGTTGTAAGTCAGTCAACTTCAACTTCTGCACAAACCAGTATGTCAACATCGGCCTCGACTTCGAGTAGCACTTCAGCACTTACTTCAGAAAGTGCGTCAACGTCCGCCAGTGGTTCGATGAGTATTTCAACGAGTGGTTCCACTAGTGCCTCAACGAGTGCGTCAAACTCATTGTCTACTAGTACCTCGACTAGTGGGTCAACATCTGCTTCAACTTCCGTATCCACGAGCGCATCTACTAGTACGTCTACATCTGCGTCAACGTCAGCATCACTGAGTGCATCGACAAGTGCATCAACCTCCGCATCGATTAGCGCGTCAACGAGTGCATCGATGTCAGCATCAGCAAGTGCATCAGTAAGTGCGTCGACAAGTGCCTCAACTTCCGCATCAATGAGTGCATCTATATCAGCCTCAGTGAGTGCATCGACAAGCGCCTCCATGAGTGCTTCAACAAGTGCCTCAACATCTGCATCGATTAGTGCGTCAGCAAGTGCGTCGACGTCCGCCTCAGTGAGCGCATCTACGTCAGCATCGACAAGCGCCTCGACCTCAGCTTCAATAAGTGCGTCGACGAGTGCCTCAACATCTGCATCGACAAGCGCATCCACAAGCACCTCGACTTCTGCCTCGATTAGTGCATCAACCTCCGCATCGATTAGCGC
>NZ_AZGE01000052.1 GCF_001434465.1 Limosilactobacillus oris DSM 4864
TTTTGTCTAACAATTATGAGGCACTTCAGACGGGAGATTTCGGTAATTATCTTTATTTAAAATAGTGGCGCACCGTGGTCAAGGCCGATTGGGACATAATTTTCTTCCCATGTTCCGCAAGGTAGTCGGCCGATGTCGCGGTCGGGTTGCCATACTCATACGCTAGCGCCAAGTGGTTCTTAATTGCATTTTCACTATCCGGTTCTTCGGTATCGTGAAGTGCTAAGTAATAGCTCTGCTGGTACTTGTAAAGTTCACTCACCAGGTCATCATCATCCTGGATTCGCGCGTAGTCGACGAGTTCCTCAAAGGACGGGAACTGGACCACTTGCCAGTGCGAAAAGCTGGTTGCCTGGGGCTGCGCGTCACCATCCTGGTCAACCGTTGTCCGCCGGTCCTCCTGCTGCTTAGCGCGAGCCTGCATGATATTATTTTTAATGTACTGCGCAATTTGTTCGTTATTTTCACTATTGAGCTTTTCATCACTGGAATTTTTGCTGATAAATAATTCCAGCCCATTGCCAGTCGGCATTACCTGAAAGGTCACCGCGTCATTGTCGGTAAACTGGTGGTCCGTGTCCACCTCTCGCAGGATACTATAAAAGAAATCCTCAATTTGTTGATGGTCGCCGAGCAGGTCCAGGATTGTGATTCCCCGGGCATCCAGGTCATCGTTACTGATCAGGACCCGAATCGTATTTTCATTGATTCTTTCCATTTCCAAAGCCCAGCACCTCCTTAACAATAATTCCTTATATCTATTCTAAAGGTTTTCCAATAAAAGTAAAGTAATCTAAAACAGTGGCAACAAGGCAAAGATGCCCGTTGACCACTGCTAGTTTACTGTTAGATACTGTTCAAGTTGATTAAATCAGGTCAGCCTTCCGCTGTGCTTCTGCCAACTCAAGTTCCCGCACTTGACGTGGTAAGAACCGCCGAATTTCATCTTCGTTGTATCCCACCTGCAGGCGCTTGTCATCCATAATGATTGGGCGCCGCAACAAGCCTGGGTTCTCACTGATCAGCTTGTAAAGAGCCTTCATCGGCAAGGCATTTAAGTCAACCTTCAGACTTTGGTATGCTTTGGAACGTTTCGAAATAATATCTTCAGTCCCATCTTCTGTCATTCGTAAAATATTTTTAATTTCATCAACTGATAAAGGATCAGAAAAAATATTGCGCTCCGTAAACGGAATGTCGTGTTCTTGCAACCAAGCACGCGCTTTGCGGCAAGAAGTACAACTTGGAGACGTATATAGAGTAACCATTAAGTAAAAGCCTCCTTCTTTTCTCTTTATGCAACATTCATCAGTACATATAATATTATACTATGTTCTATCTACCGATAAAAGACTTCTCAAGAAATTCTTTAACTTTTTGTAAGTAAATAAACAAAGTCCAGATTTTTTTCTAATTGCCTCCGCAATTTGTACTATAATAGTAATTGACTATTATTATGAGGAGGAATTCCTGTGCTAACTAAACTCAGCTTTACATTTGGGTCCCACCAGATTCTCCAGGGAATTATTGATGACCACCCAGAACGCAAGTTTAAATTAATGCAAGCATCAACCCACAGCAATAAGCTGGCCCTGTTCGATCTATCAAATCAAAATCCAATTTTTAAAAATCCGGTAGTCCTAACCGTTCTTGACGAAACCATGGACAGTAACTACAACGGACTCTTTTATTACCAGTCTTTCCAGGTTAACGGTGACCGGCAGCAAGTTCTCTACAACAGCTTACAAAAAGTGATTGCTGACAAGCCTGCTGCAATGAATGCCGGTCTGATGACTTCCGTTGCCAATAAGGCGGAGAGTTCAACGCTGGTATTAATCACCGCCTGGGATAGCTTCGAAGATTTGACTGCTTGGAAAAACAGTGATTCCTTCGCAAGTTTAACCAACTTTACTACTATGGGCTCTGATAATTACTACTATGATGAGGTTTACCGTTCCGTGCGGTAATTTTAATGCTGTGAACGGCAGCAAGCGGCTGTGTCTGGTTTTCTAACCAAACACAGCCGCTTTTTTGCTACGCACAATTAGCCCTGTCAGCCGGTCGCTATACTGTAACATTATCAGTTTTAAGCGATTAAGAGATTGAGCGTATTAGTGTTCTCCCTAACCTCATTTTTTGTTTTAAACCAAAAAAGGTTGAGTAAACAACTCAACCTTTTTGACGGTCCGTACGAGACTCGAACTCGTGATCTCATCCGTGACAGGGATGCGTCCTAAACCAACTAGACCAACGGACCAAAAATTGCGGGGGCTGGATTTGAACCAACGACCTCCGGGTTATGAGCCCGACGAGCTACCAGACTGCTCTACCCCGCGATAATAAAAGTGACCCGTGCGGGATTTGAACCCACGATACCAGCGTGAAAGGCTGGTGTCTTAACCACTTGACTAACGGGTCATAAACGGAGAATGAGGGATTCGAACCCTCGCGCCGCTTTCGCGACCTACACCCTTAGCAGGGGCGCCTCTTCAGCCAACTTGAGTAATTCTCCAATGGGCCTAAATGGACTTGAACCATCGACCTCACGCTTATCAGGCGTGCGCTCTAAACCAACTGAGCTATAGGCCCATATAGTAAAAGCGGGTAACGAGAATCGAACTCGCGACAACAGCTTGGAAGGCTGTGGTTTTACCACTAAACTATACCCGCATGATAAACAGATGGCGCGGGACGGAATCGAACCGCCGACACACGGAGCTTCAATCCGTTGCTCTACCAACTGAGCTACCGAGCCAAAACGGTCCGTACGAGACTCGAACTCGTGATCTCATCCGTGACAGGGATGCGTCCTAAACCAACTAGACCAACGGACCAAAAATTGCGGGGGCTGGATTTGAACCAACGACCTCCGGGTTATGAGCCCGACGAGCTACCAGACTGCTCTACCCCGCGATAATAATAAAAGGAGGATGAGGGATTCGAACCCTCGCGTCGCTCTCACGGCCTAGCGGTTTTCAAGACCGCCCCCTTCAGCCACTTGGGTAATCCTCCATATATACAAAACCAGATTCATCAGAGCAAATGCCCGATGGACCTTGTAGGACTCGAACCTACGACCGGGCGGTTATGAGCCGCTTGCTCTAACCAACTGAGCTAAAGGTCCAAAACAGCCAGTCAAATCGCGGCGGGGGGGATCGAACCCTCGACCTCCCGGGTATGAACCGGACGCTCTAGCCAGCTGAGCTACACCGCGAATGCTAATATATAAATATTAGAAATCGGGAAAACAGGATTCGAACCTGCGACC
>NZ_AZGE01000053.1 GCF_001434465.1 Limosilactobacillus oris DSM 4864
GTCCAGGGTTCGATCCCCTGACTGCCCATCAGAGGTTTACAGAGGTTGAGATTTGATTCTCAACCTCTTTTTTGTTTTTCAAAGGAGAATGACCATGGCGAAGAAGGAAGCATTGACCGAAATTCAAATTACGCTCAACACGATTGGCGGTAAGTGGAAGCCATTGATTCTCCACTACTTGCAAAACGAAGGAACTAAGCGGTACAGTGAAATCCTTCGCTACCTAGAAACAGCGCCCAAAAAGACCCTAACCGCCCAGCTGCGGGAGCTGGAAGACGACAATATTATCAAGCGGACCGTCATTCCAACCGTTCCTGTCCAGGTCGAATACAGCGTGACGGACCACGGCAAGTCCCTCTTCCCAATCCTCGAAGTGATGTGTGCCTGGGGCTACATCAACGAGGCCGACTACCAGATTAAGCACCCGACCTGCGTTTACAGTGAACAAACGCGGGCAATTAAGCAGGAACGCTTGCATAAACTTTATGAACAATTTACCAGCGACCAGGAACGCGAAAAGCAGCTGGGAACCCAAAAGTAACCTAGGCAATAAAATGTGCTGTCTTGTCGTTTACTCTCTAACCACCTACCATTAAGGGTGTATAAGTTAGGATAAACGAAAGGACGGCTTTTTATTATGAAACAAATCAACCTCGGTGCCACTAGTCTCAAGATTCCTGCCATGGGCCTCGGCATCATGCGGATGGAGGCCAAGAGTCCGGAACAGGCAGCTGCGGCTATTGACACCGCCTATGATCACGGAATCAACTTTATCGACTCGGCCGACATTTACGGTCAGGGCAAGTCGGAAGAAGTGTTCGGCCAGGCCCTGCAAAAGGCGGCGATAAGCCGGGAAGACCTCTTCATCCAATCAAAAGTCGGGATTATCGTTGACCCCGCCCGCAGTCACGGCAACTTTGTCTTTGGCAGCCGCTATGAATTTACCAAGCAGCATATTCTGGAAGCGGTCGACGGCGTCTTAGAGCGGATGGAGACCGACTACCTCGATGCAGTCCTCCTCCACCGACCCGACCCGCTGATGGACCTCGCTGGAATCAAGGAAGCCTTTGACATTCTCCAGGCCAGTGGTAAGGTTCGCTTCTTCGGGGTATCTAACTTCAACCCCCAGCAGTTTATGATGGTTCAGGACAGCGTCACCCAACGACTGATGTTCAACCAGCTCCAGTTTGGCCTAATGCACACTGGGATGGTTGACTTTGGTATCAACACCAACATCAGCAATACCGACGGGACCGATCATGACGGCGGCCTGCTCGACTTCTGCCGGCGCCAGCACGTCACTATCCAGGCTTGGTCGCCGTTCCAATACGGGAACTTCGAGGGGACCTTTATCGACAACCCGGACTATCCCGAACTAAATGGCCAGCTGGCAAAGTTGGCGGCGAAGTACCATGTCGGCAAGAACGCAATTGCTGCCGCCTGGGTCCTCAAGCACCCGGCCCAGATTCAGCTAATCATGGGGACTATGAACCCTGACCACATTGCCGATAGTGCAGCGGGCGCCGACGTTGATTTGACCAACCAGGAATGGTACGACCTCTACCTGGCAGCTGGTCATAAATTACCATAGGAGGTTAATTAAATGTATCAAGCAAATCCAGACCGTTACCAAAAGATGATTTATAAGCAGGTCGGCAAAAGCGGCTTAAAGCTCTCCGCCATTGGGCTCGGCTTCTGGCACAATTTCGGCAGCGTTGATCCCTACGAAAACCAAAAGGCGATCGTCCACCAAGCCTTTGACCTGGGAATTACCTACTACGACCTGGCTAATAATTACGGCCCGGTTCCGGGGAGTGCCGAAGAAAACTTTGGCCGCATCATGGCTACCGATATGAAGCCCTACCGGGACGAAATGATTATTACCAGCAAGGCTGGCTATGAAATGTGGGACGGTCCTTACGGTAATTGGGGTTCCCGTAAGAGCATCATCGCCAGTGCCAACCAGAGCTTGCAGCGGCTCCAGCTCGACTACGTGGATATCTTCTATTCCCACCGGCCGGATCCGGAAACGCCAATTGAAGAAACCGCTGAAGCCCTCGACCAGCTGGTTCGGGAGGGGAAGACGCTCTACGTTGGCATTTCCAACTACAATGGCGCGCAAACGGCCGCCATCACCAAGATTTTCAAGGACCTCCACACCCCATTTATCATCCACCAGCCCCGCTACAACATGTTTGACCGCCATATTGAGGACGACTTGCTGCCAGTATTGAAGCAGGAGGGCAAGGCCGCGGTTTGCTTTAGCCCGCTCGCCCAGGGTCTGCTCACTGACCGTTATCTCAACGGCATTCCGGCCGACTCGCGGGCGGCCAAGTCTACCAGCCCATTCCTCCATGAGGACCAGGTAGAACAAACTATTGGCAAGGTTAAGCAGCTCAATGAAATTGCCGCCAGCCGCCACCAGACTCTCGCCGAGATGGCGGTTGCCTGGAACCTGCGGGAACCGGAAATCGCCTGCGTCCTCGTCGGTGCCAGTCGGCCCAGCCAGCTCGTCGATGACGTTAAGGCCCTCAATAAGCTGTCATTTACTCCCGACGAATTAGCCGCAATTGATCGGGTCCTAGCAGAAAAGTGATACCAAAAATTCCAGGCCATTAAAGTGGTGCTGGGATTTTTGCTTTAAAAGCCTTGACGATAACGTTACGTCCCCTATCAGCCGAACTTAACAAAAAAGTTCTTGCCAACAGCGCTGAAAATTGATATTATTATTTGTGTTGTCAATGACATGGGCAGTTAGCTCAGCTGGCAGAGCAA
>NZ_AZGE01000054.1 GCF_001434465.1 Limosilactobacillus oris DSM 4864
TCTCATCAGTACTTCTTGACGAAGAGCCCTTTTTAATGGCTGTTAAACACTATTCCTAATTTTTATTCGTATGTTTGAACCGCAGTCGTTCGGATTACGAAAACGGATGTCCCGGAATGACGGGTCATGTAGGAAGCCTGGGAACCAACGGCCTTCCGGTTACCCCACTTTCCGATAGAACCAATGATCAACAGGTCTGGTTGGAAAGCTGGAATAACATGATTGCAAATCCGTTCAGCAGGGCGTTCACCGCGATCGACAATTCCGGTAATCTTCTTTGGGTCGACACCGTAATCGATAGCGGCTTGAACGTATTCATTAACACGTTTCCTTAATTCGTCCTCAGTACTGTGAACGTAATCCTTATCAAGGATTTGGTAAACATTAATATTACCAGTTTCTAAGATAGAAACAATTCCTAATTCGGAGCCGTCGCGCTTCGCCTTATCTACGGCATAGGAAAAAGCAGCCCGGGCGTCCGGTGCATCATCAACACCAACGAGGATCTTTTTGAACTTCTTTGGCTTAATTTCAAACATTAATATTCCCCTCTCTAGGTTAGACTAACGGTAGCTTCACCGTTAACGTTCCACTAACTATGTTACTACTAATCTGTAATTTGTAAATAAAATTTTTGGTCGTCCTAAAAGAAAAGTCAGTTAAAATACATTCTACTTTTTGTGTTTACTTATATCAATCCATTGTTAAAGATCGTACATGGCTACTGATGAGTGGTATTATTATAATAATATAGTTATTGTTTGATTTTGAGAGGAAGGCTTATTACATGGAAAAGAAAGCGACCAGCTGTACAGCTATTTTAGTCGGTAAAAATGCCTCTATCGATGGTTCCACCATCATTGCCCGTGACGAAGATGGGTATGACGGTATTAATCCCATTACTTTTAGGGTATTTCCGGCTAAAGATTATACCGGTGAACACTACGTTTCTTCATATAACGGTTTAGCAGTCGACCTTTCTGGAAAGGGTTGCCGCTTCACTGCTACACCAGCAGGCGTTGATAAAAAGGATGGTACTTTAGAAAGCGGCCGGTGGGATGAACAAGGTATCAACGAGTACAATGTTGCAATGAGCTCAACCGAAACGGAAACAACCAATCCACGGGTTTTAGGACATGATCCATTAGTAAAAAATGGCGTTAATGAAGATTCTATGCTCTACCTTGTCCTTCCATTTATCAGGTCCGCCCGGGAAGGTGTGCAACGTCTCGGTAGCCTGATTGAAAAATATGGAACTGGTGAAACCAACGGGATTGCCTTTAGCGACAAAGACGAGGTTTGGTACTTAGAAACAGCCGGTGGTCACCAGTGGGTAGCACAACGGATTCCTGACGACGCCTACGCGATTGCTCCTAATAATATGTGTATTCAGGAAATCGACTTCGACGATTCAGATAACTTTATGTACGCCCCGGGAATTCAGGAATTTGTTAAAAAGTACCACCTCAATCCTTACCCGGGCAAGTTCAACTTCCGGAAGATTTTTGCCACTGAAGATGAAGCTGACGCTTACTACAACACGCCACGGACCTGGTACGGTCAAAAACTCTTCAACCCATCAATTGAACAGGAACCAACCAGTCAAGACATGCCATTTATTCGCCGGCCGGAAAAGAAAATTGCGGTTGAAGATGTGGAATTCTTCCTGTCTTCCCACTATAACCAAACTCCTTACGACCCAATGGGAACTTATTCTTCCGGTACCCCAGATGAAATGAAGCGATTCCGTTCAATTGCCCTTGACCGGAATCAAAGTTCATGCATCCTTCAAATTCGCAATGACGTCCCTGCTGAATACGCAGCAATCCAGTGGATTAACTTTGGCTTCCATAGTTATAGTCCGTATGTTCCATTCTTTACTAACGTCAATGACACTCCTGCTAATTATGCTTATGCACCAGAAGAAGCAGAACCAGAAAAAAGTGCCTACTGGATGTACAAACTTCTCGAGGTAATCGTGGAACCCCGCTATCATGAGTTTATCAACGAAGTTAACGCCTTCCGTGACCAATGCCAAAGCTACGCAGTTAGTCGAGTCGATGCAATTACTGCTGGTGCAGCACATAAATCAGGTCAGGAATTAATCAACTTCCTGACAGCAGAAAACGAAATCTCCGCTAACCATACAACTACCTCAGCCAGGAAACTCTTGAATAGCTTGATCCATCAAGCGCTACTAAATTCAAAGTTCCAATTTGAACGTGGCGATAACCTGTAATACTGTAATAATCAAAGCGGGAGAGCGGGCCAGAACGTGACCCCATCTCCGTCAACGCACAGCAAGCCTACTCGGGGGGGCGGTCAAATGCTGCTTTATCAGCGTTTGACCTGCCAGCCAGCT
>NZ_AZGE01000055.1 GCF_001434465.1 Limosilactobacillus oris DSM 4864
AAAGTGTCTAACTTACAGGGTTCACTTCAAGCTTGCGGGTGCTTCTTTTTACTTGATTTCATGCGGCGATGGCTTCCCGTCAAGGATGAGCAGGACGTCTTCAAGAGCGAAGTCGACCATATTTTTGACGGCCAGGTTGGTAAAGAAGGCGATGTGCGGCGTTAGGATGACGTTATCCATGGCGTGCAGCTCCTCCACGAGCGGAACGTCAGCGAGACCCTTCTCCCGACGGTCGGTCATCACCACCTCGTTTTCACCCTCAAAGGTATCGAGGGCCGCCGCGGCGAGTTGGTGATCCTTTAGTGCAGCGACGAGATCGGCGGTCACGACAACGGGACCACGGCTGGCGTTAACCAGGCCAGCAGTTGGTTTCATCAGTGCGAAGTCTGCCGCCGTCAGCAGACCGGTCGAGGTCGGGTTCAGGTCGACATGGAGGGAGACCACGTCGCTTTGCTTGAGCAGGTCTTCTTTGGAAACGTAGTTGACAATTCCCCGCATTTCTTCGCGGGGTTGGACGTCAAAGCCGAGAACCCGTGCACCGAGCGCTTTGAGGAGCTTGGCAAGGGTTCCGCCAATCCGACCGACCCCGATGATCCCGATAGTCGCCGTATGAATCTCCAGGGCCTGTTCGTCGCTGAACCAGCGGAAATCGCCACTAGCCACCTGGGTGTCAAAACGGTAGGACTTGCGCAGCAGGCGGAAAATCTGCATGAGGGCGTGCTCGGCGACCGACCGCGGTGAGTAGGCGGGAACGTTGGTGACGGTCAGGCCGTTATCGTAAGCAGCCTGGATGTCAACCATGTCGAAGCCGGCGGTCCGGGTGGCAATCTGCTTGAGCCCGTTTACCTTGAGCTGGGGGTAGACGGCGGGATCTACGGGACTGCGCTGCTGGATTACCAGGCCGTCGACCCCGGCAGTCAGGTCCACCGCGTCGTCAATCAATTTCGGGGTGGTAATGATTTCTACATCGTGTTCCTGGGCAAACTGCTTGATGGCGGCCCGTTCATCGTCCCGGACACTGGTCATTAAAATCTTGGTCATACTTAATCCTCCTTGAGAAAGTCTGCGATTCGAGCAACGGCAGTTTTTAGGTTATCCATGCTGGTGGCGTAGCTGAGCCGCAGGTAGCCCTGGCCGCCAGCACCGAAGTAGGAACCTGGAATGACGGCGACCCGGCCCTCTTCTGCTAATTTTGTGGCGAAAGCAACGTCGTCATTACCGGCACTAGCAGGAATCTTTGCGAAGAGGTAGAAGGCCCCGTTTGGCGTCGCGGTTTCAAAACCGAGCTTAGCGAGCGCGGCCACGAGGAAGTCCCGCCGTTCTTGGTAGGCGGCCTTCATTTGCTGGGTAGCTGCCTTCCCGGCTTCGGTACCGAAGGCCGCCGTGGCCGCTGCCATGGCCGAATCGGTCGCGGATGTAATCATCATTCCGCTGACGGCGCTGACCGGCCCCATCAGTTCTCGGGGACCGGCGATAAAGCCGATCCGGTAGCCGGTCATGGCATGGGACTTGGAGGCCCCGTTCAGGATGAGGGTCTGCTCGGGGATGAATTTGGCGATGGAGGTGTGCTGACCGTCGTAGACCAGCTCGGAGTAAATCTCATCCGCGATTACTACCAGGTCGGTGTTCTTAACCGCCACTGCCAGTTCCTCGACCTGCTGGGCGGAGTAGGTCACCCCAGTCGGGTTGGAGGGGTAGTTCAAAATCAAAGCCTTGGCACGGGGGTGGGCGGCAATGGTTTCTTTAAGCTGATCAGGAGTTAGGACAAGGTCGTGGTCGCTGGTGTCGATTTCAACTGGGTGGCCGCCTAACATGGTAGTGACCGCCATGTACAACGGGAAGGTCGGGGTGGCGACTAGGATCTCGTCACCGGGATTGATCAGGGCAGAGAGGGCGGCGTAGATTCCCTCGGTCGCGCCGATCGTCACCGCAATTTCACCGTTGGGATCATAGTCTAGTTGGTAGCGGTCCTTGAGGAAGTCGGCGATGGCCCCTCGCAGTTTGGCGGTACCGACAGCCGGCGCGTAGTGGGAGTCGTTGCCGGTGATACTGTCGATGGCGGCCTGCTTCATGGCGTCAGGTACGTTGAAGTCGGGTTCCCCCAAGGTTAACTTGACGATTCCAGGGACGGCGCTGGCCTGGGCATCGAATTCCCGGATGCCAACCGGCTTGAGGCGGGCGAAGTTACGGTTGAGCTGGTTCATAATACTGGCTTTAGTTGTGGGCATGATTAATTCCTCCTTAAAAATACGAAAAGACCCGGATGACGTGAAGTGCAACAAAAAAGTTAGACA
>NZ_AZGE01000056.1 GCF_001434465.1 Limosilactobacillus oris DSM 4864
CATCAGTACTTAAAATTGTAGAACCGATTTACTTAGTAGTGTTCTTGTCGTTGATCATGTGCTGCTCATCGACGGGGGTGTTGAAGAGGTTTTCATCTCGCCCGCGGCTGCACTCGGCCTGGATGGTAATGTGGCAAATATGGTACTTTTCCCGGAGAATCTTTTCAACCTGCGAATAAATTTCTTCCACTTCACTCAAACGAAGGTCGTCGCAGTTGAGGTGTGCAGAAAAGATGATATGATTTTCATCAATCATCCAGGCGTGGACGTGGTGAACGTCATTGACCCCCGCGACAGCCTTGAGGTCCGTGGTAATCTTGTCATAATCCAAGTCGGGTGAGGACTGCATCAGGATCTTAATCGTTTGGCTAATGATTGGAAGGGCTTCAAAGCCGATGTAGACGGCAACCCCGATTGTTAGCAACGGATCCAGCCAGGGAACGTTAACAAAACTGAGGATAATTCCCCCGATAATCACTGCCACGGACGACAGAGCGTCGCTGAGGACGTGCAGGTAGGTGGCCTTAACGTTCAGACTATCATGACTGCCAGAATGCAGGAGGGCGGCGGAAGCAAAATTGGCGAGCAGGCCAATGACGGCGACGATTAACATCAGTCGGCCATTAATATGCTCGGGATGGCCGAGTCGCTGGATGGCTTCCCCAATCAGGAAGATGGCAATTACCAAGAGCAGGAGGCTGTTGGTGAGGGCTGATAGGATTTCTGCCCGCCGGTAGCCATACGTCTGCCTCCGGTTTTCGGACTTGCCGCCGAGCTGCTGGGCGACATAGCCGAGGATGATAGAAAATGAATCACCCATGTTGTGAAAAGCATCTGAGAGGAGGGCCAAACTGCCTGACAGCAGGCCCCCGATGATTTCAACAACGGTAATCAAAACATTTAGCAGGGTGACGGCGAGGAACCGCTGCCCAGTAATTTTACTTTTCATTGTAGTTTACTCCTCAAAATAAAATTGCTTGCTACTAGTATATTAAAATTAGTGATTAAAGCTAACGAAAAAGTTAGGCACTCCGAACTAGACAGTTTAATATTATGCTATAATCGTAATATATTCAATACAGAGAATTACATTGATGACCGCACGTAGGCCAAATTTAACATGAGGTGAATTAGATTGACTCCGATGAAAGAAGACTACTTGAAGATTATTTTTGAGCTTGGCGGCAGTCATAAAAAAGTTTCTAATAAGGAAATTTCATTAGGGCTAGGGATCGCAGCCGGCTCGGTGACGGAAATGATTTCCAAACTTGCTGACGAGGGGCTGGTGGTGCACGAACCCTACGCGGGGATTTCCCTCACCGCTAAAGGGCAAAAGTACGCGGCCGAGTTGGTTCGTAAGCACCGCCTCTGGGAAACCTTCCTGGTGGATAAGCTGCATTACAACTTTGCGGACGTTCACTCGGAGGCAGAAGTGCTGGAGCACCAAACCAGCGACCGGCTTGCTGAAGCGCTGGATGACTTTCTCCAGCACCCGGATCACTGCCCCCACGGTGGTGTAATCCCATCTGCTAATGGTAAGTTTCCGGACGTAAGCCACCGCTTGCTCGCCGAAGCAGCGGACGGCGAAACGGTCGTTTTAGAACGCTTTTTGGATAATCACGAATTGTTGACCTACCTGGAAGAACTGCAACTGCGTCCCCAGGAGAAGGTGCAGGTAATCCGCCACGAACCGTTTGAGGGCCCGATTGTAATTACGAAAGACGGGGATGAACGCGAGATTAACGTTTCCTACAAGGCTGCTCATAACATCTTTATCCAGTAGTTAGGTTAATCACAGCTTTTATGGTATACTGACCATTGTAGTTTTTGAAGTGCGGTTGGTTTGTTTCATTATGAGAACCGGATCCAATTTTCACTAAATTAATTACAAATTTAGGCGTGTAAACGCAGAGGAGAGTTCTAATAATGGAACAAGGAACTGTTAAGTGGTTTAACAACGATAAGGGCTATGGCTTTATTTCCCGGGAAAGTGGCGACGATGTTTTCGTTCACTTCTCCGCGATTCAAGGGGAAGGCTTCAAGAGCCTGGACGAGGGCCAAAAGGTTAGCTTCGATGTTGAAGAAGGCGACCGGGGCTTGCAAGCGATCAACGTTGTTAAAGATTAGTAAATAATAAGGCCTGGGGATTGCTGAAGTGCAACAAAAAAGTTAGACAAAA
>NZ_AZGE01000057.1 GCF_001434465.1 Limosilactobacillus oris DSM 4864
GGCACTATGTCCAGTCAAGTATACAGGTTAAATAGATAAAATTAATTTAGGCGGCTTGATTGCGGAATTGTTCCGCGGTCAAGCCGTTTCTGCTTGTATAAGCACGTTTAGTATTAAAGTATTCAATGGCTCCTTTGACGAGTTGTTCTAGCTCTTCCAGTGTTTTTGGTCGGGCATGTTTATTCATCCAAACCAGCTTAAAGTCGTTCCACCAGCGTTCCATTGGTGAGTTCTCCCATGGGTGACCTGGATGTGACATACTGTGAACGCAATGTTTTGATGCTAAATAGTCGTTAAACATACTTGAACAGTAGGCTGCTCCACGATCAGTATGGATCATTGGCTGTGCATCAGGTTCAACCGCAAAAGCGCGATTGAAGGTTTCAATTACCGCTAATGAAGTTTCTGTATCTGAAATATTGGAACTTAAAGCGTAACGACCATATAAATCTAAAATAACGTGTACGCGTGCTTTACGAAGTGTGTGTTCGCCATAAACAACCTCTGTTGTATCGGTGACCCATACTTCATTTTTGTTTTCACGATTGAATTGCTCATTTAGTAGATTATCATTGACGTATTCTTCATGGCGTTGAATACGGTTATGTTTCTTCTTCCTAACGTTGGCTTGAATTCCATGCTTACGCATGCAGTTAGTTACTCGCTTTAGTCCGGCCGTAAAGCTCAATTGGTTCTCGAATTTTAACTGGGTAGTCATTGCTAAATATCCAAGCGTCCAATTATGTGTTTTTTCAAGTTCTAAGATCGCTTCAAGGAGTTCTACCTGCTCTTTCCGATAACGACTTGTCTTTCGATTGAGCCATTTATAGTAACCATCGCGTGAAACTCCAGCTGCCCTGCACAATCGACTGATTGACCAGTCATTTTCTCTATTTAGTTCTTGAATGGCCTGGAACTGGAATTCTTGTTCACCTCCCGATTGCGTATTTCCACTAATTTTTTTGCGAAGGCAATCTCCATTTCCTGATTTTGTAATTGGGCTTTCAGTAAACGGTTTTCTGCCTTAAGGCGGTCAACTTCTGTCCATTCTTTCTCAGGTTTAGTTTTACCCCGGCGATCACGTAGTGATTCCGGGTTATTACCACTCTTGAGGTATTTATGATACCAACCATAAACTTGATGATAGCTGACATGGTATTTTTCAACTGCCCAGTTGTAGTTAATATCATGTTTGATAAGCTCTTCGATAATCGTCAGTCGTTCTTCAAAGCTAGTTTTCCGTCCAGTCATTTTTGAATCTCGCTTTCTTGGCATAGATGCCCCTAAGTTAGATTCATTATACTGGATAATCCATTCCTTTAGTTGCGTTCTTGACCGCAATCCATGTTTAATCGCAAATAATTCCACTGAGTCATTTGATTGGTGATACTGTTCAACTAAAGAATACTTAAATTCTCTTGAATAACTTTGATTATGATGACCAGACTGAAGACCTGAGAGTCCTTGATATTTATATAATAGTCTCCAACGCCCGATAGTTTTCCGATCAATCTTATATCTAGTCGAAGTATCAGTAATTCCATACTGAGATACTTCACGAAGAATTAATAGCTTTTCTTTCGCTGAATATTTAGATTTTCTTCCCATAGAAAAAGCCCTCCGAGTACAAGATGAATTTTCTATTTCATCTGTATACTTAGAGGGCATTATAACC
>NZ_AZGE01000058.1 GCF_001434465.1 Limosilactobacillus oris DSM 4864
TCTCATCAGTACTTCTTGACGAAGAGCCAGTAAATCGGAAACGCCGCCGACCGTTTAAAATGGTCAGCGGCGTTTTTATATTGCCAATGAGTGCTTAATCTTAAAAGAGTTTCCCGACTCCGTAGTGGATTGTGATGGTAATCAGACCAATGATAATGTTCCGAATAACTGCCACCTTAACCAGACCGTTGCCGAGCTTAGAACTGATGTACCCGGTCAGGGCCGAGGTGAAGGCCACGGCGAGAATGACGGCGTACCACTTGAATGCTTCAGGTGCCAGTGTCATTGCCATTAACGGGAAGAGCCCTCCCGCAGCCGCGGAAAAGAGGGAGGAAAATGCCGCGTCCCACGGGTTCAGGTAGTGGCCAAGTTCGATGTCGTATTTGACCCGCACAACCGTTGCTAGGGGTTTCTTCTTTAATAGGTCGGCCGCAATGGCAGCGGAGGTTTCCTTGGAAACTCCCTTATTGACGTAGTAGTCGGTAACGGCCTGTAACTCACCCGCAAAATCAGTCTTGAGCAGTTTTTCTTCCTGGGCAACTGCCGATTTTTCGGTATCCTTTTGGGTAGAAACTGAGGCGTATTCACCCGACGCCATGGAAAAGGCACAGGCCAATAAATCTGACAGACCAGCAATAAAAATTGTAAACCGGTCAGTAGTCGCCGCAGCCACTGATACCAAGACACCAACGACGGTTAAAATACCATCGTTAGAACCCAGCACCCCGGCCCGAAGAGTGTTCAGCTTTTCTTCCATCGTCTTCTTTTGCTGTTTAATCTTTACCACTAATCTCACCCCTTACCGTGCAAATAGCTGACCAATCAAGAACGTAACCCCCATCGTCAGCAAGCCTGCTGCGGCGTTCCGCAGCATTGACTTGATCCGGTTTGACTTGCCGAGGACTGCTGCCAAGTACCCGGTCACCAGGAGGGCAATCAGGACGGCGACCATGGTTGCCCAAATCCGGTCAGCTGCAGGCGCCATCGTCACCGCAACCATCGGTAGGATTGAGCCGGTCGGAAAGGAGATAAACGAGGCAATTGCGGCAGCATAGGGGCTGGTAAAGTCTTGGGGATTAAAGCCATATCGTTCTTGCACAACTGCACCGAGCGGATCCTTTTTCATCAGCTCGGCGGTCGCCTGGTGAGCTAGCTGGGGATCGATATCCTGTTCCTCATACTTACGTTGAACATAATCGAACTCGTGCTGGTACTGTTCGCTCAGTCGTTGCTGTTCATTAATGATCGCCATCTTTTGGGAATCCTTTTGAGTAGATACCGAAACGTATTCTCCCATACACATTGAAATCATCCCCGCTAGACTACCAGAAAGTCCAGAAATCAAAATTGAGTACGCATTACTGGTGGCAGCGGCAACCCCAATGACGATTCCGGCAACCGAAATTATCCCATCATTTGCGCCCATGACACTAGCACGGAGAACGTTCACCTTTTGAGCTAGTGACATTTTCTTTTTCGCCATGATAGTTTCTCCCTTCGTTTTTTTTATAATCATTTTAACATTTGGAATAATTACATTCAAGTGTTTTTAGCTCACTCATGGATTTAGTTAGAATGATTAAAATTAATTTATCCAGTTAAAAAGCGATAACCGTTACTCGGCTATCGCTTTTTAAGGTTCTACAATTTTAAGTACTGATGGA
>NZ_AZGE01000059.1 GCF_001434465.1 Limosilactobacillus oris DSM 4864
TTTGTCTAACAATTATGAGGCACTTCAAAGGTAGCGGGCTTTTTGAGAACAGGCAAAAGAAAAGCCATGCTAATCAATAAGAAAAGCATGACACTAAGACTCTTACTAACTGAACATCAGCATGAATGGAAGGAGACCAATAAGAATCTCCATATGTCATATTATAGACCATTAATTTTGCTGCTCATAAAAAACGGTTTTTAATTTACCTGACATATAAGTCTCATCTTTTTATATTAAACTTTTTGCGATATCTGATAAAGGTCGTCCGTTTAATTCCGGTATTTCGAGCCACATCAATGTCACTCATGCCTGCCTGGTAAAGCTTAAAAGCATGTTGCAAGCGGGGATCGTCTTGGGTGTATTGGGGTTTGCGCCCATGATATTTACCCTGCTGCTTAGCTAAGGCAATCCCTTGTTGCTGACGTTCGATGATCCGCTTACGTTCGCTTTCCGCCTGATACTTATACAGTTCAATGATGAGGTTAGTCATCAGTTGACGCAAGTTAGGATCAGCAATCCCTGTCATGGACGGTAAATTTAACACATCTAGGGTGGCCCCCTTATTTTGAATGGTGTTCATAATCTTAGTTAAATCCTGGTTGTTTCTGCCTAAGCGATCTAATTCAGTGACCAGGACGATATCACCCTCACGAATATAGGCCAGCATTTTTTGCAGTTCTGGCCGATTAGTGTTAGCCCCACTTAATTTATCCGTAAATAATTTATCAACGTCTTTTAAAGCCGCTAACTGTCGATCTAAATGTTGCTCCTTGGAACTCACTCGCGCATAACCGATTTTAGCCATTTTCAATTCTCCTTTTGGACAGTTCTAATGAACACTTGCAATTCCTAGTATAGCACAGAAATAAAAAAGACCATTAGGGTACACCCTAGTGGCCGTTTAATATACTTTTCTAAAGGGGGGATTAGTATTGTTGCAGTAGCGTCATTAATAATGGCAGCTTTTTTTGGGTAAAGTGACCATCATTTCTTAAAATAAGTGTTCCACCCAAATGGTCAAATAAACTTCTTCCTTGCTTTTCATTACAATTGAAAGGATCGTTAAATGAATTGAATATATAAAACTCATTTGAGTTCTTCTTGATTGTCTTCCAATCATATGATTTTTTTAAGGTTGTGTGACGCATGCCATTAGGTTGACAATAGCCAGCAATCAAATAGACAGCTTTAACTGGTTTTGTTAGTTGTTCAAGTAAAGCTAAGATAATATTTGTTCCGGCAGAATGGCCGATTAAAATTGTGTTTTGATTAATGCCTAAGTTCATTTCTCTAATTTTAACGAGTGTATCTGTTAGCGATTCTTGATCAAGCTTTGGTAAATCTGCCACAATTGTTGATATTCCTAAAGCGTTTAAACTATGAGCAATGTTTTTATACCAAAACTTATCTGCTGTAGCATGCGGTGCTGACCCATGAAAAATGATTGCATTCATTAAAAAATCCCTCCCATCATTGATAATTACGCTAATAGTTGTTGAGCGCTTGGTCATGCAGTAAATTACCTGTATAATAGATTAAGCAAGAAGTTTTAAGGGCGATGGCTGTCTTTTCCCTTGTGAGGTGAGGCCCATGGGAACATGGAATAA
>NZ_AZGE01000006.1 GCF_001434465.1 Limosilactobacillus oris DSM 4864
CCATCAGTACTTAAAATTGTAGAGCCAATTATCAAAACTAACCTTGGAGGAACCTTTATGAAACAGCAATCCAGTACCATTGGAGCCTGGGTGGTCGTGGCAGTCGTTGCGGCGGGGATCATGTCCTTTGCCGGAGTGGTTGTCGAGACCGCCGTCAACATTTCCTTTCCGACCCTGATGCGTGAATTTGGCGTGTCCACTAGTCTGGTCCAGTGGATGACGACGATTTGTCTGCTGACCATTTCACTGACGGTGCCGCTCTCGGCCTACCTCAAAAGGCGCTTTAAGACTAAGCACCTTTTCGTCTTTGCTAACCTGACCTTTACCTGTGGTCTCTTAATTGATATTTTTGCCCCTAATTTTGGCCTGCTCCTACTCGGCCGCTTGGTGCAGGGAATTGGCACCGGGGTTGCGTTGCCCCTAATGTTTAACATCATCCTTGACTGGGTTCCGCAAAACCGGGTCGGCACGATGATGGGCGTGGGGACGATGATTACGGGGATTGCCCCGGCGATTGGACCGACTTATGGGGGCCTCTTGGTCAATAGCCTCGGCTGGCGCTGGATTTTCATCTTCCTCCTTCCATTGTTAATCGCTTCTTTAGTGATGGGGCTGTTCACAATCCGCCAGCAGACTTCCTGTACCCGTCCCCGCTTTGACTGGTGGGGATTAATCAGTCTCGTCTTGATGTTCGTTGGGCTCACGATGGGCTTTGCCAACATGGGCAGCCAGCCGTTCTGGTCACTGCTGGTGGCGGGCAGTTTTGTCCTTGGCCTCCTGGGAGCCGGCGCCTTTATCCGGCGTTCCCTGGCAGTCAGCGCGCCCATCATCAACCTGCGGATTTTCCGGAACAGCAGTTTTGCACGTCTGGCGCTCGGTTTTCTGCTCTTCCAGCTTGTTGCCCTGGGGCTTTCATTCCTGCTGCCTAATTACATCCAGCTCACCAACCACGCGACGGCCATGACGGCGGGCTTGGTTGTCCTTCCCGGTGCCGCCCTAGGTGCCATCACCGGGCCGTTTGGCGGCCGCCTGCTCGACCAGTGGGGTGCCCGCCGACCGGTCCTGGCTGGTTCGGGCCTCAGCTGGTTGGCGGTAATCGGTCTGGCCTTTCTAGCGGGCGGGTTGCTCAGCAATGGCCTGATTGTTTTCCTTTATGCCTGCTTCATGCTGGGTATTGGCCTTTCTTTTGGCAATATCATGACCAGTGCCCTTGCTAGTCTGCCGGACGCGGAAAACGGGGACGGTAACGCCATCCTGAACACGCTCCAGCAGTTTTCCGGGGCGGTCGGGACGTCAGTCGTTTCCGCAATCGTGGCCGCGAGCCAGCGCAACCACCAGCTTTCCCTGGCCCAAACGACCGCGACTGGGACCCAGCACGCCCTAGTGGTCCTCGTCGTAGTTCTGGCAGCCGAATTGGTAATTGTCGCGGTGACCCTGCCACGGCCCCGGCGGGCGTAATTATTAAGAAATTCTCCAGATAAGCCGTAGAATTTGCAGTTCTAGTGGCAAATCGGTAAACTTTCTTTGTATGAGACTACGTGAGCTTGGAGGAAGAAATTGATGGAAGAAGTTTACATTGTGGCAGCGCAGCGGACCGCGATCGGCAAGTTTGGCGGGGCCCTCGCACCACTAACGGCGGCTCAGCTCGGGGCGGCGGCAATTAAGAGTGCCTTGGCGGCCAGCGGGTTGGCAGCAGAGAAGGTCGACCAGGTCCTGATGGGGAACGTCATCCAGGCTGGCGGTGGTCAAAACCCGGCGCGTCAAGCAGCCATTGCGGCGGGACTCCCCCAATCAGTTCCGGCCATCACGGTCAACGATGTGTGTGCTTCGGGGATGTCCAGTATCAACCTAGGTGCTAGTCTGATCCAATCCGGCCAGGCCCAAGTAATTGTTGCCGGGGGGATGGAAAGTATGTCCAACGCGCCCTACCTCCTGCAACGGGCGCGGCAGGGTTACCGTTTCGGTGACGGCCAGCTGGTCGACGCCCTCCAGCGTGACGGCTTGAATGACGCTTGGGGCGGCTACCCGATGGGGATGACCGCTGAAAACGTCAATGACCGCTACCAAGTTAGCCGGGAAGAGCAGGACCAGTTTGCCCTGACCAGCCACCAGCGGGCGGTCGCGGCGCAACGTCAGCACGCCTTCGATGATGAGATTGTCCCGGTGACGGTGCAAAGCCGCAAGCAAACCGTGGTAGTGGACCAAGACGAGTCCCCACGGCCTGACACTTCACTATCCGCGTTAAGCAAACTCAAGCCAGCCTTTAAGCCGGATGGGTCGGTGACGGCGGGGAACTCCTCCGGCTTAAATGACGGCGGGGCGGCCGTAATCCTGGCATCCCGGGAAGCGGTGGAAAAGTACCAGCTCCGGCCGCTAGCTCAATGGCGGGCGTCGTCCTTGGTCGGCTTAGACCCGCAGCTGATGGGGCTGGGACCTTACTATGCCGTCAGCAAGCTCTTCCAGACAACCGGGCTGACGGAAAAAGACGTCGATATCTTTGAACTGAACGAGGCCTTTGCCAGCCAGACGCTTGTCAGCCAGCGCCTGCTTAAATTGCCGGCGGCCAAGGTCAACCCGTATGGCGGTGCGATTGCCCTGGGGCACCCCCTTGGCTGCTCCGGGGCCCGGATTATCGTCACCCTGGTTCACCAATTGCGGAGCCTTAACCAGCGGGTCGGTGTAGCCAGCCTCTGCGTCGGTGGCGGAGTGGGCGCTGCCACTTTGATTACAAGATAAGAAGCCGTGTGCCAAATCAAGTGGCCACGGCTCTTTCTTCGCCTTCATAATGAAAACGGTTAATTATTTTTGCGCAAACGGTTGCACGATTCAAACTAATCTGTTATATTATTATTGCAATTTGATATGAAGCGTTTTCAAAAACGCGTGATAGTTAGGAATTGTTGTATAAAGGAGTTGTTTAGTAATGAGTGAAAAGTCTACTGCGGCTGGATTACCTGCGCTCTCTAAGTCAACCATCTGGATGATTAACTTCGGGTTCTTGGGTGTCCAAACCGCCTTCACTTTGCAAAGTTCGCAAATGAGCCGGATCTTCCAAACCATTGGTGCCGACCCGAATAGCTTAGGATGGTTCTTCATCCTGCCACCACTGATGGGGCTGGTTGTTCAACCAATCGTTGGTTACTACTCTGACCGGACCTGGGCACCAAAGCTCGGGGGACGGCGGCTGCCATACCTGCTCTTGGGGATGATTGTAGCTGTGATCGTGATGCTGCTGTTGCCAAACTCCGGGAGCTTCGGCTTCGGTTACGGGTCACTAGCGGCCCTCTGGTTTGGTGCCATCACCGTGGCCTTCCTGGACTTGTCATCTAACGTGGCAATGCAGCCATTCAAGATGATGGTTGGGGACATGGTCAACGATGACCAGAAGAGTTACGCCTACGGGATCCAGAGTTTCTTGTCCAACACGGGTGCCGTTTTGGCCGCTATCTTCCCATTCCTGTTCACTTGGTTTGGTGTTAAGAACATCGCGCCAAAGGGTGTTGTTCCAGATTCAGTTAAGGTCGCCTTCTACGTTGGGGCCGCACTGCTGGTCATCACCAGTCTCTTCACCGTTTTCCGGGTTCATGAATACGACCCAGCTACTTACGCGAAGTACCACGGTATTTCCGAAGAGGATAACAAGGAGGGTGGTAACTGGTTCACCCTGCTGAAGCACGCGCCAAAGGCCTTCTGGACCGTTACCCTGGTACAATTCTTCTGCTGGTTTGCCTTCCAATACCTCTGGACTTACTCCGCTGGGGCCATTGCCCAGAACGTTTGGAACACGCATGATGCTACTTCAGCTGGCTACCAGGCCGCTGGTAACTGGTACGGTGTTTTAGCCGCCGTCCAATCCATCGCCGCCGTTGTCTGGTCATATGTTTTGGCAAAGGTGCCAAACAAGTACCACAAGTACGGTTACGCCGGCAGTCTGCTGCTCGGTGCCCTCGGTTTCCTGTCAGTCTTCTTCATCCATGACCAATGGACGCTGATTCTTTCCTACATCCTGGTCGGGATTGCTTGGGCTGGTATGAACACTTACCCACTGACCATCGTTACGAACGCCCTGACTGGTAAGCACATGGGTACTTACCTCGGCCTTTTCAACGGTTCGATCTGCCTTCCACAAATCGTGGCTTCACTGCTTAGCTTTGCATTGTTCCCACTGCTGGGCTCTTCCCAAGTTAACATGTTCATCGTTGGTGCGATTGTCATGGCCTTGGCTGCCCTTTCGGTTGGTACGATTAAGGAAACCTACGCCGAATAAATTAATTTCGTTGTAAAACGCTGTTATAATGAGGGATGAGGCGGGAGCCAGCGCTGCTTCCACCTTGTCCACTGTCGAATCAAAATATTTGAGAGGTTGAGCTAGTTCCCAGCCTCTTTTGATAGAGAAAGGACTTGAATTGAATGAAACGGACTTTTGACATTGCCCCATGGCACGTTGCTACCAAGAACTGGGATCCCCAAGACAAGCGTCTCCAGGAATCAATGACCAGTTTGGCAAACGAAAACCTCGGGATGCGGGGCTTCTTTGAAGAAGGTTACTCCGGCGACTGCATGGAAGGGGTCTACCTCGGTGGTGTTTGGTTCCCTGACAAGACCCGTGTTGGTTGGTGGAAGAACGGTTATCCAAAGTACTTCGGTAAGATGATCAATGCGGTCAACTTTATGAAGCTGATCATCAAGGTTAACGGCGAACAGCTGGACCTGGCTAAGCAAACGCCAAAGGACTTCAAGCTGGACCTCGACATGAAGCGCGGCGTCCTCGAACGTGAATTCACTGTTGAAATCGGTGGTACCGAAATGTACTTCAACTTTGAACGGTTCGTTTCCGTTACCCAGAAGGAATTAGTTGGTCAACGGCTCCACATCAAGAACCGTGGTGACAGCGATGCGAAGGTTGAAATCACCAGCATGATTGACGCCGACGTTTACAACGAAGACGCTAACTACGACGAACAATTTTGGAACGTTTTGGGCAAGAGTGCCCAGGGCGAACACGCTGAACTGACTTCCATGACGAAGAAGAACGACTTCGGAACGCCACAATTCACTGTTGGCATGAAGACGACTTCCAAGACCAACCTGGACCACGTGGGTGACGGCACTGACGATAAGGATGCTTACAACACCTTTGCTGGCACCGTTGCTGCGGGCAAGGAAGTTAACTTTGAAAAGCGGACGGTCGTTGTTACTTCCCGGGACTTCGATGGTCAGGAAGCCATTGAAAAGCACCTGGACGAACTGAGTGCGCAACTCGACGCCCAGAGCTTTGACGACCTGCTCGATCCCCACGTTAAGGAATGGGCTGACCGCTGGACCAAGTCTGATGTTGAAATTGACGGTGACGAAGGGGCCCAACAAGGGATTCGCTTCAACCTCTTCCAACTCTTCTCCACTTACTATGGTCAAGATTACCGGCTGAACATTTCACCAAAGGGCTTCACTGGTGAAAAGTACGGTGGTGCTACTTACTGGGATACCGAAGCCTACTGTATTCCGGTTTACCTGGGGGTTGCCAACCCAGAAGTTGCTCGTAACCTGCTGATGTACCGTTACAAGCAACTGGATGGTGCCTACATCAACGCCCAACAACAGGGCTTGAAGGGTGCGCTATTCCCAATGGTTACCTTCAACGGGATCGAATGTCACAACGAATGGGAAATTACCTTCGAAGAAATCCACCGGAACGGGGACATTGCCTACGCCATCTACCTGTACACTAAGTACACCGGTGACAAGTCATACGTTCTCCACGAAGGTGCCAAGGTCCTGACCGAAATTTCACGGTTCTGGGCTGACCGGGTTCACTACTCACAAAACAAGAACAAGTACATGCTCCACGCCGTTACTGGTCCGGACGAATACGACAACAACGTAAACAACGACTGGTACACCAACCTGCTCTGCCGGTGGACGCTCCAATACACGCTGGAAATTCTGGATCAGGTTGACCCAGAGGTTGCTAAGAAACTTGACGTTTCCGAAGACGAAAAGCGGCGTTGGAAGGGCATTGCCGACAACATGTACCTGCCATACGACAAGCAACGGGACATCTTCCCAGAAAACGACGGCTTCATGGACAAGGACCTGACACCAGTTTCCGAAATTCCAAGTGACCAACTGCCACTGAACCAAAACTGGTCGTGGGACCGGATCTTACGTTCACCATACGTAAAGCAGGGTGACGTCATCCAGGGTCTCTGGGACTTCATCGACGACTTTACGAAGGAACAAAAGAAGCACAACTTTGACTTCTACGAACAATTCACCGTTCACGAATCAAGTCTGTCCGCTTCCGTATACTCCATCATTGCCGCTGACCTGGGTTACGAAGACAAGGCCGTTGAACTGTACGAACGGTCGGCCCGGCTTGACCTGGACAACTACAACAACGATACTTCCGACGGTCTGCACATCACTTCGATGACTGGTAGCTGGCTGGATATCGTTCAAGGGTTCGCTGGGATGCGGGTTCGTGACAACGAACTGCACTACGCACCATTCCTGCCAAAGAAGTGGAACTCCTACCAATTCCGTCAGATGTTCCGTGGCCGGATTCTGAAGGTCAAGGTTGACAAGCACGGTACGAAGATCGACTTGGTATCCGGTGACCCAATCACGATTGATCTGGATGGCAAGAAGCTGGAATTAAAGTAATAGCGGAGGCATTTAGAGAATGAAGTTTGAAGACTTGAAGGGTTTTGCCTTTGACCTTGACGGGGTGATTGCTGACACTGCCCGTTTCCACGGCCAGGCTTGGCACCAACTCGCTGACAAGGTCGGCACCGAATGGACGCCTGAACTGGCGGACAGTCTCAAAGGGGTTAGCCGGATGGACTCCCTGGAACTGATCTTAAAGGCGGGCGGTCACGAAAATGACTACACCCAGGAAGAAAAAGAAGCCCTGGCAACCGAAAAGAACGACAACTACATCAAGTTAGTTGAAACCTTGACGCCAGCGGACATCCTTCCCGGGATGAAGAACCTCTTGGATGAATTAAAGGACAACGGTTACCACATCGTTCTGGCATCCGCATCCAAGAACGCACCAAAGGTTCTGAAGTACCTGCAGATTACCGATTACTTCGAGGGAATCGTGGATCCCGCTAAGCTGAGTCACGGTAAGCCGGACCCAGAAATTTATAGCGAGGCCGCAAAGCTGATGAACCTGCCTGCCAACCAGGTGGCCGGATTGGAAGATGCCCAAGCAGGGGTGGAATCCATCAACCGGGCAGGCGAGGTGTCAATTGGCTTTGGCGCGTCACTTAAGGACGCGGCGGTCAAGTTTGACGATACCAGTGAAGTTTCATTGGCTGCCATCGAGGAGCAAATGGCCTAACATCCTTTATACAACCTATCAATCACATTGCTATTTGCTTCTGAGCAACGGGTCGACCGGATTTCCGGCTGGCCCGTTTGTTGCTTGGAGGGGGAATTATGCGAAAAATAAACTTGGCAATCCTAACTATTCTGCTAGTCCTTACTAGCAGTTCAACTGTTGGGGCGGCCCAGCGGCAGCTGACGGACCAGCAGCTTGGTATTCTAGTGAGCTTGGCAGTCGATTCCCGCTGGGTGCGGCAGGAAGCTGCCAGCCAGTCCCTGGTCTACGGAGTCGTCCACCCTGCTGACCAGGTGCCGACCGGTGTTACTGACGATGATAGCTATATCGTGGCCCGCGATGGCCGCGCCCCGGCAGTCGTGTATTACCGGGTAGGTGCTAACCAGCATGTTCAGGTCACTTATCCGCCGGCTGGCAAGGAGGGGCGGTTGCGAACGACTGATTTCACCGTTAAGCAGCTGCGGCGGCGCTTTTTCCGGACGGCGGCCCAACGAAAGCGGGTCAACGCCTACGTCGGGAGTTTGCAAACAGAGTAGCCGGCGATTTCCATCGTTGCCGGGTAGCTCACCATGGCCGTGCTAGTTAATCCCGTGGAGAGCTACCACGGTCCCGGGAAAAGTTATATAATTAAAAGTAAGCGAAACGGAAAGGATGGTTGTGATGGTCGAACTAAAAAACATTAATTCACTGTACCACTTAAATAATGGGGTGACGATTCCCTGCGTTGGCTACGGAACTTTTCGGACGCCCGCTGATGTGGCTGAGCAGGCGGTGGCAGACGCCATTGACGTCGGCTACCGGCTGATCGATACGGCTGCCGTATACGGCAACGAGGAAGCGGTTGGCCGTGGAATCAAGGATTCGGGGATTAACCGCCACCGCCTCTTTGTGACCAGCAAGCTCTGGAATGACCACCGGGGCTATGACAAGGCCAAGCAGGCCCTGGACGAAACGTTGGAACGGCTCCAGATGGACTACCTGGACCTCTACCTGATTCACTGGCCGGCGAACGAAAAGCAGTTTGGTGCCCGGGCAGCCGAAATTAACGCCGAAACCTGGCGGGCGATGGAGGAGGCCTACCACGAAGGTAAAATTCGTGCTCTGGGGGTAAGCAACTTCATGCCCCACCATATTATTGAACTGATGAAGACCGCGGAGGTGGCTCCCGCTGTTGACCAAATTGAAGTTCACCCTGGCTGGCCCCACGTTGAGGAAGTTAAGTACCTGCAGGCCCACAATATCCTGGTAGAAGGGTGGGCACCGCTGGGTGGTCAGGGTGCCGAGGTAATGACCAACCCCACGATTTTGCAGCTGGCTGAAAAGTATGATAAGACGCCGGCCCAGCTGTGCTTGCGCTGGCTGATCCAGCGGGGTGTCCTGCCATTGCCAAAGTCAGTCCATAAGGAACGGATGGTTCAAAACACCCAGCTCTTTGACTTTGAAATCAGTGACGAGGATATGCAAAAGATTACCGCCCTGCCAAACCTGGGCGGCCAGTGCGCAGACCCGGACGCGGTTGACTTTTAGAAGGGATGGTTAAAGCCAGTGCAATTCATTAAAACAACACCGGACGTTGACTTGGCGGAAAATATCGTCGAGACGCCTCGCCAGACCGTTACTCATTTGGTGATCCCAGCGGGGAAAGCCGTCCCCAAGCACCACGTTCCTGAAGACGTGGTAGTTGTGCCGATCAAGGGCCGGGTAGTTTTTGAAGATGTCAGCAACGGGACTGCCCAGGCCCTTGTCCCAGGCGACATTGTCAAGCTGGCGCCAAACGAGTGGCACGCCTTAGAGGCAGTTACGGACACGGAAGTAATGGTAATTAAATCCCAGCTCGCCGATTAGCGAGGAATAATTAACACCAGAAGAGCGGCTAGAAAGCCGGTTTTCTGGTGTTTTTGTTCACCCTCCGTCCCGGATTGTTTTATGATAGAGGTAGTGAATTTTTGATAAGGAAATGATAGAAAATGGCAGACAGGAAGAAAGAGACGATTTTTTCGAAGGACGTTGTGCTGGTAATGGCCGCGGCGTTCTTCTTCATGTTTAGCAATATGTACTGTAATCCGTTGATTAACGGCTATGCGAAGAGCCTTGGTGCCAGCAGCGCCTTCGCCGGGGTCATTGTCGGAATGATGAGCATTGTCGCGATGTTTTTGCGGCCAATCGCGGGCAACCTAACTGACCGCTTTTCCAAGTACCAGCTGTCCTTGATTGGGGGTCTGTTATCGTTTGCCGGCGTCATGGGCTATGTGTTGACCCCGAATAGCGGGATACTGCTCCTCTTCCGGCTGGTTAACGGCTTGGGTTATGTCCTCTGTACGGTCTGCATGACAACCTGGCTCTCCTACCTGGTACCCTTTTCCCACGTCGGCGAGGCGATGAGCTTTTACGGGCTGATGAACGCCCTGGCAATGTCGCTGGCGCCGGCAATCTCAATTGACCTCTACCGGGTGATTGGCTACCGGCTGGCGATTGTGATTTCGGCCGTTTCTGCTCTGATGGTCGTCGTCACAATTCAGTTCGTCAGCAACCGGGCCGTCCCGGATACCGCTGCCGCGCCAGCACCAGGGATCCGCCACCTCAAGATTATCCAGCGTGACTCTTTACCCGTGGCCGCCCTGATTGCCCTCTTTGCTATCCCCTATTTTGCAACCCAGGCAGACATTGTCAGCTACGTTGAACAGCGGCACCTGAATGTGGCAGTTGGCGCCTACTTCCTGATTTACGCGGTCGTATTGCTGGCAATCCGGCTGGTGCTGCGCAACCAGTTTGATACGGTGCGCTTCGGGGTCTGGCTTGTCGGCTGTACAATTGCCACCGCCTTTTACCTGGTGATGCTGGCGGTCATGGAGAATAATTGGCAGATGGCCCTAGCCGCGGCGGGGATGGCCTTGGGCTATGGAATCATTTACTCTGTTTGCCAGTCGACTGCCATGATGCTCGCGCCAGGAAACGAACGCGGACTGGCGAGTGCCACTTTCTTCGTGGGAATGGACATTGGAATGTCGCTTGGTCCGATTGCCGGGGGAATTATCGACAGTTTGCTGCCGGTAGAGTATTTCTACCTGGTAATGCTGGTGGTTGTGCCGGTAATTTTGCTGATTTACCTGGCTAACCGGCGCAAACTAAACCAGGCGGTTATCCAGCACCAGCAAGACGTTAACTAGCGGGGGCTGAGTGATGAAAAATATTTTGACTGCAATCGGCCAGCAGACCCGCGCTTTTCAACGGCACTGGCTCAGCTATTTTAGCCTATTTGTCAGCGTTGACCTGGTGATTCAGCTAATTGTAATCCCGCTTTTCCGGCTAGCGACAACTGTGATTTTGCAGGCGGCGCAAATCCCGTTTATTTCCTACCAAAATGTGGTGATGATTGCCCGCCACCACCCGCTAGTCGTTGTGGCCCTGCTGGTGGAATTGATCTGCCTGTTGCTGGTAGTAGACCTGCAATTTGCCGCGGTCCTGCTCGGCATTCGTGATATTTCCCGGGAAATGTTTACCGTCCGCGGCCTGGTTAGGAAAATTTGGCAGACGTTGCGCCGCTTGCGCCCGAGTTCGCTCCTGGTCCTAATGGTTTATTTCATTTTAGTAATCCCCTTCGCGGACCTCGTCTACCGGACGCCCCTGCTAGCGAAAATTCAGGTGCCCCAGTTTATCCTCGACTACCTGACCCGTAACGGCTTGCTGCTGACCGCCACGGTAACGATTTATCTTGTCCTGACCTTCCTCGGCCTGCGCCTGGTCTGGGCCCTCCCCTTAATGGTTTACCAACGACTGCGCCCGCGGGCGGCCTTTCACCAAAGCTGGCAGCGAACCCAGGGTCGGCGGTGGTTAGCGGTAGCCCTGCGCTTGCTGGCCATTGGTTTTCTCGCGGTGCTGGTCATGGCGGCCTTTTACACACTGGTAATCGGGGCTCAATGGCTGCTGGACTTCCTGCCGCAGCCAGTGGCGGCGCTGTTTGCCAACATTAACCTGCTAATCATTCAGCTGGGCAGCGAGTTGGTCACCACCTGGACCGGGGTGGTCACGGTTAGCCTGCTGTTCTTGCCGTTAACCACGGCTGCTCCGGTGACGGCCTCGCAACGGCTGGCTGCGAAGGGCAACCGGGTCTTTGCCGGTCTGATCCTGGTCGTTTTGGTGGTCGTAGCGGCCGCCGGGAACGGCCTCTACCTCTCGACGAGCCAGCACCACCGGCCGGTGACGATTTCCCACCGGGGGGTAGCGGAAGAAAATGGGGTGCAAAACACCATCCCGGCGTTGAAACGGACCCACCGCCTGCACCCGGACTACGTGGAGCTAGATGTTCACGAGACTAAGGACCGGTAATTCGTGGTCCTGCATGATGAAAACCTCAAAGAGCTAGCGGGGGTTAACAAAACACCGCGCCAGCTGACGCTCAAGCAGTTGACCCGGTTGACGGTTCACGAGAACGGCCACCAGGCCAAGCTGGCTAGTTTTACCACCTACCTGCGGACTGCTGACCGTCTCCACCAGAAGCTGCTGGTGGAGATTAAGCCCACCCCGGCGGATTCACCTGGGATGGTGAAGCGGTTTGTAGATCGTTATGGCACTGACCTGATCCAGCACCATGCCCTGGTCCACTCGTTGGACTACGGGGTCGTTGAACAGCTAAAGCGGCTGGAGCCACGGCTGCCGGTGATGTATATCCAGCCCTATAATTTCACCTATCCGAATACCGCGGCTAACGGGTACTCGATGGAGTATTCGACCCTTACCTATGACTTCATTACGCTGGCCCATCTGCAAGGCAAACGGGTGTATGCTTGGACTGTCAATGAGCCGGCTGTTATGATGCAAATGATGTACAAGAACGCCGATGGGATCATTACCGATAACCTGGCGGAATTGAACCGGCAAATCGCAACTTACGAGGATCAGCGCAGCTATGCCCGGCAGCTCTTAAACTACATCCTGGTCGTGCCGACTAACACAGAATTTGCGCCTTAACGGAATTTTAAGGGCTTGCCCCCTAATAAAGTCAAATAAACGCTGTTAAAATAGCAAAAAGACACAAGGAGTTGGAAACACAATGTCGATTTACGGGCCTTATGAAGAAACTCTTAATAATATCCTGGCAGACGTTGAACAGCAGCTGGCGGAGTGGAATGATCACCAGCTGGCGGCTAACCAACCAAAACTGTACGAGCACCTGATTGGCCGGGTGAAGACGCCCGCTAGCATGGCGGAAAAGTGCCGGCGCAAGGGCTATCCGGAGAGCACGGCCGCGGCCCTGCGTCAGTGCCGGGATGCGGTGGGAGTCCGGCTGGTCTGTAACTTTATTAGCGACATTACCCGCTGCCTCTCCTTGATTGAGCAGGCGGACTGGTGCACGGTGGTTAAGAAGAAGGACTATATCACCAATGCCAAGCCCAACGGCTACCGGAGCTACCACCTGATTTTAGACGTGGTGGAACCCTACGAAGACGTCGACGGGCAACGGCCCGGTCACTTCTTCGTGGAGGTACAGCTGCGGACGATTGCCATGGACTCCTGGGCGAGCTTGGAACATGAGATTAAATACAAGCACCACGTTGCCAACCCAGAGCGGATCAGCAAGGAATTGAAGCGGTGCGCCGACCATTTAGCGTCGTGTGACATCCAGATGCAAACGATTCGGCAGCTGGTCCAGGAAGGAGAAAGAGATAAATGAAAATTCTGCTTGCGGAAGATGAGGCCCAGCTGGCCCGGGTGTTAAAGCTGGCAATGACCAGCAGCGGCTACCAAGTTGACGCGGTCGACAATGGACAAAAGGTTGTGGACTTGGCAGCGGCTAACGCCTACGATGTGATGATTTTAGATATTATGATGCCGGTCAAAAGCGGCCTGGACGCCCTCCGTGAATTACGGGCCCGTGGCGACCGCACCTATGTCATTATGCTGACGGCGATGGCGGAGGAAGACGACCGGGTGACTGGTCTGGACGCGGGGGCGGATGATTACCTGACTAAGCCATTTTCGCTCAAGGAACTGCTGGCCCGCTTGCGGTCATTAGAACGGCGGGTCAAAAGCTATGATGACCAAGATCTGGCCTTTGCTGACCTCCACCTCAATAGCGGCGAGCAGGTCTTAGAAAGCCATAATTCCATCAGCCTATCCCGGGAAGAAACCAGGATGTTGCAATACTTGATTCATAACGCGGGAAAGGAGCTCCCGGCAGCCGACATTTTGCAGCGGGTGTGGGACGGTGACCAGGGCGCGGATGAAGAGGATGTCTGGATTAACATCTCCTACCTTCGCCACAAACTGCAATCGATTCAGTCAACAACCGAAATCGTTGGTGAAAAGGGCGGTCCGTACGTACTAAGGGGGTGAGCTGTGATGATTCAGCATTTTCGCAAGAAATTTATCCTCATTTCAACCAGCGCGTTGCTGGTCGTGATTATCACAATCATTGGCAGTATTAGCGCCGTAACTTACTTTCAAGCGCGACAGGAGGTTAACTCTGTGTTGTCGATTCTGAGTGACAATCAGGGGCGGATGCCGGCCCGTCAGGTTCCCAGCCAGTCGAACTTCTTTCCCCAGCAGCGCTTTACACGGGAAAGCCTTTCCCAGTATCGCTACTTTAGTGCCACAATTCCGCACAACGGCGACCCGATTCAGGTCGATAACCAGCACATTTTGTCGGTGTCGGTGGCCACGATTCGGCAACTGGCGCAGCGGGTGGAGCGGCGGAATAATGACCATGGTCAGGTCCTGTACAACAGCAACGTGTATGCTTACCAGGTTCGGCGGATGGGCAAGCGCACGCTGGTCGTCTTTTTGGATGAGAGTTTGATGATGTCCCGTGCCCGTGAAATTATCAATCTGGGAGTCTTGCTGGGTGTGGTTAGCTTGGTTCTCTATACGATTATCCTGGTCCTCTTTTCCCGGCGCGCAATTCGGCCCATCATCGAGGCCGAGCAGCGGCAAAAGGAATTTATCACCAATGCCGGTCACGAGTTGAAAACGCCGCTGACGGTGATCTCTGCCAACACCGAAATGCAGGAACTGACGAATGGGGAGACAGAACTAACGACCAGCACGAAGGAGCAGGTCAGCCGGATGACCAAGCTGATCAACTACCTGGTATCGCTCGCCCGCCTGCAGGAACAGCCGCAGATGAACATCGTCCTGGTTGACGCGAGCGCGGTGGTGGACAGGGCAGTGGCGGGCTTTAAGAATGTTGCGGCCAATGCGGGCCACCGGTTTGAAGCGACGGTCGCGCCCGCTATTACCGTGATGGCCGACGAAAACTACCTGTATGAGTTGGTTAGCATTCTGATCGATAACGCCAATAAGTACTGTGACCCCGATGGTACCGTTAGCGTCCAGCTCGCCGCGGTCAAAAAGAACGCGGTCCTGACGGTTACCAACAGCTATGCAAAGGGCGCACAAGTGGATACGAAGCGCTTTTTTGAGCGCTTTTACCGGGAAAACAAGGCCCGGACCCTGTCGAAGAACGCGGGGTATGGGATTGGCCTGTCGATGGCGCAGACGATTGTTCACAACTTCAATGGCCGGATCAGTGCGAAGTACGCTGATGGTCGGATTTCCCTAGTGGTGAGCCTCCGGCAGGTAACGAAGTAATAAAAAACGCAAGCGATTCATCGCTTGCGTTTTTTATAGTCTTAGTAATCACCGTTCAAAATGGAGTTCTTGACGATAACGTAGTCGACCTTGCGAATCGCTTCCAGGTCGCGGCCACCAGCATAGGAAATCGATGACTGGAGGTCTTCTTGCATTTCCTGGAGCGTATCCTTGATGGAGCCGCGGAATGGGACCAGCATTTGTTTGCCTTCGACGTTCCGGTAGGCACCCTTCTGAACTTCCGAAGCAGAGCCCCAGTATTGCTTATACTGCTTGCTATCAATTGTAATTACGTGACCGGGAGACTCGAGGTGACCGGCCAGCATGGAGCCAATCATAACCATTGAGGCCCCGAAGCGGACGGACTTGGCGATGTCCCCGTTGTGGCGGATCCCGCCATCCGCGATGATTGGCTTTCGGGCAGCCTTAGCGCAGAGCCGGATTGCAGCCAATTGCCAGCCCCCGGTTCCGAAGCCGGTCTTGAGCTTGGTAATGCAGGCTTTGCCGGGGCCGACCCCGACCTTGGTTGCATCCGCGCCAGCGTTTTCTAAGTCCCGCACGGCTTCCGGAGTCGCGACGTTGCCGGCAGTCACAAAGCTGGTCGGCAGTTGCTTTTTGATGTACTGGATCATTTTAATAACAAAATCCGAATGACCATGGGCGACGTCAATTGTAATGTATTCTGGAACCGATTGTTCGGCCTTTAGCTGATCGATGAAGTCGTATTCAGCATCCTTGATGCCGACAGAAATAGAGGCAAATAGCCGCCGGTCATGCATCCGTTGAACAAAGGCCAGCCGGTCCTCAGGCTGGAAACGGTGCATGACGTAGTAGTAACCGTTTTGCGCTAGCCAGACTGCTAAATCTTCGTCAATGACGCTTTCCATATTTGCCGGGACAACCGGGATTTTAAAGGTCCGCGGGCCAAACTGAATGCTGGTATCAGCCTCTTTCCTGCTCTTGATCACGCACTTATTCGGAATCAGTTGAATATCATCATAGTCGAACGTTTCCACAATAACGGCTCCTTTTCGTTAAAAAATTCCGTTAGTTATTATGCACTAAACTTTGTCATCCGTCAATGATAATTTCGTACAATTTTGTCAATAATTTTAAAAATAGTTCGATTCATCATTGACCTTTAGGGTGAACTTCGGTAGGATAAGGAAGTAAAAACGTCTTTTTACGAAAATAAACGATGAGGTGAAAATAAATGTCATCAGTTGTTATTGTTGGTAGTCAATGGGGAGACGAGGGAAAGGGTAAGATGACCGATTACCTGAGTCAGGACGCGGATGTCGTTGTTCGTTCCCAGGGTGGTAACAATGCCGGGCACACGATTGCCTTCGATGGTAAGAAGTTCGCGCTGCGGCTGGTACCGTCCGGCATTTTTGGAAAGGACAAGTTAGCGGTAATTGGTAACGGCGTTGTTATCAACCCACCAGCCTTGTTGAAGGAATTGCATTACCTCCAAGACAACGGGATTGACATCTCGGGCCTGCGGATTTCCAGCCGTTCTCACGTTACCTTCCCTTACCACATTCTCTTGGACAAGTGCCAGGAAGAGGCTAAGGGTGATCACAAGGTCGGCACGACTAAGAACGGGATTGGCCCAACCTACATGGACAAGGTTTCCCGGGTCGGTATCCGGATGTGCGACCTGCTTGAAAAGGATACCTTCGAGACTAAGCTGCGCCGGAATCTAGCGGAAAAGAACGAGCTGTTTACTAAGCTCTACCACGTCGACCCAATCAACTTCGATGATATTTTTGAAAGCTACTACGAGTACGGTCAAGAACTGAAGAAGTACGTTACCGACACTTCCCGGATTGTCAACGACGCCCTTGATAATGGCCAACGGGTTCTCTTTGAAGGGGCCCAGGGGGTAATGCTGGACGTCGACCAGGGAACCTACCCATACGTAACTGCTTCAAACCCGATTGCCGGTGGTGTCTGCACCGGGGTTGGGGTTGGCCCGAACAAAATCAATACCGTTGTCGGCATCTGTAAGGCCTACTCGACCCGGGTCGGTGCTGGTCCGTTCCCAACTGAGCTGACGGATGAAATTGGTGACCGGATCCGTGAGACTGGTCACGAATACGGGACCGTTACTGGACGGCCACGGCGGGTCGGCTGGTTCGACAGCGTAGCCATGCGGCATGCTCGGCGGGTTTCTGGGATTTCCTGCCTCAGTCTAAACCTGCTGGACGTCCTGACTGGCTTGAAGACTGTCAAGATTTGTAAGGCTTACAAGCTGGACGGCAAGGAAATCGACTACTACCCAGCCAGCCTCAAGGAATTGGACCGTTGTGAACCAGTTTACGAGGAACTGCCGGGCTGGGATGAAGACATTACCGGGGTCAAGAAGTTTGAGGACCTGCCGGTGAATGCCCAGAACTACCTCAAGCGTGTCAGCGAGTTATCCGAAGTACCGTTGGCAACTGTGTCCGTTGGTGCCGACCGGATCCAAACGATTATCGTTAAGAACCCGTGGGAATTAGCTGAATAGTTAAAAATAAGTAAGGTTTTGGCCGTGGGGCTGAAACCTTTTCTTATTTCTGGCCAAAACGCGGTACAATATTACTAAATCAACAGAATGAGGGATGAAGATGGCAAACTTGACAATTACAGTGAGCCGGCACTACCTGGACTGGCCGCTCCACCAGACAATCAACCAGGCCGACCTGGTTCGGCAGCTTGGCGTGCACGTAACCGGCAGCAATGGAGAAGATTTGATGAACAAGCTCGTGATTAACTTGACCCAGGTCAACATTGACCAACAGGGTGAGTATCCGGTGATGCTGAGCGCGATGGATGCTACCGGGCAGACAGCTCAGCAGAGTGTCACCCTGCACGTCCGTCCGGCGGAACAAGTTGGCAATAGTCAGCAGGCCGCGGCTCCGGCACAACAGACAAAGGGTAAAAAACGGAACTGGCTGTTAGCAATTTTGGCAGTTATTATTCTCCTGCTGGTGTGGTGGGGAGTGAGCGCTCATCACCGTGCCCAACAGCAGGAACAGGCCGCTAATAATGCCCAGCAAAGCAGCCAGATTTCGGATAATTCCAGTAGCATCGCTAAGCTGAGTTCCGATAACCAAAAGCTGGCTAACCAGGTTGCCCAGCTGAAGGGTGCCGCCAAGCAGTACCAAAAGGATCATGACCAGCAGGCCTTGAATGAGCGGTTGGATCAAATTCAGTCGCAAAACCAGGAATTGCTTAACCAAGCCCAAAACTCAACCACTAAGGAACACCTGAATGAGGTTACTAACGTTGTTAACCAGGTGCGGCAAGATCCGGATAACGGTGTTAGCGTTGTGAATGACCTGAAGAACCAGCCGGGCTTTAATCAAATTTGGACTACCGTTTCCCAGCGCCTGTCGACTTGGCTGAGTCGCTTTAGTAATTAAACGATTGACAGTGGATTGGGAGCCAATTACAATAAAATAAATAGTTTCCTTTAAGTGGCCCAGTGAGACCGGCAAGGACCGATGGAATGTTGTTCTCCGTTAGTTACTTGTGCTGCTAACGGAGCTTTTTGGTTGGAAGAGAGAGTGGAATTAAAAAGGAGTGGCAATTATGGCACATGAAATCGTTGATGGCTCAAGTATGCAGCGGGCATTGACCCGGATTACCTACGAGATTATCGAACAAAACAAGGGGGTCGAAAACCTGGTCTTTGTGGGGATCAAGACCAGGGGGATCTACCTGGCTGAGCGGCTCGCTAAACGGTTGAACCAGCTGGAAAAGGTCGACGTTCCGGTGGCGGCCCTCGACGTGTCGCTATACCGTGATGACCGTCATGTGCCAGACCACCATATCGAACCAACCGTCAACACAAAGCAGCTGGATGTCGATATTACTGACAAGCACGTGATCCTGGTCGATGATGTGCTCTTTACCGGTCGGACAGTGCGGGCAGCCTTGGATGCCTTAATGGACATGGGCCGGCCGAAGCGAATTTCACTGGCTGTGCTGGTCGACCGGGGCCACCGGGAGTTGCCAATCCGGCCGGACTTCGTGGGGAAGAACATCCCGACTTCCTCTGACGAAACGGTCCACGTGGCTGTGGAAGAATACGATGGTCACGAGGACATTACAATTGAACGCAATTAGGTAAGCTAAAAGGGAGCGTGACAGAAGTCATTTATGACTTCGTCTTCACGCCCCTTTGTGTACTGCGCTGTTCGCTTTTTGTTAAAGTAATAGGACTTATGTCACAGCCCTTTTTATGTGTCGGGGAATGTTTCCCGGGAAATTATTTTTCCTTCCAGTAACGGGCATTGGTTAGGATTTGCCGGGAGCGTTCGTCTGCTGGCCGGTAACCTTTATTGAAGAGGTGCCGGAAGTACATCATGTTGTAGAAGAAGGCAAAAACGACGGAGGGAATTGGAAATTCCAATAGCCAGTTAAGGCCAAAGAACAGGGCCACCAGGGCGTAGTCCAGGTCTAAGACGATGATTAACAAGAAGTTGTAATAGTCGCCCCGAAAGAGTGCCGGTAGTGGGCCAAACCAGAGGGTCGTCCATGAGATTCCCACCTTGGCGATCCGGATGTCACCCTGATCGTTAACAATCTTGGTGTAATTTGGTGGGAGGGGGAGATTATTCAAGTTAAACGGGTTTTGGTCATTATTATTGTTGTTGCCAAATGGGTTTTGCATATCTCTTGTCCACTTCTTTCTGTTAAATAATAATGATAACACATTCGGGTGACTGACACTACTTTAGTGCCGGAGAGACAGCTTGACGACAGCTTCACAGCGGGCCGTCTGGGGCATCATGTCGATGGGCTGGATGTAGTCAACGTGGTAGACGCTGGTTAGCCGCCGGAGATTGCGGGCTAAGGAGGCCATTCCACAGGAAACGTAGGCAAATTTGCGGGGCTTGACCCGTAGAATCTGTTTAATCAGTTCGTCATCTAAACCGGTCCGCGGTGGATCGACAACCAGGGCGTCAAATTGCAACCCTTCATCGAGCCAGCGCGGCATCAGCTCTTCGGCCTTGCCAACTTCGTACTGGGCGTTGGTAATACCATTTAGCTTGGCATTGGCATTGGCGTCCGCGACGGCCTCAGGGATGACTTCCATCCCCCGGACGGCCTTCACCCGGGAGGCCAGCGAAAGACCGATGGTACCAATCCCGGCATAGGCATCAATCAAGGTGTCTTCCGGGGCGAGTTCCAGGGCTTCAGCAGCCTGCTCGTAGAGGACCTCCGTTTGTTCCGGGTTCAGCTGGAGGAAGGACCGGGCGGAGAGTTCAAAGTCGAGCCCCATCAAACTTTCGGTGATGGTCTCCTTCCCTGCCAGGTGGATCATTTGCTCACCCCAGACAAGTGGTGTATCACCGGGATTGACGTTTTGCATGACGGAAACGACCTCTGGCAGCTGCTGGGCGATGGCTTCCAGGAAGGGCCGCTTGTGAATCAGCTTGGGGGTATTGGTGATCAGGGTCAATTGGAGTTCGCCGGTTGTCCAGGATTCGCGGACGACGATGGTCTTGATAATGCCGCTGTTGTGGTCTTCATCGTAAACGGGGATTTGCAAGTCCTCAATCAATTGGACGACCGTCCGGACAACCTTCATTGTCCGGGGCATTTGAACCGCACACTCCTGCATATCAACGAGGTCATGGCTGTTAGGCTTGTACAGGCCCGCCGCCACGTGACCGTCCACCATCCGGACCTGGAACTGAGCCTTGTTGCGGTAATGATATTCTTCCGGTGCCTCAATCGTCCGGCGAACGTCATAGTTGCGGTAGCCGTATGGTTGAAACTTTGCGAGACTATCAAGGACGACCTGCCGCTTAAAGGCCAGCTGCTGCGGGTAGGCGAGGTTTTCCAGCTCAAACCCGCCAGCAACATTGGCGTAGCTATCCCGCGGGGTGACCCGGTGACGGCTGCGCTTGCGGATGCGGTGGATGGTTGCCTCTAAGAAACGGGGATGAATACGGGTAACTTCGGCAACCACGACTTCGCCCGGGAGCGCGCCGGAAACAAAGCAAACCTTGTGCTTGTAGTAGCCGATTCCGTGCCCATTTACGCCCAAGCGGCGAATCGTCAGCGGGAAACGCTCCCCAATGTTAACCTCAACGTCCGTTTTTACTTGCTCTTTTGCCATGTTTTTACTCCGTTCATTATAATATCCCTTCATTTTACCATCTTCAGCCGGGGAGTGGGGAAATGATAAGGCTAAGATTATAACCAAATCGTTGAAAAGTATCTATTAAGTGGAAAGAATACTAATAATTAGCCTGCTTTGGTGTCGCTGGCATTGAAATTATAGTAAAATGGCAGTGTGAAATGTTGCATAAATAATTATAAGGAAGTGACAAGTTTGAAGATTGCTGCGATTGCAGGATCCAATGCGAACCATTCTTATAATCGAATGCTGTTAGAGTACATCGCGAAGGACTTTCGCGACACTGACGATGTCGATGTGATTGACATTCGCAAGGTTCCACTATTTAACGAAAACTACAAGGGTAAGACACCGGACGTAGTAGCTGATATTGACCGCCGGGTAGCTGCGGCCGATGCGGTGATTATTGCCAGTCCCGAATACAACCACTCAATTACCTCCGCACTAAAGAGTATGGTAGAGTGGCTTTCTTATGAGCTGCACCCGTTGGAGAACAAGCCCGTTATGATTATCGGGGCTTCGACCCACGAGCAGGGTTCTTCCCGTTCACAGGTTCAGTTGCGGGATATTTTAATTTCTCCTGGGGTCAACGCCCACGTCTTCCAGGGAGAAGAATTCTTTATGAGCAACGTTGCCAGCTTGATGGATGAGGATGGCAACATTACTGACCCAGGGACAATCAAATTCCTCGAAAAGTGCATGCGGGAATTTAAGCCCTACGCAGCGGCGATTAACGGGATGGTTGCGAAAAAGGAGGAGGCAAATAACTAATGAAAATTTTAGCGCTTGTCGGAACGAACGCAAACTTCTCCTATAACCGGATTTTACTCCAGTTCATGAAGAAGCACTTCCAGCAGATGGCCGACATTGAAATTTACGAAATTAGCAAGTTGCCCGCTTTCGGGGTCGACGTCCCGCTGAGTGAGCAGACAGAGGTATGGAAGCTCAAGCAGAAAGTCAAGGCCGCGGATGGGGTGGTGTTCTCCACGCCCGAATACGACCACGGGATTCCAGCAGCCCTCAAGAGCGCGACGGAATGGTTATCCTACCACACCGAAGTTTTGAAGCATAAGCCGGTGATGGTTGTTGGGGTTTCTTACGGACGGCAAGCCTCTGCCCGTTCGCAGGTTCAAATGCGGCAGATTCTGATTTCACCTGACTGTGATGCCAACCTCCTTCCCGGAAACGAAGTGCTGATCGGTGGTGCGAGCCGGGTCTTTTCTAAGGACGGCCGCTTGATCAACGCCGAGATGCGTGACAACCTGGAAAAATGCTTTACGCACTTTATCGAATACATTCAAGTATTTAAGAATATTACTAAGGAGGAAGCTGAGATGCCTATTAAACGCCCAACTATCAGTGATGCTTACATTAACTTCCCGACTGGCCGCTTGACCCTGAAGGAAGTTCAACAGATTTTCAGTACGATTCCGTTTGAAATTGACCTGGTAGATAGCTCTGACCGCTTTGCTTGGTACTCAGACAAGCCCAACCGGGAACACGTCCGCAGCGTGGCTTCGCTGAACGAACCGGTTACGGAATGCCACCCGCCAAAGGCTGTTCCGATCGTTATGCAAATTATCAACAGCTTCCGTGATGGCAAGAAAGATGTTGTTACCCGGCCATTATGGATGAACGGCCACCGCTCTCTGATTCAATACTACGCCCTGCGCGATGTTGACGGCCACTACCTGGGGACGATCGAATTTACGGGGAGTGTTGAATACATCCTCAACCTGTTTGAAAATGGCGGCTGGGACCAGAATCCGGACGCGACGACTGGTGCCTCCAAGCATGATGATGCTCCAGCAGACGCGGCGGCACCCGTTGCTGATGCTTCAACTGGTGCTTCGGAATCCTCTGCTGACGATGACACTGCTAGCCCTGCGGAAGCCGCAGGAACGCCAGCTGCGGATAGCGAAGATGGCGACGACGCAACGACCGGCGCCTCCGAAAGTGGCAGTGTGGATGCTGACGACGAAACTGCCGATGCTTCTACCGGTGCCTCCGAAAACTAGGGATGGCAAGTGAATTGATGGCCCAGCAGCACAGCATGGTTCACCGGGCCCTGGGGACCAAAATTGTGCTGACGGTCTATGGGGACGAGTATTTTCCCCTGCTGAGCCAAGCGATGAAGATGATTGATGGCTACGAGGACCGGCTGACGGTCAACCGGCCGGTCTCCGAGGTGATGGCGGTCAACCAGGCTGCCGGGCGGACCCCTAAATTAGTGTCGCCAACGACCTATGAACTGGTCAAGCTGGCGGTTCATTATAGTCGGGAGAATTTTGGCTTCAATGCCCTGATCGGCCCGCTGGTAAAGCTGTGGAAAATCGGTTTTGCCGGGGCGAATGTTCCTAGTGACCAGGCGATTAAGGACCGGCTCCGGCTCATTGATCCCTACCAGGTGCTGCTGGATGATGATAACCGGACTGTCTACCTCGAGCAGCCGGGGATGGAATTGGACCTGGGCGGGATCGCAAAGGGCTACATTGCCGACCGGGTCCGGGACTTTTGGCTGGCTCAGGGAGTTCCTGCTGGGATCATTAACTTGGGCGGCAACCTGGTTTTTGTCGGTCAATCACCCCGGCGAGCAGACGGTCAGTGGATTATTGGTGTCCAGGACCCGCAGCTCAAGCGGGGGCATGACCTGGAAACGGTTCGCCAGCCGGCGTGCTCGGCGGTGACCTCGGGGATTTACGAGCGCTTCCTGGTAAAGGACGGGCGGCGTTACCATCACCTTTTGGATCCCCGGACTGGCTACCCGCTGGAGACCGACCTTAGCAGCGTAACGGTCTTTACTGACCAGTCGGTGCTGGGTGAAATCGAGGCCAAACGGCTCTTCTTTAACGGGGCGCCCTTGGCTGGCTGGGCGAGTCACCCGGGCAACCGGGGGGCGGTCTTTATTCACAATGACGAACGCGTCGAAAATATAAATATTTAAAATGGGGGACGGCCGCTGAGCACTAGCTGTATGCTTGGCGGCCGTCTTTTTTGGTGAGAAATAATTAAATTTCGATTGCTTAATTTGAATAAATGTAATATGATAATGGCAAAATCAAACACGGAAGCATTTCAAGTAGGTTATTCAGAGAGGCCGCGGCTGGTGTGAGCGGCTGACCGAAACTCCGGTGCTGTTAAATGTGGGCGGGTAATGCCGCACGGCGGATGGCCGTTATCCATCACGAGGGTGACAGTTTGACTGTCGAACTTGGGTGGTACCGCGGAACTAAGAGCCATTTCGTCCCAAAATTTTTGAGGATGGAATGGCTCTTTTCGTTAGGAGGAATTCAGATGCTAGATATTAAGAAGATTCGTCAAAACCCAGACTTTTACAAGCAAAAGCTCGCTACCCGGGGTATTCAGGCGGAAGAAATCGATGAAGTCCTGGCCCTTGACCAAAAGCGGCGGGACCTGCTTCAGCAGACGGAAACGATGAAGGCGCAACGGAACGCCGCATCAAAGAAAATTGGTGAAGCCAAGCGCAACGGTGAATCCGCGGATGAAGCCATCAAGGAAACCCGGGAACTCGGCGATAAGATCAAGCAGCTGGACGAACAGGTCGAAGCTAACGACGAAGAACTGCACGACAAAATGTCCCGCCTGCCTAACGTTCCGCACGATGGTGTCCCGGTCAGCCTGACCGAAGACGGGGCCGTTGAACTGCGGAAGGTCGGCAGGATCCGTGACTTTGACTTTGAACCCAAGCACCACTGGGACGTTGGTGAACAGCTTGGCATCCTTGACTTTGACCGGGCTGGGAAGGTTTCTGGCTCCCGGTTCGTCTACTACCTTGGCTTGGGGGCGCAGCTGGAACGGGCCGTTTACAACTTCATGCTCGATGAACACATGAAGGATGGTTATACCGAAGTGCTGCCGCCATACATTGTTAACGCCGACTCCATGTACGGGACGGGGCAGTTCCCGAAGTTCAAGGAAGGGGTCTACCAGGTCAATGGCGAAGACATGACCCTGATTCCGACGGCGGAAGTGCCGTTGACCAACTACTACCGTGGCGAGGTCATCCCAGAAGAAGAACTGCCGGTTTACGTGACTGCCCTGACGCCTTGCTTCCGTTCTGAGGCGGGGGCTGCTGGCCGGGATACCCGGGGCTTGATCCGGATGCACCAGTTTAATAAGGTTGAAATGGTGAAGTACACGAAGCCAGAAAATTCATGGGATGAGCTTGAAAAGATGACGGCCAATGCCGAAAATATCCTGAAGAAGCTGGACATTCCGTACCACGTGATCACTTTGACAACGAGTGATATGTCCTTCACCGCTTCTGAGACCCACGACCTGGAGCTGTGGATGCCTGCCCAGAAGAAGTACCGGGAAGTTTCCAGCTGTTCTAACTGCCTGGACTTCCAAGCACGGCGGATGCACACCCAGTACCGGGACGAAAACGGTAAGCTGCAATATGTTCACACCCTGAACGGTTCTGGACTAGCAGTCGGCCGGACCGTGGCTGCAATCTTGGAAAATTACCAAAACGCGGACGGCTCCGTGACGATTCCAGAGGTCTTAGTACCTTACATGCACGGGGTAACCAAGATTACCAAGGAAAACGCGGTACCATTCCGGAATAAGAAGTAACTAGCAATCGCAAGAGAGTGAGAGAACACCGAAAATCGGCTGGCAAGCTGGTTTTCGGTGTTCGTCTTTCGCCGCGCGGCAAAACGGTTGGCCTGTCTGCCAGCTGACTGCGCCCCCCTCCGCGATTTCTGTTCATCTCCACCTATGCCCTATATATAATTTCTGTTATAATTAACGGGGAAGTAACTTTAATTTTTACGGGGGGTTATTAGTGATGGTAAACAGAAACGTTAATCAGGCGGAAGTTAAGCAGCGGTTCAGCTTGCGAAAGCTCAAGATTGGCACCGTATCAGTACTCTTGGGGGCCACTTTCTTCCTCCTTGGTGGCAATGGTTCGGTCAAGGCGGATACGGCTAACCCTGGTTCGGCCACCGTCCAAGTTTCGGCGAGTCACCAGGAGCAGGTAAACAACCAGCAGCAGACTCAGGATGCAATCAAACTGGTTCAACAGGACCTGGGCGATAATGGCGAAGTCCAGAGCGACCAGGCGGTAACGATTGACCGGACCATCCACTACCAAGAACAGGGAACTAATAAAACGCTGGCGGATGATGCTAACCAAAATATCAGTATCGTGCCCTACTACCAGCTTGGGCACGTCACGGTTAACTACGTCGACCAAGATGAAGGCAATAAGGTTTTTGCTTCTAAACCGTTGAGTGGCCGGCGCGGGAGTGCGGTTAACTATGATGCGCAAAACACTATTTTTGATTATGAAAATATGGGTTATGAATTAGTGTCGAATGATTATCCGCAGGACGCGACCTTTACTGGCACGCCGCAGGTCTTTACGATTGTGTTTAAGCACCTTACAACGCCGGTGACGCCGGACAATCCAAATGTTCCCCGGACAGTTGCTCTTTACGCCGCGGCGGGCGCAGACCAGGCCCAGGACGAGGACGGTCTTTACTATGACCTTGTTCAGGGCAACAAGATTATCGCGAAGGGCTTGACGAAGGATCAGGCCTGGGCAAAACTGGCAGAAATCGTTTCGCCGGAGATTGTTGGTTACCACCTAGTAAACAATAAGCAAAAGGTGATTGACGACCTGATCGCTGACGCCCAGGCGAATAGGCACACCGTCTATACGGTCTACTACACCCGGGACCAGCAGCCAACCCCGACCCCAGCTCCAGGTGAGACACCAACGACGACCCCCGCGGAAACGCCAGTAACGCCGGAAACGACTGGCCACGAGACTGCTACTCCGGTAGGGGGGGTCCAGACTGGCCGGACAGCGCTTGTTAGTGCCACTACTACTAAGCAGGCGGCTTCAGCAACCCAATTGCCGCAAACGGGGACGCAAGCAGGACGGGAGAGTGTGCTGGGCTTAGGCGTAGCAATGCTCACCACGCTGTTTGGCCTGTTGGGAATTAAGAAACGCGAATATTAAAACGGAAACCGCTGGCGGCAGTGATACTGCTACCGGGAGTTCCTACCAAGAATCATCAGGGTCCAGATTTCGGCAGTGCCGGAGCTGGGCCCTTTTTAGTACCGCAGCCCCGTTTTGGAAATTGACTGAGAAAGTTCTAACCAAAACAGGATTAGCCATCAAAACTGCTTAATAAAATTAAGCACTCTCCCGGTTCTACATTAACTTTTCACTATGTAAGAGCGCTTTCACGTTGGATAAATACACGATTCTCGTATATCTATTCACTTCCGGCTTCACAGATGATAATGTATTATCAACGTTAAAATTTGATTAGAAAAGGAGTCGGTAGATGATGCGGAGAACGGTTTTAAGAAAGTGGCTAACCGCCGTTGTTGCAGTCGTTGGGATTGCAGTGGGGTGGTTATTAGTCGAACCACAGAGCGTGTCAGCTGCGGAACCGACTTATACCTTTGCCACCAACAACACCTTTGCCCCCTTTGAAATTCAGGATAGCAAGGGTGGCTACTCGGGGAAGAACCCCGGAATCGAAATTGAAATTCTGAAGAAGATTGCCAAGCACGAGCACTTTAAATACAAGCTCAAGCCAATGAGTTTTAACGGGGACCTGCAAGCCCTCGAAGGCGGCCAGGTGGATGCCGTGATTGCCGGAATGAGTGTGACGGACGAACGGAAAGCCAAGTTTGACTTTTCCAAAGCCTACTACACGGATGGGGTAGAAATGGCGGTTGCCAAGGACAGTAAGATTCACTCCCTCAAGCAGCTCAAGGGCAAGACCGTTTCCGCTAAGGCGGGGACCAGTGCCGCCCTCTTCTTGAAGAAGAACCAGAAGAAGTACGGCTACCAGATCAAGTACTTCGATTCCTCCAACACGATGTGGAACGACGTCAAGAACGGCAACACGGCCGCAACCTTTGATGATGGGCCGGTTCTGGAATACGGGATCAAGACTGGGGTCCCGCTGAAAATCGTGACGAAGAAGCCAATCGACGCCCAGCCGGTGGCCGTTGGTTTCCAAAAGGGCAAGAACCTCGCCCTGCAAAAGAAGATTAACAACGGGATTGACTGGCTGAACGAAACCGGTCAGATGAAACAAATCGTTGACAAGTACACCAAGAGTGACAAGACGGCGAAGTCCAGCACGGCTAGCCGGACCATCTGGGGCCTGCTGAAGGCCAACCGGGTCGCCCTCCTGAACGGGTTATGGATGACCATCCAATTGACGATTGTCGGGATTGCTTTGGCCCTGGTCTTCGGCCTGATCCTCGGGGTGCTGGGAGTAATGCAGAGCAAGGTTGCCAACGCCATCTCCAGTACGATTATTTACATCTTCCGGGGGCTGCCAATGATCGTTTTGGCCTTCTTCATCTACATGGGGTTGCCAAACGTGATTGGTCATAAGGTACCGCTCTTCCTCGCTGGGGTTGTGACCCTGATGCTTGACGAAGGGGCCTACATTGGGGCCATCGTTAAGGGTGGTTTTGACGCCGTGGACCCTGGACAGTGGGAAGCTGCGCGGAGCCTTGGTTTGCCATACCGCAAGGCCCTAGTCAAGGTCGTTGCGCCGCAGGGGATTAAAATCATGGTACCGTCACTGGTCAACCAGTTCATCATTACCTTGAAAGATACGTCGATCCTGTCGGCCATCGGGGTGATGGAGCTGACCCAGACGGGGACCGTGATCATCTCGCAAAACATGGAAGGGTTCCGGATGTGGCTGATTATCGGGACAATCTACATTATTATCATTACCCTGTTAACTTGGTTGTCAAACTACATTCAAAAGAGGATGGCTTAATATGGATAAACAATATAAGGTACAAGTAAAAGACTTACACAAGAGCTACGGTAAAAACGAAGTCCTCCAGGGAATCAATTTGAACGTCTTACCGAGCGAAGTGGTCTGCATGATTGGCCCGTCTGGTTCCGGTAAGAGTACCTTCCTGCGCTGCCTGAACCGGCTGGAGGTGCCGAACGGCGGTCACATTTACGTTGATGGCTATGATATTGCGGACCCGAAAATCAACATTAACAAGGTCCGGGAAAACATCGGGATGGTCTTCCAACACTTCAACCTCTTCCCGAACATGACGGTGCTGGAAAACGTGACCCTTGCACCAATTCAGCTGAAAAAGGCCAACAAGGAACAAGCAGTCGAAGAAGCACTCCACTACCTGGAAATCGTTGGCTTAAAGGAAAAGGCGAACGTCAACCCGAAGACCCTCTCCGGGGGCCAAAAGCAGCGGGTGGCAATTGCCCGTGCCTTGGCGATGAAGCCCGACGTGATGCTCTTTGACGAACCGACCAGCGCCCTTGACCCTGAAATGGTGGGGGACGTCCTGGAAGTAATGAAGAACCTGGCAAACCAGGGAATGACAATGATTGTCGTCACCCACGAAATGGGCTTTGCCAAGCAAGTCGCAGACCGGGTCGTCTTCTTCCACGATGGCAATATCCGTGAGCAAGGGACGCCAGAACAGATTTTTGATCACCCGCAGCACGCCGATACGCAGAACTTCTTGGATAAGGTATTAAACGTTTAGTGCTTAATAAATTAACGTGAACATACTTGCCTAGTGACGCCCTTGGTTTATAATACTAAGGACGTCTTAGCTGTCTTCAAGGAGGGATTCGATGGCTAATAAAAATGAACCAAAATTGGAACGATCGCTGAAAAGCCGTCATGTGATGATGATCGCGATTGGTGGTGCGATCGGGACCGGGCTGTTCTTAGGCTCCGGTGAAGCAATTAAGCAGGCCGGCCCGGCAATCATTCTTTCGTACTTAATCGTGGGGATTTTTGCCTTCTTTATGATGCGGGCCCTCGGTGAACTGATTTTAGCGGACCCGACCAAGCACTCCTTCATTGAACTGATCAAGGTGTACCTGGGCGACCGGGTCGAATTTATCGCCGGTTGGATGTACTGGGCCTGCTGGCTGACCCTGGCGATGGCCGACCTGACCGCCACCGGGATTTACCTGCGCTACTGGTTTCCCAGCCTGCCGCAGTGGGTGGGCCCGCTGGTAATCATCATTCTGCTGATGCTGGTCAACATGGTCAACGTCGGCCTCTTCGGTGAACTGGAGAGCTGGTTCTCGATGATCAAGGTCGTGGCGATTTTGCTGCTGATTGGAATCGGCGTGGTGCTGATTGTGATGCACGCCCGGGTTAACGGCCGCTTTGTTGAGTTGCAGAACCTAACCCGGTACGGGGGCTTCTTCCAGAACGGCCCGGTGAACTTCTTAATGTCTTTCCAGATGGTTGTCTTTGCCTTCGGGGGGATTGAGATGGTTGGCCTGACCGCGGGGGAAACTAAGGACCCGGAAAATGATATCCCCAAGGCGATTAACTCCCTGCCAGTCCGGATTGGGCTGTTCTACATCGGCTCGATGATTGCTCTGATGTCGATCTATCCGTGGTTCAAGATTGAAACAACTTCGAGCCCCTTCGTCCAAGTCTTTGCTGCCATCGGGATTCCAGCTGCGGCGGGAATCGTGAACTTCGTGGTACTGACTGCGGCGATGTCAGCAACCAACAGTGCCATTTTTAGTACCAGCCGGTCGCTTTATTCGCTTGCCCGGGGCGGTAACGCACCGCGGTCCTTCGGCAAGCTGAGCACGAAGGTTGTGCCGAGTCGGGCCCTGTGGTTTTCCTCGGCCATCCTCTTTATCACGGTGGTCCTGAACTACATCATGCCAGCGGGAATCTTTAACTTTATTGCCAGCGTCTGCACGATTGCCTTTATCTACATCTGGCTAATCCTGCTCTTCGCCCACATCCGCTATCGGCAGCAGAATCCTGCTGGTGCCGCGGCCTTTAAGATGCCCGGTTACCCGGTCACCAGCTGGCTGACAATCGTGTTCTTTGCGGCCGTACTGGTCGTGCTGCTCTTTAGTGCAACCAGCCGGATCCCGGTTTTGGTATCCTTCGTCTTTCTCGCAATTCTTGCCGTGGTATATGAAATAAAAAAACGGCGGCAGGCGCAAAAGTAGGCTATTATCGGAATGGCAGCGATTGCAAGAGACGAATAATTAGACTAAATTGCTAAATTTCGTTTGACATTTATGATAGAATACTTATAATTATTAGTAAATTCTAATCACTGGTTAACAGAGACCCTCACAAGTGCTGAAAGTAGGGACCAGTTTAATGGCATGTTCGTAAAAGTGGGTGGTTCCCTTATCGACTGAGAGGTAGTTCACGAATAGTGGGCTATGAAGATGGGTGGAACCGCGTTAAAAACGTCCCTGGCTAAAGCTAAAGCCAGGGACGTTTTTTACGTTCACGCTGAAAATGACTAAGGAGGTCAACAATATGGATGAACAGCAAAGCCAAAAACTGCAACGCTCGCTAAAGAGCCGTCACATTACGATGATTGCCATCGGTGGGGCCATCGGAACGGGATTATTCCTGGGCTCCGGTTCTGCCATCCACGCTGCCGGTCCATCGATCATCCTTTCTTACTTGATTGTTGGGGTCTTCATCTTCTTCATGATGCGGGCCTTGGGGGAATTGCTGCTGGAGGACCCCTCCCGCCATTCCTTTATCGACGCCATTCAATACTACCTGGGTGACCGGATGGAATTCATCGCTGGCTGGATGTACTGGGCCTGCTGGCTGACCCTGGCGATGGCCGACCTGACGGCCACCGGGATCTACCTGCGCTACTGGTTTCCCAACCTTCCACAATGGGTCGGACCACTGGTCATCGTGGTAGCGCTGATGCTAATCAACATGATTAACGTCGGCCTCTTCGGTGAGCTGGAGAGCTGGTTCTCGATGATCAAGGTCCTGGCAATCGTTGCTTTGATTATCACCGGATTAGTGCTGATTCTGCTGCACAGCCACGTTGAAGGTCGGACGGTATCACTAAGTAACCTGGTCAACCAGGGAGGCTTTTTCCCAACAGGACTAGCCGGTTTCCTGGTCTCGTTCCAGATGGTCGTCTTTGCCTTTGTCGGCATTGAGATGGTCGGCCTGACGGCGGGGGAAACCCGGAATCCGCAAAAGGATATTCCGAAGGCCATCAATACCCTGCCAGTTCGGATTGGTCTCTTCTACATCGGTTCGATGATTGCCCTGATGTCCATTTATCCCTGGTTCCATGTCAAGACGACTTCCAGCCCCTTCGTGCAGGTCTTTGCGGCCATCGGTATTCCCGGAGCGGCAGGGATTTTGAACTTTGTGGTGCTGACCGCGGCAATGTCGGCCACTAACAGTGCTATTTTTAGTACCAGCCGGTCGCTCTACGCCCTGGCCGAAAGCGGCAACGCGCCGCAACGCTTCAAAGAGCTGAGTCCCCAGGCGGTTCCGACCCGGGCACTGACTTTTTCGACCATTATCTTATTTGTTACCGTCATTTTGAACTACATTATGCCAGCAGGAATCTTCGATGTTATCGCCGGAGTTTCGACAATTACCTTTGTCTTTACCTGGCTGATTATCCTCTTTGCCCACATTAAGTTCCGGCAGGCGCACCCGGCGGGGATCACCAGCTTCAAGATGCCTGGTTATCCGCTCACCAGTTGGCTGACGATTATCTTTTTCTTCGGCGTGCTGGTCATCCTCTTGTTCATTGATACCACGCGGATTCCGTTGATTATTTCCGTGGTGATCTTTGTTCTGTTGGCAATCGGGTTTAACTACACCCCAAAGGGAAAAAAGAAATAAAATTTTTTCAAAATGAGATACTGACCAAACTAGGGTTAAACAGTTTAGAAGCAGTGAGCTAACCACTCAAAAACCGCAAATCGTCTAAGTTTGCTAATCGCTACCAACGTTGTCATGCCGCGGTTTGTTTGACCTCATAGTGGCAATGGATTATACTAAAAATGTGAAAGGGCGACGGCTAGTTTTGAACAAACATCTTCTCATAATAAACTACTTTAAAGCTGGTTAATTAATAACACGATAATTAACGACACCCCACTCCACATGAAACGCTTTAGTTTCCTTGAAAAGTATGGTAGCTAAAAATTAGTGGCCATATCTACAACCTTAAATGATTGAGCTTCAGTTCTTCATCCTTGGCGGAAGAACGCAAGATACGTTAACAAACCTTAATAGAGTTAACCGCGGCTGTTGTCCTTTCATTGGGAGCACGGAGACATCTACTTGTCTCCGCTTTTTTGTTATAATGATGGTCCTTGGCAGGGGCGGTCCCGGTAACAAGCAGTGAGTTTGTGACTGGGACTTCTTTTTTGTCAGTACTGAGGAAGCGCTTTCGAGAAATTTCAGCGAGTTTGTGAACGCTTCCAGAATCAGTAAAACGTTTCAATAACCGCGATAAGTAAACCGATTTATGACCTATTAGCGCAACTAAACCGTTCTCAGTTCACAAACTTGTTTATATTTAAGCCTTTACACAAGTTTGTTTTTAAGATATTCTTAAAGTCGTAAAGTTGTCTCGTCGAACAAAGCAATTATAATTTTTTCGATTTTAGTAGTAGAGGCGACAGTGTTTATTACATGGATTTTTTATTAAGGGGTGTATACAACCATGTATCTTGCAATCAATATTCTAGGTTTGATTGTTTTCCTAGCGATTGGTTGGCTGTTCTCAAAGAACCGCAAGGCCATCAATTGGAAGACGGTTGCCATCATGGTCGTGCTGAACTTGGTTTTGGCATGGTTCTTGACGGGTTCTTCAGCGGGCCGGGCCGGTGTTAAGGCCGCTGCTGACGGCTTCGTTTGGATTGTTGACGTGTCCGCAAAGGGGACGGTCTTCGCACTGGGTGACTGGTACAACGTTAAGAACTTGAACTTCATTTGTTCTGCGCTGATGCCAATCCTGATGATTGTTCCGCTGTTCGACATCTTGACTTACATCGGCTTCCTGCCATGGATTATCAAGTGGATCGGACGGGGACTTTCCTACATCACTGGTCAACCGAAGTTTGAATCATTCTTCGCTGTTGAAATGATGTTCTTAGGGAACACTGAAGTGCTGGCCGTTTCCGGGATGCAAATCCGGAAGATGAGCAAGGAACGGAACTTGACACTGGCCATGATGTCAATGTCTTGTGTTACTGCTTCTATTCTGGGGGCCTACATTGAAATGATGCCGGGTCAATACATTTTGACTGCTGTTCCAATCAACATTATCAACGCGCTGATTGCCACTAGTATGTTAAACCCAGTTCACCTTTCACCAGAAGAAGACACCATCGAAAAGGTTGGTGCAACCGACAACGGCAAGAAGGAACCATTCTTCAGCTTCTTGGGTGACTCCATCCTGGGCGCTGGTAAGCTGATCCTGATCATCGTTGCAAACGTTGTTGCCTTCGTTGCCTTAGCTGCTCTGATTGACAAGATTCTGGCATTGTTCTGGAAGCCACTGTCACTCGAAAGCATCCTGGGTGTAATTATGTTCCCATTCTCCTGGTTACTTGGTCTGCCAGTTCACCAGGCATGGCAATTGGCCCAAGACATGGGGATGAAGTTAGTTACGAACGAATTCGTTGTTATGGGTAAGGTTACGGCTGACATCGCCCACTACCCTGAACACTTGAAGGCCTGCCTGACGGTCTTCGTTACTTCCTTCGCCAACTTCGGTACCCTTGGAATGATCATCGGTGCCTTCAAGGGCTTGGCTAACAAGGAAGATAACGACTACATCGCTTCTAACATTGGCTACCTGCTGTTGTCTGGTATCTTGGTATCACTCTTATCAGCTGCCTTTGTTGGCCTGTTCGTTTGGTAAAAAATTAAAGCAGCTTGCGGGCTGCTTTTTTTAACCTAAAGGCTCGTAAACGCTTGCAATTCAAACAAGGAGGAATTTACAATGACTACTAAAATTATTATGGATACTGATCCGGGGATTGATGATGCTGCTGCTTTGACCATGGCGATTAACGATCCGTCAATCGACCTGAAGCTGGTAACGGCCGTGGCTGGGAACGTCACTGTTGATAAGACGACCGCCAACGCCTTGAAGATTATCCACTTCTTTGGCAAGGACATTCCAGTAGCTGCTGGGGCAGAACAACCGCTGATCAAGCCGTTTGAAGATGCAGCCCGGATTCACGGTGAATCAGGGATGCCGGGGTACGACTTTGGCAACGACTACGGTCAGCCAATCAAGACGACGGCGGTTGAAGCCCTCCACGATGCTATCATGGCCGAAGACGAAGTTACCCTGGTGCCAACTGGTTCCTACACCAACATCGCCCTGCTTTTCAGTGAATACCCAGAAGTGAAGAGCCACATCAAGCGAATCGTTGCCATGGGTGGCTCGATGTCCGGCGGTAACATGACCAGCGTGGCTGAATTCAACGTCTTTACTGACCCTGACGCTGCCCGGATCATGTACAACTCCGGTATTCCGATTGTCATGGTTGGCCTTGACGTTACTTTGAAGGCCCTCCTGACCAAGGACACCATTGAAAAGCTCGGTCAGATGAATAAGACTGGTGAAATGCTACACGCCCTGATTACCCACTACAACGACGGTACGGACGAAGGGCGGCCGATGCACGACGTTAACACCATCTTCTACCTGCTCCACCCGGAAGCGTTTACCACTAAGAAGATGTGGGTCGACGTTCAGACGGAAGGTCCAACAATTGGTGCCACGGTTGGCGACGTGCGGGCGGCTTACCACGACGGCAAGACGAACGCGGAAGTCTGCTTAGACATCGACGCGGACTACTTCAACAAGTGGTTCCTGGATGAAGTTAGCAAGATGAACTAAGCACCATTTGTTCGGGTGCGAAACGGGGTTGGGAATTAACTCAACCTCTTTAATACTTTAAAGTTAGTAATGCCTCAGCGCAGTAGCTGGCTGGCAGTTCAAACGCTGATAAATCAGCATTTGAACTGCCCCAAATAGGCTAGCTGCGCGTCGAAAGACAAACGTCTAAAATCAGCTTGTCAGCCGATTTTAGGCGTTTTTTCTCACTNACTGCCCCAAATAGGCTAGCTGCGCGTCGAAAGACAAACGTCTAAAATCAGCTTGTCAGCCGATTTTAGGCGTTTTTTCTCACTCTCTTGTTGTTTTAAAGTTGGCGCGGCGTGGTGCTGGGATGGGAGCGTCAAACCAGGACAGTTGCTTCTGTCCACCTGCCTTTCATTTCCCGGGAAATAATTGCCGATTATCTCAGGCCAAGCAGTTGAAAGAGCGGCCATTTTAGAGTACAGTATAAGGGTACGTGAAACATAAATGTTTCACGAAAAGGAGCGCTTACTTAAATGAACCCAGAACAATTTCAACAGGCACTTGCTGATCGGGGGATTAACCTTACCGACCGGCAGATGCAACAATTTGCTGATTACTACCAATTGTTGGTGACGACCAACCGGCAGGTGAATTTGACCCGGATCACAGAAGAAAACGATGTGTACCTCAAACACTTTTACGACTCATTGACGGGGGCATTTGCTGAACCGCGGCTCCAGACCGAGCAGCTGACCCTTTGCGACATTGGTGCCGGCGCCGGCTTTCCATCGCTGCCGCTCAAAATTGCTTTTCCCCAGCTCCAAGTAACCATTGTTGATTCCCTGAATAAACGAATCAACTTTCTGCAGGAGCTAGTTGCTAAGTTGGGTCTGAGCGGGATCACCCTGGTTCATGACCGGGCGGAGACGTTTTCAGCAAAAAAGGCGGCAAACCGGGAAAAGTATGACCTTGTCCTTGCCCGTGCGGTTGCCCGGCTCAGTGTTCTAGCTGAACTGTGCCTTCCCGCAGCGCGGGTCGGCGGTGAGCTAGTAGCGTATAAGGCGAGTGCGGCCGACGACGAACTGGCGGACGCACAAGGGGCAATCAGTAAGCTGGGCGGCGAAGTGCAGAAGGAGTTTGCAATGACTCTGCCAGGAACTGCTGACCAGCGCAAGATCATCATCATCGATAAGGCCACGGCAACGCCACCGAAGTATCCCCGTCGTCCGGGCCTGCCAAATAAGAAACCGTTATAGAAGTAAGGAGGATGAAAGATGGCTTTTTCATTATTTAACTTTGGGAAGAGCGACAGTAATGACAGCAAGCAGAAGGTCGTAGAGATCAAGCTCGACCAGATTGTTCCTAACCGTTATCAGCCCCGCCAGGTCTTTGATAAGGAAGGAATCCAGGAACTGGCCCAGACGATTGACGAACACGGCCTGCTCCAGCCGATTGTAATTCGGGAATACGAACCCGCTAAGTACGAAATCATTGCTGGGGAGCGGCGTTTTCGCGCGATGAAGCTGTTGCAGTGGGAAACCGCGCCGGCAATTATCGAAAAAATGAGTGATCATGAGGCCGCCTCCCTTGCCTTAGTAGAAAATCTCCAACGCTCCCAACTGAGTTCGGTCGAGGAGGCCCAGGCCTACCGTCGGCTGATGGATCTCAACCACTTGACCCAGGCGGCCTTAGCGAAGGGGATGGGCAAGAGCCAGTCCTTTGTGGCGAATAAGCTGCGCCTCCTCAAGCTGATCAAACCGGTGCAAACGGCCATCCTTGACCACCGGATTTCTGAACGGCACGGACGGGCAATGTTGGACCTCAACGAGAAACAACAGCGTGAGATGCTGATGCGGGTAGTCAATAACCGCTTGACGGTTCGCCAAACCGAAGACGAAGTGGCCCGGTTGTTGGGCCGGCCACTGCCGTCAGAAATTGCCAAACAGAAAGCGGCCGCTCGTCAGCGGGAATTATCCACGATTGCCCCGGTCGCCGAACCAGGCCAGGAAGCAAGTCCCGCCCCGGCGCCGGCTAATGACGCGACCCCGGCTAACAAGCCGGCGAAGAAGGCTCCCCGCAAGAAGAATAAGACGAAGCCAGCCAAGCAGATCAATGATGCCCGGTTAGCGTTGAATACGATTAAGAAGTCAATCAAACTGGCAACTGATAGTGGTTTTAAGGTCACGACCAAGGAATCGGACAACGACCAATCCTACCAGCTGGTAATTGAGATTCCGAAGAAGCAGTAGGAGGCATATTAATGGGTTCAGTAATTGCATTAGCTAACCAAAAAGGCGGCGTGGGTAAGACCACCACGAGCGTTAACTTGGGTGCCTGCCTGGCAGACCAGGGCCAGCACGTTTTGTTAATTGACCTTGATCCCCAGGGGAACGCCACCAGTGGCTTAGGAATTGAAAAGCGCAATATTGAAAAGAGTGTCTACGACGTTTTAATCAATGATGAGCCACTAGCCAATGTCATCCAGCATTCCAGCCATCCGGGCTTGGACATTGCACCGACCACCATTGAGTTATCCGGGGCGGAGATTGAGCTGACGAACTTGATGGCGCGGGAGACCCGGCTCAAGGATGCCTTTGGGGACGTCAAAGATGACTATGACTTTATCCTGATTGACTGTCCGCCGTCGTTGGGACTGTTGACCATCAACGCCTTTACCGCTTGTGACTCCATTTTGATTCCGGTCCAGAGTGAATACTATGCTTTGGAGGGGCTGAGCCAGCTGCTGAACACAATCAAGCTGGTTCAAAAGCACTTCAATCCGGCGCTCAAAATTGAGGGCGTTCTTCTGACGATGTATGACAAGCGAACCAACCTCGGCCAGCAAGTTAACGCGGAAGTTAAGAAGTTCTTTGGCAATCAGGTCTACCAGACCGTGATTCCACGCAACGTCCGTCTATCGGAAGCCCCGAGCCATGGCTTGGCAATTGTCGATTATGATAAACGGTCGACCGGTGCCGCAGTCTATCAAGCATTAGCAAAGGAAGTGTTGGCGAATAATGGCAAAGCGTAAAAAGGGCGGCCTTGGTCGCGGAATTGAAGCCCTATTTGAAGAAAATACCATTGAAGAGCCGGTAAATGGCGAGACGGTCCAGGATGTTAAATTGTCACTAATCCGCCCCAACCCCTACCAGCCGCGGCGGACATTTGATTCCGCGGCTTTGCAGGAGCTGGCCGATTCAATCAAGGAAACCGGTGTTTTTCAGCCGGTTATCCTGCGGCAGCCGGATGCGGCGGTCGAACGGTATGAGCTGATTGCCGGTGAACGGCGCTTTCGGGCGTCAAAAATGGCCCGGCAGGAAACGATTCCGGCGATTGTGCGGAATATGACCGATGAACAGATGATGGAGGTCGCGGTCCTCGAAAACTTGCAACGGGAAGACCTGACCCCCTTGGAAGAGGCTCAGGCCTACCAGACGCTGATGGACAGGCTTTCCCTAACGCAGGCTCAGGTTGCTAACCGCTTGGGCAAGAGCCGGCCTTACATCGCCAACTACTTACGCTTGCTCGGCCTGCCACCCCTGATCAAGGAAGCCTTGAACGAGGGGCGGCTCTCAATGGGGCAGGCCCGGACGATTCTGGGACTCAAAGATAAAAAGCAGCTGGTCGGTCTGGCGAAGCGGGCGATGGACAAGAACTTGACTGTCCGCCAACTGGAGGAAATCGTTGCCCAAATGAATGGGACCAGCAAGAAGAAGGCCCAGAAGAAGGGACAGCGGAAGCCCGTTTACCTGCGGGAGGCAGAAGCCCAGCTGCAAAGCAAGTTTGGTGCGAAGGTCGCTGTTTCACAAAGTCGCAAGCGCGGTGCCGGCAAGATTGAAATTCCGTACACGTCCAATGATGACTTAACCCGGATTTTGGAAGTATTAAACATCTCTTTAGACTAGGAGGGACTTAACCATGGCAGCTTATGATAAGGGCGATGTTGTTTTGATGAAGAAAGCCCACCCCTGTGGCACCAACCGCTGGCTGATTACCCGGGTCGGCGCTGATATTAAAATCCAGTGCCAGGGCTGCGGCCACGTCGTCATGATGACCCGTCAGAAATTTGATAAGGGCTTTAAGAAAGTCCTTGAAAAAGCACCAGCAGACAATCAATAATTAGGTGTTCTTAGTTAAAAAATATAATTAAAAAGGAAAGTGAAGATTTCATGTCATTAACTGCAGGAATTGTCGGCTTGCCAAACGTCGGCAAGTCAACGTTGTTTAACGCAATCACGAAGGCGGGCGCTGAAATGGCTAACTACCCGTTTGCCACGATTGACCCGAACGTGGGGATGGTGGAAGTGCCGGATAAACGCTTGGACCGGATTCAAGAACTGATTCCGGCTAAGAAGATTGTTCCGACCACCTTTGAATTTACCGACATCGCCGGGATCGTCAAGGGTGCCAGCAAGGGTGAAGGACTGGGTAACAAGTTCCTGGAAAACATCCGGCAGACCGACGCCATCGTTCACGTGGTGCGGGCCTTTGACGACGATGACATCACCAGTGTTTCCGGGAAGGTCGACCCAATCGAAGACATCGACACCATCAACCTGGAACTGGTCATGGCGGACCTCGATGCCGTTAACAAGCGCTTAGCCAAGGTTCAGCGGGCAGCCAAGGGCCGTGATAAGGACGCCCTGGCTGAGCTGGCGGTGCTCAACAAGATTAAGCCGGCTCTGGAAGACGGGAAGAGCGTACGGTCCCTCGACTTTAGCGACGATGAAAAGAAAATCGTCAAGGGCCTCTTCCTCCTGACCAGCAAGCCGGTGCTCTACGTGGCCAACATCGCGGAAGATGATATGGCGGATCCAGATGCCAACAAGTACATGGACCAGATTAAGGAACACGTGAAGGACGACGGTGAAGTCATCGGTGTGGCTGCCGCGGCCGAAGAACAGATTGCTGAAATGGACGATGCCGATAAGGCGGACTTTTTGGAGATGGAAGGGGTGACCGAACCAGGGTTGAACCGGTTGATCCGGGCAGCTTACAAGCTCCTGGGTCTGGAAACCTTCTTTACTGCCGGGGGTCCCGAAACCCGGGCTTGGACTTACCGGAAGGGCACGAAGGCCCCTCAAGCGGCTGGAATTATTCACTCTGACTTTGAACGGGGCTTTATCCGGGCCGAAGTAATGAGCTTTGAAGACCTGGACCAGTTAGGCTCAGAGGCGGCCGTTAAGGAAGCGGGTAAGCTGCGGCTGGAAGGAAAAGATTACGTCATGCAGGACGGCGACATCGTTGAATTCCGCTTCAACATTTAAGCGCCGTTAAACTCAGAAAAGTAAAGTGATGAGAGGAGTTTCACATTGAGCGAGGAACAACCACGAAATGCGCAGGCCGGCCAACGGCAAAAACAGCGTGAGAAAGCCCAACGGCAAGAAAAGGGCAACGCTTTTGCTAATTTTGGCCTGACCCGGAAAAACGAAGAATTTATTTATCAGCTAAACAAACAGCTTGACCGGCTGGGTGTCGCTAAGGACAAGCGGGACACGATGATCAACGAGACGGTTGCCAAGCTGCAGGCTGGTCAAAAGAAGGGGCAGACCGCGAAGACCCTTTTTGGCACGCCGACGGAATACGCCAAGGAATTAAAGAATCCGAAACCTAAGGATGAACCGGCGGATGGCAAGCAGTCGATGAAACTGTTGTCCATTGACAATACCCTGATCTTCTTTAGTATCTTTACCTTCATGTACGGAATTATGTTCCTGCTGTCGCCAGAAATCCTCAAGACGAAGCAGTATGGTAGCTCTGGAATTACCGCAATCGTCCTCGTGGCGGTCATCGGGGGTGTCCTCTTTAGCTACATTATGCTCCAGTTGCAACCGCGGGGTCGGACGAAGAAGCGGCCACTGGCGACCCGGATTTTAATCCTGGTCTGTGGGCTGATCCTCTGGCTGGGAATCTACATGATGGCTAGCTGGCTGCCGAACGTGATTAACCCACGGCTGAATGCTTGGGTCTACATCATCTTGGGGATGGTGGCCTTCGGTGGAGATATGTACTTCCGGAACAAGTACCACGTTTCCGGGGGGTACCCAGTTGGCCGGCATTCGCAACGGCGCTAAAATTATAACAACTGAGATTAGAAGCGAGTGAAACACCGCAAATCGGCTGGCAAGCTGGTTTGCGGTGTTTGTCTTTTACTGCCCAGCTGGCTATTGTGCTGAGCTAGCGTAATCTAGCAAGTAGCTAGGAGGTTGAGCTAATTTCCCGCCTCCCCGCTAGTTTTTGGAAAGCACAAATGGGTCCCTCCTGGAGTTCGGTTTTACCGAGCGCAGGAACTCATTTGTGCTTTTTATTAAAGTGGTGGAATTTACACGTCCCAGCCATTTCTACGGCTATTATCAAAAAAATCATTAAACAGTGACGATTATATCAATGTTGTTAAGGCTAATACAAAGTTATTTTTATTTGAGGATTTATAATTTTAAAGATATGATGATGGCTAGGAGGTGGTCAGATTGAACCTACAAGAGGTTATTGATAATAATTTGGCTAAAACTGCTAATGGAAAAGTAGCAGACTACATTCCTGCGCTCGGCCAAGTCGCGCCTAAGCAGCTTGGCGTTGCGCTTTACAATTTAGATCAAAACGAATTAGAACAGGCTGGTGACGCGAACGTTCGCTTTGCCATTGAAAGTATTTCGAAAGTAATTGTTTTTTTATACGCCGTAAAGCAGCTGGGGCTGGACGAGGTGACTAAACACGTAGGCGCCCGACAGACCGGCTTCCCATTTAATTCCATTTTAAATCTAGAAATTGAACGGGCCCAGCACCCGCTGAACCCGTTCGTTAACGCGGGCGCGATTGAGGTCACGTCGTTGATCAAGCCGCTTGCCGACCGGCAGCCGTTTGAACAGATTATCATGTTTGCCCGGGAAATCTGCCATGACCCGCAAATTACGCTCAATAATGAAATCTTTGAGTCTGAAGACCGAACCGGCGATACGGACCGTTCTTTGGCATACTACTTGAAAGCCAATGGGATAATGCAGGGTGACGTGACCGCGAGCCTGACGACCTACTTTAAGCAGTGCTCGATGATGGTCACTGCCGTGAGTCTGGCGAACCTTGGTGCGGTCCTGGCAAATAACGGGGTCAAGCCCTGGGACCAGGACCGGCTGATTTCCAGTCAGGCGGCGACCTACGCCAAGTCATTAATGATGACGACCGGCCTTTACAATGAGTCAGGGACTTATTCGTCTATTATCGGGGTGCCGACAAAGAGCGGGGTTGGCGGCGGCTTAATGTCTGCCGTGCCAAACCGGGTCGGGGTCGGGATCTTTAGCCCTCCCTTGGATCAGGCAGGCAATAGTGTGGCGGGCTTAGGCGCCTTAGGGGACCTGAGCACCGATTTGAAATTAGATATTTTCCGGTATTAAAATGCGTTCTCCCAAGCATTGCAGCAAACAGTTATATCAATATTAAAGGTCCTTGTGCGGTTCATCGCTACGGGGCCTTTTATAATACTTTCCTAAAAGTCTTTAGTTTTTGAAAAAATGTTCCCGGATTATGTGGACATTTTTTCATTTAATGTTAAACTATACACATAGCGAAAATGAAAGCGAATTCAAAAAAAGAGGAGATTTAAGAATGAAGTTAACACAAGCACAATTAGCCAAGTACATGGACCACACGATGCTCAAGCCGGAAGCAACGGCGGAAATGATTGACAAGACGGTTGAGGAAGCTCGGAAGTACAACACCGCTTCTGTCTGCATCAACCCCTACTGGGTCAAGCGGGTTCACGAAGGCCTAGAAGGAGCGGACGTTAACACTTGTACTGTGATTGGCTTCCCTCTCGGGGCAACGTCAACGGCCAGCAAGGTCTTCGAAACTAAGCAGGCGATTGCCGACGGGGCTGATGAAATTGACATGGTTATCAACATCGGCGAATTAAAGGGCGGCAATGACCAAGCGGTTGAAGACGACATCCGGGCCGTGGCCGAAGCAACCCACGCCGAAGGCAAACTGCTAAAGGTCATTATTGAAAACTGCCTGCTGACTGACGAAGAAAAGAAGCGGGCTTCTAAACTGACCGTCAAGGGCGGCGCGGACTTCGTTAAGACGTCCACCGGGTTCTCCACTTCTGGTGCCAAGGCCCAGGACGTTAAGCTGATGCGGGAAGCAGTTGGCCCAGACTTCAAGATCAAGGCCGCCGGTGGCATCCACAGCTTGGCTGAAGCCTACGACATGATTGAAGCGGGCGCTAACCGGCTTGGGGTTTCCGCCTCTGTGAAGATTTTGGAAGAAGCCGCTAAGCAAGATTAACTTTCGGCCATGTTGCATTTTTAGTTAACAAATTGGAGGGGTCAAGATGTCATATAAACGTGTATTTGTGATTGTAATGGACTCAGTTGGTACTGGTGCCGCTCATGACGCCGACAAGTTCGATGATGTTGGTTCAGATACCTTGGGCCACGTTGGTGAATACTACAAGGGTAAGCTGGCTTTGCCAAACCTGGGCAAGCTGGGAATCAGCAACCTGCGGGACACACCTATCGAGGGCGTTCCGGTCGCTGATCCGGCAATTGGTGACTACGGCAAGATGGAAGAAATCTCAGCTGGTAAGGATAGTATGGATGGCCACTGGGAAATGATGGGCCTGCCGGTTACCAAGCCACTGTCGACCTTCCCGAATGGTTTCCCACAGGAAATCGTCGACAAGTTGGAGAAGTTTTCCGGCCGGAAGGTCATCGTTAACAAGCCGTACTCCGGAACCGAAGTTATTCATGACTACGGTGAACGGCAGATGAAGACCGGCGAACTGATTCTCTACACTTCTGGGGACTCAGTAATGCAAATTGCCGCCCATGAAGACGTCATTCCAGTTGAAGAACTCTACAAGATCTGTGAATATGCCCGGACCCTGGTGAACGGCCCTGAATACACGGTAGGACGGATTATTGCCCGGCCATACGTGGGACCTGACAAGGACCACTTTACCCGGACCGCTAACCGCCATGACTTTAGCCTAAAGCCAATCGGTGAAACCGACATGGACCGTCTGCGGGCCGCTGGCTACGACGTTATTGGTGTGGGGAAGATCAACGACATCTTCTCCGGCCAAGGAATTGACAAGGGTTACCACAACGAAAGCAACATGGACGGGATGGACCACGTGGACGAAGTGATGAAGCGGGACTTCACCGGCTTCTGCTTCACCAACCTGGTGGACTTTGATGCCATGTACGGTCACCGGCGGAATCCAAAGGGTTTTGGTCAGGCACTGATGGACTTTGACAAGCGTCTGGGAACCGTCTTGAAGGAAATGAAGCCGGATGACCTGCTGATGATTACGGCCGACCACGGGAACGACCCTGGCTTCCGGGGCACTGACCACACCCGTGAAAATGTTCCATTGCTGGTTTACTCCCCATCAATGAACAAGAGCAACCAGTCACTCGGCCTGCGGAAGACTTTCTCCGACCTCGGGGCGACGATTTTGGAAAACTTTAATGTGGAAGCAAAGCGGGGGACGAGCTTCTACAAGGAAATCAGCAACGACTAATTAAAAAGGAGGACGCCAACGATGCGGATGGTGGACATAATTGACGCCAAACGAAACGGCCACGAGTTGACCGACGACCAGCTCCAGTTCTTCGTGGACGGAGTGGTTGACGGGTCAATCCCGGACTACCAGGTCAGTGCGCTGTTAATGGCAGTTTACTTTCAGGGGATGACGAGCGAAGAACAGACTAGTCTGACCATGAAAATGATGCACTCGGGAACCCACTTGGATTTAAGTGCCATCCCGGGAACCAAAGTTGATAAGCACTCGACTGGTGGGGTCGGTGATAAGGTGAGTCTACCACTCGCAGCGATGGTGGCGGCCACGGGGATCCCGGTACCGATGATTTCTGGCCGGGGACTTGGCCACACTGGTGGAACCCTGGATAAACTGGAGGCGATTCCCGGGTTCAAGGTCGAGATTAGCGAAGCCGATTTTATCCGGCAGGTGGCTGACGAGAAACTAGCCATCGTTGGTGCGACCGGGGAAGTGGCACCGGCGGACAAGAAGATTTACGCTCTCCGTGACGTGACTGACACGGTGGACTCAATTCCGCTGATTGCCAGCTCGATTATGAGCAAGAAGATTGCTTCGGGTACCGACGCCCTGGTGATTGACGTCAAAACGGGGGCCGGAGCCTTCATGAAGACCCTCGACCAGTCACGGGCCCTGGCACACGCCCTGGTTGGCATTGGCAAGCAGGCCGGTCTCCAGTGCATGGCGGTAATTTCAGACATGAACCAGCCCTTGGGGAACAAGGTCGGCAATTCCTTGGAAATCGAAGAGTCGCTTGACGTCTTGAAGGGCAAGGGCCCGGCTGACCTGACCGAGCTGGTACTGACCCTCGGCAGTTACATGGTGGTGATGGGTGGCAAGGCTGCTAACCCTGCGGAAGGCCGGCAGCTGCTGGAACAAACCATTGCCGACGGAACGGCTCTCGACCGTTTCCGGGCGATGGTGGTAGCCCAGGGCGGCGATCCCCGGGTGATTGATGACTATACGGTAATGCCACAGGCCCAGTACAAGATTCCGTACCGGGCAAAGCGGGCCGGAGTCCTTAGCCGGCTGGCGGCGGATGAAGTCGGGATGGCAAGTATGCTCCTCGGCGGCGGCCGCCAGCAGGCCGATGATCAGCTGGATTACAGCGTCGGAATCGAGCTCCACCACAAACTTGGCGACCAGGTCGAAGCGGGCGAACCGCTCCTGACGATTTACAGCAACCAGGAGGAGGTACCAGCCGTCGAAAAGCTCCTCGATGAGAGCATTGAAATCAGCGACCACTATGACCAGCCAGAATTGATTCACGAAATTATTGAATAATTTAAGGAGGAACACGAAATGAGTACACATATTGGCGCCCAAATGGGTGATTACGCAGACACTGTTTTACTTCCGGGTGACCCTCTCCGGGCAAAGTACATTGCGGAAAACTTCCTGGACAACGTTAAGCAGGTTAACTCCGTCCGGAACGCCTTTGGTTACACTGGTGAATACAAGGGCCACCGGGTTTCCGTCCAGGGCTCTGGGATGGGGATTCCGTCAATGTCCATCTACATCAACGAACTGGTTAAGTTCTTTGGTGTTAAGACGATTATCCGGGTCGGCTCCTGTGGGGGGATTGCACCGGACGTTCACCTGCGGGACGTCATCTTGGCCCAAGGTTCCTCAACGGACTCCGCGGTAACGGTGAACACCTTCGGCCCCGGCTTCCACTACGCACCATTGGCTGATTTTAAGCTGCTGGATACTGCTTACCACACGGCCGAAAAACTGGGAATCGACACCAAAGTGGGGGACATCTTTGCGGCGGATCGCTTCTACAATGATGAACTCGACATGCAGAAACTCCGTGACTATGGCATCCTGGGAACGGAAATGGAATCTGCCGGCCTGTACCTGCTTGCCGCTAAGCTGCACTTCCGGGCCCTATCCGTACTGACCGTCAGTGACCTGATCTTTGGCGAAGAAAAGACGACTGCGGAAGAGCGGGAGAAGACATTCAACGATATGATTAACATTTCACTGGAAACTGCGATTGCTGGGAAGTAATGGTATAATAGGCCGTAATTAATGACGGCCAGTCAGTGACGATAGTGGGGGCCTGTTTCAGAAAAGTTCTGTAACGGCCCCTTCTTTTGTTGAGGAGGAGCAATGATGGTTAATGATGATACAAAGAAGATAAGTCAGGCCCTCAAAGTGGCGACCCTGTACTACCGGGATGGCTACAACCAGCAGGATATTGCAACCGAACTGAATATTTCCCGGGCAACGGTTTCCCGCCTGCTGCAATTTGGTCGTGACCAGGGACTGGTGACCGTCAAAATCAATAACCCGTTGGCCCCCCTCCAACAGTTGGAGTCCGAGCTGTTAGCGAAGTACCCGACCCTGAAAAAAATAATTATCGTTCCGGGGAAAAAGGACCCGCTGGAAGAGGTGGGAGTTGCCGGTGCCCACTACCTGGAAGAAATCGTCCAGGATAACGACATCATTGGTCTCGGCTGGGGACGGACGGTCTACCAGGTGGCCTTGCACATCGCACCGAAGGACGTTTCGGGAGTGAAGGTTGTTCAGATGAAGGGGAGCATGGCAAACACTGAAACCCGGAATTACGCCTTTGAAACGGTCAATACCTTTGCTAGTGCCTTCAGTACGCCGCCCCAGTATCTACCGGTTCCGGTCATCTTTGACCATGCCCAGACGAAGGAACTGGTCGCCAACGATACCCACATTAAATATATTCTCAAGCTGGGGCGGGAGGCCGATATTGCCATGTTCACCGTCGGCACCGTTCGGGATTCGGCCCTGCTCTTCCGCTTGGGCTACTTCAAAGAGCATGAGCAGCAGGTCCTCCAAAAGGCGGCGGTCGGGGACGTCTTCTCCCGCTTCATCGACGGTCAGGGGCGGGTTGTCAACCAGGACATTAACCGCCGAACCATCGGCATCGACCTGCCAGAGTTAAAAAAGAAGAAGCACAGTATTTTGGTCGCCGCCAACGTTGCCAAAGTGCCGGCAATTAACGGTGTATTGACTGCTGGCTATGCCAATACCCTGGTGATTGACCAGGAAAGTGCGAACGATTTACTGACTTTTTCGCCGGAATCTTAACTTTTTCTTGATTTTGTTCCCAATTCCTAGTAGCATTGACCTAACCAAAATTAAGGAGTGTGTATGATCAATGTCAAATTGGGACACAAAGTTTGCCAAAAAGGGCTTAACTTTTGATGATGTTTTACTGATTCCAGCAGAAAGTCACGTTTTACCGAACGAGGTTAACCTGAGCACACAGCTGGCGAAGAATATTAAGTTAAATATTCCGCTGATTAGTGCTGGAATGGATACCGTTACGGAAGGGCCGATGGCAATTGCGATGGCTCTCCAGGGCGGTCTTGGCGTTGTTCATAAAAATATGTCGATCCAGGCCCAGGCAGGGGAAGTTGCTAACGTCAAGAGCGTGGTTGTTCCCGCTAACGCTACTAAGGCGGCTGTTGACGACCAAAACCGGCTGCTCTGTGCCGCAGCGGTGGGGGTTACCAGCGACACCTTCGAACGGGCAACCGCCTTGCTGGAGGCTGGTGCCGACGCGATTGTGATCGATACTGCCCATGGTCACTCTGCCGGGGTTTTGCGCAAGATCAAGGAAATCCGCGACCACTTCCCAGACGCAACCTTGATTGCTGGAAACGTAGCGACTGGTGAAGCCACTAAGGCGCTCTTCGATGCCGGGGTTGACGTGGTGAAGGTCGGGATTGGCCCTGGTTCAATTTGTACGACCCGGGTTGTCGCTGGGGTCGGTGTTCCCCAAATTACGGCCATTTACGATGCGGCTTCCGTTGCCCGTGAATACGGCAAGCCGATCATTGCCGACGGGGGAATCAAGTACTCTGGCGACGTCGTGAAGGCCCTGGCCGCCGGTGGAAACGCGGTAATGCTCGGGAGTATGCTTTCCGGGACGACCGAGGCGCCGGGTGAAGTCTTTGAAGAAAATGGCAAGCGGTACAAGTCCTACCGGGGAATGGGATCCGTTGGCGCCATGGCCCAGGCCCACGGTTCCTCTGACCGGTACTTCCAAGGTGGGGTCAATGAAGCCAACAAGCTGGTCCCAGAAGGAATTGAAGCCCGGGTTGAGTACAAGGGTGACGTTTCCGACATCGTCTTCCAAATCGACGGTGGCCTGCGCTCCGGGATGGGCTACGTTGGGGCTCCTGATATTCCAACCTTGATTGACAAGGCTCAGTTTGTCCAGATTACTAATGCCGGCCTACGGGAGTCACACCCGCATGATGTGCAGATTACCAAGGCTGCTCCTAACTACAAGTAGTGGTTAATCAAAGCGAGATTAAAAAGCTCCGAGAAATTTCGGGGCTTTTTTGTTTGCCGGGGAGAGAAACTGGTACAATCAGTAGTGAGATTGAATAATGGGGGATTATAAGCATGAATAACCAAGATGAGGAGCAATTTGAAAAACGCAGCGACTACCGCCAACGGGAGGACCGGCCCCACCGCCACTGGAAAATCTTCGGCTGGCTAGTCCTGATTGTAGCGGTAATTGCCGGGATCTACGCCTTTTTGGCCTGGCACAACGTCAAGGTAACGACTAATCAAATGTTTAATTCGTCTGGTGCGACCCGGCAACGGGATGCCCAGAAAGTGCTTGACCAGCGGCGCCCAGTGTCAATCTTATTGCTGGGAACTGATACGGGGGCGCTCGGGCGTTCCTACAAGGGTCGGACCGATACGGTAATGGTCATGACGATCAACCCGCAGAAACAACAAACAACGATTGTCAGCATTCCCCGGGACATGAAGGTCAACCTACCGGGCTACCCGGAGGATTCACCCGCCAAAATTAACGCGGCCTACACTTTCGGTGGTGTTAAGGAGACCATCAACGTGGTCCAAAAGCACTTCAACATTCCGATCGACTACTACGTCCTCGTTAACATGGGTGGCCTCAAGCAGGCGATTAACCAGGTCGGTGGGGTCACCGTTACCTCGCCACTGACCTTCGACTATGAGGGCAGCCACTTCGAAAAGGGTGAAACCTACCACCTGAACGGGGCCACGGCTTTGAAATTTAGCCGGATGCGCTACGACGATCCCCAGGGAGACTATGGCCGGCAGCAGCGTCAGAAGCTGATAATTGAGGCCTTATTGAAGAAGTCTGTTTCGTACAAGACGGTCCTGAACCAGGCCTTCCTCAAGTCGATTTCGCATAACTCCAAGACTGACCTGACTTTTGATGATATGCTCCAACTGGCCCGCCACTACCGGAAGGCGACGAAGAACATCAGCCAGGACCACGCCCAGGGTGAGGGCGAGAACAGCGATGGTCAGGCCTTTGAAGTCGTTCCCCAGGACGAACAGCAGCGGATTTCCAACCTGCTGCGGAAGAGCCTTGGACTGGAAACGGCTAACCTCGATGCTGAAAACTAGCCGGCCCGGCTTAAACTTTTCGTTAAGCTAGCGCGAATCCATCGTTATTAACCAAGGAGTTCGGTATAATAGATAATGAGATTAAGTGCGAAAATAAGGAGTGGCCATAAATGAAAATTCTAGTTGTTGATGATGATAAAGAAATTGTTCAACTGCTTGAGATTTATATCCGCAACGAGGGCTACGAGCCGCTATCCGCGTATGACGGCAAGGAAGCGTTGACTAAGCTCAACACGAACCCGGACATTAACCTGGTAATTTTGGATTTGATGATGCCGGAAATGGACGGAATGGAAGTCATTAAGCAGGTGCGGAAGGATTCAGACATTCCAATCTTAGTTTTATCAGCCAAGACGGCGGATATGGACAAAATCCAGGGGCTGATTTCCGGGGCGGACGACTACGTTACCAAGCCGTTCAACCCGCTAGAAGTGATGGCCCGGGTCAAGTCCCTGCTGCGGCGGACCCAGGGGGAAGTGACCAACGACCAGCCAGATGTCCTGAACGTCGGTCCGTTGATTATCAACAAGGACTCCCACGAGGTTAAGACAATCAAGGGGGATGTCATTCAGCTGACGGCCCTGGAATTCGGGATCCTGTACCTGCTAGCGAGCCACCCGAACCGGGTCTTTTCGGCCGATGATATTTTCGAACGGGTCTGGCAGCAGGAGAGTGTTGTTTCGGCCAAGACGGTCATGGTCCACGTCAGTCACCTGCGGGATAAGATTGAAGAAGCTACTAACGGTGAGAAGGTTATTCAAACCGTTTGGGGCGTTGGGTATAAGGTTGAAAGCCATTAATTGCGGTTGCCGGAGGAAAAAGAGTGAAGTTAACTGGACGTGAAAAAAGTTCGTTGATTTTGGAGGGGGTCGTTACCGTCGTCCTCCTGGTCTTGCTTAACATGGCGATCATCATGATTATCCAGGACGTGATTCAGGGCAACCCTGGCGTCACGAACGGGATTTTTATGATTAAGCAGTCGTTGCGGCTGGGCCCGTTTCAGACCCAAATCTGGAGTTACCAGCGGATTATCATCGCCCTTTTTGTGGTGATTGATGCCTGGGTTGTCTGGTGGCGACTGCGCCGGCGTTACCACCTCTACCAGATGAACCATATCATTGGCGAACTGCACTACATTGCTCAAGGGCACCTCGACCACCGGATTCCGTTCCGGCTCAAGGGGAGCGAGCAGCACGTTATCAGCAGTGTCAATGCCTTGGTAGATAGCGCGGTCAAGTCAATGGATGACGAACGCAAGATCGAGAAGTCAAAGGATGAGCTGATTACCAACGTCAGTCACGACCTGCGGACCCCGCTGACCAGTATCATTGGCTACCTGGGGCTGATTGAGGACAAGCAGTACCAGAGTGAAGAGGATATCCTCAAGTACACCCACACGGCTTACGAGAAGGCCAAGCAAATGAAAAACCTCGTGGAGGACCTCTTTGAATACACCAAAGTCCAGCAGCACGGCGCCCCGGTCAATATCATGCGGATTGACCTTAACCAGCTGTTAGAGCAGCTAACCGCGAGCTTCGAACTGGAAGGCCAGCACCGGGGGATTGAAATCTCCTCCAAGGTGGTGCCAAACCCGTTGATGATTGAGGCTGACCCAGAAAAGCTCGGCCGGGTCTTCAACAACCTGGTTGCAAACGCCTTTAAGTACGGCAACGGTGCGAGCTATATCAGGGTGGATGCCCGCCAACGGGCTGACCAGGTGGAGGTAACGGTTGCCAACGACGGGACCCCCATTCCTGCCCAGTCCCTTGACCACCTTTTCGAACGCTTTTACCGGGCGGAAGCCTCCCGCTCTCGGGCAACCGGGGGGACGGGACTAGGATTGGCAATCGTCAAGAGTATCGTTGATCTTCACCACGGGACGGTGACGGTGACCTCGGATGAAAACGAAACGGCCTTCGTGGTCACTTTGCCGTTAAAACAGGCTGAAAAATAAGGAAGAGCAGAAAATTTCCCGGGAAATTTTCTGCTCTTTATATACTCAAGCAATTTATTGTATGTTAGACTAAAGAGGCATTGTGTCGTCTTAATTATTAATAAGTTGACAAACATTGGAGGAAATTCTGTGGCAAAAGCACAAATAAATCCAGGTAGAGCACGCTGGCTCGAAGTCCTCGGGGTTTCGATGCCGCTTTGCTTGAGCTATATTCCGATTGGGTTAGCTTGTGGGATTTTATTGCACGCGGCGGGCTTCAATTTTATTATGATCCTGATCGTGTCGATCGTTGTTTTTTCAGGCGGTGCCCAGTTTATTCTGGCGTCCCTGTTGACCATTAACGCGCCCCTATCTTCAATTTTCTTAACGCTCTTTTTCTTAGAGCTGCGGTATGCGTTGCTGGGTTCGAGTCTATCCAAGTATATTAAAAGTGAGTCGCAGCACTTTATCTGGCTGTTCGCCGTTTCAATGAACGATGAAAACTACGCGATCAACTACTTGAAGTTTGCGACGGACAAAAAATGGACCCCGAAAGATGCCTTGATGGTCGAACACTACTCACTGATTTCGTGGTCGGTCGCCAACATGGTCGGGGGACTGATCGGTAGTGCCATTTCAATCAACCTGGAAGTGGTTGACTTTGCGCTGACGGCCCTGTTCTTATACATGATCGTTATGCAGGTTCAAAGCCACCTGACCCTGCTGATCAGCATCCTGTCAGCGGTTTTGGCAGTCGTCTTTATGGTGCTGACCAAGAGTATCATTGGGGTCATTATTGCCACCCTGATTGCCTCCTTTGTCGGTTTCCTGATTGAAAACACTGTCCGGCGGCGCAGCAAGCACCCGGAAAGCAACTGGTTCTTGACGAAACTATTCCGGCCGAAGATTACCCGGACCACGGTGGAAGACCAGCAGGAACGCCGGCAGTTAGCCGAGGTTAAGAAGCAGCTTGAGGCTCAAGAGCAGTCACAGGATAAGTAGTGGGGACAGAGGATGGAACAGCTATTTAGTAATCTGCCGGCATTAATTGCACACGCCGGTCAAAACAAAATTTTATATCACCTGGTAGTTATCATTTTCGCTGCCTTTGCGGCTTTCATTCCCCGCTATTTCCCGGTACTCTTTTTCTCAACCCGGCATATCCCGGAGTGGTTCAACGAGTGGATGAAGTACGTGCCCGTCAGCCTGTTCACGGCCCTGGTCGTGAAGAATATCTTCATTACCACAGCGGGCTACCGTTTCGTGCCGTTTGGTCATGTTGAACAAATTTTGGCTGCGGTGATCGTAATGATTGTTGCCTACTTTACCCGGTCGATGTCGATGTCCGTCATTGCCGGCTTGGTCGGTGTCTGGCTGTTGAGCCTGGTGGTATAGCCAGAATTGCGGGGAAAAGGGAGTTGACTTTTTCTCCCGGAGTGATTATTATCAATACTAACAAATTTACCTTTAAACTAGTCCCGTGAGGCTAAGAAGGATTTAATTGTGCGTTACCAAAAACGGCCTTCTTAGTCCACTGCTAAGATGGCCTTTATTTTTGCCAGAATTTCTCCAGCCATCTGCAGTGGATTGAGGTGCCGGGAGCGGAAACCATCAATGTGATCAAAGGTATTTTGTTGAATACGAAAACCATTTAATTGACTCCTGTGAGAGCAAAACGGTACGGTGTTTGGCATTAGAGAAAGACTAGAGCACAGCGATCGCTTAATCAGGATGATTAGGTGGCTCGCTGTTTTTTTGTTGTCGAGCGAAAGGAGCACGTTTAGATGGAAACTGCACAACGGTTAGCGGTCGACCTTCCCGGGTTGGCGCTTAAAAACCCAATTATTCCCGCCAGCGGAACCTGCGGCTATGGGCAGCAGGTGGCGAAAAACTATGATCTCAACCTACTTGGTTCGTTGGTCTTAAAATCAACCACCCTTCACGCCCGGGCAGGGAATCCCCAGCCCCGGGTCTGTGAAACCAGTGCCGGCTGGCTCAATGCTAACGGCCTGCAAAACGTTGGTGTTGGTGCGGTCGTGCGGGAAAAGCTCCCCTGGCTCCACCGCTACTATCCCGACCTACCGGTAATTGCGAGTGCGGCTGGCTTCTCCACGGCGGAGTACGAAACGGTCGTTGAACAACTGGCTGCGGCACCAACGGTCAGCGCCATCGAGCTGAACGTTTCCTGCCCAAACGTCAAACATGGTGGCCTGGCGATGGGGACCGACCCAGCGGTATTAGAGGACTTGACCCGGAAGGTGGTTCGGCGTGCTAAGGGCAAGCCGATTTACGTTAAATTGACGCCCAACGTGACCGATATCGTTCCCCTGGCGCAGGCGGCCGAACGGGGAGGGGCTAATGGTCTGACGATGGTTAACACGCTGACCGGTTTGAGCATCAACCTGCGGACCCGGCGTCCAGTCCTGGCGAACGTCACGGGTGGGCTGTCCGGCCCGGCATTGAAACCCATGGCTCTACGGATGATCCACCAGGTGCGGTCAGTTTCCAGCCTGCCGATCATCGGGGTCGGTGGGATCGAAAGCGCTGAGGACGTGTTGGAATTCATGATGGCGGGTGCAAACGCCGTTGAAGTCGGTGCTGCCAGCTTTCACGATCCCCTGGCCTGCCCACGAATCGCGGCAGACCTCCCTCTGGTGATGGACCGGTACGGAATTAATAAGCTGACTGATTTATGGGAGGTAAGATTTTGAAGCGTTATTCTCCAATGGTTGCTATTGACGTCGCGACGAAGGATGAGGCCATCAGCCTGTTTGACCAGTTGACGGTCGAACCCCGGCCGATTTTAAAGCTCGGGATGGAACTTTATTATCATTTTGGGCCAGAAATTGTCAGGGCGGCCCAGCAACGGGGCTTCAAAATTTTCCTCGACTTGAAGCTCCATGATATTCCCAACACTGTGAAGCGGGCAATGTTCGTGCTTGGTCAGCTGGGGGTCGACTTTACAACGATTCATGCGGCTGGGGGCAGCGAGATGGTGGCTGCCGGTGCGGCAGGTCTCCGAGCGGGTGCTGCGGCGGCGGGGCTGCCAGCGCCGCGGCTACTAGCGATTACCCAGCTGACCTCGATTGACGAAGCAGCCCTCCATAATGAGCAGCACGTTGACCTTTCACTCGTTGAATCCGTGCAAAATTACGCCCGGCTGGCGGAGGCTGCCGGTGCGGACGGGGTAGTTTGCTCCGCCCAGGAAGTCCAGGCTATCCGGCAGGTGACGGGGCCGGACTTCCTCTGTGTCACTCCCGGTATCCGTCCGCAGAATGCGGCTAAGGGTGACCAGAAGCGGGTGGTTACCCCCCGCCAGGCCCGACAACTCGGCAGCAATGCAATTGTCGTTGGCCGACCAATCACACAAAGCGGGAATCCAGTCAAAGCCTACGAACAGATTGAATATGACTTTTTAGAAGCGGAGGACTAACCATGACCTATTCAGAAACAGTTGCTAAGGACCTGCTAGAAATTCATGCGGTGACGCTCAGCCCAGACCAGCCTTACACCTGGGCCAGCGGCTTGCATTCGCCGATTTATACCGACAACCGGCTGACCATCTCCTACCCCAAGGTCCAGCGGGCGATTTATCAAGGAATGACGGCCTTGATCAAGGACCACTTTACGGATGTTGACGTCGTAGCAGGGACGGCAACAGCCGGGATTCCCCATGCTGCCTGGGTAGCGGAAGAACTGGGCAAGCCCTTGATTTATGTCCGTTCTAAGCCCAAGGACCACGGCCGGGGAAAGCAAATTGAGGGCGTGCTGACGGCTGGGCAACGGGTCGTTGTAATCGATGACTTGATTTCGACTGGTGGCAGTGTCCTCAACGCGGTCCGGGCAGTCCAGCAGGCCGGCGGTGAGGTCGTCGGTGTGATTGCCGTCTTTAGTTATCAATTACCGGCGGCAGATCAGAACTTCGCAGCGGCGGGCCTGAATTACTATGCCGTTACTAATTACCCGACCTTGATTAACGTGGCTAAGGAAGACGGGTTAATCAGTGCCGCTCACCTGAGCTCACTGCAAGACTGGCGCCAAGACCCGGCAGCCTGGAGCGCCCAGCACGCCAATTAGAAGTAGCCCCCTAGGGAATAATGGCTGCATATCGAAAGACAACCCCCGAAAATCAGCTTGCCAGCCGATTCTCGGGGGTTGTTCTTATCCCCCCTATATCACGCCCATAAAAAATCCTGGTTGACTTTTACCCCACCAACGATTAAAGTATCATTAAAATAAAATTAGAAAACGACAAGGCGAATAGTGGAAAGGAAGGGACCGTGGATGACACGAAAAGTTGGTGTGATTGGTCAGGGCCACGTTGGTGAGACCCTGGCGAATAATTTATTAGTAACGGGGACGGTGGATGAACTGGTCCTAGTCGATACCGACCAGAAAAAGCTCAACGCCAACGCGACGGACTTCGAGGACGCGGCGGCGAACCTGCCGACTCATACCCGGATCAGAAAGAATGATTATGCCGCGCTGGCGGACGCCGATGTGGTAGTAATCGCTGTGGGAAATATCGGCATTCAAAATGACGATGCTAAACACGATCGCTTCATGGAACTGAAAGTGACGAGCCGGGCAGCCAAGGAGGTCGGGACGAAGCTCAAAGAGGTGGGCTTTAAGGGAGTGTTAGTTTCAATTAGCAACCCCTGTGACGTTATTGCAGCCCTGTTTCAAAAGTATACCGGCTTGCCGAAAAAGCGTGTGATTGGGACAGGGACCCTGCTTGATACGGCCCGCTTAAAGAAGGTTGTGGGTCAGGCCCTGGATGTTGATCCGCGGTCCGTATCTGGTTACGCGTTAGGTGAGCACGGTAATTCCCAGTTTGCGGCCTGGTCGCAAGTTCGGGTTCTGGGGCAGCAGATCACGGACTTAGCCGCGGTGAGTGACCAGCTGGACCTTGATGGCCTGGCGGAAGCAACGAAGGCGGGGGGCTACACGGTCTTCCATGGAAAGTTCTACACGAACTTTGGCATTGCCGCGGCGGCACTCCGCCTTGTCACCGCCATCCTTAACGACGCTAACATTGAACTGCCAGTCTCGAACTTCCGTGAAGAATACGGAACGTACTGCGGTTATCCGGCGGTAATCGGCCAGCAGGGGGTGGTGAAGCCCTTGCAGCTGAACCTGACCGCCGAGGAAGAACGGCAACTGGCTGCGTCGGCTAACTACATCAAGGACCGTTTCGATGAGGTCGCCCAGCAGCTGGAAGCGGAATAAGAAGCTGCACAACGGCCGTAAATTAGCGCAGCGGAGAACGGTAATTTAGCGGCTGTTTGGTAGTTAACCGGTAAGTAAAAGCCCTCGCAAATACGGCAGAGCCGCTTGCGAAGGCTTTTTCAGTTGGCGTTACTTTTCATACATGTATTCCCGGGTCATCGGCAGGTTCTTTCCTGACGCACCCTTGGTGATCAGGTACTGGATAACGTCGATGTTTCCGGACTCAAACGAGGCGGCGCAGGCCTGCAGGTAGAGGTCCCACATCCGGGTGAAGCGTTCGCCCATCATGTCCTGGATTTGGTTCCGGTTAGCGTTGAAGTTAGCGTCCCAGATTTCCAGCGTCCGTTGGTAGTGCCGCCGGAGCATTTCCATGTCGGCAATCTGCATGTGGTTTTCTTCGATGTGGCCGATCATTTCTTCCAGGCCAGGAACGTAGCCGCCTGGGAAGATGTACTTGTTGATCCAGCCGTTGTAGGCTCCACCTTGCTGACGGGTGATTCCGTGGATCAATGCCACCCCGTTATTCTTCAGGTAGCGGTTAACATCCTTGAAGTAGAGACCCAGATTTTCCTTGCCGACGTGTTCGAACATTCCGACGGAGGTAATGTAATCCCAGGTTTGGTCACCGAGTTCCCGGTAGTCGATTAATTTGACTTCGGCAACGTCTTCCAGTCCTTCATCCTTGATCCGTTGCTGAACCAGGCGGTACTGTTCTTCACTCAGGGTCACCCCGGTAACCTTCAGCCCGTATTCCTTGGCCGCGGTCAGCATCAGGGTTCCCCAGCCACAGCCGATATCAAGGAGGGTCTTCCCTGGTTGGGGATCGAGTTTCTTGAGGATGTGGTGAACTTTATCTTCCTGGGCCTTGGTGAGGTCATCCCAATTGCCATCCGTGAAGTAGGCACAGGAGTAAGTCATGGTGTCATCCAGCCACAGCTTGTAGAAGTCGTTACCAACATCGTAGTGACTCTGCACGTCGGACTCGCTTTCCTTTTCGGAGTGGCCCTGCTTTGGCAAGAACTTGCGGAACTTTGAACTCCGCATGAAGCTGTTGGCACTCTCGTAGGCGGAGGCAATCAGCTTTTGGATGCTGCCCTCAATTTCGATGTTCCCGTCCATGTAGGCTTCCCCTAGGGCGATTGAGGCGTTCTTGGTAACGTCGCGAATCGGAATTTTCTCCTTAAAGGTGATGGTTACTTCCGGCTCGCCGTTGCCATAAACAGCACTTTTACCATCCCAGTACACAACCTTAACGGGAAAGGTAAAGGAACGGCTAAGCAGTGACTTGTAGAACGTCTTTTCTAACATTGCAACGTTTCCTTCTTTCTTTTCTAACGTAATGTGATTATTATAACACCCTATACATTATTTATCGGAAAAGAAGAACAAGTCTGGCAAAATAATGGGAATATTTTATACTATTATTAAATAGCAATTAAAAAAGGGATGATGATATGACGGATGCTTGGCATCGCTTTATAGAAAACGTTGAGGTGCGCCGCTTTGCTGTCCTAGCGGTAGTTATTTTTGCCCTTTGGATGATGCGGTCGATGATGAACATGATCCTGTTCACCTTCATCTTGACCTACATCGTGGTTAACTGGGTCCACCTGGTCCGGCGCTGGTTGCCCAAACTATCGCCCGCGGTGGTGGTGATTATCACCTATACGCTGCTGGTTCTCCTGCTGTACTTTGGAATCACCCAGTACCTGCCCGTGCTGGTTCGGCAAATCATTAAGATGGTCAACTCGGTCCTGAAGTTCTACAGTACCAACGATGCGACGGTACTTTATCATTACGTTAATCAGTACGTTAGCACCGGGACGATTATGACTCAGCTCCGGCATGGCTTGACAATCGCGGTCAGCACCATCACCAGCGTGGGTGTGGTGGCCTTCACCTTCCTCCTCTCGCTGATTTTGAGCTTCTTCTACACCCTGGAACTACCCCAAATGGAGAGCTTCTCACGGCTTTTTCTCGACAGCAAGTTTGACTGGTTCTTTCAGGATATTGCCTACTTTGGCAAGAAGTTTACCAATACCTTTGGGGTTGTCTTGGAAGCCCAATTTTTCATTGCCATCTGCAACACGGTGATTACGACGATCTGCCTCTTCTTTGTGAAGATGCCGCAGATTTTCGCCCTCGCCCTGGTGGTCTTCGTCTTTAGCCTAGTCCCGGTCGCCGGGGTGATTATCTCGACGATTCCGCTGAGCATCGTGGCTTACTCGGTCGGTGGGATTCGGGACGTGATTTACATCATCATTATGATTATTGTTATTCACGCCTTTGAAGCCTATGTCTTAAATCCGAAGTTTATGTCCAGCCAGACGGATTTGCCGATTTTTTACACCTTCATTGTCCTTTTGATTGGAGAACACTTCTGGGGAACCTGGGGGCTGATTGTCGGGGTGCCGATTTTTACCTTCCTCTTGGATATCCTTGGTGTCAAATCAATTCACAAAGCGAAGAGAAAACGCTCACAGACTAGTGGGCAGTAATCATTACAACTTGTGCAAGTAATAACATGGTCGAACTAGGGGAAACTTTTTTGCCGGTTTGACCATGTTTTTTGTATGTGAAGAAGCAACAATCTTGTGAAAATCATCGAAGGGGCCTAAACTTTTCTCAATGGATTTAATTTAGGTACAGAGGTGTTTAAGATGGAAAAGAAACAGTATGGTGCGGACGTCATTATTGATAGTCTGCGGAAACACGGTGTCGACCTAGTCTTCGGGATTCCCGGCGCCAAAATTGATCGTCTGTTTGAAGGCTTAGATGGGCAGGACAGTGAGGACGCGCCCAAGTTAATCGTCACCCGGCACGAGCAAAACGCGGTATTCATGGCCCAAGCCTACGCTCGCTTAACCGGCAAAACCGGGGTGGCTATCAGCACGTCCGGCCCGGGGGTTGGTAATTTGACGACTGGGATCATGACGGCCAATGCGGAGGGGGACCCGATTTTAGCAATCGGTGGTCAGGTGCAGCGGAAGGACCTGCACCGGTTGACCCACCAGAGTACCCCGTCAGCTGAAATTATGGCGCCGATTACCCGGTACAGCGCTGAAATCCAGGATCCCAACAACATTTCGGAAACGATGGCCAACGCCTTTGAAGCCAGTCAAGGGGCCGAAAAAGGAGCTGCCTTTGTCAGCCTGCCACAGGACGTGGACGACGCGGTGGTTGATGAACAGCCGTTGCCAATCTACGAGGCTCCAAAGATGGGACCAGCGGACCCCGGTGAGTTGGCTAAACTGGTTGACCTCATCAAGCACAGTAAGCTGCCGGTCATCCTGGTCGGTCAGCGGGGCGGTAGTGCGGCCGTTGCCAACGCCCTCCACCAGCTATTGCGGCATTATGCCTTTCCAGTGGTTGAAACATTTCAGGCGGCTGGAGTGGTGTCCCGGGACCTGGAAGACCAGTCTTACTTTGGCCGGGTCGGCCTCTTCCGCAACCAGGTTGGTGACCAGCTTCTCCAACAGAGCGACCTGGTAATTGCGGTCGGCTATGACGCAATTGAATATGAGCCGCGGAACTGGAACAAGGAAGACCAGCTGCGGATTGTCAACCTCGACACGAAACCGGCCCAGATTGACAATCACTACACGCCAGTAATGCAGCTGGTCGGTGACCTGACGAGCAGCTTGACCCAGCTAGACCAGCTTTTGAGTGGCTTTAGCTACCCGGCAGCGGCCCAGGAGCAACTGGCAACGTACCGCCAGCAGCTCGACCGGGATAAGCAGCTGCCGACACCGCCAGCTGGTCAGCAGAGCCACCCCTTAGCGGCCGTTCAGGCCATCCAGGAGAACGTTACCGATAACATGGTTGTTTCCCTGGATGTCGGTTCACACTACATCTGGATGGCCCGGCACTTCCGCTGTTACCAGCCACGCCATTTGCTGATCAGCAACGGGATGCAAACCCTGGGTGTCGGTCTGCCATGGGCGATGGTAGCCGCAATGCTTCATCCCGAGCAGAAGGCCGTTGCGGTCTGCGGGGACGGGGGCTTCCTCTTCTCTGGGGCCGAACTGTCGACTGCCGTCCAGCACCAGCTCAACCTGGTAGTGGTCGTTTGGAACGACGGTGGACACTATGACATGGTCAAGTTCCAGGAAGAAATGAAGTACCCGCAAGCCGCCGGGGTTAAGTTTGGCGACTGCGACATCGTCAAGTACGCGGAGAGCTTTGGCGCAACTGGCCTGCGGGTTGACAAGCCAGCTGACCTGAACAAGGTCATGCACCAGGCTTTCAGCACTGATGGCCCGGTAGTCGTGGATGTTCCGGTTGATTACAGCAACAACAAGGACCTGGCTGCCCACTTGATCGATTCACAATTAGGATAATGAAAGGAAATGGTATTATCAGTACCTTATACGAACACGGCACGCTGGCCTCGTTAATGGCCGGCAATATGGCAGGGACGATAACCTTGGCGGACCTGTTGAAGCACGGGTCTACTGGGATTGGCACCTTTGACGGCCTGGACGGGGAGGTCATCATCCTCGACGGCGAGGTCTACCAGGCAGTTTCCGATGGAACGGTCAACCACGTTACTGACAGTCAGGCAAAGATGCCGTTTGCCTCAGTCCATACGCCAGCCGACCTGGAGGAATTAAAGCTGGCTGACGTTGACTTCAATGCTCTCAACGGGAAGTTTGTCCAGCAGCACGAACTCAAGAACGTCTTCGCGGCCCTATGCTTGACGGGGAAGTTCAGCCACGTCAAGGTGCGGATCGCACCCAAGCAGAAAGAACCGTACCCGAGTCTGCTGGAAGTTGCCCAGGGCCAGCCGACCTTTACCCGGGATGACGTTAACGGCACGATCATTGGTTACTACGCGCCGGAGATTTTTGGCAGTGTAACGGCGGCCGGCTGGCACCTCCACTTCATCAGTGATGACCGCCAATTTGCCGGGCACTTGCTGGAATTTACCGCGCCGGCACTGACCGGTGACCTGCAGATTTTCGACACGCTCGAACAACACCTGCCAATCGCCGACCAGGCTTTCCGCCAGGGCGAGGTTGACATGGCAACCCTGCGGGACAGCATCGCCCAGTCCGAGGGAAATCAGGATTAGAAGTGCTAAGCCAGCTCCTCGACATGGCGTGCACGTTATGGCTGCGTAATAGTTGAACTACTAAAAAGTTGTTGAAATGAACCCCCATAGTTGGATAAAGAATTCCAACTATGGGGGTTCATTTCAGTTCAATAGGTTAGCTTTTTTATTTCCAAAAAATCATTGTAAGCACAAACACTCCGAAACACAAATAAAATATTCCTAGTCCCTTGTGATGTTTTTCTACAGAATCATTACTATCTCCAAATATATTCCCGGCGATTAAACGATAAAATTTTTTGTTTCCTCGATATATTTCCCAACCGAACCAGAAGAAAAATAATGCTATTGCACATATTAAAATAATTGGCGTCAACTAAAATCACCTTCCACACCATTAGGTACTGACAAAGTTATTCCTGGGTGAGCTTTAAGATATTCTTCTGTTTCCTCACACTGTTTTGCAATCTGTATGCTATGGATTGACTTCATTTTGAGGTTCAAGGCGCAGAATCAATCACTAGTTTGGGCAATAGTGGAAATGGAGTCCTGTACTTACCGCAAATACTATCAATAAGCTGGCACAAAACGCCTGTATTTTCTTGCCTTTAATAATTGAGTTAAAACTTATCATACCTCCCTTTATAATTAATAATACTTTTCAAACTTAAATGACTATTATCTATAAGATATTATATTCCCATATTGTGAATGTTTAAACAATATAAGGGCTTATTTAAACGATTGTTTTATATGCTACTCTGACGTTTTTTGATAGATTATTTTAAATAAACTAAGTTCACTTGTAGCCTAAAACAAAATAAGTGATTGACAACAGCTTTAATATTGTAAAGTAATTTATGTAAAATAAAAAGGAGTCTGCACGACTCCTTTTTTAGTCATGATGTTGGATGAAAGAACCAACGGTAGCAATAATGCCGAGCACGATGAAGGTGATGTTTTCCCACCGGTCGAGTCCTGTTCCGAGCGGTAAATCAATCAGGATTATAAAAAGGCCAGCGTAGAAGTTGCCCCGGCGGTAAAAGTGACGGTTGAATTCCAGCTGGCGGCCCCGTCCTGCGATAATCCAGTCCCCAGTATCACCGTCATCAAAGAAGAGGGTGAAGATGAGCATGATTAGTCCAAATAATGCAAAGAGAAGCTGGAAGAAGTTGACGAAGATATTACTAGGCTGCAAGACAACAATCGCCAGCGGCCAGCAGAGAAAACAGAGGGCGAAGTAGAAACTGGCAGATTTATAGAATTGGTGATTAAAGCGCATTCGACTCATCCTCCCGGTATTCAAGAATGTCGCCTGGCTGGCAGTCCAGCTCGTGGCAGATTTTAGACAGGGTTTCGAAACGGATCCCGCGGGCCTTTCCCGTCTTGAGAATTGATAAGTTGGCCGGGGTAATGCCAATTCGTTGTGCTAAGGTTTTCGAAGTCATTTTACGTTCTGCTAATAAAACGTCCAAATTGACCGTAATCACAGTGGTCAGCACCTCCTTGCTAGATTATTTCATCCGCGTCCTTTTGTAGGGCGATTCCCCGTTTGAAGATTAGGTAAATTAAAAAGAAAATCACCAGTGAAAAAAGGTCGTTGCTGAAATCACCCTCACGAAAAGTCATTAGGCCCATTAAATCCTGAATATTCCAGAGATGAAAACAGATGGAAGCTAGAGATTGCAAGACGAAGACTACTAACGATGGCCATAAAATTTGCCGAACGGCCACCAGGTTTTGATTAACGAAGTAGAGGCCACTATTAATATTGCGCAAAAGGCTATGGACGCCGACAAACATAATGATGGCGAGGAAGACCATCATGGCCGCCGCAACTGCCTGGAGGACCAGGCTCCACCAGCTGTGGTAGTCAAAGAGTTCGTGGGCAAAGCCGGTAAAGGGGGTACAGGCGACGAGAATAATTCCTAGGACTAATGCGACACTGGTAACTACAATACAAAAATCAACGGAAAGCTGGATGAGCGTCAAGATAAGGCTGATGAGTTTCTTTTTCATGGTCGGAAACCTCCTCCGGTAAATTCGTAATTATTGTAAAACGATAATTAGTTATTGTAAAGCAATAATTGGGCTTGAAGTGAACTTTGACAGCTGCTCAGGAAAAGGTTAAGCTTAAAAAGGCGACTGATTTTAATTTAAAATCGTCAATTATTCGTGAAAAGAGGTTTACTTAACGCAGAAAATACAGTATTGTATGAATATAAACGGATGATGGTTTATATTTCAAAAATAAAGTTCGTGAATAATGGAAGGGGACGATTGCGATGATGACTGATATCGAAATTGCTGACCAGGCGGAAATGAAGCCAATTAAGGAGATTGCTGCCCAGATTGGTTTGGGTGAAGACGACATTGAGCAGTACGGCAAGTACAAAGCCAAAATTAGTTTGCCTGTCAAAGCGCACCCGGATAAGAAACACAAGCTGGTGTTGGTCACGTCGATTAACCCAACGCCAGCCGGTGAAGGTAAGTCGACGGTGCTGGTTGGCCTGGGGGATGCCCTCAACCAACTCGGTCACCAAACGATCATCGCAATGCGGGAACCATCCATGGGGCCCGTCTTCGGAATCAAGGGGGGTGCCACTGGTGGTGGTTACAGCCAGGTAGTACCGATGGAAGACATCAACCTCCACTTTACTGGTGACCTCCACGCCCTGACCAGTGCTAATAACACCCTGGCGGCTTTAATTGATAACTACATCATGCGGGGCAACGAGCTGGGCCTGGATCCACGGCGGATTATCTGGAAGCGGGTCGAGGACGTCAACGACCGGGCACTACGGAACGTGGTCACGGGTCTTGGCGGCCTCATGCAGGGGGTTCCCCGTCAGACCGGCTTTGACATCACCGCGGCGTCCGAATTGATGGCAATCCTGTGCCTGTCCACTGACCTGATGGACCTCAAGAAGCGGGTCGGCCAAATTGTCGTGGGTTACAGCTATGACAAGCAGCCGGTGACGGTCGGTGAATTAGGCTTTGCCGACGCCATCACCATCCTGCTGAAAGACGCCATTAAGCCTAACTTGGTTCAGACCCTGGACCACACCCCAACCATTATCCACGGGGGGCCGTTTGCCAACATTGCCCACGGATGCAACAGTGTGCTGGCGACCCAGACGGCACTGCAGCTCGCAGACTACACCGTCACTGAATCCGGCTTCGGTGCTGACTTAGGGGCGGAAAAGTTCATGGATATCAAGCGGCGGCTCCTCGGTAAGAATCCGGATGCCGTAGTGATCGTGGCAACGGTCCGTGCGCTAGAATACAATGGTGGCGCGGCCCTGGCCGACCTCAAGGACGAAAACCTGCCAGAACTGAAGAAGGGGCTGGCAAACCTGAACCGCCACATCAAGAATATGCAGCGTTACGGTGTTCCATTGGTTGTTGCTATCAACCACTTTGCCACTGACACACCAGCCGAAATCAAGATGATCGAGGATAACTGCAAGGCCTTAGGGGTCAACGTGGTAACGGCAGACGCCTGGGCAAAAGGTGGTGCTGGCACGCAGGACCTAGCGCAGGAAGTTGTTCGCCTGGCTGACCAAGACAGCGACTTCCACGAGCTGTACAGCCTGGATGCGAGTCCGGCAGACAAGGTGCGGATCGTGGCTACTAAGATTTACGGCGCCAAGGACGTTGAATTTAGCCGCAAGGCCCAGCGCCAGTTAAAGCAGTTTGCCGAGTTAGGCTGGGACAAGCTGCTGGTCTGCATTGCCAAAACCCAGTATTCCTTTACTGATGACCAAACTCAGCTGGGGGCACCGACCGACTTCACCTTCCACATTCGGGAATTCGTGCCGAAGCTCGGCGCCGGCTTCATCGTGGCCCTATCCGGCAACATGATGACCATGCCGGGCCTCTCGAAGGTTCCGGCCGCCGTTAACATGACGATTGACAAGGACGGCAAGATTACCGGTTTGTTCTAAATTAAACGCTAAATAAATGCAAAATCCGCACTGCAAAAAGGTGCGGATTTTTTATGTTTCCGTATTTATTAAGTAGGGGAATAAATGCGGGGTGAGCAAATGAATAATGAAATTAGTATCCAGGATGACTTTGTCTTTGGTAGCGTGATGAGTAACAAGCGGCTTTGTCAGCGCTTGATTCAGCTAATCCTGCCCAAGGTGAAAATTGAGCGAATTGATTTTCCAACCGTCCAAAAGACAGTCCAGGAGAGCCAATTTAGCCGGGGCGTCCGCTTTGATGTTTATACCAAGGACCAGGATGGGGTGGTCTATGAGATTGACATGCAGGTGCGGCACACTCGCGGCCTTCCACAACGAGTGCGCTATTACCAGGGCCGAATCGACAGCGAAATGTTGAAACACGGGCAGCAATATGCGTCGTTGCGCCAGTCCTACGTGATTTTTATTTGCCCCTTTGATCCTTTTGGTCAGGGACGGCACCGGTATGACTTTATTAACTATTGTAAGCAGAACAAGTCGTTAGAGCTGGGCGACGGGCGGACGGCAATTTTTCTCAACACTAAAGGGACGAAAAATGACGTGTCAAATGACTTGCGTAACTTCCTTGATTACGTGGATAATAAGGATGTAGACAATGACGAATACGTTAAAGAACTGAGGGACTACATCCGAAATTTGAGCAAAAACACGGAATGGAGGAATGATTACATGGATAACAAGACACACATGATGTTCCACGATGAGGATGTTCGTGAGGAGGGGAAAAAAGCAGGTATTGCTTTAGGAAAAAAAGAAGGCATTGTTGCCGGTAAGCTGGAGGCGGTTCGGGGCACAATTGAACTGCTGCATCAAATGGGGCTACCAGAAGACCAACTTAAATCCAAAGTCCAGCGGCAATTTGACCTGAGTAATGCCCAAATGCAGGAATTGTTCGGATAACTAAACAGGACTGCTACTGATTAATTTGTGTGCCACAGCAAGTCAAAGTTCTCCACTTGTTTAGGACTGTTAAAACGCAAGAGGCTGAGAAAAACTCAGCCTCTTATCTATTTTTTAAGATAAAAATACAACAGCGCAGTAGCTGGCTAGCCAAGCCAGTTTCGTCCCCCTCTCTAGTGAATATTGACGTCTGCTGGGGGCATGACTAAAATATGGGGGGGGAAAAAAAGAGCCCTTTAGATTAACGGGAGCTGGAGAACTGGCACGATGAATGAAGAATTAAAGAAAATGTTTAAAGTTGGCTTTGGCGTTTTAGCACTGCTATTGGTAATCATTAACTTTATCGCGTGGCTTTCCCATAACCAGGCGCTGGGGGCTACCTATAGCAGTCAATGCTTAGCAGTGAATCGGCTTCGTAGTCCTCGAGTAGGGCGACCGTCAGAGCACGGGCACTACCCACAGCTGGCTCGTCACCAGCGGGTAAAACTGGTGGTCATGAAAAAGGAAAAGCGGCTGTACGTTCTCAGCAACCATCACGTGTTATACATCATCAATGCTAAAACGAATCTCGCCCCCACGACGACCCAAATCAACGGGGCCCGGGGCACAATTATCTTTACTCAGAACAATGGCATCCGGCAGGTGGGCGCCAACTTGCTAAGCCTCAATCATGCCGACACGTTCATCGAAGCCCCTGCCTATATTAATAATCACCGGGTCCATGGCAATTGGCTCCGCAGTCGTTATCAATGTACTAACACGGTTGACGTTTCTAAACCGGATGCTCACTGGTTGCAGAGCTTGCCCAATAATACCCGGCTGGTTATTAAATAAGGATATTAACAAAAATGAAATATCACTTAACGAGAAAATTTATTAAACACGTTGCGGTGACCGACCTCTTTGTTTTTCTGGCACTCTTCTGCTATGACATTTTAGCGTGGCTGATTCCGGTGGTACGGGTGCGATTCTGGGGGATTATTCTTATCCTGCTGATTGTGGACCTCTGCCTCATTAGCATTAAGTTAATTAACAATTACGATTTTGGTCCCCACCGGTAAATGGGTCGACATCCACTGCGCGTCGGGGATTGAGAGCCGAATACAGCCGTGGGAACCGGTCGACTTCCCTAATTTATCAGCTTCCTTAACATTGTAGGCACCACCGGCCACAGTCGGAACACTGTGAAAGAGGTATGTTCCGTGGTCGAGCCAGGAAACATAGTAGTTGGCCCCCTCATTTAAGGATGAGTTGAAAAAGCTATCGCCGCGTTCGGCTTGAGCGTAGTAGGTGCCGGTGGGCGTCATGCTTTCTATTTCTCCGGTCTGGGGATTCCTCTTATACATACCACCGGTACTGTACATGGTATAGAGCAATTTCTTGCCGTCATACAAATAGGTGCGGTTCTTTTTCAAGCTGACCTTGACCCAAAAGTCCTTGGTGGTTGCCAAATCTGGGTAGGGGACGGTTTCTGACGACTTGTGCCAGTCAATCGGCACCCGCATCCTGCTCGGCTGGGCAGTAGTGTGGCCGTGCTTGGGATGACTCTCCCGGTGGCTGTTACTGGCCACCTGGGTCTGCCGCGCCGCCTTAGACGGTTTCTGGCGGTTATTGCGCAGCTCCGGTCCCATTCCGATGGTGGCAACGAATAAGCAGACTCCCGCATAGATTCGGTTTTTAACGACTAATTTCAACGTCTTCCACTTTCTTTATCTTTTCCCGATTCCTAAAATAATGGTTTATAATTATTATAAAATTATCAATGTTCAATTCAATAAGGCAGGCCATTTATCTTGAGAAATAACTTAAAATTATCATACCTGACCGCAATCTTTTTCTTTGTGGTTGCTGTAATTTGTGCTAATTTCGCGTAGGGATGAGAATAATGATAAAAAAGATTTGGGATTACACAATTAGTCATAAGTGGTCGAAGGATATCCTCCGTGCCAACCTGTTGTATCTGCTATTAGTTCTGGTTTATAACCTCGTTCATTTCCACCTGCAGCCGATTAGCTGGCACCTACTTAGCAAGGCTTTCTTGCTGATGAACCTGTGCCTAATCATCAAAATGTTTTTGAATGCCTACGATAAGGCTGAGCGGCAAGCGGACTGTGATACTATCCACCATAACTAAACTTTGCCTGAGGCTGCCCAATCAGGGGCGCCTTTTTTATTTTAAATTGCCGTTTTCGGGAATATAGTCAATCAGGTCTTCGATTTGCTTAGGGAGCGGGATCTGAGGGTCAATATGTGGATTGTTGTGGTGAATTTCGCGGTTGGACTGTCGGTATTCGGTTGGTGTCAAACCAGTCATCGCCTTAAAGCGTCGCAAAAAAGTTCGGGTATCGCTGAAAAAGGAATTTGCCGCAACTTCTTTTATCGGCATCCCGGTCCTAATTAGCAGGGAGGAGGCAGTCTCAATTTTGATTCGGTTGAGGTACTGGCGGGTGGTTACTCCCAGGACCCGTTTAAACATTCGAGTTAGGTAGTCCGGATTGAAATTATTATGGTCGGCAATCTCCTCGACCGTTAGCTGGCTACTCATATGGGCACGAATCCATTCCTGAACTGTGGCAACGCGCCGTTGGTCCGCCCGGGTGCTTTCGGTAGTAGCAGTGCCGGCAAAGAGCTTGATCAGCAGTGCGGCCGTGAGCAGGTTTCGGTCGTCAAGGTAGGGGCGCGGTGGGGTGCTGGCGAGAATCTGGTGAATCAAAACAGTTACCTCTTCAAAGTTGGCTACGGCAAATTTAAGGGGAAGAAAAATAGTTTGTTGGTGCTTGCTTTGACCAACTGCGTTAATCATCGGAGCAATTGATGCTGGCGTCTGTTCAGTTATTTGTGCCCGTTCTTGGGGAAGAAAGTGCAGCCAGTAAAAGGCGGTTCCTACCGGTGACTTAGCATTGCCGACCATCTTGCAGTAGGGTGGCACAATTAGTAAATCATGGGGCTTGAGAACCAGCTGCTGCTGATTGAGGGTCAGAAAAATTTGCCCCTGGAGGCAGAAGATCAGTTCGTAGTCACCGTGATGATAGACGGCTTGGTGTTGCCAGGGCTGGTCGGTACGGAATTCACCGCCCTTGTAGTAGAAAATGCTCTTGCCAAGATTAAAACTAACGTACTTCACCGTTGCTTCCTCCTTTATAATCTCGTAGTCGGATAGTGTCACCTTTTATTTGCTTTTTGCTACTAATAGCTATTATGCCAGTGGTTTGCTACCGCAATTGTACCATCCTTTTATCGGAAAGTGACATCTATTATCTAAATTTCGCCCTTATATCTATTTCTGCAAGCGCTTACGATAATAACTGTAAATTAAGAGCTCTTAATCTTTATTATCAAGTTTTGCAATTTTGGAGGAATGATTATGGCGGAGAAAAAGCAGCCTGTGGCTGGTGAAAACGCAATGGTCCAAGATCATTTACCGTGGCACCGGCGAATTACCTATGGTTTTACTGATATGTCGGGGAACTTGTTATACTGCATCATCAGTTCCTATATGTTGTACTTCTTTACCAATGTGTTTGGCTTAACGGTCGGCGTGGCCGGAGTATTGCTGTTAATTGGACGGTTCTTTGATGCCCTGGGTGCACCGGTGATGGGAATTCTGGTTGACCATACCCATAGCAAGTACGGGAAGAACCGGCCCTGGTTCTTATGGATGGCATTACCGTTTGCTGTCTTTGTATGGTTGCTGTTTACCACGCCACATCTTAGTTATGGAATGAAAATTGTGTATGCCGGGGTAATGTATATCCTCGCGGACCTTTCCTATACTGCTGTTTCAACCCCGATTACATCAGTCTTACCGAACCTGACGGGCAGTTCTGACGGGCGGATGTCCGCGAACTCAATTCGGTTAGTGTTGGGGAACGTCGGCAACTTCTTTGCGGTGACCTTTATTATCCCATTTGCTGACCATCTGGGTCATGGCAACGCCCAAAAGGGTTGGTCCCTGGCAGTTGGTGTTTACGCTATTATTGCCTTTATCCTGCTAATCGTTGCCTTTCTGGACATGCGTGAAATGAATATTACCAAGGAAAAGGTAATTACGATTAAGGAAAGCCTTAAAGCGACGCGGGGCAACTGGCCGTGGATAATCATTGTGCTAGCTAACTTAACCTATTGGACTGCCTTCACGATGCGAAATGCGGCCCTTCCTTACTACTTCCAGTACAACTTAGGCAATAAGGGCCTGATTTCCTTCTTCAACGGTTTTACGATTATCCAAGTCTTGGGAATGGCGGCAGTGCCACTCTTTGCCAAGTTCCTGCACAAGTGGGGGACGACGGTCTTTATGTTAGCCTTAACAATTATCGGGCAAGTATGGTTAGCCTTCGCGGGGAATAACATCACAGCCGCCTTGATTGGCTGGTGTATTGCCTGCATTGGTTCCGGGTCAGCCTGCACCATGTTCTTTGCGATGGTGGGGGATACGGTCGACTTTGGTGAATGGAAGAATGGTATCCGGGCCAATGGTTTCCTGACCGCGATTGGGGCGTCCTTCTGTATTCAAATGGGGTCTGGGATTGGTTCCTTTATCGCCTCAATGATTATGAAGGGCTTTGGCTTCGATGCCAGCAAGGCGGTTCAGTCGGCAGCCAGTCTCCATGGAATCAGTTTCTCGTTCCTGTGGGCACCGGTAATTATTTACATTATCAGTATGCTGCTGATGGTTGGCTACCGGAAGTGGGAAAAACACGAACCGGTTGTGCAACGTGACTTGGAAGCGCGGGCTAAGATGGCCGATTAGATGGAGGACGCGAAATGAAAATTCAAAAAATTAAAATCACGGCGGACTTTTGGCGCCGGTACAGAGAACTGGTCGTCAAAGAAGTGCTGCCGTACCAATGGAAAGTCATGAATGACGAGGCGGGAATCAACATTGCTGACGATCCCCAGAATAACGGGCAGGACCAAAACAGTCACGCCATCGCTAACTTAAAGATAGCGGCTGGTAAGATGAAAGGTCACCATTATGGTTTTCCCTTTCAAGATACGGACGTTTACAAGTGGCTGGAGGCGGCGGCTTATACACTAAAGTACCACCCGGACGATGACCTGCGAAAGATTACCGATCGCCTAGTTGACCTAATTGCGGCGGCCCAGGAAGATGATGGCTACCTCTCAACCTACTTTCAAATTGATGCCCCTGATCGCAAGTTTAAGCGTCTCCAGCAGTCCCACGAGCTGTATACGATGGGGCACTACATCGAAGCAGGGGTGGCCTACTATCAAGTTACTGGTAGTCAAAAGGCGCTGGCGATTGCCAAGAAAATGGCGGACTGCATTGACCGCCACTTTGGTCAGGACGAGGGAAAAATTCGTGGAGTAGATGGCCACCCGGAGATTGAACTGGCTTTGGCACGTTTATACGAAGTTACGACGGATCACCGTTATCTGGAATTGGCACATTTCTTCTTGACTGAACGGGGACTGGATCCAGACTTCCTTGACCGGCAAGTCCAAGCGGACGGTCCTGACCGGGACATTATTCCCAATATGCAGGGATTGCCCAAGGAATACTATCTGACTAATGCTCCGCTTAAAGACCAGCAGGCACCACATGGGCATGCGGTCAGGGTAGTGTACCTCTGCACGGGGATGGCTTACGTAGCCCGCTACACCCACGATAAAGAGCTGCTTGCCGCCTGTGATCGTTTCTGGAACGACATCGTTAAACGGCAGATGTATATTACCGGTAACATTGGGCAGACGACAACTGGAGAGGCGTTTACTTACGACTATGACTTGCCAAACGATACTAACTATGGTGAAACGTGCGCCTCAGTCGGACTGGCATTTTTTGCCAACCAAATGCTCAAACTACGGCCGCTTGGTGAATATGCTGACGTCTTAGAGAAGGAGCTGTTCAACGGGGCACTAGCTGGGATGTCGTTAGACGGTAAGCATTTCTTTTACGTCAACCCCTTGGAAGCTGATCCGGCGGATAGTAAATGGAATCCCGGAAAGGCTCATATCTTGACACGCCGGGCAGAGTGGTTTGGCTGTGCCTGCTGCCCATCGAATCTGGCGCGGCTGATTGCATCTGTTGATCGTTATATCTATACGGTTAGCGACGAGACGGTGCTTTCTCACCAGTTCATTGCCAATGATACGCAGTTCAGCAATGGTGCTCGGATTCAGCAGGAGAATAACTATCCGTGGTCTGGCGACATTCACTACCGGGTTAGCCCCGGAAAAACGCCGTTTCGGTTAGGGATTCGGCTCCCGCACTGGTCGGCAAAAACTGCTTTGACCGTTAACGGGCAGAAAAAAGAGCTGGCCGTTGATAATGGCTTTATCTACTTTGAGGTAGCGGATAAGGAATTAGCCATCGACTTGCAGCTAGATATGAGTGTGAAGTACATGGTTGCTAACAACCGTGTTAAGGCTGATATTGGCAAGGTTGCTGTTCAACGGGGTCCGCTTGTTTATGCGGCAGAAGAAACTGATAACGACTTTCCTCTTTGGACCGCCCGGGTGCTGACAGAAGAAGAGCCAAGAGTTAGTTTTGAACCGCAGCTCCTAGGTGGGGTAGCAATGGTCCGGATTCCCGTCGAAAGTGACCAGTTGGCAAGTGTGGATGCGCCACTCTACCAGGCACTGCCAGAGAAGGTGCACCGCCAACAGGCAATGTTAAAACTGATCCCTTATTATGCTTGGGCTAATCGACGAGATGGTGCCATGCAGGTTTGGCTTCATCGCCGGTGATGGGAGATCAATATAGTAAAGTGATAAAAAGACTGAGCCAATGCCCAGCCTTTTTTAATTTTAAACGAACTATATAATTTAAATCATCAATTTTGTTCGTAAAATTATTGAAGCCGGCGTCCTTATCTGTTATCCTTAAAGCAGTTTTAAGGAGGTAGGACAATGAGTGCAATTAGTGTTGTAATGGGTAGTAAGTCTGACTGGCCAACGGTTAAGGAGGCCTGCCGGATTCTGGATCAGTTTGGCGTTGATTATGATAAACATGTAATTTCGGCTCACCGGATGCCACAAGAAATGTTCGCCTTTGCTCAGGGGGCCGTGGCGGCAGGGACCAAGGTCATTATCGCCTGCGCTGGTGGTGCCGCCCACCTGCCGGGAATGATTGCGGCCAACACGCCACTGCCGGTGATTGGGATTCCGGGTCAGACCAAGGCCCTCGGTGGGATGGACTCACTACTGTCCATCGTTCAGATGCCGGCTGGGATTCCCGTTGCTACCACTGCCATTGGGGTCGCCGGGGCCAAGAACGCCGCCCTGCTCGCTTTACAGATCCTGGGGATTACCGACCAGCAAATCCAGCAGCAGATTGTTGACTACCGCCAGCAAATGCACGATCAGGCAGCAGAAAGCGGGGCGCACCTTGACTAAGCTGATTCAACAAGGACAAACCATCGGGATCATCGGCGGGGGCCAGCTCGGCCAGATGATGGCGTTAGACGCTAAGCAGACCGGGATGAAGGTCATCGTCCTGGATCCAACGCCGGCTTGCCCAGCCGGCCAAGTTGCTGATGACCAGATCGTGGCCGAATACGCGGACGTGTCCGCAATTGAAGAATTAGCCCGCCGGTCGGACGTCCTGACCTACGAATTTGAAAACGTTGACCTCAACGCCCTCAAAGACGTCGCTGACCAGGTTTACATTCCCCAGGGCACCCACCTGCTCTATACGACCAAGAACCGGATTCGGGAAAAGACCTTTCTCCGGGATGCGGGCCTCCAGACGGCACCGTTTCGGGCGGTCAAGGACGCGACGGACTTGAAGCGTGCCGTGGCAGAACTCGGCTACCCCTGTGTCCTCAAGACATGCGAGGGGGGCTATGACGGTCACGGTCAGGAAGTCCTCCATAGCGATGCCGACCTTGCCAAATGTACCGGTATCCTGTCAACCCGGGACGCGATTTTGGAAGGCTGGGTACCATTTGAACTTGAATGTTCGGTCATGGTGGGGCGGAACGAAAATGGCGAAGTCACCGTCTTCCCGGTTGCCGAAAACATTCACCACGACGAAATCCTCCACATCAGTATTATCCCGGCACGGATTTCACCAGAATTGCAAGAGAAGGCCCAGCAGATGGCAGTTCAAATTGCCCACGCGATCGACCTGCGCGGGATCCTCGGCGTGGAAATGTTTGTTGGCCGTGACGGCGAAATCTACATCAACGAGCTGGCACCGCGGCCGCACAATTCCGGTCACTACTCCATTGAAGCCTGCAACTTCTCCCAGTTTGCAATCCACAACCGGGCCGTTTGCAACTGGCCGCTGCCAAAGATTGAACTGCTCAAGCCGGCCGTGATGGTGAATGTCCTCGGCCAGCACGTTACTGGTGTGCGGGAACAAATTAGCCAAAAACCGAACTGGCACTTCCATGATTATGGCAAAGCGGCGGTCCGCCATAACCGCAAAATGGGCCACGTAACGATTTTAACTGATGACGTTGAGCAAACACTAACAGAAATTGACAATACGGGTATCTGGTCTGAGTAAAGTTCGGCTTTACGGCATGGCGGTGCCTGTGCGATAATAACTGGAGAACAAAATAGAGAGGATTTTGAACTGATGATTGATCGCTATACAAGTCCGGAAATGGCAAAGATTTGGAGCTTGGAAACCCAGTACCAGTGCTGGCTGGAAGTCGAAATTGCCGCTGACGAAGCCTGGAGCAAGCTCGGCCACATTCCGGCAGAAGACGTGGAAAAGATTAAGAAGAACGCTAAGTTTACCGTTGACGGGATTGCGGAAATCGAAGCCGTTACCCACCACGACGTCATCGCCTTTACCCGGGATGTTTCCAAGTCCCTTGGCCCGGAAAAGAAGTGGGTGCATTACGGAATGACCAGTACCGACGTGGTGGACACCGCCCAGGGACTGCGGCTCAAGAAGGCCAACGATATTTTACGCCAGGACATCGACAACTTTATGGCAGTCCTGAAGGAAATGGCGGAGAAGTACAAGTACACCGTCTGCATGGGCCGGACCCACGGGATTCACGCCGAGCCAACCACTTTTGGCCTCAAGGCAGCCCGCTGGTACTCTGAAATGAAGCGGAACAAGGAACGCTTTGAACACGCGGCCCAGGGCGTTGAAGCTGGTAAGATTTCCGGGGCGGTCGGCACCTTCGCCGAAATCGACCCCTTCGTTGAAGAATACGTCTGCAAGCGGCTTGGCCTGCGTCCTCAGGAAGTTTCTACCCAGGTACTGCCGCGCGACCTGCACGCCGAATACATTGCGACGATTGCCCTGATTGGGACCAGCCTGGAAGAAATGGCGACGGAAATCCGCTCCCTCCAGCGGACGGAAATCCACGAGGTCGAAGAACACTTTGCCAAGGGACAAAAGGGTTCTTCGGCAATGCCGCACAAGCGGAACCCAATTGGCTCGGAGAACATCTGCGGTTGTGCCCGGGTCCTGCGCGGCCACGTGGTTACGGCCTATGAAGACGTGGCCCTCTGGCATGAACGGGACATTTCCCATTCCAGCGCGGAACGGATGATCCTGCCGGACTCTACTTCGCTGCTGGACTACATGCTCCGGCGTTTCGGCCGCATTTTGAAGAACCTGGATGTGTTCCCAGAAACGATGAAGAAGAACATGGACAAGACCCTCGGCTTGATTTACTCCGGTCGGGTCCTGCTCAAACTGGTCAACAGCGGGATGAGCCGGGAGGCCGCCTACGACCTAATTCAGCCGTACACTGCGAAGTGCTGGGCCGAACAGATTGCCTTCCGTCCGTTGCTGGAAGCTGACCCGACTATCCAAAAGCAGTTGACTAAGGAAGACCTGGACGACGCCTTCGACTACCATTGGCACCTCCGCCACGTCGACGACATTTACAAGCGAATTGGCTTAGATTAACTAGTAAAAAGCGGCCCTGGACTTTTATCCGGGACCGCTTTTTGTTATGGTAAGGACAATTATGTTGTAGTGAGGAGTACTCAGATGAAATTTAACCGTCAATTCTATAAGACAAGCAGCTTCTACTTCGGCTGGGCCCTCGTATTAGCGCCCCTCGTCAACCTAGCCGTTAGTCAGGACCCGGTGGGGAAGATTCTCAATTATGGGTGCCAGCTTTTTGGCCTGCTTTTCCTGATTGCGTCCCTTATTAAACGCGAACGCTAGGGTAGTTCTTGCCATAAATCTTGAGTTCCCGGTATTCGCCGGCAACTTTGGCGATGGCGGGGAGGTGGCCCCAGTATTCAAAGCCGCTCTGCTTGAAGAGACCCTGGCTTGCCTGGTTGCGTTCGTAAATGTAGGCAACGACCGTCTTAAAGTGGAGCTCTTCTTTGATTTGCTGGTCGGCAAATGCGAGGAGCCGACGGCCGAGACCCTGCCGATGGGCGCCGTGGTGGATGTAGATCGCAATTTCTGCTGTGTCTGTGTAAGCGGGGTGGGTGGAAAAGTATTCCAGGGCGCACCAGCCGCTGACCTTGCCATCGCTGGTAATTACCCAAAGGGGGTGGCGGTCGTCAAACTGGGCGAACCACTCTTCGCGGTCCGCAACGGTAATCGGCTTGCTTTCGTCGGTGGCAATACCGGCCGCAACGGCCTCATTAAAAATGTTGATGATGGTTTCCCAGTCGCTTGCCTCTGCCCGGCGAATGTTAATTGTTGCTTTTGTCATTGTAAGATCTCCTTTATGAATCATTGTAGCCGCTCTTACGGGTGCTGACCAGTTATCTGGTCGGCACCGTTTTATTTACGGACAAAGTTAAGCGGCGACCCCTTTTTATTAGCAATAATAGCGAACAATTTCACGTAATAAATGGCTAAAGTTAACAAAAATCATTGACAGACAGCACCGCCGATAGTATATTGTTAGCATGAAAGGGCGAATAAATTTCACCCATCGCTTAACATAGTTCGTGATTTGGTAAAGGAGACGCAACTGAGATGGAAAAACTATTGTACACCGGTAAGGCAAAACAGATGTGGCAAACCGACGACCCCGAGGTTTTACGGGTCGTTTACATGGACCAGGCCACGGCACTGAACGGCAAGGAAAAGGACCATTTTGCTGGTAAGGGGAAGGCCGCCAACGCAATTTCCACCCTGGTTTTCCAATACTTAGTCCGTCATGGTATCCAGACCCACTTCATCAAGAAGCTGTCTGATAAGGAAGAGTTGGTTAAAAAGTGCCAGATGGTGCCGCTGGAATTCGTGACCCGGAATGTGATCGCGGGCCACTTCGCCAGCCGTTACGGCTTGCATGAAGGGGACTCTTTAACCGAACCGGTGGAAGAAACTTTCTACAAGAGCGACCAGCTGGACGATCCATTCATCAACGAGTCGGCGACGATTGCGCTCGGGATTGCGACCCACCAGGAACTCGAACAGATGTGGGGTGTCTGCCGGGAAGTCAACACCCTGCTGACCCACCTCTTTGCCCAGGCGGGAATGCGGTTGGTGGACTTCAAACTGGAATTTGGTCACCTCAGTGACGGCAAAATTATTCTGGCTGACGAATTTTCGCCGGACAACTGCCGGCTTTGGGATCTCAAGACGAACGACCACCTGGACAAGGACGTTTACCGGCGGGACCTCGCCGACTTGACGACCACCTACGATGAAGTGCTGGCCCGGTTACAACAAGCAATTGCGGAGGAAAACTAATGACTAAAGTTCGGATTTTCGTTACCTACAAGCCGTCCGTATTTGACCCTCAGGGGGACACGATCAAGAAGACCATTCACAACCTCGGACACGATGAAGTGCAGGATGTTCAAGTCGGTAAGTTCTTCGACGTCACGGTTGACGGGGACAGCGACCAAGTTGCCGCTACCGTCAAGCAAATTGCCGACCAGCTCCTGGTCAACTTCAACATGGAAACCTACACCTACCAAGTAATGGAGGATCATCAATGAAAATTGCGGTAATCGTTTTTCCAGGTTCCAATTGTGACATTGATATTTACGAGGCCCTGCACACGGTCTGTGGCGCGGACGTCGACTACGTTTCCCACAAGCAGGAGAGCCTGGCAGGCTACGACGCGGTGATGCTTCCTGGAGGCTTTTCCTACGGCGACTACCTGCGGGCTGGCGCAATTGCCCGTTTTTCACCCGTGATGGGGGCCGTGGTTGAAATGGCCCGGGCTGGCAAACCAGTTTTTGGGACCTGCAATGGCTTTCAGATTTTAACCGAGGCGGGACTGTTGCCGGGCGGCTTGAAGCGCAATGATAGCCAACAGTTTGTCTGCAAGACGGTACCGCTGGAGGTGGTTTCCAACCGGACCCTCTTTACTAGCCAGTACCAAGAGCACGAGCGGATTGCCCTGCCAATTGCTCACGCAGACGGCAGCTACTATGCCGATCAGGAGACCCTTGACCAGCTCGAGGCGCACCACCAGGTCGTCTTCCGTTATGCCGAAGAAAACCCGAATGGCAGTCTGCGGAACATCGCTGGAATTTGCAACGAGCGGGGCAATGTGCTCGGCATGATGCCGCACCCGGAGCGGGCCGTTGAAGCGCTCCTCGGCAATACCGATGGACTGCGGTTGTTCAAGTCCCTGTTAGCAAACGGCAGTGTGAAAGTGGAGGAATAGACGATGAAGCAAGCAATGTCACCGGAAGAAATCAAAGCCCAAAAGCCTTACCTGGACTGGAGCCTGAGCGAAGCGGAATACAACTACATCAGTGAACAGCTCCTGGGGCGGTTGCCAAACTACACGGAAACCGGCCTCTTCTCCGCAATGTGGAGCGAACACTGTTCTTACAAGAAGTCCAAGCCGGTCCTCCGGCTCTTCCCCAACACAAACGCCCGGGTGCTCCAGGGACCTGGTGAAGGCGCCGGGGTCGTGGACATTGATGATGGGCAGGCGGTTGTCTTTAAGGCCGAAAGCCATAACCACCCGACGACCGTGGAACCCTACCAGGGGGCCGCAACTGGAATCGGCGGTATCCTGCGGGACATCTTTAGCATGGGTGCCCGTCCGGTAGCATCGCTTGATTCCCTTCACTTTGGCGAACTGACTGACGCGTAGACGAAGATGCGGGTTACCGGAACCGTCCGCGGAATCGGTGACTACGGAAACTGTATGGGGATTCCGACGGTCGCTGGGGAAACGACCTTTGATCCTTGCTACCAGGGCAACGTCCTCTGCAACGCCATGAGTGTTGGCCTGATGGACCAGAAAGACCTGCAAAAGGGGAAGGCGGCCGGAATCGGCAACGCGGTCATGTACGTCGGTGCCAAGACCGGCCGGGATGGAATCCATGGTGCGACCTTTGCCTCCGCGGACTTTAGCGACGAAAACGCGACCCAGCGTTCCGCTGTCCAGGTCGGGGATCCCTTTATGGAAAAACTCCTGTTGGAGGCCTGCCTGGAGGTAATCACGAAGTACCCCGACTGGCTGGTCGGCATCCAAGATATGGGTGCCGCCGGAATCGTTTCCTCCAGTGCCGAAATGGCTTCCGAGGGGAACAGCGGGATGGAACTAGACCTTGACCTGGTACCCCAGCGTGAAAGCGGGATGTCGGCTTACGAAATCATGCTCAGTGAGTCCCAGGAACGGATGCTGCTCTGTGTTAACAAGGGCCACGAGGAAGACGTCAAGAAGGTCTTTGACTTTTACGACCTCGAGGCGGTCACCATCGGCCGGATCACGGCTGGTCACCAGTACGTCCTCCACCATGACGGCGAGGTGGTCTGTGACATTCCGGTCAGCAGCCTGACCGACGACGTGTTGGAAGAACACAGTGAGGAAAAGAAGCCCGCACGGATCGTTGCGGCTGAACAGGCACCCGCTTGGCAGCCCCGCATTACGGACGTGGAAGCAACCCTCCGCTCCCTGCTCCAGCAAAGTACGGTTGCCGACAAGAGCAGCCTTTACCAGCAGTACGACTCCCAGGTTCGGACGAACACCGTTGTCGGTCCCGGCAGTGATGCTGGGGTAATCCGGGTGCGGGGAACGCACAAGGGCCTGGCAATGACCACCGACGGCAACGGCCGCTTCGTCTACCTGAGCCCGAAGGTTGGTGGTCAGATTGCCCTAGTTGAAGCGGTCTGCAACATCATCGCCAGCGGGGCCGAACCATTGGCGATTACTGACTGTCTTAACTACGGTGACCCGAACGACCCGGAAATTTTCTGGGAGCTGCACCAGTCCGTCCAGGGGATGGCAAATGCCTGCCGGGTCTTTGATACCCCGGTCATCTCCGGGAATGTTTCCCTGTACAACGAAAATAATGGTCAGGCTATCCACCCGACCCCGATGGTGGGGATGGTCGGCCTGGTCAAAAACCTCGACCACGTTATTCCGTCCTTTGCCCAGCATCCTGGCGACCATGTTTACCTGGTAGGGCAGACCGGCGACGACTACGCGGGTTCCGAACTGCAAAAAATGCTTCAGGGGGATATCAGCGGGACGTTAGCTGATTTCGAGCTGGAAACCGTCCGTGACTACCTGCACCGCCTGCTCAAGCTAATGCAGGCTGGTAAGGTTGCCAGCGCCCATGACCTCAGCGAGGGCGGCCTCGGGGTGGCCTTGAGCGAAACCCTCTTTAAGACGGACCTGGGGATGGACCTCGACCTGCGTCATTTGACCGCGGACCAGTTCTTTAGCGAAACTCCGGGCCGGCTAGTTGTGACTGTACCAGCGGAAGCCGCCGCGGACTTTGAAAGTGCTATGGGCGGGGATGCCACAATGGTTGGGACCGTTACTAATAGCCACTGGCTGCAAGCCCGGCTAGCAGACGCGGAGGTAAACCAGAGCGTGGCTGAACTGCAAAAACTATGGGAGGAGGCACTGCCTTGCCAGCTGAAATCAAAGGATTAAATGAAGAGTGTGGCGTCTTCGGCGTCTTCGGGGCGCCCGACGCTAGCCAACTGACCTACTACGGTCTCCATACCCTGCAACACCGGGGACAGGAGGGTGCCGGAATTGTTTCTAGCGATGGCAAGCAGCTGTACCAGCACCGTGACAGGGGACTGCTGGCGAAGGTCTTCGCAGACCCGGCAGAGTTGAAACGCCTGGTGGGCGACGCGGCAATCGGCCACGTTCGCTACGGGACCAGCGGTCATAACTCGATTGCCAACGTCCAGCCATTCCTCTTTCGTTTCCACGATGGTGACGTCGCCCTGGCCCACAACGGCAACTTGACCAACGCGGTCACCCTGCGGCGCCAATTGGAAGACGAGGGGGCGGTCTTTCAGTCCGACTCCGATACGGAAATCTTGATTCACCTGATTCGCCAACACATCAAGGAGGGCTTTATCCCGGCCCTGAAGAAGAGCCTCAACCAGGTCCACGGCGGCTTTGCCTACTTGCTCTTGCAGCGGGATCGCCTGATTGCGGCCCTCGATCCGAACGGTATTCGGCCCCTCTGCATTGGTCAGCTGGCTAACGGCGCCTATGTGGTGGCCAGTGAGACCTGCGCCCTGGACATTATTAACGCCAAGTTCGTCCGCGACGTCCAGCCGGGTGAGCTGATTATCATTGATCGCGACGGCCTCCACATCGACCACTACACGACGGATACCAAGCTGGCAATCTGCTCGATGGAGTACATCTACTTTGCCCGGCCGGATTCCATCATCCACGGGGTGACGGTTCACAACGCCCGCAAGGAGATGGGCCGGCGTTTGGCCCAGGAACATCCAGTTGACGCGGACATCGTCATCGGGGTACCGAATTCCTCCCTTTCGGCGGCCTCAGGTTATGCCGAAGCCAGCGGTCTTCCCTATGAGATGGGCCTGATCAAGAGCCAGTACGTTGCTCGGACCTTTATCCAGCCGACCCAGGCGTTACGGGAACGGGGCGTTCACCTGAAACTGTCTGCTGTTCGCGGGGTGGTCAATGGCAAGCGGGTCATCGTGGTCGACGACTCGATTGTCCGGGGGACGACCTCCAAGCAGATTATCAAGATGTTACGGGACGCCGGGGCGAAGGAAGTACACATGCTGATTGCGTCACCGCCGTTCAAATTTCCCTGCTTCTACGGGATCGATATTTCCACCCGGTCGGAACTGTTTGCGGCCCACTACTCAGTCGAAGAGATGCGGCGGCAGATGGGGGCGGATTCGCTCAGCTTCTTGAGCGTTGAGAGCTTAATCAAGGCCATCAACGTTCCTGACGCCGGGGATGCACCGTATGGCGGCCTGACAGTGGCCTACTTTAATGGCGACTACCCGACGCCGCTGTACGATTACGAGGCGGGTTACCTTAAATCGCTGAATGCACAGGAGCAGCGTGAACGAAAGGAGCGTGCGCGGCAATGAACCGTTATCAAGAAGCTGGCGTTGACGTCAATGCCGGTTACGAATTAGTAGACCGGATCAAGAATGCAGTGAAGTCTACGAACCGGCCGGGCGTGGTTGGTGGCATCGGCAGCTTTGGCGGCTTGTTCGACCTCGGTGAGTTACACGTGAAACACCCGATCCTGGTTTCGGGAACTGATGGTGTTGGTACTAAATTAATGATTGCCCAACGCCTTAACAAGCACGACACGATCGGCATCGACGTGGTTGCCATGTGCGTCAATGACGTGCTGGCCCAGGGCGCCGAACCGCTCTACTTTCTTGACTACATCGCCACCGGCCACAATGACCCGGCCAAGATGGCGGCAATCGTCACTGGGGTTGCCCAGGGTTGCCGGGACGCCGGCACCGCTTTGATTGGTGGCGAAACGGCGGAAATGCCGGATATGTATGCCCGGGACGAATATGACCTGGCGGGAACCGTGACGGGCGTGGCCGAAAAAGGTGAAATGCTGACGGCAGACCGCCCGGCAGCCGGGGACGTCCTGCTTGGCCTCCCGTCTAGCGGCCTCCACTCCAACGGCTTTTCCCTTGTCCGGCAAATCCTCTTCAAGGACCACCAGCTGGCCTTGGACGCGCGCCCGGCTGAATTAGCGGGGCAGACGATCGGTGAAGCCCTCCTGACGCCGACGAAAATCTATGTTCGGCCGGTCCTGCCGCTGGTCCGCCAGGGGCTGGTTAACGGGATTGCCCACATCACCGGCGGGGGCCTCATTGAGAACCTGCCGCGGATGTTCGGCGACCACTTGCAGGCCGTTGTCAACGCGGGTAGCTGGCCGGTACCACCGATTTTCACCTACCTGCAAAAACTCGGGGGCCTCCCGCTAGCAGATTGCTGGCAGACCTTTAATATGGGGCTTGGCCTGGTCCTGGCTGTCCAGCCGGAAAAGCTGGCGGCGGTGCAGGCGGCCCTGACCGATGCGGGACAAGAAAGCTACCAGGTTGGCCGTCTGCAAGAGCGGCCGGCTGGGGCAGCAAAGATTGAAATTAAGTGAGGCGTGCAGCATGAGAGTAGCGATTTTTGCTTCCGGCAACGGAACGAATTTTGAAGAACTAGCCCAGCACTTTCAGGCCGGCAACCTGCCAGGGGAACTAGCCCTGCTGTTTTGCAACCACCCGGACGCACCGGTGATGGGACGGGCAGCGCGGCTCGGTGTCCCCGCCGAAAGTTTTACGGTCAAGGAAAGCGGCGGCAAGCTGGCCTATGAGCAGCGGGTGCTGGCCGTCCTGAAGCAGTACCGGATCGACTTCATCGTCCTGGCCGGCTACCTGCGGGTGGTTGGCCCGACGATCCTCGATGAATATGACCACCGGATTGTCAACCTGCACCCGGCCTGGCTGCCGGAGTACCCGGGCCTCCATTCCATCGAACGGGCCTTTAACGATGGCCGGACCCAGACCGGGGTAACGGTCCACTACATCGACGCCGACTTGGACGCCGGGCCGGTGATTGCCCAGTGCCACGTGCCGATTTTGCCAGACGACACGGTGGCGAGCTTGGAAGAGCGGGTTCACGCGACAGAACACCAGTTATACCCATTAGCACTACGAGAAGCACTGTTGGCAGCAGGAGAAAAGGAGTATTAAGAATGAAACGAGCATTGGTAAGCGTATCTGATAAGGCAAACCTGGTTCCCTTTGTTCAGGGGCTGGTCGACAACGGCTACGAAATTGTTTCTACCGGGGGTACCAAGCGGGTCTTGGACGAAGCGGGCATTTCGACCATTAGTATCGAGGACGTTACCCACTTCCCTGAAATCCTGGATGGGCGGGTCAAGACCCTCAACCCCTATGTTCACGGTGGCCTGTTAGCACGGCGGGAACTGCCAGAACACATGGCAACGCTGGAGAAGCTCAACATCACGCCAATCGACCTGGTTTGCGTCAACCTATACCCATTTAAGGAAACGATTGAACAGCCGGACGTCAAGCTCGCCGACGCAATTGAAAACATCGACATTGGTGGCCCAAGCATGGTTCGGTCCGCGGCGAAAAACTACCGGGACGTGACCATCGTCGTTGACCGGGCCGACTATGACCAGGTGCTGGCGGAAATCGAGGCGGACGGTGATACCAACCTCGCTACCCGGACCAAGCTCGCCGCCAAGGCCTTCCGCCACACCGCCGCTTATGATGCCCTGATTTCTCAATACCTGACCAAGCAGGACGGGCTGGAAGACCCAGAGCAGCTGACGTTGACCTGGGACCTCAAAGAAACGATGCGCTACGGGGAAAACAGCCACCAGAAGGCCTGGCTCTACGAGGACGCCCTGCCAAAGAGTTTCTCAGTTCTTTCGGCTAACCAGCTCCACGGGAAGAAGCTGTCCTACAACAACATTAAGGACGCTGACGAGGCCCTGCGGTGTATCCGCGAATTTGACGAACCAACTGTCGTAGCGATGAAGCACATGAACCCGTGTGGGATTGGTCGGGGTGAAAACCTGGAACAGGCTTGGGACCGGGCCTATGAAGCGGACCCGGTATCAATCTTCGGTGGGGTAATTGCCCTGAACCGTCAAGTAGACCTGGCAACGGCCGAGAAGATGCACAAGCTCTTCCTGGAAATTATCATTGCACCGGGCTTTGACGACGATGCCTATGCCGTACTGGCAAAGAAAAAGAACCTGCGCCTGCTGACCGTCGACTTTAGCAAGAAGGACGAGGACATCCGCCACGAAGTTGTTTCCGTCATGGGCGGGATGCTGATGCAGGAACAGGACGTCCTAGATGAAGACTACCACGACTGGAAGTGCGTCACGGAGACCCAACCGACGGAAGCCCAGCTCCGGTCACTGGCCTTTGCCTGGAAGGCCGTTAAGCACGCCAAGTCGAACGCCATCGTGGTAGCAAATGACGAACGGACGCTGGGCGTCGGCGAAGGTCAGCCTAACCGGATTGACTCACTCAAGATTGCCGTTCAACACGCCGGTGACGCGATTGACGACCGGGCGGTGATGGCGAGTGACGCCTTCTTCCCGTTTGGCGACTGTGTTGAGTACGCCGGCCAGCACGGGATCAAGGCCGTGGTCCAACCGGGCGGCTCGATTCGCGACCAGGAGTCGATTGAGATGGCAAACAAGTACGGGATTGCAATGGTCACGACGGGGGTTCGCCACTTCCGCCACTAGAAAGATTGTGAGGAGAAGCAGATGGCAGGACAAGTAAACGTGTTAGTAGTTGGTGAAGGTGGTCGGGAGTTTGCGATTGCCAAGAAACTCCAGGAGAGTCCCCACGTCAAGCAGGTGTACTGCGCGCCCGGCAACGTGGGGATGCCGACCGTCGGCGTCCAACCGGTGGCGATTGCGGAAACCGACTTTGCGGGGCTGATCAAGTTTGCCAAGGAGCACGCGGTGGCCTGGACCTTCGTTGGCCCTGAAGACTGCCTGGTCGACGGGATCGTGGACGACTTCGCGGCGGCCGGCTTAAAGGCATTTGGCCCCAACGCCCGGGCCGCCCAGCTCGAGGGTTCCAAGGATTACGCGCTCAACTTCATGAACAACTACGGGGTGCCGACTGCCCGCCATGCCTCCTACCGGGACCAGACCGCGGCCCTCGCGGAAATCGACCAGTTTGGCTTTCCGTTGGTAATCAAGGAAAACGGTCTGGCAGGTGGTAAGGGAGTTGTGATCGCCCAGGACCACGCTACGGCCGTTCAGACGGTCAAGGAGATGTTTGCCAGCGGTCAAGCCCGGCTGGTGCTGGAAGAATGCCTGGTCGGCCCGGAATACTCGATGTTTGTCCTGCTGAGCAATGGTCACTACCGGATCCTGCCGATGGCCCAGGACCACAAGCGGGCCTACGATAGTGATAAGGGACCGAATACCGGCGGCATGGGCGCGTACAGTCCGCTGCCCCAGCTGAGTGCTGCGGACCGCCAGGCGATGGTTGACCAGGTAGTCGTGCCCACGGTTAACGGTCTGGTGGCTGGTGGCTACCACTACCACGGCATTCTCTACATCGGCCTGATTATGACGGCTACTGGTCCGAAGGTGATCGAATATAACGTCCGCCTAGGCGATCCCGAGACCCAGGTGATCCTGCCCCGGCTGCAGACCGACCTCTTTGAGCTGGTTGACCGGGCGTTAAACGATCAACCATTGCCAGAGGTGGTCGAGGATCCGCGGGCCAGTTTCGGGGTGGTTCTGGCGTCGCAGGGCTACCCGCAAAAGCCGGTCCACGGCCAAGCCCTTGGCAAGTTCCCGACCGCGGCCGGGGTTGAGATCGACTACGCCAACGTGGCGGGAAGTCTTGCCGATTTGCGGGGTGCTGGTGGCCGCCTGCTGATGGTGCTGGCCCAAGCTGATTCCCTCGCGGCTGCCCATGACCGCGTCTACGACTACCTGGCGGCACTGGATGAGCCGGAGTGCTTCTACCGGACCGACATTGGTGCGAAGGCGGGATTATAGCTTATAACTTGCAAAAGCGTCCGAACGCTGCACGAGAGTAGCGATTGGCCGCTTTTTGAGTTCCATAATAAAAAAACTCCAGAGTTTGGCTAAGGCACTATGTCCAGTCAAGTATACAGGT
>NZ_AZGE01000060.1 GCF_001434465.1 Limosilactobacillus oris DSM 4864
ACGAAGTCATAAATGACTTCTGTCACGCTGTTATGAAGTGACCATTGTCAAGTAGGAATTTGGCTCTGGTCATTTTTGATCCCCATAGAAAAGTCTCAGAAATTGATCCTTCGACAGTTAACCACTCTGTTATTCGTGGATTGGTTACCAACAGGTTAATGGTCCGTCGCAAGGCTCATATAATCTCCCACCGTGGATCATGATAATAATTAGAACTATGGCCAATAGTTCTTGAAATCATGCCAGAAAGCGTGACAGCGTAGGTAGCCAGACCGTAAAGCTTTCTGGGACTTTTCTATAGGCACAATTAAGTACCTAATGTATTACGAATAAACAATTAATTACGCAATTTTGCCGTTTTCCATACCCCAAATAAAGCAAGCTAGTTCTCGAGCAACGGCGATAATTGCCACATTTCGTGGTTTACCTGCATGAATCATTCGTTCATAGCGTTTGTGAAGACGATTAACAGCACGATCGGCATAGTTAATGACTCTTCCGGATTGATTTATCTGTCGTGCCTTGAGTTTCTTGGACTTCTTACTTGGGTTTCCCCGCACTAAACCTTGTGCGGATTCGACAAGTGTAGTGCGGATGGTCGAATTACCTTGCTTAGTAATTCGGCCTAGACTAACATTCTTTCCACTAGAATGTTCGCTGGGAGTTAGTCCTAAATAGGCCATATAAGCTCTGGCATTCGGGAAGCGTGAAAAGTCTGAAGTCTCCACATGAATGGTCATTGCGGCTACTGTATCAATCCCCTTGAAACAGCGGAGCTTAGAAATTGGTTCTTGATAGCGTTCTTGATGTGACAGGTCTCCTAACTGTCTGCTTAAGCGTTCAATCTTATCTGTTAACTCATGATAATGAACCAGATACTCGTCTAAGACCATCTTTTTTATTCTTGGCAATTGTAATTGTGAAAGCCATTCTAAATATACTCCCGTCCATGGTGTTTTTTCAAAACGAAAACCGTTTCTCAAAACAAAGGCACGAATTCGTTGCTTGGTCTGTTTAAGCTCCTTTTTCATAGCTTTAATCAAACGAATAAATTCCTTGACCTCGTCATCTTCTTGATCAGGCACATAAACCGCCTTATAAGTTCCGGAAGCTAGATTATGGGCAATCATCTGGGCATCTCGGTGATCATTTTTAACCATTTGATGTTTGATGTTACTGTACATCGTCGAAGGTGCCAAGATTACGCAATCATATCCCAACTCTACTAGCCGGTTGTGAAGCGAATAGCCCCAGATCCCAGCTTCGTAGCCTAAAGTAACTTGATTACTTTCGTTTTCTGGCAAATGATTGATAAACTTAACAATATTCTCAACATCGGCAGAACACCGGGTTTCACGAATAATTTCACCACTAGAAGCCGCCAAAGCGCATAGGCTAAAAGAGTCTTGGTGGACATCCATCCCAACATAAATTACACTAGACATAAGAGTGACCTCCTTATTGTTTTAGGGTACGACCTCAATTAATGTTTCTGCTTTACACATTAATTATGAGCTCAAATCCCTGCATTAACAATAAGGAGGTCACTTCATATTATCTCCCA
>NZ_AZGE01000061.1 GCF_001434465.1 Limosilactobacillus oris DSM 4864
TCATCAGTACTTCTTGACGAAGAGCCAAATCTTCCGGAGAGTCTTTATAAAAGTTTATGGAAAAGTTAAACTACTATTATGGCATTGAATTGCCCCAACATTCTTTGCTATATTAGGTAACGTTAGAAATAATTTACAGGGGTATATTTGTAATGGACAATAACGATCATCGCGAATCGCGCGAAGAATACCGTAAAAAACTAGAAAAGAAAATCTACGAAAATGCTCATCATAACGAGCCGCACGAGCATCACCACCGGCGCCCACACCTGCAAGGAGGCGGACGACCAACCCCGCCGCCGGTTCCTGAAAAGCACCACTACCACACGCCTAAATGGATGAAGTGGTTAATCTGGCTGCTGATCGTCCTCGTGGCTGCCGGCGGCCTGTACGAATACCACAAAGTCCACCAGATGGCAACCGGAGTCTTTAGTAACGGTGATGGCAAAATCAGCAAGAAACTCCAAAAGGGTGAACCCGTTTCCGTCCTCGCCATGGGGACCGACGTCGGGGCTCTCGATCGGGGAAACAAGGGTGGTAACACCGACTCAATTGAGTTATTTACCATCAACCCCAAAACGAAACGGATTACGATGACCAGTATCCCCCGGGATACCTTAGTCCGGGTCAACACCGATGATGGTGCTGATTACGTCAAGATCAACGCCGCTTACTCGATTGGCGGTCCTAAGCAGACCGTTAAGCAGGTCAGTGAACTACTTGATGTGCCAATCGACTACTACGCGGTCATCAACATGGGCGTCCTCAAGAAGGTCGTTAACTCCCTCGGCGGCGTTGAGGTTGATAACCCGTTTGCCTTCACTTACGAGGGGCACCACTTCAAGAAAGGCAAGCAGCACCTGAACGGGGAACAAGCGCTGAAGTATTCCCGGATGCGCTATGAGGACCCGAATAACGATTATGGCCGGCAGAAACGGCAGCAACAGATTTTGTCGAGTGTGATTGCCAAGTTTAAAAAGTCTGGTTCCATCAGCTCGGCCAACAAGATCATGGACGCCGTTGGGGACGGTGTAAAAACCAACATCCCGATTGATGACATTGCCACCCTATATGGTAATTACCACAGCGCGATGGATAACGTCTCTACTTACCACTTCCAAGGACAAAACGCCACGATTGACGGAGTATCCTTCCAGATTGCCAGTCCAAAGGAAATCAACCGCATTTCTAAGCTGGTCCGGAAGCAGTTGGGCTTGAAGCCGGTAACGGTGAACAACCACGAAACCCGGATGTACAAGTCCCAGCCAAACTACGACGGCTATAACAACACTGACTTTATCCTGCCTGGCGGTGCTTCCTACAACGACCCCGGCAGCGGTAATGGCAGCGATACGGTTTCTGGTGGACGCTCAAGTTCATCCCGGACCCGTTCCTCATCATTTGAAGATGAATACTAAGTAAAAAAGCAAGCTACGTTATGAAGTGAACCCTGTAAGTTGGACACTT
>NZ_AZGE01000062.1 GCF_001434465.1 Limosilactobacillus oris DSM 4864
TCCATCAGTACTTAAAATTGTAGAACCAATAAAAAGGAGCCAGGTAGAAATTGTCATTTTCTACCTGGCTCCTTTGTTCAAATTCAGATTAGACCGTTAATATAAGGTTGGCACGAGGCCACCTTCCATCCGCAGTGCTTCACCGGAAAATCCGTTTGAGTATGGCGACACAACGAAGGTGACGAAGCGGCCGATTTCTTCTGGGTCAATGAGGCGCTGGATCATTGATAGTGGCCGGTGCTCCTTAACAAAGGCCGTTTCCCACTCTTCCTTGGAATGCTATTCCCGGACAAATCCGGTTGGCTTAAACGTAGTGCCGTGCATCAGGGTGTTTTCGACCGGGCACTTCTTGGCGACGTCGGCGAGGAACTGCTTAATGTCCTCATCGGATTCGTCACTGCGCACGTGGGCCTGGTAGCGGATCTCAGTGAACTTTCGTAACGATTCACCGTCGATGTCTTCCCGGCCCAGGTCGCCTTCAACGTCCACCCAAAATGCCTGGAGGTCAAAGTGCCGCTTTTGGGCAAGCGCGGTGGCCGTGATTGACTGGCAGGCGCCGAAAGAGGCGAGGAGAATTTCGACCGGGTTCATCCCGGTATTCGTACTGCCGGGCTCGTCAAAGGTGATTTCAAAGCCCCGGGTACCAGCAGCGACCTGCATTCCGGTAGTAGTTTTAGTTGCTCTAACTTTGTAAGTGCTCATTGCTTTCGCCCTCCTGATTTCTTTTCCCTTAATTGTAATCGGTGACTAACTTGTCAGCAACGAAAATGCTCCTTTGACCCGGCCCGTGATTAGCGCCTATAATAGGGTATCATTGGTTTAGTACCGTCAGAATGGGGAGATTGTAATGAAGTATTCGCACCGTTTAAGTGACGCTGTCCACATCTTAGTGTACTTGGAAATTTTGGGAAGCAATAGCAGCTCCGCGATTGCGGATAATGTTAATTCTAACCCCAGTCTGATCCGGCGGTTAGTTGCCTCAATGGTCAAAGCGGGAATTCTGCAACGCAGCGGTCACCACGGCGAAATTACGATCAAGCTGACCCGTCCGGCCGCTCAGGTTAGCCTCCTGGATATTTACCAGGCGGTGGAAAGTCACCAGGAATTTTTGGATGTTGACCAGGAAATCAACCACCACCACCCCTTGAGCAGGTGTATGCCAGAGGTGCTGACTGCCGAATATGAACGGGTCCAACAGGCAGCCGAGCAGGAGATGGCCCAAATTAAGCTGGCGACGATTGTTGATAAGGTTCGGACGAAAATTAAGGAAGCGGAATAAACTGGAAGAAGCACCTACGTTAGCCACGAGAGCTGAAGTGAACCCCCATAGTTGGACGAAAG
>NZ_AZGE01000063.1 GCF_001434465.1 Limosilactobacillus oris DSM 4864
GAAACATACTAAGAAACGACTTCGTCGTCTTACTAATAAGACTGAAGTGGAACGTTTAAAAGAAGAACTTGCCAAGAAAAGCCAAGAACTCTATGACACAAAATTGGAACGTGACATCTTAAAAAAATCGTTGGCCCTGTTCGGACCCTCCAAGGCAAAGAGAAAACGCAAATAGTTGATCAGATCAGGGCAGATCAAGCATCGCTACCGAAGAAATATCGCTATAAGATTGGTGACATTCTCCATAAAATCAACCTTCCTAAGGCTACTTACCATGATGAGCGCAAGCGCATCGCTAACCATCATGATAAATATGCGAGTGTTAAGCAAGTGATTCTTAGCGTGGCTAAAGAAGGGCAAGTCCGCGGACGATGGACCTACGGTTATCGTCGCGTGAACCAAAAACTGCGGGCAATGGGCATTCATTTGGCGGACATGACGGTGAACAAGTTGATGGCGAAATTAGATGTTCAAGTGGCACTGTATAATCGCCACCGTAGTGGTAAATACTCATCTTATGAAGGTAATGTGGGCACAGTTGCGGATAATCTACTAAAACAACAATTTCAGGCCACCATTCCTTATCAAGTCCTCCACACAGATGTTTCTCAAGTTCGCTTAGCTAATCACAGTTGGGCTTATATTTCCTCAATTATCGATGAAGCCAGTAAGGAAGTTTTAGCCTTCCAATTGAGTCAACATCCTGATCGACAGTTGATTACCGCTACTCTCAACGAGCTATGTACAAAGCTACCTGATAATGCTCAACCAATTATTCATTCTGATCAGGGGTGGCACTATCAACTGGGGTACTATACCCAAAAGTTAGCTGATAATCACTTTATTCAAAGTATGTCCCGTAAGGGAAATTGTCATGATAACGCACCAATGGAGAGTTTCTTTCACCTGTTTAAGACAGAGTTATTAGATGGTTTCCCACCATGTAAAGACTTAGCTGAATTAAAATCACTCTCAGCTCAATACATTCATTACTTTAATTACCAACGTATCTCCTTAAAAA
>NZ_AZGE01000064.1 GCF_001434465.1 Limosilactobacillus oris DSM 4864
GCCTTGTTTACCAGAAGAGGACGGGCAAAACACATGACTACTAATCATAATCGTCAGGCTAGTAAGCAGTTATCAGAGTTAGAACGTTTGAAAGCTGAGAATCGAGCTTTACGAGTGGAGAACGAATATCTAAAAAAACTCAAGGCCTTAGTTCAACATCGCGGACAGTCAAAGAAGAATATCAAATCATCCAAGAACTAAGGCATCAATTTGGATTTAGCTTAACGGAGATTTTGCCATATACCACCGTTAAGCGGAGCACATTTTATTATCAAGCACACCGCAGAGAAACAGAAGATAATCATGAATTACTCCAAACCATTAAGGACATCAAACAACAGAATCCAGGTTATGGTTATCGACCTGTGACCGACGAGCTGCATCGGCGTGGCATTAAAGTTAACCATAAACGAGTTAGTCGTTTGATGCGTGAAAATGGACTATCGTCACTAATGTATAATCGTCAGACCAGGAAATACGATTCGTCGATTGGTCCCCAGGGCAAAAAGGCTAAGAATCGTCTTCACCGTCGTTTTCAAACTGATCGTCCATACCAAAAGATGGTAACTGATGTCAGTGAGTATCGTTATGGCAATATGAACCAGGATGAACGAGTTTACCTTTCGCCAATCAAAGACCTGTGTTCTGGTGAAATTGTTAGTTACAATAT
>NZ_AZGE01000065.1 GCF_001434465.1 Limosilactobacillus oris DSM 4864
TTTGACGATTTCAAGTCCGGCAAGATGGCACCAAGTGGAATGAGTATGATTTTGATGGACATCGAAACCCATCGAACCTTAGATATTATTCTCTCCCGGCGTAATCGTTATTTACGGGGCTACTTTCTCCGCTACGACCGTTCAGCCCGCTTAGCTGTTCAAACAGTCACGGTTGATTTATATACTCCTTATCGACGTTTAATTCGCGAACTTTTTCCTAATGCCATTATTATTGCGGACCACTTTCATGTCGTTGCCCAAGCCTACCGTGCTCTTAATCAAATCCGGATTCAAGCCATGAACCGTGCCGGTAAAGGAACACGGCAATGGCGGGCGTTAAAACATTTTTGGAAATTAATTTTAACTCCAGCCAGTGAACTCAAATACGATAACTACTGGCGGCGGGCCAACTTCGGTTATGCTCAATTGACCGACATTGAACTTATTCATCGCTTACTCGATTTTGACGAAAATCTCGCCCATGCTTACCGCTACTACCAGAGCCTCATTTTAGCTGTCGGTCAACGGAGTCGTAGTCGACTGAACCAACTGCTTACTACTAAGCTAACTGTGCTTCCTCAGCCCCT
>NZ_AZGE01000066.1 GCF_001434465.1 Limosilactobacillus oris DSM 4864
GTTCTGGTGAAATTGTTAGTTACAATATTAGCAATCACCCGACTACTGATTTTGTGATGAAACCATTAATCGAGCTAATTAATAAGCGGCCTGTACTTAACTACCGCATGACCGTTCATAGTGACCAAGGCATCCAATATCAAACGAATTCCTGGCGTCAAACATTAAAGAAGCATCATATCTTTCAAAGCATGTCTCGTCGGTCGACTTGTCTAGACAATGCGTCAATGGAAAGTTTCTTTCATACCATGAAAGCTGAATTGTATTATAAGCATCATTATCAAACCAAACAGGAATTGATTAAAGCGATGAAGGAGTGGATAGTGTATTACAATCAAGATCGAATCAGGCATAAATTAAAAGGCAAGACTCCGATTGAATATCGGAATCTTGCCTTAGAGAAAGTTGCCTAGATTAAAGTGTCTAACTTACAGGGTTCACTTCA
>NZ_AZGE01000067.1 GCF_001434465.1 Limosilactobacillus oris DSM 4864
GACAAAAGTTCTAACGATTGTGAGGCACTTTTTATGACTAAATACAAACCTGACTTTAAAGCTAAAATTGTCCACGAATATCTGACTACTCCACAAAGTTCTCGAGCCTTGGGGCGCAAATACAGTATCAGTAGCCGACTGATCAGGAAATGGATTCAAAGATATCGCTTAAGTGGGATAGACGCCTTGAAACGGCGTCGTCATCCACGAACCCTTACCGCAGATTTTAAGTTGAGTGTGATAGACTACTACCAAACTCATGAGGAATCGATGGTTAAAGTAGCGGCTCGATTTGACGTGCAAGTGTGCCAAATTTCACTTTGGCGGTCACAGTTCAAGCGAGATGGTATTGAAGCCTTGAAACCTCACCCGAAAGGTAGGCCGTCAAAGG
>NZ_AZGE01000068.1 GCF_001434465.1 Limosilactobacillus oris DSM 4864
CATCAACCTCCGCATCGATTAGCGCGTCAGCGAGTGCCTCCACGTTAGCGTCAATCAGTGCATCGGCGAGTGCATCGACCTCCGCGTCAGTGAGCGCGTCAACGAGCGCCTCAGCTTCCGCATCAATGAGTGCATCAACATCAGCATCTACTTCTGCATCAATCAGTACTTCGACATCAGCATCGATAAGTGCCTCCACGAGCGCATCAACGTCGGCATCAACGAGTGCTTCCACGTCCGCATCCATGAGTGCTTTAACTTCGGCGTCAATGAGTGCGTCAACGAGTGCTTCGACTTCTGCTTCAGTCAGTGCCTCCACGAGTGCATCGACGAGTGCGTCAACCAGCGCATCGACATCAG
>NZ_AZGE01000069.1 GCF_001434465.1 Limosilactobacillus oris DSM 4864
TACCAGAGTTGCCTTAGGAGTTAAAGATTACCACCTAGAATTAGATGACAAACATTTCACCGAACCGGTTGAAGACCAGGGCAATCGAATCGTTATCCACTTCATTCAATCTTATCCATTGCACTGCCCACGCTGTGGCCAGCCAATGCTTAAAAATGGCTTTAGGACCGTCAATGCCCTTGGACCATCGCTTCACTATAAACCGACGATTTGGTCCATTCGGAAACAAAAATACCTCTGTAAGCCTTCTGATGACTGTCCTAATACGGTAACCAGGCTTGCCCAAGTTAAAGATATTGATTACCACACTCATATCACCTGGGCCATTAAGCAACGGGCAATGATG
>NZ_AZGE01000007.1 GCF_001434465.1 Limosilactobacillus oris DSM 4864
TCATCAGTACTTCTTGACGAAGAGCCATTATTTCTCAGCCGCTTTTTGAATTAAAAAAAGTCACGTTTAATGCACCGTGCTGCCATTGAATGAAGCGTGGATTTAATCGATTGGGCTAGAATAGAAGGTGCTATTTTACTTCGGAGATTGGGAGATTTTTTTAATGGCAAAAGAACATAAGAAACTATATAAAGCCGGTAAGAACTGGCTGGTCGCAACTCTGTTTGCGGTCGCTGCCGGGACTGCCTTGGCAACGACTTCGGTTCATGCGGATACGACTGAGCAAGGCCAGCCTGTTGCAACTGATACAGTGACTGGCCAATTGACAGCTAACAATTCTGTAACTGTACAGTCAGTGGCTACTAATAGCTCGGTCAATGGTAGTTATGATGGTTACCCAACTGTTAATGGTTCGGTTTCTGACTGGCTAGATACTCAGAACACGAATGCGTCGACTGCAGAAGAACAGCAAAAAGTGGTTGCTGCTCGGCAAGTAGCCATTAAACAAGACCAAGAGCAGGTTGGACAGCAGCAGGAAACATATGATAGTGCTAATAGAAATTATCAAAGTGCGCAAGCTTCTTATAACCATTCGCTAAAGTTTGCTCGAGAAAATGAATACTCACTATACAAAAGCTCGTATGACGAAGCTAATCAGGAGTATCAGAAATTAAGCGCTGAAATACAACCCGCTAATAGAAGTGCAAAAGAGGAACGTTTTAAGCAACTTACCCAGTTGCTAAATAATATTGATCCTAAATTGTTAGCAGATGATTATTTAACTCATTATCGGGCTGATCTACAGTACTACCTAAAAGTTGCTGAAGAAGACCACCATGATATGACTAGGTATCACAAAACTGAAGATCAATACGATGAGTGGAAGAATCTAAAAGTAAATTTAGCTAATTTAGATAAAGATTATCAACAGGCAAAAACAAATTATGAATTTGCCAAGAAACAGTTGGATCAAGAAGTTGTATGGCTAAATAACGAAAAAGAATTTAACGATTACTTCACGTACACTAAAGATGGGAAAACACTTTGGAATTCACTAACAGAGGCTAAGAATGAGTTAGATTCGGCTCAGTTACTGTTACAGCAGTACCAACAGCGATTAACGAATGATCAAGCTAAACTAAAAAAGGAACAAAATCACCTTAACCAGTTGATGAATTATCAACCAGTAAAACTGGTGGTTCAATACCTAAATCCTCAAGGCCAAGTCATCGCTACCCAGACTTTCACTGGGAAGTCTGGTGACCCGGTAGCACCGGGATTTGTCCACGCACCAGCTGGTTACCAATTTGACCCGAGCGATAACTCATGGAAGAGCTGGCGGTTTGGTGACGATGATGATACGATTCAGATTTACGTTACTCCAACGAGCAGCATTCCCGACACACCAACTACTGATGACCAGCAGTACACGGTCAAAATCGACTTTATCAATATGCAAGAGGAAGTCATTGGTACGCAAACGGTTACTGGGAAGGCAGGGACACGCTTTAACCTGAACCCACCAGCCGGTTATATGTTCGATACCAGTGACGAATCAATGTATGATAACAAGATTCCTAATCAGGACTTCCATATGTCAATCGTTGTTTACCCGGTCAATAACCACACCGTTGACCTCAGCCAAAACAATGGCTGGCTTGACAGTTACTCCGCGCAAAATGGCAAGCTCCATTTAGTAGGCTGGCACGTTTCTTCCGCTAGTGCCGACTACCAGTACCCGTACATCATCGTGCTGGACAATGGTCGGGAGGTTGGCCGGGCCCAAGCGCAGTTGGTTGACCGTCCCGACGTTGACCGCCTCTATCCGAATACCAACGGACGTCAGGCGGCTGGCTTTATCGCTGACGTGGACATCCCAACCTACGCCTACGGGGACCGTCTGACTGTGATCGCCCGCTTTAGCAATGACCCGGCCGGTAATGGTCAGTACCAGGATTACTACTTCAACAACCTTAACCCGGTCACCGACCTGAATGCCAATAAGGCCAGCCTGGATGGCTACCATTTGAGCACTAACTCACGGAATGGTAATATCCAGCTGAACGTTGTCGGCTGGCACGCCGCGGGCCGGAGTGTGACCGAAGGCAGTCACTGGCTGATCCTCTTTGATAACACCACCAATTCCGAAATTCAGCGGGTCAAGCTCTCAAATGCTGATAATTACGTTGTCAGCCGTCCCGACGTTGCCCACGCCTTTCCGGGAATTGCCAACAGTGGTCAATCCGGCTTTGACGGCACTTTTACCCTGTCCCGTGCCGAATTGGGTCACAACCTTTCCGTGATTGCCCGCTACTCCGATGATGCCGTTAACGGGGAGGGCAACCGGACCGACTGCTGGCTGGCTGTTCCCCGCTTAGTCAACAGCCAGGTCAATGCCGGCTGGGTTGACAACTACCATGCGGAGCGCGGTACTAACGGGACCGGGATCGACCTCGTCGTTTCCGGCTGGCACGTTGCGGGGAATAGCCTTACCCAGCCTTACCACTGGGTCATTCTCTACGATAACGATACCCACCAGGAAGTTGTCCGGATGCCAATCAAGGGCCAGGCCAGTGACTTCTACGGGAACTCGCACTTTGCAACCCAACCGATCCTCCGGCCTGACGTTGCGCGTCAGTACCAAAATGTCCTCGATAGTAATCGGTCCGGTTTTGAGGCCCGGTTTGCCCTCCTTCAAAGCACGAGCCAGCATTCACTGAGCATTATCTCTCGTTACTCTGATGATGCTACTAACGGTGAAGGTAATCACACCGACTACTGGATGCCGGCAATGCGGCTCGACCAGGGAAATCACGCTAACTTAGATAATATTTCTCTTAGCGGCAACCAGCTTCATGTTAGCGGTTGGCACGCCACCAACCAGATGGGAACTGATGAGCACGTGATCATCCTGTATGATGCCACCCAGCACCGGGAACTTGGTCGGCAAACTGTTGCCCGCCTGGCCCGTCCTGACGTTGCGAAGGCTTTCCCAACGATTTATAACGCTGCCGATTCAGGCTTCAGTGCTGCTTTTGATTTTCAACCAGAAATGGCCCACGACCAGATTCAAATCATCAGCCGCTGGACTTCCGCTGGCAATGAGAACAGCGACTATGTCGACTACTGGTTCGCACCGCAACTGCTAGTTAGTGACCAGAGCAACCGGGCCAGCCTGGATGGCTTTAGTCTTAACGATGGTCAACTGACCGCGACCGGCTGGCACGCTTCTAACCAGGCCCTTGGCAAGCAATACCACTACGTCATCCTCTTCGACCAAACAGCGGGTCACGAGGTTAGCCGGGTGGAAACGCCGCTGGTACAACGTCCTGACGTCGCCCGGGCCTTCCCGACAATCCTGAATGCTGGGGAGTCCGGCTTCAACGTCAACTTTGCCTTTGATCCGGCCCAGCTTGATGGACACCGGCTCGCAATTGTTAGTCGCTGGACTACTGACCCGGCCGGTAACGGCAATGCGACGGACTACTGGTTTGCCCCGCAGACGTTCACGGTGGCCCAACCAACTTCCCGGGCTGTCCGGGGGACCGGTGATGGGGTCGGTGCGCTCGACAAGTGGGCGGTCTTCGTCAACCCGGCCCTGGGCTACGATAATCCGAACCGGATTTGCTTCTTTGCTAGTGGCTGGCACGCCAGCAATGCCGCGACTGGCCGCCCGTACCACGACATCATGCTAATTGACAATACGACCGGTCAGCAGGTTGGCGGTGCGGCCTACGGAAATCCAATGTTGCCTGCCCGGGACACGAGTCGCCCTGATATTGACCACCTGTATGGCAGCCAGTACCAGAATGCTGGCGAGTCGGGCTTTAAGATTAGCCTGCAGACGCCGCAGTTCACCTTTGGTCACCGTTACACCTTGATTAGCCGTTATGCTGCTAATGAGGATGGCAATGATGCCGTTCAGCAGTCCTACTACCTGGGCCAAATCAACCAGGACATGGTTAACTACGGCGATGGCAGCGACTTCTTTAATTAAAAATTAGAATGTAAGAGGGAACCTAAAGGGGCTTCCAAAGCACGGTATAGCCGGCTTTGGAAGCCCTTTGGTGTTGTTAAATAACATTTTTAGCAGCCTGTAATCGAAATTGTGGGAAACGCTTTCAAAGAATGCTAAACTAGGGATAGAGAAACTAAGGAGGCGTTGTTATGGAAATCAAGAATGTAGTAATTGCTGGCGCGGGGGTCTTAGGGAGCCAGATTGCCTTTCAAGCGGCCCGCTTTGGCTACCAGGTTAAGATTTGGAACCGGCACACCGACCGTGCTGAGCGGCGACTGGCAGCGATCAAGGAGCCCTTTATAAAGGAAACCGGCTCAACGGCGGCCGACTACCAAGCGGCGATGGACAACATCGTCAGTATTAGCAACGATTTGAAAGCAACCGTGGCGGATGCCGACCTGGTGATTGAATCCGTTTCTGAGTCAGTAGAAATCAAGAAGGCTTTCTATGAAGAACTATGCCCACTGTTGCCGGAAAAGACGATTTTGACCAGTAATTCCTCGACCTTTATCCCGAGTGAGCTGGTCGGCTTTACTGACCGGCCCGACCGTTTTGCCCACTTGCACTTTGCTAACCATATCTGGAAGCACAATGTGGCCGAAATCGTTGGCAACCCGCAAACGAAGCCGGAAGTGATTGATGACCTGGTAGCCTTTGCCCGGTCAATCAAGATGGTACCGGTAGTGCTGAAGAAGGAGCAGCACGGCTATATCATGAATGCGCTCCTGGTTCCACTCCTGAATGCCGCCATGGCACTGTGGGCAAACGGGGTTGCTGACCCGCACACGATTGATAAGGACTGGATGATTTCTAACGGTTCACCGCTGGGACCGTTTATGATCCAGGACATCGTGGGCTTGCGGACAACCTACGCGGTGGTGCTGAACCAGTATGAGCAGACCCATAATGAGCTCTTTAAGAAGATTGCTGACAAGCTAAAGCCGATGATTGACGCTGGTCACACCGGGGTTGAGGCCGGCCAGGGCTTCTATCACTACCCTAACCCTGAATACCAGGATCCAGATTTCTTTAAGTAAACTAAATTACGCCAAACAGGTAAAGAGGCTACTATTACTTTAACAAAAAAGCGCAGTACACAAAGGGGCTTCAGTGCTCGGCAAAGCCGAACTCTGAAGCCCTTTTTGAGGTGTATTTGGGGTGTAGGTGTAAAGTGGTTTAGTTCTTGGCTTCCTTAACTTCGCCGGCCTGAACAGGGTCTTCCTTAGTCAGGGTAAAGGCACAGATCAGGGTAACGACACCAACGATAATCCCTAAGATCAGGTAAGTGTGTTGGAAACCAATTTGGTCGTAGAGCTTCCCAGCAAAGGATGAGAAGAAGAAGACCGAAATTTGTTTAGCAAAGTTGGACGACAGGGCGTAAACAGTAGCGTAGAGACGGAGGTCAAAGGCTCCGGCAATGTACTTCATGATGGAAACAAGTAACAGTGGCATTTCCAGGCCGGCCAACAACCGTAAGATGATGATGAATGGCAGACTTGGGACCAGGGCAGAACCGATAATCCGGATCGTCAGGATGACCCCGTAGCAGATCAACCCGTTCCGTGAACCAATCTTGTTGATAATCCATGGCATTGGAATCATCAGCAGGAATTCCAGCGCAGTCTGGGCACTGGTCATGTAAGAGTAAGCCAGGGTTCCTTGAGCAGCGGCGTGGAAGAATGACTTGAAGAAAATAATGAATTGCTGGTCAAACACGTCGTAAATCGCGGAAGTTCCCATGTAGAACAGGGACAGAATCCAGAAGTTCCGCAGCTTAAAGATGGAACCGATTTGCTTAACGTCGAGCTTGTTGGAAGTATCTTCACCGGCAGCGGCAACGTTGTCCCAGTGAATCTTATCACTGAATACGAAGCAGCAAGTCAGAATAATAGCGGCAACGGTACATGCCCAGAAAATGGAGTTCGGGCTCCAGAGGAAGAGCCGACCGCCGACCAGGGCAGCAACGGCACCGGCCAGGGAACCACCCATCCGGGAGTGACCATATTCAAAACCGTTGGTCAAGCTGGCCCGTTGGACGTATTGTTCGATGACGGAAACCCCACCGTTCAGTACGAAGGAGAGGTAAATCCCGGTGATGATGGCCGCAAACATGCTGTTGACACCCAGCAGGGGCTTAAAGAGCCATTGGAAGTAAGGGCCGATTAAAATCATGGCCGCGGCAATCGTGATTACCAGGTTCTTCTTCATTACCAAGCGGTCGGAAATAATCCCGAAGATTGGTTGGAAAATCAGGGAGATCCCGGACATCATGGAGAAGACCATCCCGGCCTCGACCCCGTTGAAGTGCGCTTGTTGCTCTAACCAGAGGGTCAGGTAGCCGAAGACGATTGCCCAGGTAAAGAAGTAGCTAAAGTGGGTGACTGGGAAGCCCCAGAAATCCTTGCTCCGGTGCTTTTGTGGAGCGTTATTTTGTGCGTTATCCAAAATCAACAGTCCTTTCTATTATTTGTAGTTGTATGGAACCGGCTTGCCAAATTCAGGAACCCCGTTTTCGTCGTAAGTGAAAGGCTTGACGATGGTGTGGCGGTTCGGGTCGTACAGGGGATCACCCTTAATATCGGTGTAGTTCCGGCAGTGGTAAACCATCAGGTCGGTCTTGCCATCTTCAGCAACCGTGAATGAGTTGTGGCCGGGACCAAATTGGTCGTGGTCAATGTCACTTTGGAAAACCGGCGTCTTTGACTTGGACCAGTTGGCGGCGTCTAAGACATCGGCGTCATCGTCACAAGTCAGCATTCCCATCGCGTAGTTTTCGTCGGTGGCACTGGCGGAGTAGGTCAGGAAGAGGCGACCATTGCGATGGAGTACTGCAGGACCTTCGTTAACCCAGAAGACTTTGGTTTCCCAGTCGTATTCCGGCTTACTCAGCATGGCCGGCTTAGTCTTGAGCGTCCATGGGTTTTCCATTTCCGCAATGTAGAGGTTGGAGTTCCCTTTAATGTCAGGATCTTTTTGAGCCCAAACGTAGTAGAGCTTGCCGTTCAGCTCGAAGGTCGTGGCGTCCAGGGAGAACGAATCCATCGGCGTCTTGACTTGGCCGCGTTCGATCCAGTCCTCTTCTTTCCCCATTGGGTTGTCCTGGTCACATTCAATGCAGAACATCCGGTGCTGGAACATCCCGTTTTCGTCGAAGGCCGTCGTTTCAGCAGCAGCAAAGTAGACGAACCACTTGCCATCGATATAGTGAAGTTCTGGTGCCCAGATGAGTTGGCTCATTGGTCCCTCGTCATGCTTGCGCCAAATCGTCCGTGGGGCGGCATGGGCTAGGCCCTCGATTGTCCGTGCCCGCCGAATTTCAATCCGGTTGTAGGCTGGCACCGAAGCGGTAAAGTAGTAGTAGCCATCGGTGTGCCGATAGATGTATGGATCCGCCCGCTGGATGATCAGCGGGGCGGTGTAGTTGATTTCTGCCATTAGAAATCCTCCTCAAAACAGATAATTGATTTTACAAGCATAAGATACCGTCAGAAGAAAGGGGTTTCAAGACGTTGCCGATAATTTATTGAACAAATTTTGCTAAACTCAACAATTTGATTGACAGTTTCTTGTAACCGGTGTCATAATTAGTGAAAAAGATAACTAAAAAGTTGGCTAAAAAAGCAAAAATGGGTCAAACTAAGCAAGTTAGCCTAGTTTGTGGGAAACTGGACTGCTTCTTAACGGCGGTATTAAAGAATTTATTATTGAAAATGCTTAGTTATCAGCATTTTGTAGCTTCGTTACGTTAATATTAACTTTTTAGTTTGGATAAGGAGGAGAAAAGGGTGGAAACTACCATTTCACAGGACTATTTAGATGTGTATAAGGCACTTGCCAGCCCCGTGCGGTTAGAAATTATCCAATTATTGTCGAAGGAACAGCTCAGCATCGAGGAGTTGGCCGCACACTTGGGGCTGAGTGCGACCATTACCGCCCGCCACCTGAAAAAACTGGCAAAGGCGGAAATTATTCAATTTAACCAGGTCGGTCACAAGAAGGTTGCCAAAATTAAGGTAGATAAAATTAACATTGCCTTTCCAAAGACCATTTATGAACTCTTCAATGTTTATAAAACCGAGGTTCCGGTAGGCCAGTTTACGAACTTCTCCGTCAAACCCTCGTGCGGGATGGCGGGCCGCACCGACTACATCGGCAAGGTCGACAACCCATCCTACTTCATGGATCCGCACCGGATGGAAGCGGGGATGGTCTGGTTCAATGATGGTTACCTTGAATACCAGCTGCCCAACCACCTCAAGGACAGTGACCACCTCCAGATGATTGATATCGTGGCAGAACTCGGGAGTGAATTTCCCTTTTCTAATAATAATTGGCCGTCCGATATCACGGTATCCGTGAACGGGACTGAGCTGGGCTTTTGGACCTCACCGGGGGATTTTTCGGATGTCCGAGGAAAGTACACACCGGCCTGGGTGCCGAATAACGTCAACCAGTATGGCCTGCAAAAGACTTTCCGGATTACCGACCACGGTACTTACCTGGATGGGCAACCCTGGTCACCGGTCTCACTGGCGGACCTGAGTTATGATCCGGATCGCTTTGTCCTCCGTTTTGAGGTCAAGAAGACGGCCACCCATAAAGGGGGTTGTACCATTTACGGCCAGGGCTTTGGCAACTTTCGGGAGAGCCTGCAAATGAAATTATTTTACAGTTAACTAATAAATTAGTTTGATTTGTACGGACAAATATTTTACAATATGGGTGTTGAAGATTGAATTACAAGGGAGGCTATTCCTGTGAATAACAGTGCCATTAAAGAAAAAATTGAAAGCGCCAACACTGCTTTGGGAATCGAATTAGGTTCGACCCGGATCAAAGCGGTCTTGGTAACCGATGACTACCAAGTCGTTGCTTCTGGGGACTTCGTTTGGGAAAACGAGCTGCATGACAACATCTGGACCTACCCGTTGGAAAAGGTCTGGAAGGGAATCCAGACCAGCTATGCTAACTTGGCCGCCAGCGTAAGTGAGGAATACGGGCTCAAGCTGACGAGGATCGGTTCGATCGGAATCAGTGCCATGATGCACGGCTACATGCCGTTTGACAAGGACGGCAACCTGCTTGTACCGTTCCGGACTTGGCGGAACAACATTACCGGCGAGGCAGCTGAAAAGCTGACGAAGCTGTTTAACTTCAATATTCCAGAACGGTGGAGTGTCGCCCACCTCTACCAAGCCATCCTGAACAAGGAAGACCATGTCAAGGACATTGACTTCATTACCACCTTGGACGGCTACGTTTCCTGGAAGCTCTCTGGCAACAAGAACACGGGAATCGGTGACGCTTCCGGAATGTTCCCAATTGATGAAGCGACGAAGAACTACGATGGCAAGATGCTGGAACAGTTTGCCAGTCTGCCGGAAGTTGCCCAGTACCCGTGGAATATCAGGGAGATCTTGCCGGACGTCCTCTTAGCAGGTCAGCCAGCCGGGAAACTAACCGAAGAGGGGGCCAAACTCCTCGACATTAGTGGCCAGTTGCAAGCCGGTTCTCTGATTGCACCGTCAGAAGGGGATGCCGGGACCGGGATGGTTGCTACTAACGCGGTCCGGAAGCGGACAGGAAACATTTCTGCCGGGACCTCCGCCTTTTCAATGGTGGTCCTCGACCAGAAGCTAAATAAGGTTCACCGGGACATCGACATGGTAACGACGCCGGACGGGGCGCCAGTGGCAATGGTCCACACCAACAACTGTTCGTCCGACATCAACGCCTGGGCCAGTGTCTTCAACCAGTTTGCCAAGGCTCTGGGGGTCAACTTGTCACCAAACCAGCTTTACGAAAAGCTCTTTGATACTTCCCTGCGGGGCGATCAGGACGCTGGTGGCCTGGTCAACTTTAGCTACTTGTCCGGTGAAAACATCACCAAGGTTCAGGACGGGCGGCCGATGATGGTCCGCAAGCCGGACAGCCACTTTACCCTGGCAAACATCTTTAAGGTTCAGCTCTACTCTGCCTTTGCGCCCCTTAAAATCGGGATGGACATCCTCCTCCGTGAAGAACATATCCGGACGGATGTTTTGATTGCTCAAGGGGGACTGTTCAAGACCCCGGTAGTTGCCCAACAGGTTTTGGCAGACGCCCTGAACACCCCAATTACTCTGATGAGCAATGCCGGCGAGGGTGGCCCATGGGGAATGGCTGTTTTAGCCCTCTACGCCAGTGATAACAAGGGTAAAAACCTGGCAGACTACCTGGATGACGAAGTATTTGTTGACAGCGAGAGCGCAACCCTGTACCCTGAACCTGAAAGTGTCCAGGGCTACGAAAAGTTTATCGACAACTATAAAGCAGCTTTGCCAGCAGAAATCGAAGCCGGTAAAGATATGAAGTTAAACTAAGCCAAAGGAGATTTACAATGCTAGAAGAATTAAAACAAGAAGTCTACGAAGCCAACATGAAGCTGCCTAAGTTAGGTCTGGTCACTTTTACCTGGGGGAACGTTTCCGGAATCGACCGGGAGAAGGGCTTGTTCGTTATCAAGCCGTCCGGTGTTCCGTATGAGGAATTGAAGCCTTCAGACATGGTGGTAGTCAACTTGGACGGGGAAGTGGTCGAAGGGGACCTCAACCCATCCAGTGACACCCCAACGCACACTTACCTCTACAACCACTTCCCAAAGATTGGGGGGATTGTCCACACCCACTCCCCATGGGCAGTGTCCTTTGCGGCGGCTCACATGGATATTCCAGCGATGAACACGACCCACGCTGATACCTTCTACACGGATGTGCCGGCTGCCGACGCCCTGACCAAGGAAGAAATCGAAGAGGACTACGAGGGCAACACCGGTAAGGTAATCGTTCGCTCCTTCAAGGAACGGGGCCTCGATTACGAAGCGACGCCAGCTGCCCTAGTAATGCAGCACGGGCCATTTGCCTGGGGACCAACTCCAGACAAAGCGGTCTACAATGCCAAGGTGCTGGAAGTCGTCGCCGAAGAAGACTACCACACCCTGCAGCTGACCCGGGCGGACAACCACCTGCCACAATACCTGTTGGATAAGCACTACTACCGCAAGCACGGGGCAAATGCTTACTATGGCCAAAACAACGCCCACAGCAAGGACCATGCCAAGCGGGAAAATTAACGATATTTTTTAAAATAGGATTATAGGATTAACTGAGTCGTGGACAACTGGATAGTTGGGTCACGGCTCGGTTTAGTTAGGAGACATCATGGCAACTAAGTACGAAACAGTTAAGGAAAAAATTCGCGAGGTGATTAGCTCTGGACAATACCAGCCGGGGGACCAGTTGCCAACGGAATCGGCGCTGATGAAGGAGTACCAGGTCAGTCGTTACACGATTCGCCGGGCCATGGGAGAACTCGAGAACGAGCATTACATTTACCGGATCCAAGGTGGCGGAATGTTTGTTGAGGATTGGCACAACAACCATGACCAGCCGGTTAACCAGAAGGTCATCGGGGTAGTTACGACCCACCTGGCGGACTACATTTTCCCCAGCATTATCAGCGGGATTGACCGGGCCCTCTCTAGTCAGGGCTACTCGATTCTCCTGGGCAATACCCACAACGATCACGACCAGGAACGGCTCAGCTTGCAGCGGATGCTGGATAGCAATGTCGATGGTCTGATTTTGGAGCCGACCCAAAGTGCCCGGCCGAACCCCAACCGGGACCTCTACCAGCAGATCGAAAAGTCCCGGATTCCGGCAATGTTTATTGATGCTCACTACGACGACTCGTCCCTGCCGTACATTGACTTGGCAGACCGGGAAACGGAAGCGCAGCTGGTAAACGGCCTGTTTGACAAGGGCCACGAGCGGATTTTGGGGATCTTCAAGATTGACGATATGCAGGGAGTAGGGCGCCTGCAGGGCTTCATGGATGCCTACACCGCGCACCCGGATAAGACCCTGCTGAGTGATGTGATTATGTACCAGTCCAGCGATGATGTCGCCTCCATCTTTGCCAAGCTGGCCCAGCATTTGCAAGGGACGGAACGGCCAACGGCGATTGCCTGCTACAATGACCAGCTAGCGATTCAGGTGATGGACGTTGTCCGGTCGCTGGGGATGAAAATTCCCGATGATATTAGCATTGTCGGTTTTGACGATTACTTGCTGAGCGCGTCTGTGCTGCCCGGCTTGACGACCGTCGTTCACCCGAAGAATAAGATGGGGATGGATGCCGGAAAGATGATTTTGCGTCTGATTAAGGGGGAGCAGGTTGACCCGATTGTTTACCATCCCGAGATTATTGAACGGCAGTCTGTAAAAGACCTCACAAAGTAAATTAACCACCAGACAAATATACCAATGCCGGTTGGCAATTCCGTAAAATAAGGAGTTGCTAGCCGGCATTTTTGCTGGCGTGTGTCTATTTATTCGGGAGAAGTTTTACCGCCTAAAGCGCGTCTTAATGGGATTTGTCCGGTATAGAATAAAATTGTCTGCATAATCCATCAAATTATTGTAACCGTTTTATTGACTTATACGGACAAATAACCTATACTGTGTTTGTAAGCGCTTGAAGGAAATGATTTACAGAATTATCACATGTGGTTTCTAGGTTTTGAGGTTGTTATTTGTTAAGAAAGTATAGGAGTGAACAACATTGAGGAAAGTTTCAAATGGATTTATCTATACTTTTGGGGCGTTAGGTGGTTTACTATTCGGTTACGATATTGCTTCCGTTTCTGGTGCCATTCTATTTATCCAAAAGCAGTTAAGTTTGAACTCTTGGGAACAAGGGATGGTTGTTTCGTCCGTTCTGATTGGTGCCATTCTTGGTGCGTTGGGAACGAGTAAGTTCCTTGATAAGTACGGGCGGCGGAAGCTATTGATCTGGGCCGCAATTATCTTTACGATTGGTGCCTTAGGTTCAGGATTTGCGCCAGAATACTGGACACTGTTGGTAACCCGGGTTATCTTGGGGATTGGTGTTGGGATCACCTCAGCGTTGATTCCTGCCTACCTGCACGAGTTGGCACCAAAACGGATGCACGGTGCGGTAGCGACGATGTTCCAACTGATGGTCATGATTGGGATCCTGTTGGCTTACATTTTGAACTACACCTTCCAAGGGATGTACACCGGTTGGCGTTGGATGTTGGGATTTGCTGCATTACCTGCTATTATTCTTTTCTTCGGTGCCCTTCTCCTGCCAGAAAGTCCCCGGTTCTTAGTTAAAATTGGTAAGACTGATGAAGCCCGGGCAGTTTTGATGAACACCAACAAGGGTGATGAACAAGCCGTTGACACCGCCCTAGACGAAATTCAGGTTTCCGCCAACCAAAAGCAGGGTGGCTGGAAAGAACTGTTCGGTGCTGATGTTCGGCCAGCCCTGGTTACTGGTTTAGGGGCGGCCATTTTCCAGCAGATTATCGGTTCTAACTCGGTTATCTTCTATGCACCAACCATCTTTACCAAAGTTGGTTGGGGTGTGGCTGCTGCCTTGCTGGCCCACATCGGTATCGGGATCGTTAACGTGATTGTGACGGTAGTTGCTATGCTGCTGATGGACCACGTTGACCGGAAGAAGATGCTGACCGTTGGTGCTGCCGGCATGGGTCTGTCACTGTTTGTCATGGCCGCAATCCTGAAGATGGATAGTGGTTCCCAAGTCGCTGCTTACGTCAGTGCGATTGCGCTGACCGTCTACATTGCCTTTTACGCATGTACCTGGGCACCAATTACTTGGGTTTACATTGGTGAGGTCTTCCCACTGAACATCCGTGGGTTGGGGACTTCCCTCTGTTCCGCTACGAACTGGCTGGCTGATATGGTTGTTTCCTTGACCTTCCCAACCATGCTAGCAGCGTTTGACATTGCGAATACCTTCATTATCTACGGTGTTATCTGTGTCATTTGTATCATCTTTACCAACAAGTTCTTCCTGGAAACCCGGGGGAAGTCGCTGGAAGAGATCGAAGCTTCAATGCGCAAGATGACTGCTGCTAAGAAGAAGGCATAATTTCTAGTGAAAGTGGAAGCGGGATCGGGCTGGTTTGTCTAGTCTGATTCCGCTTCTTTTACTTGTCAGCAATTTATATGATTACTTTGATTTATGTGTTGATTTATCCGTACAAATTATATATAATGTCAATGTAAGCGATTTAGCAACAAGCTATTGATTGCAAGATCATTTAAGATAAAGGAGATCTGTTCACTATGTTAAAAACTCCAGATTACGAATTTTGGTTTGCTGTTGGTAGTCAACCCCTCTATGGTCCAGAAGCCTTAGAGCAGGTTGAAAAGGATGGCCGCAAGCTGGTTGACGGTTTAAACGCCAGCGGCAAGCTGCCATACAAGGTAGTCTTTAAGTTGGTTGCCACCACTGCTGACAGCATCACAAAGTTCATGAAGGATGCTAACTACAATGACAAGGTTGCTGGGGTAATGACCTGGATGCACACCTTCTCACCAGCCAAGAACTGGATTCGGGGAACCCAGTTGCTGCAAAAGCCACTGTTGCACCTGGCAACTCAAATGCTGGACCACATCCCATTTGACACCATTGACTTTGACTACATGAACCTGAACCAGAGTGCCCATGGTGACCGTGAATACGACTACATCAACGCCCGTCTTGGCGTTCCTGAAAAGATTGTTTACGGCTGGTGGAACGACCCCGAAGTTCAAGAAGAAATCGCTGACTGGCAAAAAGTTGCGATTGCCTACGACATGAGCTTCAAGATTAAGATTGCTCGTTTCGGCGACACCATGCGGGACGTTGCCGTTACGGAAGGTGACAAAGTTGCTGCTCAGATCAAGCTGGGCTGGACCGTTGACTACTGGCCAGTAGCTGAGCTGGTTGCCGCTGTTAACGCGGTTAGCGAAGCAGAAATTGACGAACAGTACAAGCGGCTGGAAGAAAACTACGACATGGTTGAAGGCGACAACGACCACGACAAGTACGTGCACTCCGTTCGTTACCAACTGCGTGAATACTTGGGAATCAAGCACTTCCTAGACGAAAAGGGCTACGATGCCTTTACCACCAACTTCCAAGACCTGGAAGGCTTGGAACAGTTACCAGGCTTAGCCGTTCAATTGCTGATGATTGATGGTTACGGCTTCGGTGCCGAAGGGGACTTCAAGTCCGCTGGTCTTTCCCGTCTGCTGAAGATTGCGGCTGAAAACAAGGAAACGGCCTTCATGGAAGACTACACCCTGGACCTGCGTTCTGGTCACCAGGCAATTATGGGCTCCCACATGCTGGAAGTTGACCCAACCCTTGCTTCCGACAAGCCACGCGTTGAAGTTCACCCACTGGACATCGGTGACAAGGCCGACCCAGCACGGTTGGTATTCACCGGTTCAGAAGGCGAAGGAATCGACGTTACCCTGTCATACTTCGACGATGGCTACAAGTTCATTGCTTACGACGTGGACTGCGCTAAGCCAGAAAAGGAAATGCCAAACCTGCCAGTTGCTAAGCAAATGTGGACGCCAAAGTGCGGCTTAAAGAAGGGCGCTACCGCCTGGATGCACAATGGTGGTGGTCACCACACTGTTCTTTCTATGAACCTGACGATGGACCAGATGGCAACTCTTGCCAACCTGTTCGGCATCGAATTGATCGACATCAAGTAATTAACATGTTCACCCCTTATATTAAAGGCGGCCGCTTTCATGGTGGCCGCCTTTAATTATCTAATTCATCTGGAACCGCTTGCATATTTGTCCGGATAAGTATAAAATATGATTAGTAAATAAGAACTGGAGGCAGGATTAGTGAAGTTTCATAAGTTAAAACCAGTTGAGACTGATAGGCTTCAAGAAGGGGTAATTTACTACCGGCGGTGGACAAAGTTTGAAAAGGTCTTCTCCGTAGTTGGCTTCTTGCTCCTCTTTACCGGAGTGGGCATCGTTTCCGACACGATCCTGCTTGCTATGTACTTATACTGCATGGATAAGGTGGACGTATCGCCAGTGGGTGAACCGGAGAAACGTCTTCTGATTAAAAAGCACGAGTGGGATCATTACCGCTACGTTAATGGAATCGGCTACTGGCACCAACATCAGCCGCGCCGGATCAAAGCGCAGGTTAGTCATCAATAAAATAAGGAGGCAGAGAGAAAACTCGTTTTCTCTCTGCCTCCTTATTAGTTTAAAGCTAATTGTTGACTGGCAGGTCAAGTGTTGTTGAACCAGCACTTGACCAAAGCCGCTCGCGTTTACCACTTCTTATTATATTCGTAGACCAGTGCGGGTTCCTTGCCCGTCCGGTGGAAACCATTGAGGGCGTCGATCTTAGCCATTTCGTCAGCCGTTAGTTCGAAGTCATAAATATCCATGTTTTGCTCGATTCGGGCCTGGTGGACTGATTTAGGAATAAAGGCGACCCCGCTTTGCAGGTGCCACCGGAGGACCACCTGGGCAGGGGACTTATGGTGGTGGTCGCCAACTTGCTTGAGAACCGGATTAGAGAGGATGGTTCCCCGGCCCAGCGGACTCCAGGCCTGGGTCACAATACCGTGCTCACGGTCAAACTTGACCAGGGGGGCCTGGTTCAAGCGGGGGTGCCGTTCAATTTGGTTGACGACTGGCAGCTCGCTCGCCTGGGTCGCGAGGTATTGCAGGTGGATCATTTGAAAGTTGCTGACTCCGATGGACTTGGTTAGGCCCGCCTTTTTAAGGTCGATTAGGGCCTGCCAGCTATCGAAGAAGGCCCGCTCAATCGGCCAGTGGATCATCAGGAGGTTAACATAGTCAAGCTGGAGCTTATGAAGGGAATCTTTCACCGAAGCAATTGTCCGCTGGTAGCCTTGGTTTTCTTCGGCGACCTTGGTGGTCACGAATAGTTCTTCCCGGGGGACGCGCAGGTCAGCGAGGGCCTGACCAACCTCAGCTTCGTTTTGGTAGAGCTGGGCAGTGTCAAACAGCCGGTAGCCGGCCTGGTAGGCACTGGCAATCGCTGCGGAAATCGTTTGCTGGCCGGTAACTTTGTAGAGGCCGAACCCTTCTTGCGGCATTTGCTGACCATCGGCAAGGGTTAGTAAAGTGGTTTTGGAATTCACGCTGGTTCCTCCTTTTAAAATTTAAGGGTGAAATAAAAATGCTCCATATCCGCGTCGCTTATCGACAATATGAAGCATTTTTGAAGTTAAATTAATCGCTAATTAACGCTTGTTGCGCTTCTTAGGGTTAGCAATTGGCTTGTTGTCCAAATCGGTCCGAACTACCAGGACATCACAAATTGCCGTCCGGGTAACGTATTCAGTTACAGAACCAATCAGAATCCGTTCGACCGCGTTGAGCCCCGTAGCACCGATCATGATTAAGTCAGCACCCATTTCCTTAGGGACATCACGGGCGATAATGGTCTTTGGTGCACCGTATTCAATTGAGTAGTTGACGTTCTTAACGCCCTGTTTCTTGGCGTAATCGATATACTTATCCAGCGTCTTCTTGGCGGTATCCGTTACTTGTTCGACCATTGAGGTGTCAAAACTGGAAATATTTTGGAACGCCCGGGTGTCGACAACGTGCAGCAGCCGTAATTCCGCATCTTCCCCATTCCGCTTAGCAACGGCCACGGCCTTCTTGAAGGCCAGTTCAGCTTCCGCAGAGCCATCGACAGGAACCAAAATGTGCTTGTATGTTTGTGCCATAATAGTGCCTCCTTAAACTTATTTACTATTATTATACACTTTTCTACCATTGGCGGTAAAGAACCTAGTGGTACTTCGCCCGAAATTCGCTGGTGACCGCAAAGGCCATCTGGGTTTCTAAAATGCAGCCAAGGACGACCATGATTACAATAAAAGTAATGTTATCGGTCCACGCCGCGCCAACCGTGATCAGTCCCAAAATGGTTAGGATGATTCCCCAGACTTTTAATTGGCGGGCGACGAAGGGGCTGCGCGTGGGTTCAAGGATCAGGAAGTCCTTATGGAGGTGGGTCAGGAAGAAGACACCCTCAAACAGGGCAATTAGCCCGAAAAGGGTCACTAAGATTGGTAAAAGCATCGGTCGACAGTCCTTTATTTAATAATTAAGCGGCTGGTGACAAATGGCTACCATGTCACCGGCCGCTGTTATGTACGAAAACTCCGTTAGTGCCGTTAATTGTCATTCAGTGTTGACCTGTGTGTAAAACAGGTGGGACACGGCTGTCTAGTCGCCAACTACCAAGTGAAAAGGCATGTTGTAAAAGAAGACATGACACTAGTCCCAAAGTAAAAAGACTGTAAGGCAAACCTGCGTTTAGACAACGCGTACACCACAGAATTTTCAATTCTTATGTTAGCATTTTTTGGTCCGGGTGGCAATTATTTCGTCGGGTGGTGGTGACCACCGAGGGCCTGCCGCTGAGCACGCCGCAGTTGCCAGTACTGCTTGCCGAGGGCCTGCTCAAAGCGGCCGTTTTGCTTCGGCTGGAAGTACTGGGCATCTTTGATCCGGTCGGGAAGGTATTGCTGGGCCACCCAGTCTTGGGGATGATCATGGGGGAACTGATAGTCGACCCCATGGCCGAGCTTGGCGGCGCCCTTATAGTGGGCATCCTTCAGGTAGGCCGGGACATCACCGAAGCCGCCCTGCTTGACCTGGGCGAGGGCCCGGTCAATTGCGCTGATTCCAGAATTAGACTTTGGCGAGAGGCAGAGTTCGATTACCACGTCGGCAAGCGGGATTCGTGCCTCTGGCAGGCCAACCTGCTGGGCTGCCTGAACCGCGGTGACTGCCCGCTGGACTGCCGGCATATTTGCCAGGCCAATGTCTTCATAGGCGATCACCATCAATCGGCGGACGATTGAAGTGAGGTCCCCGGCTTCAATCAAACGGGCAAGGTAGTGGAGTGCGGCGTCAACATCAGAACCGCGAATTGACTTTTGAAAAGCGGAGATGACGTCGTAGTGGGCGTCCCCATCCTTGTCGGCGGTGAGGGCTTTCTTCTGCACGCTTTCTTCAATTACTGGCAGCGTCAGATGAATCTTTCCGTCAGGACCAGGGTCGGTTGACCGGGCAGCCAGCTCCAGACCATTGAGGGCACTGCGGAGATCGCCATTGGTCGCCCGAGCCAGTTGTTCTTCAGCGTTGGCTTCCAGGACGAGGGGCAGCTTCCCCAGCCCCCGCTCCTTATCGGTCAGCGCCCGGGCGATTGCCACCTTGACGTCGTCGCTGCTCAGGGGGTGAACCGGAAAAATCTGGGTTCGGCTCCGGATGGCGGGATTAATACTGATGTAGGGATTTTCCGTCGTGGCGCCGATGAGGACAATCCGCCCGCTCTCGAGGTGGGGAAGGAGGAAGTCCTGCTTGGCCTTGTCCAGGCGGTGGATTTCGTCCAGCAGGAGGATAACGGTCCCACTCATCTTGGCTTCTTCAGCCACAACTTGCAAGTCCTTCTTGCTATCCGTTGCGGCATTGAGCTTGCGGAAGGCGTACTTGGTGGAACCGGCGATGGCGCTGGCAATGCTGGTCTTTCCGGTACCCGGCGGGCCGTAGAGGATCATCGAGGAAAGCATCCGGGCTTTGACCATCCGGGCAATAATTTTGCCGGGGCCGACCAGGTGCTGCTGGCCGACAACTTCTTCAAGCGTCCGGGGCCGCATTCGATAGGCGAGTGGTTCCATCATTGTCCCTCCCGGTGAAAGAGGCGGTGGAAGAAGCCACCGGTCTCTTGCTGCTTAGTCTGCTGTTCGTTAGCCGTTCCGGTTGCGACTAGCTGGGGATAGCGTTTCTTGACGTCGACTGGACTTTGGTAAACGGCTTCTTTAGCTGCCACCACCACGGCTAGGGAGTCGGGAGCGGTTTTAAACTCAGGGTCGGTTTTCATAGTAAAACTGGCACCGGCTTGGGAAGCTGCCCGGACATAGGGGCGGATCTCCTCATGGGGGAGGTTGCCGTTTAAAAAGACTAAGTTGCCGATGCCCCGCTTGAATTCAGCGGCCATTGCGGATTCCCAATTCTGTTCGTGCAGTTCCGCCACGCTGATGGTTAGGCAGACCCGCTCCCGGAATGTTCCCAGGTAACGGCGCTGTTCGTCTGGCTTGAGCTGGGGCGTCCCGTAGATTCCGTTATCGAGCCGCTGCTCTAGTGCTGATTTTTTTTCTTCTGCCACGTTAATTCCTCCTTAGTCAGAATAATGTTTTTATTGTACCATTGAATTAGTAAATAAGCCTTGCCTGACGGCTTGAAAAGGAGGACAAAGCACTGATGAAAGTTATTATTGCGCCCGCTCGCACAATGAAGATTGATGAGGATAGTTTTCCCTACCAGGACCTGCCGGAGTTCTTGCCCGAAACTGAGCAGATTTTAGCCTGGATGCGGTCGCTGAGTTACGAAGAACTCCACCGGCTATGGTGGAATTGCAGCACTCGGCTGGCGGAGAAAAACTACCGCTGGTTGCAGGTGCTGGATTTACACCACCACCTTACGCCAGCGATCATTGCTTTTACCGGTTTGCAGTATCAGCACATGGCGCCGGACGTCTTTTCTGACCAGGGACTACGGTATATTCAGGACCACCTCCGGATCCTTTCCGGCTTCTACGGACTCCTGCGGCCTTTTGACGGAATTGTGTCGTACCGCCTGGGGATGGGCGACCGTGCTCACGTGGCCGGGACAGCGAGTCTCTACCAGTTTTGGGGGCACCGACTGGCGGATAGCTTGTACCGGGACGACCAGTTAGTGTTAGACCTTGCGTCGGTGGAATACGAACAGGCCATCCGTCCCTATGTGACTGGTGAACGACGGTTAGTCAAGTGTATTTTCGGCGAGGAGGTTGCTGGCAGGGTCAAGCAAAAGGCCACCCGAGCAAAAATGGCCCGGGGAACGATGGTGCGTTACCTTGCGGAAAACAACATTCGTGACCTAGCGGGGGTCAAAAAGTTTGCGGTCGGTGGCTACCGCTTTCGTCCCGAACTCTCTACTGCTGACAGCCTTGCGTTTACTCTTTGATTAGAAAAGAATTATTGAAGAGGTGGGGGAACTAACTCGACCTCTTTGTTATTTTAAAGCTAATTAACGAGCTGGCACGGGAGCTGTCCACCAGAGCCTGCTTGCTCATTGTGGCGTTCAGGGAGAATTCAAAGAATGGGCTAGACCAATGCGACGCACTAGCCCCTCCTTAATAAAAAGGGCTAAAAAATCACAAAAATGTCTGAAAAAGTATGATTTAAAATACAAAGTAGACTATCATTGGTAATGAAAGCGGTTGATTATTAAAGATGAGGAGGAATCAGTATGGCAATTACAATTGCAGCGCTGAAGGAAGCGCCGGCCGAACACCGGGTTTCCCTAGTGCCAAGTGTTGTTAAGAGATTGGTTAAGCAGGGCTGCCACGTGCTCATTGAAAAGGGTGCTGGGGCGGCAGCCAACTTTGCTGACCAACAGTATGAAGAGGCGGGGGCCAAGGTTGTCGACCGGGACGCCGCCTTGACGCAAGCAAACCTGGTGACGGTGGTGAACCGCCCAGACGACGGGACGCTGGACCAGCTCAAGGCAGGGCAGGTAATTTTGGGCCTGCTTTCCCTGGCAGTTGACCACGATGTTGCCAAGCAGTTAGCTGAAAAACAGGTAACGGCCCTTTCGTTTGAACTGCTGCCCCGGACGGTTTCCCGGGCACAAAGCATGGACGCTTTGAGTTCGCAGTCTTCGGTTGCTGGTTACAAGGCTGCCCTGGTTGCTGCTGACCACTTTATGCGCTACTTCCCGATGATGATTACTGCTGCTGGGACCGCTAAACCGGCAAAGGTGCTTGTCTTAGGGACTGGGGTTGCTGGTCTGCAAGCGATTGGGACCGCCAAACGGCTTGGGGCGATTGTCTCCGGCTATGACGTTCGGCCTGCTTCCCGGGGTGAGGTTGAATCACTCGGGGCTAAGTTCTTGACCAGTTCCGTTTCCGCTGCTGGCAAAGGCGGTTATGCCCGGCAGTTGACAAAGGAAGAGCAACAGCAACAGCAGGATGAACTAGCCGGCTTTATTGCCGACAGCGACATCGTGATTACGACGGCCCGGGTTCCCGGCAAGAAGCCGCCAATGCTGGTTACCGCCAAGTCCGTTGAAGAGGCCAAGCCAGGTTCGATTTTCATTGACATCGCGGCGAGTGACCTCGGTGGGAACGTTGCGGGTTCCAAGCCTGGCGAAGTAGTTGAAACGGCTAATGGCGCCAAAATTGTCGGTGCGGATAACCTGCCAAGTGACCTGGCAACCAGCTCTTCCGAGATGTACTCCAAGAACGTGCAAGCGGTTATCAAGGCCCTGCTGAATAAGGAAGGCAACATTGAAATCGACACGACTGACGATGTGATGTCCGAACTAGTTGCCACCTACCAGGGTGAAGTCATCTCGGGACGGTTACGGTCCCAGATGGGTCTCCCGGAAATCAAACAGGAAGAAAAAGAGCCTGCTGCCGATGATCAGCAGCAAGCCCAAAAATAAGAAAGGGGAGCGATTGTATGAGTGAGCAATTATATTCTAATTTAGCAATTTTTGTTTTAAGTCTCCTCGTCGGCTTTGAAGTTATGAGCAAGATCCCTGCAACCTTGCAAACGCCAATGATGTCCGGTGCTAACGCAATTCACGGGGTAGTTGTCGTGGGGGCCTTCGTAGTTGCCGCAGAAGCCAACAGTTGGGGCTTCTACATTCTGGCTTTCCTCTGTGCCTTCTTTGCGGCCGTCAACGTTGCCGGTGGTTATACGGTGACTGACCGGATGCTGGGAATGTTTGACCGCCCGCGGGGTGGTAAAGCACCCGCTAAGGATACTAAGCAGGACGGGGGTGAACAATAATGACTGGATTACAAACCTGTTCATCATTAGTTTACCTGGTTTCCGCCATCTGCTACGTTATCGGTGTCCACCTGATGCGGTCGCCGAAGACTGCCCGGAAAGGGAACGGTCTCTCCTGCTTGGGGATGGCGTTGGCGGTCGTTATGATTGTCATCACTATTATTGCCGATGGTAAGATTAATGCCGCTGGCTGGATTGCCTTGGTTGCTGGGCTGGTCCTTGGGATTCTGTATGGGGTCGTGAAGGCCCGTAAGGTCAAGATGACCGACGTTCCCCAGCTGGTTTCGCTTTTTAACGCCGTTGGTGGTGGTGCCGCGGCAACGATCGGGATTTTTGACTACCTGCAAGTTGCTAACGGAACGCACCTGGCGCTGATTTTATCCATCCCGGTTGTCCTAGATGTTATTATCGGTGGGACGACCTTCTCGGGTTCGCTGATTGCCACCGGGAAGCTGGCCGGGCACGTTTCTGGTAAGCCGATTATTTTCCCAGGCAGTCGGCTCTGCAACGCCCTCTCCATCATTGCCATGGTTGTCGGTGCGGTTTGGATGATTGGTTTCCCACAAAATTACTGGGCACTGGTTCTTGAATTAGTCGCCGCCCTGGTCTTCGGTCTCTTAATGACCTTGCCAATTGGTGGTGCCGATATGCCAGTTGTTGTTTCTCTGCTGAACGCCTTCACCGGACTAGCAGTTGCCTTTGCCGGGTTCGTCATTGATCACCAGGTTCTGATTATTGCCGGGGCCTTAGTTGGGGCCGCCGGGACGATCCTGACTTTGCAAATGGCGGAAGCGATGAACCGGTCCGTTGCTAACATCCTCGCCGGTGGTTTCGGTGGCGGTGCCAGTGATGCTGGTGCTGCCGATGACGTTCCGGTCAACGTTAAGGAAACCTCTGCCGATGACATTGGTCTTCAGCTTGCTTACGCCCATAACGTCATGATTGTTCCTGGGTATGGGTTAGCTGCTGCTCAGGCACAACACGAGGTCGCTGAACTGGCTAAACTACTGACCGACCACGGGATTAACGTTAACTACGCCATCCACCCGGTTGCCGGACGGATGCCAGGGCACATGAATGTCCTGCTGGCGGACGTTAACGTCCCGTATGAAGAGATGAAGCAGATGGATGAGGCCAACTCGATGTTTGAAAACACCGATGTTTCCCTGGTTATCGGGGCGAACGACGTTACGAACCCGATGGCCCGGAAGTCCGGCAATGCTATTTCTGGGATGCCGATTCTGGATGTAGATAAGTCCAAGTCAGTTGTCATTATCAAGCGGTCGATGCACCCTGGCTATGCTGGGATTGCTAACCCACTGTTCAGTGATGACCAGGCCCGGATGTTCTTCGCAGATGCCAAGAAGGGGCTGAAAGATATTATCGCTGCCGCAAAGCAGTACCTGGATGAATAGTAAGATAGACGGAGTGAAGAGGCTGGCTGACTGACCGGCCTCTTTGCTATTTTAAAGATAGTAATGCTGCTGGCTGGCATGTCAAATAGGCTAGCTAGGGGCAACGGGGATGGAACAACGGACTGGCTGGGCTAGTTCTGTTCACCTCCCTTTTTTTAAGACTTTAGTTATCGATTGATAGCAAAATAGTGTTATTTAAAATGTAATCCAAATCAAGAAGCCTCCATGATATAATCAATTCACTAGGGAGAAACGATTATAGGAGGATAACGCAATTGGCAAAATCGAATAATGAAAATAGTAGACAAAACTTCGGGATGTGGCTAAAAAGCCATGCTAAACTTGGCATTATTAGCGGGATGGTCGTCCTTCTCGCTATCCTGCTAGCGGTGTGGGTTGCTCATCCGCGGGTCAGCGGAACCTATTACGGTTACATTGATGGTAAGAAAAATGTCAAAATCGTGATTGAAAAAGAGGGTAAGAACAAGAAATTAGGTTACCTTCAGTATGTTTCTACAACTGATACTGGCCGGGCGATCAAGCGGTTGACAAAGGCACTTGATAGGAACGATCAAGTCATCAGTGAGCTTGCTGATAAGGACAGTACGGCTTTGGAAGCGAAGAACTTAATGAACAGTAAGCTGTATAAGGATTACTTGACTGAGGCGAAAATCCCAATGCAAGCGGTGAAGCATAAGAGGAAATGGTATCTTCAGTACCAATCCACCCTCTTCAAGGAGGCGGGTTACTCGCAAAGTGACATTAAGGACTTCACTAAGGATCTTTATGGAAATGGCACTTACAGTAAGGAAAATGAACTGGCCCCCGGTTGGAGAAAAATGACCGTCGGAACGGGTGAGAAGTACTTCCTCTTTTACCGGGGGAGCAAGGAGCCGAATAAACCGCAGGACTGGGCAGCTAAGACTGACCAAAAGAAACTTGCCAAGGAGTTGAATGAATCAGCGGATGTCTTAAATAAATTGGCTGATCTGCTGAACATGGTGGACAGCCTCAATGACATTGGGAAGCTCTTGGATACTATGGACGACGTGGACAATTCGGATAATCCGTTTGATGAAGGGGCGGCCACTGATGACAGCAGCACTGACTCGGCTGATTCGGGGCTGGATGACGTTAGCTTTATTCCTTCACTTGCTCAGCAGCGCTTAGTCTTTAATTAAATAGTAAATGAAAAAAGGAAACCACGATTGTTCGTAGGTTTCCTTTTTATGAAACAATATAAAAAACCGCCTGCAAATCGCAGACGGTTTTTGTTTGAACAAGTAATCTTGATTACTTGTTGTAGAATTCAACGATCAGAGCTTCGTCGATGTCAGCGTCCATGTCTTCACGGGCAGGAATGCGGTTCAGCTTACCTTCCAGCTTGTCGGCATCAAAGTCAACGTATGAAGGACGGGAAACAACGGCATCAACAGCGTTCTTGATGATGTCCAGGTTCTTGGACTTTTCGCGAACACCGATAACCTGGTTAACATCAACTTCGTATGAAGGGATGTCAACGCGCTTGCCATCAACGGTAATGTGACCGTGGTTAACCAGTTGACGAGCTTGACGACGGGTAGTAGCCAAACCGAGACGGTAAACCATGTTGTCCAGACGGCGTTCCAGCAATGCCATGAAGTTAGCACCGTGGGTACCTTCCTTGATCTTGCCGGCACGAACGAAGAGGTTAGCGAATTGCCGTTCAGTCATGCCGTACATGAAACGCAGCTTTTGCTTTTCCCGCAGTTGCGTACCATATTCGGAAAGTTTACCGTGGCGGTCACGACCGTGGTCACCAGGAGCGTATGGACGACGTGCTAATTCCTTACCAGTACCAGAAAGTGAAACGCCAAGACGACGTGATACACGCCAGCTTGGACCAGTATAACGAGACATAAATGAATTCCTCCAATATTTTTTCTTGGAGTAAAATAATCCGATTGTGAGCTTGACATTCGTGCAGGCTGATTTGAATTTTTCACCCTTGCAGCTGGGTTACTAAAAACACCTTGCGGCACCAGTCTGTTGACGAGCTTGCCCCTCACTGCTGCATTATTTTACACAAGGTATAGAATACCATGATTTACGCCGCCTCGTCAATGGCTTTCATAATAATCGCGGCCGCGGCGGTCATGCAGGCAACCAGCTGGTCGTCGAAGCGGTCCGGTACCGGAGCGTCAAGGTCTAGGACCCCATAAAGCTCGCCATTCGACTTGACAAGGGGGACGACCAACTCTGACCTTGCTGCAGCGTCGCAGGAGATGTAGCCGGGGTATTGGCTGACGTCAGCGACCACCTGCGTTGTTTGAGTTTGGGCCGCTGTTCCACAAACCCCAGTTCCCATTTTGATGTGCATACAGGCGACCTGCCCTTGGAAGGGGCCGAGGACCAGTTTATTGTTTGCCTGGTCATAGAGGTAAAACCCGGCCCAGTTGAGCTGGCTCACAGATTGGTTGATCAGCGCGCTGGCGTTGGCGAGGATTGCCAGCGGGGAAGGTTCGCCCGCAAGGAGGCTTGTCAGCTGGTTAAGCAGTAATTGGTTATTCTTCATGGTGAATTCACCCTTCTTTCTTTCAGATAAGCACCGGCAAGCAGGCGGTACTATGGTATAATTTTACCTAGAATATACCACTGGCAGCGATTGTCAACTGGTTGAATAATTAGGTGGGGTAATGATGTTTCAAATTTTAATTGCAATTTTAGTGATTGTTTTGTTACTGCTGTTAGGAATCGTGTGGTTCCAACGACGGGCAATTCAGCAAATTAGTGAATTACAGGCGGTCAGTGCGCATCTTAGTAAGCAACCACTGGCGGCTAACCTGAAGAAGGCGCAGCAAATGCAGCTGGTGGGGGATGCCCGCGACCAGCTAGCAAAGTTGCAAAAGGAATACGATCAATTGGCCCCCGCCATTAAGCGGCTGAACAAGCAGGGTGAGGACCTCCAGGCAGCCGTTAAGACTAGCCAGTTACTAACGATTAATTCGGCGATTAGCGACTACCGTGAGGCAATCGAAAAGGCCAGTAAGCAGGCTGACCGCTTGCAAAAGCAGTTGCGGACCCTCCATCAACAAGAAGAAAACCACCACGAAGCCGTTGACCAGCTGAAGCAGCGTTACCAGCAGTACCACCAACAGCTCGATGACAAGAGTTTTGAGTACGGCGAGACGACTGACCAGTTGAATGACCGCTTAGCTGACTTAGAAGACCGCTATGCTAAATTTACTGACCTGACGACCAAGGGCGATTTGGAAGCCGCCCAGGAAATCCTGACCGACCTCCAGGCTGATAACCAGGAATTTGACGACTTGCTCAAAAAGGTTCCCCAACTTTACAAACCGCTGGTGGCTGAATTTCCGGATCAGCTGGCGGAACTGCGGAGTGGTTACGAAACCTTGACCAAGCAGCATTATCACTTTACGGAGAAAAAGCTGGGACAAAAAATTGACCAGTTGCAGGCAAAATTGACGCAAACCGTTAAGCAGCTGAATGACCTTCAGGTGGATGTGGTCGAGCAGTCTAACCAGGACCTTTCTACCGAAATCGACCACTTGTATGACGTAATGCAAAAGGAATTGGATGCCAAGCCAGAAGCCCAGCACTTAATGAAGGTGATGGGTGAATTCATTAATCACGCCCGCCGGCAGAATGATGAGCTGACAAAGGAACTAAAGCGGCTCAACCTTAGCTACACTTTCAATAATAATGAAATTGAGGCTGCCCGCCGGCTTGATGAACGGATCAAGGCGATCGACAAGGACTACCAGCGTGATGCCCAGGCCATCAAGGACGATCAAGCCCTGTATAGTCAGATCCTCGCAAGCCAAAAGGCGAACCAGCAGGAGCTGACTGCGGTCGAGGAAAAGCAGCGGGAAATCAACGATGAGGTTGCTAAACTCCAAACTGATGAACAACGGGCCAAGAAAATGCTCCAACGGTACTCGGTCGATATTCGAACCATTAAGCGTCAAGTGGAGCAACTTAACCTGCCAGGGCTGTCAACTGATTACCTTGATTACTTCAAGGGAGTTAGTGACGAGATAAAGAAACTAGCCGCGGCCTTAGGGCAATACAAGGTCGATATGGACGACGTCACCAAACAGCTGATTATGGTAGAAGCTGATTTGGAGACCCTGCATACTAAGACAAACGACCTGCGGGACAGTGTCGAGCTCACGGAACGACTGCTGCAATACGCCAACCGTTTCCCGAATGATGAAACGGTTGAAAAGGCTGCCCAGGAGGCGCGCCAGTTGTTTAGTGAATACGAATACGCAAAGAGTCTGGAAAAGATTGGGACAGCCCTGGAAGAAGTGGAACCCGGTTCCTTCAAACGACTCGAAGACAGTTATTACAACGAAAACCATTAAAATTAGAATCAGTTGGCTTTTACCGGCTCGTAGTATCCCCAATCAGGGTGCTGCGGGCCGGTTGTGTTTTTAACAGCAAGCAAAAAAGTTTAAATTTCACAAATTATTTTATTTGTAATTTAAATCAGGAAAATGGCGGTCACAATTAATAAAACGATTTACCTAAAACTTTGTGAATTTATGCGTTTGGCTATCTTTAGGCTTGTAAAACGTTTTAATAAGCGTTATTATACAAAAGTCATCTTGAAAACGTTTTTATGAAACGTTAGATTATTTTTTGTTTGAAATGGAGGACTAAAAGATGGTTAACCATGTCGTGGTTCTGGGCAGTATCAATGTGGATACTACCTATCACGTGAACCGTTTCCCGCAGCCCGGTGAAACAATCGCTGCGCAGAGTAAGAGTTCAGCTCCCGGTGGCAAAGGGGCTAATCAAGCCGTAGCTGCCGCCCGTTCTGGTGCGCAAACTGCATTCGTCGGGGCCGTGGGTTCCGATAACGAAGGCCAGTACATGCTGGAAGCGCTGAAAGAAAATGATATTGATACTAGTCACATCAACATCGACAAGTATCATGGAACGGGGAGCGCGGCCATTACCCTGGACGCCAATGGTCAAAATGACATCATGGTTTATGGTGGTGCCAACCAGGCGATGCAGCCGGGTGAATTTGGCGACTTGTCTGAGCTGCTTACCCACACGGACTTCCTGATTGCCCAGTTTGAAACACCGCAGGCAGTGGCCCTGGATTTGTTCAAGCAGGCAAAGGAACAGGGGGTCACCACGGTTTTGAACCCTGCACCAGCTCACGAAATTATGCCGGAACTGCTTCAGTACACGGACGTGATTGCACCGAATGAAACCGAATGTGCATTGCTGACGGGGATTGAACTCACGGATGAAGATTCAATGCTCAAGAGTGCGGACTACTTCCGTGAACGCGGGGTTAAGCACCTGCTGATTACCTTGGGTGACCGGGGCGTCTTTTACTCCACTCCAGACGACCATGGGCTGGTTCCCGCCTTCAAGGTCAAGGCGGTTGACACGACCGCTGCCGGTGACACTTTCATTGGTGCCCTGTGTTCCCAACTGGAAAAGGACTTGGCCAACGTGGAGGATTCACTCCGCTACGCACAACGAGCTTCTAGCCTGACCGTGCAACGGATGGGTGCGATGCCGTCAATCCCAACCGGTGAAGACGTTAAAGCAGCATTGAAGCAAGAATAGGAGAATAGTAATGAAGAAAACTGGTATTTTAAATTCAGAAGTTGCCTCCGTAGTTGCTGGCATGGGCCACATGGACTGGCTGTCAATCGGTGACGCCGGAATGCCGGTGCCGGCCGACACCAAGAAGATTGACCTCTGTGTCGACAAGGAACTGCCGAGTTTCATGGATGTTTTGCAAAACGTCCTCAAGGAGCTCAAGGTTCAAAAAATCTACCTGGCAGACGAGATTAAGGACCAAAATCCCCAGCAGCTGGAAAACATCAAAGCTGCTTTACCGGACGTGGAAATTGCCTTTATGCCCCACAGCGATTTGAAGAAGAGCCTTTCTAAGACCCACGCCTTTATTCGGACTGGGGAAATGACTCCGTACTCCAACATCATCCTCGAATCAGGCGTTACATTCTAAACAAGGAGAGTTAGAAAATGGATAAGGAAAGAAAACAGAGCTGGATTCAGCTTCCTGACGGTTACTTAAACCGGACCCCAATCTTCCAATTTGTAATTTTATGTTTAATTTTTCCACTTTGGGGTGCCGCAGCGAGTCTAAACGATATTTTAATTACGCAGTTTAAAACCGTCTTTACTTTGAACGATACCGCGACCGCCTTCGTGCAGAGTGCCTTTTATGGTGGTTACTTCCTGATGGCCATCCCAGCATCGATTTTGATTAAGAAGACCTCCTACAAGCTCTCAATCTTAGTCGGGTTGCTCTTCTACATTATCGGGTGTGGGATGTTCTTCCCGGCTTCCCACGTTGCGACCTACAGTATGTTCCTGGCGGCCATCTTTGCCATCGCCATCGGTTTGAGTTTCCTGGAAACCTCCTGTGATACCTACGCTACGATGTTCGGTCCAAAGGCCCAGGCCAACATGCGGTTGAACATTGCCAACGTCCTGATTCCACTGGGGGACATCACGGGGATCGTCCTCGGGAAGTACCTGATCTTTGGTGAGGGTGGTAACATTGCGGACAAGGTCAAGGGAATGAGCGCGGCTGAGGCCGAAGCATTCAACCAGCACATGCTCCAGTTGACCTTGCGGCCGTACAAGTACATTTTGATTGTCCTGATCATTATCTTCATAGTCCTGGCAGTGACGAAGATGCCACGGGCCAAGGCACTGGCTACCGGTGCCAATGGTGAAGCTGGTGCAGAGGCTCAGGAAGACCAGCCAAGTATTCGGGAGTCATTCCACTACCTGTCACACAACAAGCGTTACATGAAGGGGGTACTCTGCCAATTCATCTACGCCGGAATGCAGACGACAGTATGGTCATTCACTATCCGGCTGGCCCTGCGGATTGACAGTCACATTTCCGATGCTGACGCTTCGACCTTCATGATTTACAGTTACGTTGCCTGGTTCTTCGGTAAGCTGGTTGCTAACTGGTTCTTGAAGCGTTACTCCATCACTAAGGTTCTGACCTGGTTCTCACTGCTCGGGACGGTTTCTCTGGTAATTACCTTTACCGTGCCAAACATGACGGCGGTTGTGGCGGCAATTGCCACAAGTTTCTTCTTTGGCCCAGAATGGCCAACGATTTACGCCCACACTTTGGACCAAATTCACGAAAAGAAGCACACTGCCATGGGTGGGGCCTTCATCGTGATGTCCTTGATCGGTGGTGCCATCGTGCCAACTATCCAGGGACGGGTTTCCGACCTTTCTGGTTCGATGCAGCTGTCATTCATCGTGCCAGCAATCTGCTTTGCACTGATTACCCTCTACTTCTGGACGGAACACCGCTACGAATTAGCGCATCCGGACGAAGTTGAAGAACACTAATTAATTTTCAGTTAAAAAGCCACCTGCTTGAACGGAAGCGGGTGGCTTTTACTTTTTAATGAAGAAAAATGCTAGAAGAAGACGATAATTACGATCATTGCAATGACCAGGGCAATCGTCACTCCGGTGGTCCGCAGGGGGTTACCAAACGTCTCCCGTTTGAGGCGGAAGGTGTTCTCAAGGTAAATGTAGACGATAATTAGGTAGAGCAGCCAGAGAATGTTGGGGATGAGGACAACCGGATAATTAGTAATCAGCTTGATAACTGAGAGGGTTAGCAGGATGAAGTAGGCAATCCGTGCAATGCCGAGCCAGTCGGCAACGTGCTTTTCCTTTTTGGAGTGGTTTCCTCCGATGGTGGCGATAATTAGGATCACGACCATCACTTCAGCAATTGGTTTTATCATAACAGTAATTCCTTTCTACGATGATTTTACCATTAATGCTGGACGGTGACCAACCGGTCGTTAGACTTGAAAAAGGATTAAAAAAAGTGTAAAGTGTTTCCTGTTATCCCATTGGAAATTATTAGCGAGGTGAAAACTATGGCTGATTTTGAAATCGGTGATGTTGTCGGCTGCAAGAAGTTTGGGCCGATGGATCACGACTTCCAGGGAGTAGTGGAGAAAGTTTATAACAATTCGATCATGGTTTCAATTAATGACTTTGATCCAGCTGATAAGAGCGGTGTCAATGAATTGAACGGCCGGGCAGTGATTCGGCAAGACGAAGCTAAGATGATCAAAGCAGTTCCCCGGGAAGACAAAGATACTGACGACGAGGAAGAAAGCAAGGATACCAAGAAAAAGCCAGCTAAGCGGAAAAAAACCACAAAAAAGGCTGACAAGAAAGATTAATTGGTGTATACTAACTTAGTATTAATGATTAAGTTAGTTATGCGGGTATAGTTTAGTGGTAAAACTTAACCTTCCCAAGGTTGCGTCGCGAGTTCGATTCTCGTTACCCGCTTAATTGAGAGCCAGGTGAATTTCACTTGGCTTTTTTGTCGCTTGTATTTACACGAATCTTTGCTATAATGAATGACTGTAAAAGCTGGCGTGAGTAGTAACGGATGACCACTATGCAGCGACCCCAAATTTGGTGTGAGTTGGGGGAGTGGTTCCAGTGAAGGCGTGCGCGTCAGGACAGCTAAATTAGTCTTTAAAGAGTGGAAGCCAATTCAATTAGAGTGGTACCGCGGGAAATCTCGTCTCTAGTATGTTTTTTCATACTGGGGACTTTTTATTTGAGGAGGAAATCAAATGGACGAAAAACAACGAGTAGCATCGGCAGTTGCTGCCGCCTTGCCAGACTTATCATTAGAAGAAATTGTTGACAAGATTGAACGGCCAAAGGATGCCAACAACGGGGACTACGCTTTCCCAACCTTCTTCCTAGCCAAAACGCTGCACAAGGCTCCGCAGATGATTGCGGCGGACCTGGTGGAAAAGATTGACCAGGCCGGCTTCGAAAAGGTCGTTGTCGCTGGTCCTTACATCAACTTCTTCCTGGACAAGGCCCAGGTTGGAGCGGAGATTATCAAGGCGATTTTGGCTGACCCGGCTGGTTATGGTAAGAAGGACCTCGGTCACGGGGCCAACGTGACGATTGACTATTCGTCACCGAACATCGCCAAGCCAATGGGGATGGGACACCTCCGTTCGACCATGATCGGTGAAGCCATCGCCCGGATTCTGGCGAAGGAAAACTACACGCCAGTCCGGATCGACTACCTGGGTGACTGGGGCACCCAATTTGGAAAGCTGATGGCGGCCTACAAGATGTGGGGGAGCGAAGAAGAGGTCAAAAAGGACCCAATCAACACCCTGCTGAAGTACTATGTCCGCATCAACACCGAAGCCGAAGAACACCCGGAATACACTGACGCTGGCCGGGAGTGGTTTGCCAAGCTCGAACATGGTGACAAGGAGGCCTGGCGCCTGTGGCACTGGTTCCGCCAAATTTCCATTGAACGGTTCCAAAAGGTTTACGATATGCTGGACGTCCACTTTGACTCCTTTAACGGTGAAGCCTTCTCGGCCCAAAAGATGGATGACCCGATCCAGCTGTTGAAGGACAAGCATTTGCTCAAGGCCAGCCGGGGTGCGCAAATTGTCGACCTGGACGCCTACAAGCTGACGCCACCGCTGATTATCAAGAGCAACGGGACGACCACCTACATCACCCGGGACCTAGCGACGGCCCTCTACCGGAAGCGGATGTTTGGTCACGCCAAGTCCTTGTACGTCGTTGGTGCCGAACAGGAAAACTACTACAAGCAGCTCAAGGCGGTCCTCAAAGAAATGGGCTTCACTTGGTGGGACCAACTGGAACACATTTCCTTCGGCCTGATGAACCTGAACGGGCAAAAGATGTCGACGCGGAAGGGGAACGTGGTCAACCTGGAGGACGTCTTGAACGACTCCATCAAGCTGGCTCGCCAACAGATTGCCGAAAAGAATCCGGACCTGCCAAATGCTGATGAGGTGGCTAAGCAGGTCGGTGTCGGCGCCGTCATCTTCCACGACCTCAAAAATGACCGGCGGAATGCAGTTAACTTCAAGCTGGAAGACGTGGTTAAGTTTGAAGGGGAAACCGGCCCGTACGTTCAATACGCCCGGGCTCGTGCTGAGAGCATCCTCCGCAAAGGTGGTATCCGCGACTTCAGCAATGTTGACCTGACGACTGTTGGGGACGCGGCTTGGGACATCCTGAGCTTCCTTGGTCAATACAGTGACGTAGTGGAACGGGCTGCGGTCAACTATGACCCGTCCGTAATCGCCAAGTACGCGCTGGAGTTGTCCAAGAAGTTTAACCAGTACTACGCCCACAATCGGATCCTCCAGGACGACGAAGGCCAACCGGCCCGCTTAGCCCTTGTTCAGGCCGTTAGCCACGTCCTCAAGGATGCCCTGGCAATGCTTGACATCAAGGCCCCGGACGAGATGTAGTTAGGGAGAACTTGACCGGACTTCATTAATTGAAATAAACTAGCAAACGAGGCTGGGAGAAAACGTTGCTTTTCTCACCAGCCTCTTGCTAGTTCTTAACTATTATAAAGATAACGTGCGAAACCAATAGGCTAACTGCGTGTCGTAACCACAGGGCTAGTGTCTAACGCCGCGAAGCAAGGCTATTTGCCTACGAACGCTAGCCGGCCCGTGCCGTGCCAACTATCGTTCTAGGTTAGCCATACGCCCTGTCGAGAAGGTTATTTCCCACTCACGTTTTTTATTTGCACTTGTTAAGCCTTGCTAAAAAAATCGCCGAAAGTGCGGCAACCAGTGGAAAGTGTGCTAAAATGGTTTGCATTCTAAAATGAACGGATAATGGAGAGAAACAATGAAACGTGAGCCACAAACAAATTCTACCAAGGACCGCCTGGTGGCCTGGTTAAAGAAGGTGGGCAAACAGCTGCTGGCATTTTTGCAAGACGCCTGGCAGCGCTTTAAGAAAAAACTCAAACAAGTCTGGCACCGTTATCAGCTGACTCGCTGGTTAATAGTCGTTTTCCTAAGCCTCTTTTTGCTGATGAGCATTCACTTGACCTTCGTAGCGAAGACTTCGGACGTCAAGAACTTGCAAAACCGCCTGTCACGACCGACGATGATTTACGACAATAAGAAGCAGTCGGCCGGCAGCCTGTACTCGCAAAAGGGAACCTACGTGAAGCTAAGCAACATCTCCTCGAGTGTTCCTGACGCGGTGCTGTCGACTGAGGACCGGAATTTTTACCATGAGCACGGCTTCTCGGTAAAGGGCTTGGGTCGGGCAGCCTTCCTGCTAGTCAAGAATAAGGTTCTCCACCGTGATTACATTTCTGGTGGGGGGAGTACTCTGACCCAGCAGCTAGTCAAAAATGCCTTTTTGACCCAGCAGCAGACCTTCTCGCGAAAGGCACGGGAAATTTTTATTGCGATCGAGGTCGAGAACCAGTATTCCAAAAACGAGATTCTGACCATGTACCTCAACAATGCCTACTTCGGCCACGGAGTCTGGGGGGTCCAGGACGCGGCCCGGCGGTACTTTGATGTCAACGCCAGCCAGCTGACGGTTCCCCAAGCAGCTACTCTGGCGGGGATGCTGACCTCGCCGGGGATTTACGACCCGATTGACCATCCGGAAGCAACGCGGGAACGGCGGAACATGGTCTTGCAGCTGATGGTAGAGAATAAAAAGCTCAGCCAGTCGGACGCAAACGCCTATAAGAAGACTTCCCTGGGAATCAATAGCGGCTACGTGGCTAATGACAGCTACAAGTACCCCTACTTCTTTGACGCGGTGATTTCCGAGGCGGCCAGCCGGTATAACATTTCTGAAAAATCGATTATGAATGACGGCTACAAAATCTACACGACCCTGGACCAGGATCAGCAGCAATCAATGCAGGATACCTATGATAATGACAATAATTTCCCTGATGACTCTGCTGATGGGACGATGGTGCAGTCAGCATCGATTGCGATGAATCCGAAGACTGGGGGCGTGACCGCGGTCGTTGGTGGCCGGGGCAAGCACGTTTTCCGGGGCTTTAACCGGGCTACTCAGATGCGTCGGCAGCCGGGGTCGACGATCAAACCAATCGTTGTCTACGCACCGGCACTGGAACACGGTTATTTCTATGATTCGGAGCTCCAGGACAAGAAGCAGTCTTACGGGACCAACAACTACACGCCGAAGAACTACGATGATACGTATAGCGGCAAGGTGCCGATGTACAAGGCCCTGTATGAGAGCTTGAACGCTCCGGCAGTCTGGTTGCTTAACAAAATCGGGGTTAACCAGGGCTACAAGATGGCGGAAAAATTCGGCCTGCCGGTAGAGAAGGGCGATAAGAACCTGGCCCTGGCCCTCGGTGGAATGACCAAGGGGGTCTCGCCCCAGCAAATTGCCCGTGCGTACGCGACCTTTGATAATGACGGGCAGATGCCGACCCCGTACTACATCACTAAGATTGAGGATGCTTCGGGAAAGGTTGTCGCCCAGAATAAGGGCTCAAAGGTCAAGCACGTCATTTCCAGCAAGACGGCCCGTGAAATGACCAGTATGCTGATTGGGGTATACGAGCACGGAACCGGGGAAACCGCTAAGCCGGCGGGGGATACCCTGGCTGGAAAGACCGGGACGACTAATTCCGGAGTCAAGGGTGACGAGTCCAACGATCGCGATAAGTGGATCGTTGGCTACACTCCTGACGTGGTGGTCGCCACCTGGGAGGGCTATGATGATACCAACTCAAGTCATGTGCTGAACGATATTTCCGAGCGAAACATCAACGGCCTCTTTAAGAATGAAATGTCCGGGATTCTGGCGAATACACCGGGAACCAAGTTTACGGTCCAGGACGCCCAGACCCGGGCCAACAAGCGGGTCAAAAACACGTCGGGGTGGAAGTCCTTCTTTAATGGTGGGGACAACGACCTGATGAACCGGTTCAACCAGTCGGTCAATAATATTGGCGACAAGGCCAGCCAGTTCTGGAACAACGTTAAGTCCCTCTTTTAGCCCCGCCGTTTCACCACTAGGCAAAACATGATACAATTTATAATAATGAACCAAAAAGGAGTTATCGAAGATGGTTGTAAATATTTATGACACGGCGAATGACATGAGCCGGCAATTAGTTGAAACGCAAGAATACCAAGGCTTAAAGAAGGCCTTAGACGAACTGAAGGCGGATAGCGAAGCCTTTGCTTCATTCAAGAAGTTCCAACAGATGCAGGTCGAAGCACAGCAAAAGCAGATGAAGGGTCAACAGCCAAGCGAAGACGAAATCAAGGCCATTCAGACCCTGGCTAAGGAAATCAGCGGCAAGCAGGCAGTGCAAAACTTGATGAACCAAGAACGGCAAATCGACCAGATGCTACAACAGCTGAACAAGACGATTACCAGCCCGATTCAGGATCTGTACAGTGAAATCATGCCGCAGTCTAACGAAAATAACTAGCAGGACCCGCTAGTAAGTGGGCTTGGAAAGTTTTCCCGGCTCATGGTACTACCTGGCCTCCAGCGTTCGGCTTTGCTAGAACGGTGGGGGCTTTTGTATTGTTAATGAAGAATGGGGTGAAAATGGTGAAGTTTATTCATACGGCAGATTTACACCTTGCCAGTCCCTTCCAAGGATTGACCGAGATGCCTAGTCAGTTGTGGCGGCAAGTTTATGACTCCACTTTTGCCGCCTTGCGGAGGATCGTCGACGCCGCGATTACGGAACGAGTCGATTTTGTCGTGATTGCGGGCGATATTTACGATGGTGAACGGAAAAGCATTGCGGCCGTTGACTTTTTCAACAAACAGCTGACCCGGTTGGCTCAGCAGCACATTCCGGTCTTTCTGTGCTATGGCAACCATGACTTTCAGCAGGTGACCGCTGCCAACCAATCCCTGCCGGCGAATACCCGTGTTTTGGGCAACCAGGTCACAACGGCCACCCTTACACTAGCAACCGGTGAACGGGTCGCTATAACCGGTTTTAGTTACGGGCAGCGGTGGATCAGCACGGATGTCGCAAGAAAATACCCGGTAAAAGGGGCCGTTGACTGGCAAATCGGGCTCTTGCATGGCGCACCATACCAGGCAGGGGCCGACAACCATTACGCCCCCTTTACGGTGGATGAGTTAGAGAGCAAGCACTATGACTACTGGGCACTAGGCCATATCCACAAACACCAGGAGCTGGCTACCACCCCGCCGATTGTTTATAGTGGAAATCCCCAGGGGCGGCATAAAAATGAGGCTGGCAGTCATGGCTACTACCTGGTTCACAGTCAGGGTTCCCGCCTGATTCCGGAGTTCAAACCGGTTGCTGGCATCGGCTGGCGGACGGTGAGCGTTGACCTTGACGCTTGCCAAACGGAAGCGGCGGTTGACCGGGCAATTACCAGTGCGGCGACCATCAACGCGGCTGGCCACCTGCAGCTTTGTGCGGTTCAGGTAACAGCAAGCAGGCAGCAGTGGCGGCTGCTAGTGGAGAACGGTAGCCTGCTTACTCACCTGCAAAGTCGTCTACGGATGGAAGAAACAATTGAGTGGTGGCCTTACCAGCTGACCTTGGCGACGCGGCAAGGGGAACCGCACTTGCCATCCTTGGACCAGCGCTACTGGGCCCAGGCCAAGCAGGCGGTTTTCACGGCGGAGAACCTGGCGGCGGTGATCAAACCGCTGGTTAAGCACCAGCCCCTCTATGACCAGTTTGCTGATCACCAGAACTTGGCGGAATTTGAGCAGTGGGCGGCGGCCTTGATTAGTGAACGGGAGAAGCAGGATGAGAATTAAAAGTGTTCACATTGACGGTTTTGGAAAGTGGGTCGACCAGGATTTTTCCTTGGCGGTAAACCCGCAGGTGATTTATGGTGAAAACGAGGCCGGGAAAACGACGCTCGCCGTCTTTATCCGCAGCATTTTATTTGGCTTTGCCAATGCGAAGGGGAAAAACCGATTTCAGCAGTACCGACCGCGAACGACCGCGGCATATGGCGGCAGCCTGCTGGTGGAAGCTGACGGCCAGCAGTACCGGATTACCAGGACAGCGGGTCGCGACGGCGGCAGGGTAACCGTCACCGACCAGCGGGGCCAGCAATTTGGCCAGGAGAAGTTAGCGGCCCTCTTGGGGAACGTTGACCTGGACCTCTACCAGGCGATCTTTGGTATTCGGCAAGCGGACCTCGCCAGGATCAGTGACCTTAGCCGGGAAGATGTGCAACGGCAATTACAGCAGGTCGGGGCGGTTGATAGTGGTGAGTGGCGTCAATTGGTCGCGGAATTGCTCAAAAAGGGGGATGAAGTCTTCAAACCCCGGGGACGCAAGCCGACGCTTAACCAACACCTTACCGAGTACCAGGATTTACAGCAACGGATTCAGCAGGCGCGGGGCAAGTATGATGACTACCAGCGTCTACTGAAGACTCGCGGGGCGGCCCAAGAGCAGATGAAGACTGGGCAGGCAGAGCTGAAAAAGGCTCAAGCCCGCCAAAATGATTTGGAACGCCTGGCCCGTCTCTGGCCTGTCTTTCAGCAGTGGCGGCGGGGCCAGGATAGTTCTCGGGCTGAGCTAATCAGCGATGAACAAGTGGCGGCAGCCGACCGGCTCGGTATCCAGGAGCAGGAGCTGCGGCGGCAAATCAAAAGTCAGGAAGCTGAACTAGCCCAGCTCAACGGTCGGCTCAGCCAGTTTGACCAGGCCCAGTTGAATGACTACCATGACCACCTGGCAGAGTACCAGGAAATGCGGGGCCAACTGCTCCAACTAGCGGCTCGGGATGACCAGCAACGCCAGCAGGGACGCTTCCAGGAACACCGAGCCCAGGAGAAAAAGCAGTTGCAGGAGCGGTATGGACAGGTACCGCCCCAGCCGCTGAGCGAACGGGAACTGACCCAGTTGGAGCAGCTCAGGAAAGCCCCGGCGCCGCTAGCTAACCAGGGGATCATTTTAGCTTTGCTGGCGTTTGGCGGCCTGCTCTGCCTATTTGGCTTGGCCAGCCAGCATGGTGGTTTGCGCAACCTCGGCCTGCTCTTGGTAATCGCGGCCGGCGGTTGGGGCTACTACGGCTACCGGCAGGAAAAACAACAGTTAGCGCGGCGGGACGCGGCCTTAGTATCTTTTGGCCGGGCTCACGGGCTCAGCAGATTTTCACCAGACCAGTGGCTGACCATGCAGGCGGACCTTCATCGCTATGCTGAACTCAGTAACCAGTTGTCAAACTCCGCTTTAGGGGCAGGCCAGAGCCATGAACAGTTGCTGACTATCAAGCGGCGGCTGGCTGGTAAAGTCAGTGGGGAGCACGCCGGGGAATTGGCCCGCAACCTGCTCGCTTGGGAAAATCGCTGGGCCGACCAGTGGCGGTCCTGGCAAGCTATCCGCCAGCAGCTAGAACGGGCCCAGCGGCAACTAACGGCCCTAAAAAGCCAGCTCCGGGAGGTACAGAATGACAAGTGGGCTATCTACCAGTCGGCTGGTGTCAATAGTGACGTGGATTTTGCCCGCTTCCTCCAGCAGCGGGCCCGGGCCCACCAGCAGCAAGTTACCACGGCGGTATATGACCAGCAGCTGACGGACGAGGATAAGGTAGCACTTGCGCGCTTTACGGACGAGACGGCGCTAAAACGAGAGTGGGAGCGGTTGAGCGACAGGGTGGCCCGTGAACAGGCAACCTTAGAAGCGGCGCACCGGCAGGAGCAGGCCGCGGAGGTGGAAATTCGGGGGCTGGCAGCTGACGGGACCCTGCCAGAACTAGAACAGCGGGCGGCCAACCTTGCGGCCCGGATTTGGCAGGAGGCCCAGCGGTGGACGACCTACCAGCTGACGGCCCAGTGGATCAACCAGGCATTGATTTTAGCTTCCGCGGACCGGTACCCGGCCATCATTAAGGCCGCAGAGGAGTTTTTTGCGACCTTAACGAACCAGCGGTATACCAAGATTTTGCTTAATGAAGAAGGCGTCGCGGTGTTAACCGCTGGGCAGGAGCGGTTTGCGGTCGAAGAGCTGTCGACTGGGACCGCCGAACAGCTTTACGTTGCGCTGCGTTTGGGCTTTATCAGTGTGATGAGTGACCAGGTCTCCCTGCCGATTATTATTGATGATGGCTTTGTCAACTTTGACTATCTACGCAAGGAACGGGTACTCGCGATTTTGACCCGATTAGCCCGCCATAACCAGGTCCTTTACTTTACTGCCGACCATCGGGCCCGTCAGCTAACGGGCGTAATTGACCTTGAACGGCTAGATAGTGAATAAATTGTGAAAATCACTTAAACTTTTTCTTGAAAGCCTCGGCGGAGGGGGGAATTGTGGTATATTGAGAAGGTACAAAACGGTGGGGCGAAGACCACCGGCTGACGTTTTTCGTCAGGGTGAAAGTTAAAATACTACAAGGGATGTGTTTTTTTGAAATCAAAGAAGTTAATTGCGGTAATCGCGGGGGCGGCCCTGATGCTGCCACTGGCTGCCTGCGGAAATAAGGCGGTAGCCACAACCAGCGGGGGAAAGATTACCCAGAGCGAATACTATTCCAGTATGAAGGCCACCAGCAATGGTAAGCAGGTCCTGCAACAGATGATTTTGGACAAGGTCCTGGAAAAGGAGTACGGCAAACAGGTATCTGACAAGCAGGTCAATGCCCAGTACAACAGCTACAAGTCCCAGTACGGCTCCCAGTTCAGCGCCTTCTTGCAGCAAAATGGGATGACCGAAAAGTCACTCAAGCAGCAGCTGCGGTCTAACCTCCTGCTGGAAGCCGCGGTTCGTGATTACTCTCACATTACGAACAAGCAGATCAATGCCCAGTGGAAGAAGTACCAGCCAAAAGTTCAAACAGCTGAGATCCTTGTCGGTAGCAAGAACGATGCCCAGGACATCATCGACCAGCTGAACAACTCAAGCGACAAGTATAAGACCTTCAAGAAGCTGGCAAAGTCAAAGTCGACTGACACTTCCAACAAGGATAATGGTGGGCGGGTTCCTGCTTTTGACAATACGGATAACTCGCTTGATTCGGCATACAAGGAAGCTGCCTTTAAGCTCAAGACTGGTGAATACACCACGACCCCGGTCAAGACCGATGATGGTTACCAGGTGATCTACATGATCGAACACCCGGCTAAGGGGAAGAAGAGCCAGCACATCGCTGACCTGCGGACCCAGATTGTTCAGGAAAACATGAACAACCGGACCTTCCTCCATAAGGTCGTTTCTAACGTCCTCAAGAAGGGGAATGTTTCCATTAAGGAAAACGATGAGAAGAACATCCTGGATGACTACCTGAATTCCAACGGTGCGACGAGCAACAGTGGTACCTTGGGCAATTCGAGCAACAGTAGCTCTTCCAGCAATGCCAATAACTAGGTAATAAAAAACATCGGGTATTTAATTGCCCGATGTTTTTTTACTATGCTTTGCTTTGTTTGCTTAACCGTTCAGTGATTTCCCGGATTTTATCCAGGCGCGGCTGGTCCTTAAACTGCCACTTGGCAATGTCCTTTTGCACTTCTGCCTGGAACTTATTGACCGCGGGCAGACTATCCTGGAGTTGTTTGACGTTCGTGGTCAATCCCTGACAGGAACGGACGAGCTGCCGAACGTCAGTCACCGTTTCTTTGATTGCCTTAAACATTACTGTTCATCTTCCATCTGCTTGACGATTGCTTGCTGAATTTCCTTGTACTTGTCCTCGTCATACTTAGCGGAATTATCCTTAAAGATAATCTTGAAGTCGTCCTGGTCAGTGTAGCGGGGAACCAGGTGAATATGGGAGTGGAAGACTGATTGGTAGGCCACTTCACCATTGTTGTTGATGATGTTCATCCCCTTAATTGCCGGGTTGGACTTCTTAACGGCGCGGGCAATCTTTGGCAGGCGGGAAAAGACAGCGGCAGCCAGGTCCTCATCGTAGGCGAAGAGGTCCTTGACGTGCTTCTTAGGAACCACGAGGGTGTGCCCTGGTGTGCCCTGGGAAATGTCGAGAAAGGCCTTGACAACGTCGTCTTCGTATACCGTGTAGCTTGGGATTTCCCCAGCAATTATCTTGCAAAAAATACAGTCAGTCATGTGATCGCACTCCTTTAACTTTTGTGTCTATCCCTAGTATACCGAAAAAGCGGGAGGGCTGCACCGGATATGTTATAATTAATGGTTGAAATTAAGACTAGCAAGGGGGAACGATGATGGCACTTGAAGTAAAGAACCTGGTAGGGGGATATTCACAGATTCCCGTCCTAAAGCAGGTTAGCCTGGCGGTCCAGCCGGGGGAATTAGTGGGTCTGATCGGCTTAAACGGGGCGGGAAAGTCCACGACCTTAAACCACATTATCGGTTTGCTGCGGCCGTTTTCCGGGACGATTACCCTCAACGGACTGACCTTAGCCGAAAATCCGGCCGAGTATAAGCAGCAGATTGCCTACGTTCCCGAGACGCCGATCCTGTATGACGAGTTGACGTTGCGGGAGCACCTCGAATTAACGATGAACGCGTACGGACTTGACCATGAGGCAGCCTGGCAGCGGGCTCATAAGCTGCTTAAACTGTTCCGGCTCGACAATAAACTGGACTGGTTCCCGGCGAACTTCTCCAAGGGAATGAAGCAAAAGGTGATGATTTGCTGTGCCTTCATGACCAACGCCAAACTGCTGATTGTGGACGAGCCTTTCTATGGCTTGGACCCCCTGGCTGTCCATGACTTGCTGAAGCTGATTGAGCAAAAGAAAAAGGAGGGGGTGGCCGTACTGATGTCGACCCACGTCCTCGATACTGCGCAGCGCTACTGTGACCGCTTTGTCCTCTTAGCTAACGGGCAGGTCCGGGCCCACGGAACCCTGGCGGAACTCCGTGAGCAGGCAGACCGGCCGGATGAGTCGCTAGACGAAATTTATCTCGGCTTAGCAAGGGATGATCAAGATGAGTAGACTATTTACGAAACGCCGCCAGCGTCACTTTATGATGCTCCTGAAGTATTGGCGACTGGTGTTCAACGACCACTTTGTCATCGCCCTCTTTTTCCTCTTTGGCGCGCTGGCCTACGGGTATTCAGAATGGTTGCCAACCCTCAGTGCTAACCAGTGGTGGCCCCGTTTCATGCTGATTGCTTGGTTTGTCCTGTTGGCCCAGATTGGTCGGCTGGCGACCCTGATCAAGCGGCCGGACCCGGTTTTCCTCTTACCTCAGGTTCGGGCCATGGATGGCTATTTGAGACGGGCCTACCTTTACAGCCTTGTGCTCGCGGAGGGAATGACCCTGGCGGGAACCTTTGCTGCCCTACCGTTCGCCCTTACAACGGAACGGCTATCGACAGTTGACATTGTAGCCGTTTTTCTGACGGCGGTAGTGACAAAGGATGACTGGCTGTTTACCGCCCGCAAGTCCATCAGCCTTCGTTGGTCAAAGCAGGGCTGGCGAACCCAAGCGGAGTATTGGCTGAATCCCTTGTTGGCGGCTGCGGCGACCTGGCTTGTCAGCCCCTTGTTGGGGTTGGCAGTGGCAGTAATTTTGGATGTTGCGATGCGGCTAGTTTACCGTGAACTGACAATTGACTGGCAGGCGGCGGTCAAAATGGAAAGTAACCGGATGTACAGCGTTTACCGCTTTTTCAACCTCTTTACCGACGTACCGAGCGTTCAGGGGAATGTCAAGCGCCGGCGCTGGGCGAATGGACTGGTGCGGTGGCTGTCAAACGGCCACCGGCCATGGGCGTACCTCTACGCGCGGGGCTTTGTCCGCAATACGGACATCAGCGGGATTGTTATCCGGCTGACCTTACTGGGGATGGCCCTGGCGTTCCTGGTTCCGCTCCAGTGGCTAAACACCGCGCTGGGCGTCCTGTTTATCTACCTGATTGCAACCCAGTTAATGCCGTTGTACGGCCAGTACGATGCCAACGTCTTGACCCACCTCTACCCGGTTCAAACTGAGGAACGGGTCAAGGACTTCCAACGGCTCCTGACCCGGGTAACCGTGATTGAGGCGGCACTGATTGTCCTGGCAAGTATTGGTCTGCATTTCGACTGGCGAGGCTTTTTACTCAACCTGGTCTTTGCCACAATTGAGGTCGGGATTTTGACCCGCTTCTACTTCAAATTACGAATAAAAAAGTTAAGTGAGGAATACTAATTATGCGTGTGAAACATAAAAAGTGGGCGGATCCGCTGATTGCGGACCACCCGGAGATGATCGTAACCAATGCCGAGGAGGTGAAGGGTCACTGGCAGGACCGTTTTGCCAAGAAGCAGCCAATTCACGTTGAAGTCGGTATGGGGAAGGGGCAGTTCATCATTGGGATGGCGAAGGCCCATCCGGAGATCAACTTTATCGGCCTGGAAATCCAGCGGACGGTAGCAGCTATCGCCTTGAAGAAGGCCCTCGCAGAGGAGTTGCCCAACCTCCAGCTGATCTGTGGTGATGGTTCTGACATCACCAACTACTTCGAGGACCATGAGCTTGACCGTCTCTATCTGAACTTTTCGGACCCATGGCCGAAGACGCGTCATGCCAAGCGGCGGCTGACCTACCACACCTTCTTAGCTGGCTACCAGCAGGTGCTCAAAGATGAAGGGGCAATTGAACTGAAGACTGATAACATGGGCTTCTTTGAATTCTCCCTCCAAAGCATGAACAACTATGGAATGCTCTTCGATGGGGTGTGGCTCGATTTGCACAACAGTGATGAGAACGAGCATAACGTTGAGACCGAGTACGAGCAAAAGTTCGCGGCCAAGGGCCAGCCAATCTATAAGCTGACGGCGCATTTTAAGAAGGACGAATAAGAAAAGCGTTCAAAACCAGCTAACAACTGATTTTGAACGCTTTTTAACTTGGTTAGTCACGGAGCTTAATTTTCCAGCCGTTTTAATTCCAGCAGGCTGCCGGTAAAGGCGTCAACCTTAAACTCGTAATTTACCGGTTCACCATCTTCTAAGCGCGTTAAGCCGCCCTGGTAGGCGCTGGTCTTAACGGCGAAGCGTTGGAAGGGAGTCTGCCGGTGGTCGATCCAACTGCCGGTGATGGTTCCCTCCTTAGCAAAGTCCCGGCGAATTTGTTTGAGCGCCCGGTTAGCCGAGTAGGGCCGTTTGCCAAAGAGCTTGCCGGCCAGAAATCCTGCGACCCCGGAGGCTCCCAGTGTCACCGGGACCAGCCATGGATTGAGTGTGTTGTTTGAATCGTTCATTGCAACGCTTCCTTTAATATAATGATTACCCAATTCTAACATTAACGGCGGTAAAAAGCCAAGCAGGTGCTATTTACGAGTAATTAAGAAGCAGTTATGGTATAGTAACGTTGTAATCAATGAGGAGGGATACTTCTATGGAAAAGTTACCTGTAATTAAAGATGACCAGTTAATCGACAAGATTGGTCAGGGCAAGGTTGTCCTGTTCTTCACCGCTGGTTGGTGCCCTGACTGCCGCTTTATTAAACCCGCCGTGCCGGAAATCGAACAGGATTTTGCGGATTATACCTTCTACACCGTCGACCGCGATGAAAACATTGACTTGGCAGCAGAACTAAATGTTTTTGGGATTCCGAGCTTCATCGCTTATGACCACGGCAAGGAAATTGGCCGGCTAGTCAATAAAGATCGCAAAACTAAGGAACAAGTTGAAGATTTTTTGCGGAATTTGAAGTAAAATAAAAAAGCAAGTCAAAATGGCCCGCTTTTTTTAGATTTATAAGGAGGCCGGGGACCACTCAGCCTCCTTTTTCTTGATGGAGATAAGTAGAGCAGCAGGGCAGTTAGCAGCTTAGCCGGTATTGACCCCGACCTGTGCTGATCCTGCTGTGGATTAGTAGAAGTGGGACGACGAACCAGGTGGTTTGGTTCAGTCCCACTCCCTTTTCTAATTCAGCGGTTTGAAAGTAAAGGAGACATGAATAGAGAATGTTAATTGCAAGCTATAATCCAGCAGAGATGGGCGACATCCTAGTAACGATTACCGCGCCTAATAATGGTGACCAGACAAGCACGATCAAGGATGGAGTTGTCCAAATCGTGAGTGCCAAGGACCAGCAGCTGCTTGGCTACAACTTTATGGACGCCAGCAAGCTGTTGCCGGAATTGACAAAGGAAAATGGTCAGGTCTTCCTGACCGATGACCAGGTTGCCAAGCTCAACCAGAAACTGACTCAAGCCGGGTTTGACCAGCAATTAACGGCCGACCATACGCCAAAGTTCGTGGTCGGGTACGTCGAGAAGATGGAAGACCACCCGAAGTCCGACCACCTCAAGGTCACCCAGACCCGGATCGGTGCTGACCAGACAGTTCAAATCGTCTGTGGTTCGCCGAACGTCGCTACCGGTATTAAGGTGGTCGTGGCGCGCCCCGGTGCCATGATGCCCGATGGCAAGCTCATTTGGCCCGGCGCACTGATGGGGGTCGAAAGCGATGGGATGCTCTGTGGCTTCCGTGAATTGCGGATGAAGAATGCTCCGGACAAGAAGGGCCTGTGGATTATTCCTGATGATTGGCAGGAGGTTGGCGAGGCAGTCGACTTTGCCAAGGCTGACACCTTCTTCCCAGCAAACTAGGCAGGAACACGGAAAGGAAAAGAGAGAATGGAAAAGAAGACATATTACTTCATCGGCATTAAAGGCACCGGGATGGCGGCCCTCGCCCGCGTTTTACATGATCAAGGAAACGAAGTCCTCGGCTCAGACATTGCGAAGGAAACCTTTACCCAGGGACCCCTGCTCAAGGCGGGCATTCAGATCCTGCCGTTTGACCCTGCCAACCTCAAGGAGGGGATGACGGTGATCAAGGGGAATGCCTTTGCCGAAGATCATCCGGAAGTGCTGCGGGCCAAGGAAATGGGCCTGCCGGTGCTGACCTATCCGGAAGCGGTCGAAAAGGAAGTGGCGGACCACACCAGTATCGGAATTGCCGGTGCCCACGGCAAGACCAGTACCACGGCCCTGCTGTCCCACGTCCTCGCCGCGGTTGAACCAACTAGCTACCTAATTGGTGATGGTGTCGGCAAGGGGAACGATGACGATCGTTTCTTCGTCTTTGAAGCGGATGAATACCGGGACCACTTCTTGGCTTACCACCCGGACTATGCCATTATGACCAACATTGACTTTGACCACCCGGACTACTTCAAAGACATTGATGACGTGCGCGGGTCATTTGAAACTTATGGTCGGCAAGTCAAGAAGGCCATCTTTGCCTGGGGTGATGATGCCAACCTGCGGAAGTTGGACGTCGACGTGCCGGTTTACTACTACGGGACCGGGGCTGACGATGACTTCCGGGCTGAGAATATCCGCCGGACCCCGGCTGGTTCGACCTATGACGCCTACTTCCGCGACCGGAAGCTGGGAACTTTCACCATCCACCTCTACGGTGAGCACAGCATCCTGAATAGCCTGGCAGTTCTGGCGGTGGCTTACATGGAAAAAGTCGACATGGACAAGATCAAGCAGGAACTCGCCAACTTCTCCGGGGTCAAGCGCCGGTTCAGTGAGACCGATGTTGCTGACGACAAGCTGATCGACGACTACGCCCACCACCCAAACGAAATCAAGGCAACGATTGATGCTGCGCGACAGAAGTTCCCGGATAAGGAAATCGTGGCGGTCTTCCAGCCTCACACGTACTCCCGGCTGGCGGCGTACATTGATGGCTTTGCTGCTAGTCTGAGCAAGGCGGACAAGGTTTTTGTAACGCCAATCTTCTCTTCCATTCGTGAGCAGGACGGGTCGGTTTCCAGTGCGGACCTTGAAGCCAAGATTCCAGGCAGTGAAGGGGTCGATATGGATAGCATTGACAAGCTGACGAAGTACCATAACGCGGTGCTGATTTTCATGGGTGCCGGCGATATCGAAAAGTATGAAGAGAAGTTCAAAGAATTGCTTAATAAGTAGTCAAAAGGACCACTGGCAAGCCCAAATGTGGTATTGTATTTCAATAAGCTTTTAGGAGGAATTAAATAATGGACAATTTTCCAAATGATTCTGGCCGGCGCGTGGTTGCCGACCAGGCGGGGTTGAATAGTTTCCTGACTAAGATGTACGGAAACATGACCCTGGCAGTCTTAGTTTCCGCACTGAGCGCCTACTTGACGATGAACGTCTTTGCTACGCAGGTGCTGGGCTACTTCCAACAGCACCAGGGGATGGTATGGCTGATTCTTCTCTTGCCAATCGCGTTGTCGATGGGGATTAGCTTTAGCGCCACCCGGAACCCGGTTGGTGGTTTTATCATGCTGATGCTGGTGGCGATTATTTACGGGGTTGAGTTTGCCCTGATCGCGGGAGCATTCACGGCGGCTAACATCACGGCGGCCTTTATTTCTTCGGCGGCGGTCTTCGCGACGATGGCCCTCTACGGGACGGTTACCAAGCGGGACCTCAGCAAGTTTGGTGCCCACGCCATGGCGGCACTGGTAGCCTTGATTATCGCTTCAATCATCAACATTTTCTTGAAGAGCCCGGCAATTACCTACATTTTCTCTTACATTGCCGTGATCATCTTCGTGGTGCTGACGGCATGGGACGCACAGAAGATGAAGCAGATCTACCTGAATTACAGCAATGAAAATTCAGTGATGGGTCTGGCAATCGTGGGCGCACTCCAGCTCTACCTGGACTTCGTCAACCTCTTCATCTCCTTCCTGCAAATCTTTGGGATGAGCGACCGGGACTAATATATTTTGTAAAGACTCCTGTGGCGATTGGGCCGCAGGAGTCTTTTCTTGGGGGTAATCAAAATGAGTAAGTATAATGCACTCTGGTCGTTTGTAAGTCAGCAGGATGGGACAACTGTCACGCTATCGTTTGCTGAAATTGAACAGGCCGCAGGGGTGCCGTTGGATCATTCTTTTCTTTCTTACAAGAAGGAGTTGATAGACTACGGCTGGCAGGTGGAAAAGATTTCTCTGAAAAGGAAGACGGTTAAATTTAAGCGGCGATGAAGGGGAGCGAGTGGTAAATAACCTCCTTGACTAACTGAGAACGATACGGGTCGACTAGTATTCGTAGGCAAATAGCCTTGCTTCGCGGCGTTAGACATCAGCACTGTGGTTACGCACGTTAATTTTATAATAGTTAAGAACTAGCAAAAGGCTGGGAGAAAAGCAACGTTTTCTCTTAGCCTCCTGCTTTTGTTAGGGGTTCACCCGCTTCTTTTGGAAGTAGTAAATAATATCGGTGATTAAGATGACGAGGACCGCAACCCAAATCGTCTTCATCCGGAGAAATGGTTGAATGACCGCAGAGCTGATGGCGCCGGTGGTAAAGGCCAGCACAATCAGGAAGTAGTCAAAGCCGATGATGAGGTCAGCGCGGTCGTGGTGGTAGCCGTATTCCGTCCAGGCGACGACGAACTTCTTAATATTCCCGGTGGTAAAGACGCTGCTGTAACCGAGCCCCTCGATTTTGCTAAAGGCGGTGTTAAGCAGGGCGAGACCAAAGGAAACCAGTCCGACTGACAGGTAGGTGGGGAAGTCCTCTGGCATGGCACCGACGAAACCACCGATGATGAGAATCGGGAAGAGGCAGAAAATCCGCCAGTATTTGATATGGGCCTGAAAGCCGATGGCGACGATGATGCCTAGAATATAGAGGATGATGGCGCCACAGCGGTCAACGATGCCGATGACGTTGTGGTTGACTAAGGCGGCACTGAGGAAGACGATGTTGCCAGTCTGGGCGGCAGCAAGGGTGTGCCCGCACTGGATGTAGGTGAAGGCGTCCAAAAAGCCGCCGCAAAAGGTGAGGAGGATGGCAAAGAGCCGGGCCTCCTCGACGTGACGTTTGTTTAGCAGTTTGTCCAAAATAATCCCTTCTTGCAAATTAGTACATCCTCATTATATTACACTTAGAAGGCTAAACAGGGAACTAACAGTCGGCTTTAATCTTTGGTACAATAACACTATCAAGAGAAGGGACGGAGAATAAATGGCAAAACAACTATTGCTAATCGATGGAAACAGCATTGTCTTTCGGGCATTTTTTGCGATGCACAACCAAATTGACAAGTTTACCAATAAGGATGGTCTGCATACGGCAGCTATTTATGGCTTTAAGCTGATGCTGGACCACGTCTTGGATAAGTTTCACCCGGACGCTGCCCTGGTAGCCTTCGATGCCGGGAAGGTCACTTTTCGGACGAAAATGTACGATGACTACAAGGGCGGTCGGAACAAGACCCCGGACGAACTGACGGAGCAGTTTCCCTACGTCCGCGAACTGGTGGAAGCGTGCGGCCTCCACAGTTACGAACTAAAGAATTACGAGGCCGATGACATTATCGGGACTCTGGCTAAGGAGGGGGACGAAGCGGGCTATGAAACCCTGATTGTTACCGGGGACCGCGATCTGACCCAGCTGGCCAGCGACCACACCACGGTCGCCGTTACCCATAAGGGGGTCACCGACACCGAGCACTACACTCCGGCCCACGTAGAAGAAAAACTCGGCATTACGCCGCGGCAAATTATCGACATGAAAGCGCTGATGGGCGATAGCTCGGATAATTATCCCGGAGTCACCAAGATTGGTGAAAAGACGGCCATCAAGCTGGTCAAGCAGTTTGGCTCCGTCGAAAACCTCTACGACCACATTGATGACCTTAAAAAGAGCAAGATGAAGGAACACCTGGTCGAAGACGAAGAGATTGCGCGGCAGTGCAAGACCCTGGCAACCATCCTCCAGGACGCACCGCTGGAAATTAGCTTAGACGACATCGCCTACCGGGGCGAGCAGACGGAGAAACTGGTGGCGTTCTACCAGCAGATGGGCTTTAAGTCCTTCCTCGCGAAGATGGACTTGGCCCCCGAAGAAGGGGCGGATGACAGCGCGCCGGTGAAGTATACGGAACTAACCGCGGATAACCTGGCGGCAGTCGACCAGCTCAAGGGTGAACTGAGTTTCTACCTCGAAATGCCGGACGCCAACTACCACACCTCCCCCTTTGCCGGCTTTGTAATCGGTGATGGCACGACCTGGCTGGTCAGTCGCGACGCAGAACTCTTAAAACAGGCACCGCTCAAAAAGCTGTTGGAGTCACCAGCGGTAGCAAAGAACGTCTTTAACGCTAAGGCTCAGATTGTCGGTTTACACCGGCTGGGAATTGACTTACGGAACGTTGATTTTGACCTCCTACTGGCCTCCTACCTGCTGAACACAAACGACAACAGCAATGACCTTGGGCAGGTCGCCCTGGAGCATGATTATCATGAGGTCGCCACTGACGAGGAGGTCTATGGCAAGGGGGCTAAGCGGGCCATCCCGGACGATGACCAGACCTTCTATACTCACCTGGCACAAAAAGCCCGGGCGATTAACGACCTGCGGGACCCGCTGTTTAAGAAACTTGACGATAACCAGCAGACGCCGCTTTACACGGAAATCGAAGTGCCGCTGACCCGGGTCTTAGCGGCGATGGAAATCACTGGGATCAAGGTTAACTCCCAGACGCTCAAAGATATGGGCAGCAAGCTGACCGAGCGCTTAGCCGACATTGAAGACCAGATTTACGCGGCCGCTGGCGAGGAATTTAATATCAATTCTACCAAGCAGTTGGGGCACATCCTCTTTGAAAAGCTGAAACTGCCGGTCATCAAGAAGACCAAGACCGGCTACTCGACCGCGGTGGATGTACTGGAGAAACTGGCTGACCAGGCGCCAATCGTGGAGGACATCCTCCAATACCGTCAAATCGCCAAGCTCCAGTCGACTTACATCACCGGCCTGCTGAAGGTCATCCATTCCAGCGACCAGAAGATTCACACCCGGTACCTGCAAACCCTGACGCAAACTGGCCGTCTGTCCTCCGTGGATCCTAACCTGCAAAACATTCCGGTTCGCCTGCCGGAAGGCCGCCTGATCCGGAAGGCCTTTGTACCGAGCCATGAGGGCTGGCAGATCTTTTCATCTGACTATTCCCAAGTGGAACTGCGGGTGTTGGCCCACATCACCGGTGATAAGAACCTCCAGGAGGACTTTAAGAACGGGGAGGACATTCACGCCAGCACGGCCCGACGGATTTTCCACCTGCCGGCCGACGCCGAAATTGACCGCAATATGCGGCGGCGAGCCAAGGCGGTTAACTTCGGGATTGTTTATGGAATCAGTGACTACGGGCTGGCCCAGCGGATTCATGTTAGCCGTTCCCAGGCCCACGAGTTTATCCAGAATTACTTTAAGGAGTTCCCGGGCGTAAAGAAGTATATTGATGACACGATTGCCTTTGCCCGTGAGCACGGCTATGTCGAAACCATTACCCACCGCCGCCGTTACCTGCCGGATATTCATGCGAAGAGTTTTAGCCGGCGGTCCTTTGCTGAGCGGACGGCGATGAACACCCCTATCCAGGGGAGCGCGGCAGATATCATTAAAATTGCAATGATTAGAATGAAGGAAGAAATCAAGCAGCGTCAACTCCAAGCCCGGATGCTCTTGCAAATCCATGACGAACTGGTCTTTGAAGCGCCGGCGGAAGAAATCCCGGTTCTCCAGAAGCTGGTTCCCCAGGTCATGGACTCCGCGGTTCAATTAAACGTGCCGCTAAAAGTTGAGAGCAAGGTTGGCGATACTTGGTACGACTTGAAATAGGGGCGGTAGAAAATGCCAGAATTACCTGAAGTTGAGACGGTCCGACGGGGACTTTTAAAAGTCGCCAAGGGCCGCAAAATTAACGCAATTGATGTCTACTACGGCAAGACGATTACTAATGACGTGGAAGACTTTCGCCAGGCCCTGATTGGGCAGACGATTGAAGACATTGACCGGCGGGGAAAGTACCTGCTGTTCCGCTTTAGTAATAATCTAACGATGGTGTCCCATTTACGGATGGAAGGGAAGTATTATAACCAGCCGATTGGGGGACCAATCGACAAGCACACCCACGTTGTCTTTCAATTTACGGACGGCACCGAGCTGTGCTACCACGATACCCGTAAGTTTGGCCGGATGACCCTGGTCGAGACGGGAGATGAGAAGACAGTCGGCGGCTTGAAAACCTTAGGACCTGAACCGACCGCCGCTGATTTTAAGCTGGCCTTTTTCCAGGATGAGCTAGGCAGGAGCAGGGGCAAGATCAAGCCATTCCTGCTGAACCAACGACACGTCGCTGGTCTCGGCAACATCTACGTCGATGAGGTGCTCTGGATGTCCAAGATCAACCCAGAACAGCCGGCCAACAGCCTTACCCCTGACCAGGCAGCAGTCCTGCATGACAACATCATTAAGGAATTAGCGGTCGCAACTAAGTATAAGGGGACGACTGTGCACAGTTTTACCAATGCCTTTGGTGATGCTGGGGGCTTCCAAGAGCGGCTGAACGCCTATGGGCGGGGCGGCGAGAAGTGTCCCCGGTGCGGTGCCAAGATGGTCAAAATCAAGGTGGCCCAGCGAGGAACGACTTTCTGTCCGCATTGTCAGCCGCTAGTGGAGGATTAAGATGACACAAGTAGTGGGATTAACCGGCGGGATTGCCAGCGGCAAGTCGACCGTCAGCGGGCTGCTGGGTCAAGTTGGCTTTCCAATCATCGACGCTGATCTGGTTGCCCACCGCCTCCAGCAGCCTGGTCAACCAGGTTTTGAACGTCTGGTAGAGCGGTTTGGCCGGTCAATCTTGACCATGGATGGCAGCCTTGACCGCCAGCGGCTCGGCCAGTTCGTCTTTAATAACCAGGATGCTCGCAACCAGCTGAACCAAGTAATGCAGCCCCTGATTCGGGAAACCATTATGGGCCAGCTCGCAGGTTTCACGAAGGCTGCTGTCCCAGCCGTCATTTTAGACGTGCCACTGCTGTTTGAGCAGGGCTATGACGAGGATTGCGACCTAGTCGTGGTGGTGACCGTCGATAAGGCGACCCAGCTCGCACGCCTGATGAAGCGGGATGGTCTATCCCAAATGGCAGCGCAAGCCAGGGTAGCGGCTCAAATGCCGTTAAATGAGAAGGCCGCGCGGGCGGACATCGTGATTGATAACAACGGAGACGATAATCACTTGCGGCAGCAGGTGGCCCAGCTTGTTAAACGATTAAACTAGACCGAGGTATGGTACAATAAAGTGTTAAGTATTATAAGGGAGGTAAGCGCATGAAGTGTCCACATTGTCACCAGAATGGTTCACGGGTCGTCGACAGTCGGCCGAGTGAAGATGGCAGCTTTATACGCCGGCGACGGGAGTGTGTGCATTGCGGCTTCCGCTTTACCACGTTTGAACGCTATGAAGAGACCCCGCTGTTAGTTGTGAAGAAGGACGGGACCCGGCAGGAATTCAGCCGGCAGAAGATTCTTAATGGGATTGTCCGGTCCGCCGAGAAAAGGCCGGTTAGCATGGAACGCCTCACCAAGCTGACTGATAAGGTCGAGAAGAAGGTGCGGAGCCTGGGCGAAAATGAAATTTCCAGTCAGCTGATTGGCAAGTACGTGATGAACGAACTAAAGGACGTCGACGAGGTGGCCTACATTCGTTTTGCCAGTGTTTACCGCCAGTTTAAGGATGTTGACGCCTTTATGAGCGAACTGGAAACCATGGTGAAGACGGAGCACAAAAGTAATGATTAGGAGGAATGAGGATGGCTAAGCAGGAGGACCAGTTTGCACCACAGGCAGCCTTCCTCGTGACGACGGCCGGCGACTTTGTAAACTTTAATGCCACGACCCTGGCCCGCTTTTACCAGCCGGTGGTGGGGCCGACCGCCTTTAGCCTGTTCTATGCCCTGCATAGTCAGCTGTTGGAACGGCCAACCCTGGCTGACCGGCGCCTGCAAGCGGTCCTTATCCGACAGATGAACGCGGGGGCGGAACAGATTACCCACGCCCTTCACCGTTTGGAAGCAGTGGGGCTGGTAAGGACCTTCGCCGGGAATGATGAGCAGGGGGACTTTTACGTTTACCAGCTCCAGCCGACCCTTTCCCCCGCCGCCTTTATTGAAGATGACCTGCTGAGCGTCCTCCTCCTTGAGGCGGTGGGGAGCGCTGCCTTTGCTCACTTGGCAAAGTGGGCCCGGCGTTACGAGTTGACCTCGCGTCCCCAGCTAAGGGAAGTCAGCCACCGCTTCTTGGATGAATTCCACGTTGCCGCGGAGTCAGTTATCACGGCACCAGCACCCATCAAAGAAGCACGGCAGCAGTTCAGCGTGGAGACCGCCCGCCCGTCACTCGCAGCTAGTGATTTTGACTGGCCGACCCTTTTTCAGCTCCTCGCTAACCAGCCGCTTGTCAAAAAGGACCTGGACGCCCACCGGCAGTTAATCGAGGTAGAACACCAGCTATACGGCATTGACGTCCCAACGATGAAGGACCTGATTTTGAAGGCGGTCAACCTGGCTGACAACCACTTTGACGCGGCGAAGTTTAAACGGGTCGTTGCCGCGGCCTACCGGCAGACCGGCAGTTCAACTGGCAGCTCGACCGGGACCAACCAGCCGGGTAAGAAGGACCAGGGGTTGACTGCTAAGGACCAGCAGCTGTTAAAGAGCGTGACCGGGTATGCCCCGGCGGACTTCCTCCAGGGACTTAAAGAACAGACCGGGGGCTTTGTGACCGCCAGCGAGCGGCATATCCTGACCCACCTGTTAGCGGATGTCAAACTTAGTCCAGAAGTCATCAACGTCCTTTCCTGGTACGTGATTGCCGAATTAGACAACGACCTATTGAAGGCTAACTTTGTTGACGCAATTGCCAATAGCTGGGTCAAAGCAGGGGTCCATGATGGTGCCAGTGCCTTGCTCCAGCTCAAGAACTTTAACCAGCAACGGGCGGCTGGTCAGTCAAAGGGGCGGCCCCGTCAGCGGAAAAATTACCGGGGCCGGCCACAGATTGAAGAGCAGATGCCGGAATGGACCAAGGCCAGTCAGGCGGAGCGCACCAAGAAAGCGTCGCAGGCAGAGGTTCAAGAGGTTCAGGCCCTGTTGGCTAAACGAAAGCAGAAATAGGGGTGGTGAAAGCAATGAAGTCGTTAAATGAAACCCTCCAAGGGCTGATGAAAAATCAAAATGTGGCTGCCAGTGTTGACCAATTGATGAAGCGAGTGCTAGCCGATCCGGATGTTCAGGCCTTTTTGCAGGACAATCAGGAGCGGATTTCTCGGGAGATGGTCCAAAGTGGGCAATCCAAGCTGTATGAGTTTTACCATGAAAAACAGCTGGCGAAGAAGGGAGAAACCACGGTGGCTCCAGGCTATTCGCCGCAGCTAGTGCTGAATTCCGGGCAAATAGATGTCACCTATGTGCCCACCCAGCAACTGCTGGAAAAGGAACGGCAGCGGCACATTCAGCGGCTCGTCCGCTCGATCAACATGCCAAAGTTTATCCAGAATGCTTCATTGGATAACTTCTACATTGACGAGCAGCACCAGACCGCGACCCGGATGGCAGCCCTAAAAGCAGCCATCAACTTTACCGACCACTATTCCGCGGACCACTTCATTCCCGGGTTTTACCTCTACGGGAACTTTGGGGTTGGTAAGACCTACCTCCTAGGTGCAATTGCCAATGAACTGGCGAAGCAAAAGGGTGTGGCGACGACGATGCTGCACTTCCCGAGTTTTGCTGTTGAAATGCGCAACTCAATTAAGAAGAACAATACCAGTGAGAAGCTGGAAGCAGTCAAGAAAGCACCGGTCCTGATGCTGGACGACATCGGTGCCGACGCGATGAGCAAGTGGGTTCGCGATGACGTCCTGGGGATCATCCTGGAGTACCGGATGCAAGAAGAGCTCCCGACCTTCTTTAGTTCTAACTTCTCCATGGATGAACTGGAAAAGAACCACCTGGCGATTGATACCCAGGGTGACCATGAACCTTTGAAGGCCCAGCGAATCATGGAACGGGTTAAGTTCCTGTCCCGGGAATTGCCGATGACGGGAGATAATTTGCGTTCTAAGGGATAATGTCCTTGACAATTATCTGGAGATTCGGTATTCTAATAAACGTTGAAAGAAAAAGCAGAAGCACCCGCTTCTCGCCTTGGTGATTAGGATTGCCGGGCTGACGAGATGAAATTGAGCAGACGAGGAAGGTCTGTTCCTATTGAGCGGGGTGCGTTTAGCACTCCGCTTTTTTGCTTGATCTTTCGCTAATAAAATTGGAGGTGCGTTGCCATAGCACAAGATATGATTGTCAATAACGGTATTCGTGCACGCGAAGTGCGGCTGATCGGCCAGGATGGCGAACAATTAGGGATCAAGTCAAAGCGTGAAGCGCTGCAATTAGCAGAAGATGCCAACCTTGATTTGGTGCTGGTTGCACCAAAGGCTCGTCCAGCTGTTGCCCGTATCATGGATTACGGTAAGTACCGTTTTGAGATGCAAAAGAAAGAGCGGGAAGCTCGGAAGAAACAGAAGACAGTGACGGTCAAGGAAATTCGCCTGAGCCCTTCAATCGACACGAACGACTTCAACGTTAAGCTGAAGCGGGTTCGCAAGTTCATTGAGAAGGGTGACAAGGTCCGGGTTTCACTCCGTTTCCGGGGCCGTGCCATCACGCACAAGGATATCGGTCGTGACATGATTGAACGGATGGCTGAAGAAACTTCAGACATCGCTACTGTTGTCCAACGTCCAAAGATGGAGGGGCGGAGTATTTTCTTAACTCTGGCTCCAGCTGCTGATAAAGCAAAGAAATAGTATTTTAGGAAAGTAGGGAATATCTGATGCCAAAGATGAAGACTAACCGCGCTGCTGCTAAGCGTTTCAAGCGTACTGCAAATGGTGGATTTAAGAGTGGTAACTCGTTTACGAGCCACCGTTTCCACGGTAAGACTAAGAAGCAACGTCGTCAATTACGTGGCTTGAGCATGATGGACAAGTCCAACGTAAAGCGTTACAAGAAGTTATTACCATTTAAGTAAACTTCATTCGAATAAGAATTAAAATACGTAGGAGGATTTCAACATGCGAGTTAAAGGTGGAACTGTTACGCGTGCTCGTCGGAAGCGCGTTATGAAGTTAGCAAAGGGTTACCGTGGTGCTAAGTCTCGTTTATTCAAGACTGCTAAGGACCAAGTAATGAAGAGTTACGTTTACGCTTTCCGTGATCGGAAGGTTAACAAGCGTAAGTTCCGTGAACTCTGGATTGCCCGGATCAACGCTGCTGCCCGGATGAACAACATCAGTTACAGCAAGTTGATGCACGGCTTGAAGCTGGCTAACATCGACATCAACCGGAAGATGCTGGCTGACTTGGCGGTTAACGATCCAAAGGCCTTCGCTGCCATCGCTGACCAAGCTAAGCAAGCATTAAACTAAGTTAAATTAAGAAGTCATCCATCTTTCTGTGGTGGGTGGCTTTTTTTATCCCGCCCCTGGTGGGGATTAATTGAAACCCGATTTTATAATCGCTATAATTGATTTAATTATGACAAAAGTTTATGAGGTGTGATATTGCTAGATAAATTTAAACCTACCTGGATGGTCAACAGTATTTACGCGGTTTCTCCCGCCCAGCTGAAGGAGCGGGGAATCCGGGCGGTGTTTAGTGACCTGGATAATACGCTGATTGCGTGGAATAACCCTGATGGTACGCCAGAGCTGCGGGAGTGGATGACCACGCTGCAGGAAGCCGGGATTCCGTTAATCGTAATTTCAAATAATAGCAAGGACCGGGTTGCCAAGGCTACGGCGAACCTCGATCTGCCTTTCGTTTCCCGGTCACTGAAGCCGCTGAGCTTTGGCATTAACCGGGCGCGAACGAAACTGGGCCTAAAGAAAAGTGAAGTGGTGATGGTTGGGGACCAGTTGATGACCGACATGGTCGCGGCAAACGAGGCCGGGGTACGGAGTATTTTGGTCAAGCCCCTCCTGGACACGGATAAGTGGGATACCCGAATCAACCGCTTCTTTGAACGAATTGTTTGGCGTGAATTAAGGAAAAAGTATCCGCAACTACAATGGCAGGAGGATTTGAATGACTGAGCAAAATGAAGAATTACGTTGCATTGGCTGTGGGGCGGTAATCCAGTCGACGGATCCCGCGGCGCTCGGCTATACGCCGGCCTCAGCGGTCAAAAGAGGGTTGGCCAATGATGAGTTGTACTGCCAGCGCTGCTTCCGCCTCCGCCACTATAACGAGATTGCCCCGGTATCACTGACCGACGATGACTTTTTGCGCTTGCTCGGCCAGATTCGGGACGCCAACGCCCTGATCGTTTACGTGGTGGATATCTTTGACTTTAACGGCAGCCTGATCCCGGGACTCCACCGCTTTGTTGGTGACAACCCGGTTCTGCTAGTGGGGAACAAGGAGGACCTCCTGCCCCGTTCCCTGCGTCGGCCGAAACTCTGTGATTGGATCCGGCAGCAGGCCAACCAGGCTGGTATCCGGCCGGTTGACACGGTGCTCGTTTCCGCCAAGAAGAACCACGAGATTGATGAGCTGCTGGCGACGATTGAAAAGTATCGCCACGACCGGGATGTCTACGTGGTTGGGGTTACCAACGTGGGTAAGTCGACCCTGATCAATCAGATTATCAAGCAGCGGACTGGCGTTCAGGACCTGATTACAACTTCCCGTTTTCCCGGGACGACGCTCGATGAGATTGAAATTCCGCTGGACGACGGTCATAAGCTGGTCGACACGCCGGGAATTATCCATCCCCACCAGATGGCTCACGTCCTTTCTGCAAAGGACCTCAAAATCGTGGCACCGCAAAAGGAAATCAAGCCCCGGACCTACCAGCTGGACCCCGGGCAGACCGTCTTTATCGGCGGGGTAGCACGTTTTGACTTTGAAACGGGTCCCCATTCCGGCTTTGTTACTTACTTTGACAATAATCTGACGCTTCACCGGACCAAGTTAAGTAATGCCGACAGCTTTTACGAAAAGCACCGGGGCGGCTTGCTGACCCTACCGACAGCGGAGGAGTTAAACGACTTTCCACCGCTGGTTCGGGAGGAATTCCACGTTAACGAGAAGAGTGACGTCGTCTTTGAAGGCCTTGGCTGGGTTACTGTTCCAGCCGGAGTGACGGTCGCGGCCTGGGTACCAAAGGGTGTCGCGGCATTAGTGCGCAAAGCAATGATTTAATGAGGTGAACACATGCAATTACGAGGAAAACAAAAGCGTTTTTTACGGGCGCAGGCCAACCACCTGCAGCCACTTTTCGCGGTCGGGAAGGAAGGCCTTAGTGACAACTGGCTGGCCCAGTTAGACGGGGCCTTGGACCGACGCGAGCTGATCAAGGTTAATATTTTGCAAAACGCGGATGTGACTACTGATGAGGTCAAGACCTTTATTGAGGACCAGACCGACATCCAAGTGGTGCAGACGATTGGTCGGGTGTTGGTGCTCTTTAAGGTTTCTTCAAAGGAAAACCTGCGCCAGCTGTCAGACCAAGTTGCCCGGATTTAACGAGGCGGTTGGATTATGCAGGGGTGTCAAGTTTACGCGAAAACCCAGCCGGCCGTTCAGTACCAGCCGCAGACAAGTTCCCGCCACCAGCGGGTCGGCATTTACGGTGGGACCTTTAATCCGGTGCACAATGCCCACCTGATAGTAGCAGACCAGGTGGGGCACGCCCTATGTCTAAATAAGGTCCTGCTGATGCCTGACGCAATCCCGCCGCACGTCGACCATAAGTCCGCCGTCAGCGCTGACTTGCGCCGGCAAATGCTGGAACTGGCCATTGAGGGCAACCCCATGTTGGGGATTGAGGATGCGGAGCTGAAGCGGGGCGGCGTCAGCTATACTTATGATACGATGAAGGCCTTGCTTGAGCGCCATCCTAATACCGATTACTACTTTATTATCGGCGGTGATATGGTTGACTACCTGGATAAGTGGTACCGAATCGAGGACCTGATCAAGCTGCCCCGCTTTCACTTTGTCGGGGTTCGGCGGCCCCACGCACAGAATGAGACGAAGTATCCGGTGATCTGGGTGGATATTCCCGCAATTGATATTAGTTCGAGCGATATCCGGACCCGGATCCGGCAGGGCCAGTCGGTCAATTATCTGCTACCGCGGTCAGTGGCCGCTTTTATTAAGGAGCATCATTTATATAATGACTGAAAAATTAACCTATACCCATAACTATATTCCCCTTAGTCGTGACCAACTGGTAGAACGTCTGCGTGCGGCATTGCGGGACAAGCGTTTTGAGCACGTCCTGCGGGTGGAGCAGACTGCAATTGGGTTAGCTCGGGCCAACGGGGTTGACGTCGAAAAGGCTAGTATTGCCGGCCTCTGTCACGACTACGCCAAGCAGCGTCCTGACCAGGATTTTATTGACGAAATCCACCGTAAGGGGCTCAATCCCGACCTGCTGAACTATGGCAATGCGATTTGGCATGGGGTAGTTGGTGCTGAACTAATCAAGGACGAGCTGGGAATTTGGGATGAGGATATCCTGAATGCCGTTCGCCACCATACTACCGGTGCCGCGGTAATGAGTCCGCTAGAACAGGTAGTTTACATGGCGGACTACATTGAACCCGGTCGGGATTTCCCGGAGGTCTACCGGGCCCGGGAAATAACCGCTAAGGACCTGGGCGCTGGAGTAGCCTACCAAACGAAGCAAACACTGGAGTACCTGGTGAAACGCAATAGTCCGGTTTACCCAACGACTCTGGAGACATACAATGCCTGGGTACCGGCTTACCGAAAGGAGATTGAATAAATGGATAGCAAGCAAGTATTGGAAATGGTTGTTAAAGCGGCGGATGGCCGCAGGGCGGAAGATATTACTGCCCTCAAGGTCGACGAAATCAGTCCGATGGCGGACTACTTTGTCATCATGACTGGTGGTTCTGACCGTCAAGTACAGGCGATTGCCAACGCGGTAATCGAAAAGGCCCACGAAACCGGGGTCACGATTGGCAGTGTTGAAGGAAAGAACCATGCTAAGTGGGTCCTGATCGACCTGGGCGATGTGGTTGTCCACGTTTTCCGGGAGGAGACTCGTCAATTCTACAATCTTGAAAAGCTCTGGTCGCAGGCACCGCTGGTTAATCTGAGCGAGTGGGTAAGCGACTAATGATTTACCAGAGCTTTGCCCAGCTGTACGATGAGCTGTTTGATGCCCAGCTGTACGAGCAATGGCGGGATTATACCCTTAACCGGCTCCCTTCCACTAGCAAGACCGTCTTAGACCTTGCCGGTGGAGCGGGCCGGTTAGCTTGTTTACTAGCAACAGCTGGGTTGGACCTAACTGTCGCTGATTTTTCTCCAGAAATGCTTAGCCTTGCGGGCAAGCACGCTGCCGAAGCCGGCGTTGATCTCCAGTTGGTTCAAGCCGACATGCGTGACTTGGCTGGCTTCCCCCAGTTTGACGCGGTGACCTGCTATGCGGACTCGCTTTGCTACCTTGATGATCTGGCGGACGTCCGGGAAACCTTCAGCCAGGTCTCTGCCCATTTGGCTGCCGGGGGCCGGTTCCTCTTTGACATGATCAGCCCCTACCAGACCGATGTTGTCTATCCTGGCTATATGTATAATTACGAGGATGAAGACCAGCAGCGGGCGTTTATCTGGCGCAGCTTTGCCGATGATGACGTGAAACACGGGGTCATCCATGAGCTGGCCTTTTTCAACCAGCTGCCGGATGGTAACTACCACCGGGTTGGTGAGACTCACTTTGAGCGGAGTTATCCCCTGGAAGAGTTGCAGGCGGCGCTCCAGCAGGCGGGCTTTCAACGGGTAAAAGTGACAGCTGACTTTGGTCGCCAGGAGGTTACTCCTGAAACGACCCGGTGGTTCTTCGAATGTCAAAAGTAGGTGATGAAATGCAGGCAGTGGGAATGGTAGTTGAGTTTAATCCCTTTCACAATGGGCACGCCTACTATGTCCAGCAGGCCAAAAAGCAGACTGGCGCTGACGTGGCCGTTGCCGTAATGAGCGGCAACTTTACCCAGCGGGGCGAACCCACAATCGTTGATAAGTGGGAACGAACCCGGGCCGCCTTGGCGAATGGGGTGGACCTCGTCGTCGAGCTGCCGCTTTACTTTGCTTGCCAGCCGGCCCACCGGTTTGCGGCCGGTGCCTTGGCGCTCCTGGACCAACTCCAGGTGCCGACGGTGGCTTTTGGCGCGGAACATCCCCAGTGGGATTTTAAGAAGTTCGTTCGCCTGGCCGCTGATTTTGACCAGGCGGCGCTCAAACAGTACAATGCGACTTACGCTACCCAGTTCAATGACCAGCTTGCCCAACAAACCGGTGTTAGCTTGAAAGCGCCGAATGATATCCTTGCTTTTGCCTACAACAAGGCGGTTTTGGACCACCATTACCAAATGCGGCTCGTGCCGATTCAGCGGGTCGGAAGCAATTATCATGACCAGGTCATTACCGGGCGGATCGCCAGTGCGAGCGCGATTCGCGAAGCGGTTGACCAGCACGCTAGTTTTGCAGAAGCAGTCCCAGGAGAAATGGGCGCAGCTCTGCGGCAGCTGGTCAGCGTACCAGCCTGGGATGACCTGTACCCACTGTTACGCAACCAGTTGATTCAGGCGCCACTTGAAAGCCTCCGCCAAACCTACCAGATGGCAGAGGGGCTGGAGTTTCGGTTGAAGGCTGCGGCCCAGCAGGCACTAGGCTTTGACCAGTTTATCCACGCCATTAAGACGAAGCGGTATACGTATGCCCACCTAATCCGCCTCTGCCTGTATACTACCCTGCAGCTGACGGAAGGGGAGCTGGCCTGGCACGCCGCTCACCCCTACATCCACATCTTGGGCTTCAACCGGCGGGGGCAGGAGTACCTCCACCAGGTTAAAAAGCAGGTCGAAATCCCGCTGTTTACCAAGGTTAGCCAGCAGATGCGCGACCGCTTGTATAATGTTGATTACCGGGCCGGCAAACTGTACCAAACCTTTACCCCGGTCGAGCAGGACTTGAAACACGCTCCCGTTATCTGGCGGTGAAGTATGGTAAAATCAAGAGAGTAGCTAGCTGGGAAGACTGTCAAGGAAAAAACGTTGACAACTGACCAGGTAGACTAGTATAATTGCACATGTTGCATTAGGAGGTTAGTACGATGAAATGGTCGTTAGCTGAGTTACATCGTTATCAAAATGAACCACTTCATATTCAGAGTACTTTTGACCTGAACGCATCATTGACGAAGTTATTTCCAGACATCATCCTCGGGGTCGCCCCGGTGAAGGTGGACGGATACGTGACTTATGACGATGGGGACGCCACCATTAGCGCCAACGTGAAGACGACGTTGACGGTTCCGTCCAGTCGTTCGTTGACTCCCGTTCAGTTGCCGCTGGACTTTGATTTTTCTGAAACCTATATTGATGATCGCAGTCACTTTTCCCGGTACGAAGACGACGAGGTTGTTTTCCTACTCCAGGATCGGGAACTGATTGATTTCGATACGGCCTTAGCGGAAAACATTGTTGAGCAGGTACCATTACGGGTGCTTTCTGCCGATGAAAAGGCTGGCAAGCCGATGCCAAACGGCAAGGGCTGGTCGGTCATCTCTGAAGATGACTATGAGGCTGAAAAGCGGCAGAATCAAAAAGTTGATCCACGCCTCGCGAAGTTGCAAAAACTATTTCCTGATCAGGATGAAAAAAAGTAGCGGGCGGTTAAAAACCATTTGTGGATAATTTATTTCTAGGAGGTGTCAAACATGGCTGTTCCAGCACGGAAGACTTCAAAAGCTAAGAAGCGGATGCGTCGGGGCCACATTAAGTTGAATGTCCCTGGCTTGACTCCTTGCCCAAACTGTGGTGAACTGCGCAAGTCCCACATGGTATGCCCTAACTGTGGCTACTACGACGGCAAGCAAGTTGTTAACACTAACAACTAATGACTGAAAGACGATTCCTTAGGCGCCGGACCTGGGATCGTCTTTTTTATTTTGTCAAAGTTCTTCTGATTTTACCAGCGCTCCTACTATGGTTTATTAAAGAATTGTGATAAAATTATTCTGTTAATTTAATGAGAAGAAGTACTAAATACCATGATTAGATATAGTAGGTGAAATTAATGAGTCGAATTTTAATTATTGAAGATGAAGAAAATTTAGCAAACTTTGTTAACCTGGAATTAAAGCATGAGGGTTACGAGACGGACGTTGAACTGGATGGGCGGGCCGGCCTGGACGCTGCCTTAAACCAGGATTTTGATGTAATCTTGCTTGACCTGATGCTGCCAGAATTAAACGGGATTGAGGTTGCCCGGCGGGTTCGGGAGCTAAAGGACACCCCAATCATCATCATGACGGCCCGGGACTCCGTCATTGACCGGGTTTCTGGGTTGGACCACGGGGCCGATGATTACATCGTAAAGCCGTTTGCCATCGAAGAGCTGCTGGCTCGTGTCCGGGCCCTCCTGCGGCGAATCAGTATTGAGGATGGCAATAATAAGGAACACCAGACGACGGTTAACTACAAGGACCTGACGATTGAAAAGGAAAACCGGGTCGTTCGGCGGGGGGATGAAGTGATCAACCTGACCAAGCGGGAATACGAGCTCCTGCTGATCCTGATGGAAAACATCAACGTGGTCATGTCCCGGAAGGAGTTGCTCAGCAAGGTCTGGGGTTACGATTCGAAGGTGGAAACGAACGTCGTTGACGTCTACATCCGTTACCTGCGAAACAAGATCGACCGCCCGGGCGAGAAGAGCTACATTCAAACCGTCCGGGGAACCGGCTACGTTATTCGTTCGTAAGGTCCGTGATGATTTATGGAGAATAAGGCGAAAAGCAAACAATTTATTTCGTTGCGCTTAAAGTGGGCTTTTGGGACCGCCGTCGGTTCACTGCTGATTTTTATCGTGGTCACGATGGCCCTCTTTATGACCTTTACCCAAAGTCTTTTTCGTCAAGAGCGGTCACTGCTCAACCAGGGGATGACCAATATCAGCCAGCAACTGGCCAAAAATGACCGGCCGCTGACAAGGCAGAGTATCGCCAGTGTGATTGATCCGGATAAGGACCATTCGATCGTCCAGGGAGCCGACTACAAGCGGCCGCTAATCAAAGAGCTGAGCGATGGGCACCTGATTGTCAATATTTATAATCCCCAGGGTAAAAAGCTGCTGTCGACGGGCCGCTCCGATGTCCGCCCGTCCCTGGTAAATGACCGGCAAGTTCGAATTTATAAGGGCGCCCGTCACCAAATCCTGGTGGGGCACATGCCGATTTATTCGCAAAAGAGCCGGCAGGTAATCGGCTACCTCCAAGTAGAAAATAACCTGAACGCGTATGTTCAGAGCTACCGTCAGTTACGGCTTGTCTGTGGGTTGGCCCTGTGCCTGGTGGTCTTAGCAAGTGGCCTGCTCGGCTACTTCCTGTCGTCTTTCTTCTTACAGCCGCTCAGCGGAATCCATGACACCGTTAAGGCCATTAGCAAGGACCCCACCAAGGATATCCGGGTTCCCAAGGTCAACCGGAATGATGAACTAGCCGAGTTGATTGAGATGTTTAACGAGATGCTGGACCGGATGCAGCGCTACCTGGACCAGCAAAGCCAGTTTGTCAGCGATGTCAGCCATGAACTGCGGACCCCGGTCGCAATTATCCAAGGTCACTTGGAAATGCTGCAGCGGTGGGGGAAGGATGATCCGCAAGTCCTTGACGACTCCCTGGCTGCTTCGCTGGTGGAAACAAAGCGGATGAAGAACCTGGTCCAAGAAATGCTGGACCTCAGCCGGGCGGAACAGGTCGAAATCAACTTCCGTGACCAGCGGACGGTGGTAAACGACGTGGTCCACCAGGTCTTTAATAACTTCAAGATGCTCTACCCGGACTTTACCTTTACCCTCGATGATGACGTGGATGAGAAAATCAGCGTGAACATTTACCGCGACCACCTGGAACAGGTCTTGGTAATCCTCTGCGATAACGCCGTGAAGTATTCAGGGGAGCGCAAGGAGATCCACCTGACCCTTTCCCGGGGGATGAACACCGTGGAAATCGGGGTTCAAGACTTCGGCGAAGGGATTGCGCCGGAAGATGCCCAACGGGTCTTTGACCGCTTTTACCGAGTAGATAAAGCCCGGAGTCGCAAGAAAGGCGGGAACGGACTAGGACTTTCGATTGCCCAACGACTGGTCGAGGGCTACCATGGCAGTATCAGTCTGGAAAGCTCCCTTGGCGCAGGCTCCCTCTTCAAGGTCGTCCTGCCCATTATTGAAGATCAGGAAAATAAATCAGAATAGGAAAAGAGGCTGGGAATTAACTCAACCTCTTTAGTATTTTAAAGTTACTAATGCCTCAGCACAGTAGCTGGCTGGCAGGTCAAACGCTGA
>NZ_AZGE01000070.1 GCF_001434465.1 Limosilactobacillus oris DSM 4864
TGTTCTACCACTGAACTACTTCCGCATATTTAAGTGCCGACTAGAGGAGTCGAACCTCCGACCTTCTGTTTACAAGACAGATGCTCTACCAGCTAAGCTAAGTCGGCAAGTTTCCTTCGGTATTATACCAAACCGCTAGTCATTTGGCAATGAGCCGTGTGGGGATCGAACCCACGACCCTCTGATTAAAAGTCAGATGCTCTACCAACTGAGCTAACGGCTCATGAGCTAATGCTCAATGGAGGATACAGGGCTCGAACCTGTGACCCTCTGCTTGTAAGGCAGACGCTCTACC
>NZ_AZGE01000071.1 GCF_001434465.1 Limosilactobacillus oris DSM 4864
CTCCTGCCAATCGCCGCTTCTGGTGCCGACATTGACCAGCTGATGGCTGGTGCGGCCCAGGCGGAACAGGATTACGTTGACCCAGACCTGTCCAAGAACGAGGCTTACCAGTACGCCGCCTACCGGAACATCCTTTACCGGAAGGGCTACGAGACAGAACTCCTGGAAAACTACGAACCAAACATGCGGATGTTTGCCGAATGGTGGAAGCAGTTGGCCGGTGAATCCGAAGGGAAGGACCAGAAGGGGATTTACCCATCCAGTGCTAACTTCACGACCGACCTCCACTC
>NZ_AZGE01000072.1 GCF_001434465.1 Limosilactobacillus oris DSM 4864
TGAAGTGAACCCCCATAGTTGGACGAAAGATTTCAACTATGGGGGTTTTACTATGACTAAATTTAGTTTTGAAGTTAAACTGAAGGCTGTTCAAATGTATTTAGGAGGAATCGGTGCACCGACTATCGCGCGAAGATTGGGCATTAAAGGGAGACTATCTGTTCAGACATGGGTTGCTCGTTATCAAAAATATGGCATTCAAGGCCTAGAAATTCGTTCACCAAAATTTGATTATGATGGTGATTTTAAGCTAAAAGTCTTAAACTGGAAAAAACAACACAA
>NZ_AZGE01000073.1 GCF_001434465.1 Limosilactobacillus oris DSM 4864
CATTTCAACCTTCATCGTGTGAAAGAAACTCTCCATTGGCGCATTGTCTAAACAGGTTGCCCGGCGTGACATGCTTTGAAAAATATGGTTTTTCTTTAATGTTTGACGCCACGCATTCGTTTGGTATTGGATTCCTTGGTCACTATGTACCGTCATGCGGTAGTTAAGCTTAGGCCGCTTATGAATTAGCTCGATTAGCGGTTTCATCACGAAGTCAGTAGTAGGATGGTCGCCAATATTGTAACTAACAATTTCACCAGAAC
>NZ_AZGE01000074.1 GCF_001434465.1 Limosilactobacillus oris DSM 4864
AACAAGCAGCTTAAATAATATATCATGCTGTCAAAATGATGTCAACGACTTTTTTCGAAGCCGTTGCGTCGTCTCAAACAACGTTATTTACTATACCGATATTCGTCCCTAGTGTCAACATCTTTCATCCATAAAGTTGAATTATTTTTAAAACATGAACGAGCTATCACAAGCTGCTGATTTTATGGCTCTACAATTTTAAGTACTGATGGA
>NZ_AZGE01000075.1 GCF_001434465.1 Limosilactobacillus oris DSM 4864
TGTGGTCAGCCGATGCTTAAAAATGGCTTTAAGACCGTCAATGCCCTTGGTCCCGCACTTCACTATAAACCAACAATCTGGTCAATAAGGAAACAAAAATACCTCTGTAAACCTTCCACTGACTGTCCGACCATGGTTACTAAAATTGCCACAGTCAAGGACATTGATTATCGCAACCATATTGCCTGGGCCATTAAGCAACGGGCAATGATG
>NZ_AZGE01000008.1 GCF_001434465.1 Limosilactobacillus oris DSM 4864
CCCTGCGAGGATAGGACGTTGCCACGCTTGATGCTGACTTAGCTCAGTTGGCAGAGCACGTCATTAGTAATGATGAGGTCGGAGGTTCGAATCCTCTAGTCAGCATTTCATAACAGTGAAAGGCCTGTATTAACAGCGTTTAATGTTGCTGATACAGGCTTTTTTGTGGTCCTTTTGGTAGGTGTTTTAACACACTCTTAACACGTTTTGCCAGGCGGTGAATATTTTTGCCTAAGTGAAACACTAGAAACGTTGCTATATCAATTCTGGTCGCGTGTTAAAATGTGTTAAGATACTTAGTTTTGAGGTGCTTTACTCTGCTTAAAGTTATATATGCTAGAGTGTAGAATTGTCTTTGATACCTGTCTTTTTTATTGCCTTGAATCATTAGTACCTGGTCAAAATTTTGCCAAGCCCAGTACTAATGATAATAAAAAGTACCAGGTCTCTAAATAATAAAGCCTAGTACTTTGACTAATCCTAATAATAGATATTAATGACCATCTGCAAGGGTGGTAATGACGACTCCGATGACGATCAAAATGATTCCAAAAATTTGTAACCCCGAAGTTTGCTCATGAAATAGGAAGAGTGAAACTAAAGCGGCTAAAACAATCCCAGCGCCACCCCAAGTCGCATAAGCAATATTGAGCTTGATGTCTTTTAATGACAAAGATAGAAAAAAGAAGCATAAACCATATGAAATTAAAGTCCCTAGTGAGAAACAAAGATGGGTAAAACCATTAGATAATTTCATCAGATTAGTCCCAATCAATTCCATAATAATTGCTAAAGCAAGTTCTAAGTAATGCATTTTATAACACCTCTTTTTAATTTAAAAGTATTATATCGGCGAAAAGAGTTAACAACTTATTGATGTAAAATTTAGTATAGAATGTTAAATAGAGAATCAAATTATTTGAAAACGAATGAAAAAGTGAAATTCCATATTCAAACCAAAGGGTAAATTTAGTATGCACAACTTAAATTTTATTACAGACTTAGCAAGTCCTGATCTAGACCCGTACGTACGACTAACGGAGGCCCAGCTCTTTCATGCCAAGGGTACGCAAGACGGGTTATTTATTGCAGAAAGTCCCAAGGTAATTGAACGAGCTCTTCGCGCAGGTTATCAGCCGGCTTCCCTTTTAGTAGAAGAAAAAGTTTTAGACCGTGATTTGGCTGACCTCGATCATGAAATGACTATGAATCAGACAGAAGGCTTAGGACAGACACCAATTTACGTTATTAATGATCAGCAAATTCGTCAACTAGCCGGCTATAATCTTTTGCGAGGTGCGCTTGCTGCAATGTATCGTGTGCAGCGTCCAAATCTTGCTTCTTTGTTTAAGTCGATTTCGAATCCTCATCCACGGATCGCAATTCTGGAACGAGTGGTTAATCCCGCTAATATTGGGGCGATCTTTCGTTCAGCAGCAGCGCTTGGCATTGATGGGGTCATTGTAACCAGTGACTCTGCTGATCCTCTTTACCGGCGTTCTTCGCGGGTCTCAATGGGGACTGTCTTCCAAATTCCCTGGACCTATATCGATGCTAAAACCTGGCACATGGAAGGAATTGACCTTCTGCATCGTTTTGGTTATCAAACGGCTGCCATGGCACTGCGTCATAATACTATTAGGATTGATGATCCACGGTTGGCTAAATTAGACAAGTTGGCCATTATCCTTGGATCAGAGGGCCCCGGTTTAGAAGAACAGACAATTACCCAGAGCGATTTTACAATTAAGATTCCGATGGCTGTAGGAGTCGATTCTCTGAACGTTGCTGCCGCTTCTGCACTGGCATTTTGGGAGCTTGGCAATCGAACACAGGATAATTAATAAGCTTAAGAAGGTTTTAGAATGTTACAATCAATCAAAAACAAATCAGCAATTATTACCGGAGCATCTTCTGGAATTGGTAAAGCAACTGCACTAGCTCTTGCCTGTGAAGGGGTCAATCTTGTATTGACGGCTCGTTCAGCGGACAAACTAGTTGCTATTTGCAGAGAATGCATGAAGTATAATATTCAAGCGTATTATTACGCTGGAGATATTACTGACGAGCAAACTTTAATTGAGACGGTCAAGCTAGCAAAAGAGAAATTCGGTAAAATCGACATTTTAATTGCTAATACTGGGATTGGTCTGGTTCAAGATTTTCTTGATAGTTCAATGGCGGACTACGATCGGTTAATGAATACTAATATGCGTGGTGATTACGCTATTTGCTTGCATCCTATCCGGGAAATGGCTAAGCAACATGAAGGTCAGGTGATCATTACTTCATCAGTCAGACGAAGAAATTAGTCAGCTCAAGGATACAATTGCCCAAAACAATCAATTCTTAGCTGGTCATGACACCCGACTGGCCAACTACCAAAAGCAATTAAATAATGACTTAGATAAGCTCAATCGTCCAGAAAAGTATTACGTAATGAATAATCTGAATCCTGATAACTACTTAGTAATCTCAATTTTTCTGTTGTGGAATAACTGGAAACGAAAAATACCCCCTAGAATTGGCACTTTTATTATTTAAAGTGTCAACCCTAAAGGGGATTGTGCGGAATGCCCCAATCTTATCTAATTGTGTAATGAATATGGGGCTGTGCCAAAAGTCCTTTTATCGTCACGCTCCTTTTTTGCGTTCCGGCTCGGCGGCCGCCCAATTACTAAGGCCTTTTCTTTTGAAATCAAGCCTTTAGATGATAAAATTTATATAACAATAATTATATTAATGAGGAGTGATGTTTAATGATCAAAGTTGGAATAATTGGTGCTTCGGGCATGGCCGGGCGCACGATCTATAAACTGGCGGCCGCGACACAGGACCTGAACCCGATCGGAATTGTCCGCCACGAGAAGAAGGCGAAGGAGGTCCTAGGGGATGACGCCCAGCTCCTCAGCGGCGACATTTTCGCGATGACGGATAGCCTCCTGTCACGGTTTGACGTAATTATCGATGCTTTCGGAACCAATCCGGCAGACGCGGACCGGCACCTCAAGCTGGCCGAAAAGCTGATTAATTTGGCCCGTAAAAACAAGATTCGGCTAATTTTCATCTTGGGTGCGGGGAGCCTGCAAACTGGGGAGGACGAACACCTCTTCGTAGATGACCTTGAAAAAATACCGGCTTCCTCCAGCTGGATCAATACGCCGCGCCAGCAGTTAAAGGAGCTCCAGTACCTGGAAACGATCACGGATGTCGACTGGGTCGGGATTTCGCCAGCGGCAACGTTTGAGCCGGGGCCGGCGGCAAGCTATCAACTTGGTAAGGATACATTACTCTACAATGGTCAGGGTGAATCGAAGGTAACCACCGGGACAATGGCGGAGGTAATCGTGAAGGAAATCCTCGTACCGCAGTTCCACCAGGAGCGGTTTACCGTGGTTAACACGGGCAAGTAAATTGGTGGGATGAGGAGGGGGAGTTACCGCACTTCTCCACCGCTAGCCGTTAGAAAAAAGCAAACAGGTCTCCAGAGTTCGGCGCTGCCGAGCACTGGGGACCTGTTTTTAGATAATAGTGAAGCGGCCGCAGCAACTACTTCTGCGGAATAATAATACTTTGCTCTAGCCAGTAGTTGTTGGAGCTGACTTCATGCTGGACCTGGGGATAACGGGCCAAAATCATTTGTAAATTCTTTAGGCCAAGACCATGGCTGCTTTCCAGATTGCTGTGGTTATTAGAAAGCTGCTGTAAGTTCAGTGCCTTTTCCCGGGTGGAGTTGCCAATCACAATCCACTGCTGGTGGTTCTTAACGAACAGGGCGACGCTGACCTTCTTATCCTTCGACTGCTTGGCGGCCTTAATCGCGTTGTCCATTAAGTTCGATAAAATCCGGATGAGGTCCAGTGGCGCCACGGTGTTAGTGAACTTGACCGGTTCACTGATTTCCACCATGACCTTTAAGTTATCTTCCAAGGCGCTGAGGACTTTATTATAGAGCAGGCTCTTGATGTCCAGGTTGAGGACGTTCTTCAATTGCCCCAGGACACTTTCCTTTTGGGTGACGGTCTTTTCAGACGGGGTAATCACCTGGTTCAGCACCTTCTTAGCTTCCGCCACGTCGTTGTTTTCCAGACTGCCGGTTAGGCTATACAAAATATTCTTGTAGTCATGGCGGAAGTGCCGCAGTTCATCGTACATTTCCTCAATGTGGCCGGTGTAGTATTGGAGGTTATCAACTTCATCCTGCAAGCTGACGGCCAGTGCCTTGTAGTGGTAGTAGTTGGTAAAGGCCTTGATTGCTAGCAGGGCCACGACGCCGTAACCAACCGTGACCGCAATCGTTACCGGGAGCTTAGCGGGGTGGCCACCACCGTTGACCCGGTACATGTAAAAGAGGAAGGTCAGCATCAGGAGGTTAATAATCCAGGCCAGGATGGGGTACTGGATTGCCACGACGTCCGTATACCGGGCGAAGAGCTTCTCGGTGGCGACGATAATCCCGTACGCGACCAGGAAGGAGACAATGATTTTCGGGGTTCCCAGGATATAGTAAACAAAGTTGTAGTCGGGAACTTTGACCACGACGTTGTACAGGGTGGTAATCAGCGAGCCAACGCAACCGAAAGTAATCAGTAGGATAAAATTGGCGTAGATATACTGGGTTCCAATAATGTTAAACGAAATCCGCCGGTGAATGATAAGATAGTAGATGATGATAAGCATCAAAACAATTGCCAGCAGGTTGCCGACCAGGCTGATGGCGAAGGCGTACAGGAAGCCCGCGATGATAAAGTACCACCAGCGAAAGTGGATATGACTGAGGCGGCTGAACAACAGCAGGTAGGCACTGCCGTACAATAAGTTAAAAATGATTGCACTGAAAAACCAGTACAACATTGACGGATAAAACTGTGGGAGCAGTGCTGGAATATTGAAAAATTGCATGAGTTCCTTCTAAAAATAATTTACGGAAGCGGGTGGCGCGGTGAAGATTTGTCCGAAGTGTAATGGAATCAACCCAGGCCAGGCGGAATTTTGCCGCCTGTGCGGGGCACAGCTCCAGTATAAGCTAACGATCAGGTGTCCCCACTGTGGCCGCTTGTGTTCGTTAGACCGAAAACGGTGCCCTAATTGCGGGACCCAACTTCCAACCATTAATGGTAAACCTAAACTGAAATTATTGTCACCCCAAAGTTGGCTGAGCAACAAAAAGTTGTTTGTTAAGTTGGGGGTGGCCCTGCTGATTATTGTAGGAATCCTAAGTCTGGTGGGGGTGCTAAACAATTCCACTTATATTTTCCACGCGTCGGCCGTACGGAAAATTCAGCTTAGCTACCAGAATCAGCACCGGCAAACGGTTCTTAACGAATATTACGATGTGCGCACGAGAAACCGCAACTACGCCAACTATTTCGGCGGCAGGCATAGTTACTGGCACCAGCAGCGGGTGTTCAAAAGCACCGCTTACTACTATGGCACGGGGAAACAAGGGTATGATAACCTTTGGCGGCAGCGGCATGGTCGTCCCCTTGCCAAGTATTCCCTGAGCCAGCAAATCGGTCCGCAACAAAACGTGACCCTGATTGAACATCCTCGGCATCTCACGGTCAAGCTGGTTTCGAGCGAGCGGGACCGGATGAAGTTCTTGGACCAATACAATGATAGTGGGACCTGCCGTTATCCGGGCAAGAGCGATATTCGCTACTACCGGCTTCGAACACTGACCCAATATTAAAATCAAAAAATCCTGCCCGGAAGTGACCAATGGGCTGCTTCCGGGCGGGATTTTGGGTTATACTGCTGATTATTTAAGCGACCTTGCCGGCTTTCTGGGAGTCCTTCAGCTCAGCCTTAGTCTTGACGTCATTGATGTGGAGCTCAAACTTAACCAATTGCAGTCCAGTCATCTGCTCGACTGCCTTGGCAATCTCCTTGCAGGTAGTTTTGAAAATCTCGGGAGCCGCCTTGCCGTATTCAATCGTGGCGTCCATTTTGATTGCGACCTGCTTTTCGCCGGCGTCAACCTTGATTCCCTTGGTAATATCCGTGCCAGCCGTTACCTTATCGGCGAATTCGCTGAACACGTTGCCGTCCAGCGAGATAATGCCGTCGACGCGACTAGCGGTAATTCCCGCGATTTTCTCAAGCACCTGATCGTCGAAAGTCAGTTGTTGGTCAACAGTGGGGGTCGTACTTTGGTTAGTGTTAGGCATGGTAGTTCCTCCTTGTGGCGCGGTTAGTTACCGCACTTGTCCAGTAGTTTGCGTGTAAAGTGGTTGAGCGAGTATCCTAGAATGTCTAATGCGTAGCCAATTGCGGCCAAAAACAAGGTGGTGAGCAGGATTGCCAACATTGGGAGAAAACCCCAGGCGACCCAGCTGACACTGATAATTAAACCAGCCACCGCGAAAATTCCCGTGAGTTTCATCATGCACCTCCTAGACAATGGCGACCTTTTGCTGGTGGTCGTATGGCGTGAGCTTGACCCGCAGCTTGCGCAGGTCAATGTTGAACTGCTGCTTTAAGTCGTTAGCGATGGTGTGGTGGAGACTTGCCCGCAAGTGCCGGGCGTCACTGCGTTGGGAAAGCATCGCCGTGATGGTGACGTCAGCTTGCCGGTGGCGCCGGTGCATTTTAACCCTCGCCGCGGCATTGTATAGGTCATACGGTGCCAGTGAGAGGCGGAGACTTTTCTCTACTGCTCCCCGGTCGATGTTAACCTGGTAGGCACCATCGCGAACAATGGTCAGTTGCTTGACCGTAGTTGGTCGAAAAATGGCTGTAGCGATTGTCCCCACTGCTAAGATGATGAGGTAGATGGCGAAAACTACCAGTGTGAGCTGGCCTCCCGGTGTTGCCAGCCAGTTTATGGCGAGCCGGGCCGCCGCTTCACTTTGAAAGTACCATAGCAGGATCCCGCTGCCGGCGATTAGCGCCGGGATTAAGAATAGCAGGGTGACCCACCATTTTTGCCATGCTGCCATCGGTCTCACTCCTTTCTGTCTTGCCGGTGTTCTGTCGATGGTTTAACTATACCAGCTTTACGACTGGGGAGGGTGGTTTGCCGATGATCTAAAGGGATAGTTAAGCAGTCCAAGAGATAATTAAGCTGCTGGTCGTCTTTTCTTCACAGTCATACAGATGACTATAATTCGTCTATTAAGTGATAATACTTCAGGCCGCTGCTTGCCTAGGGTCCTGGTTGCCGTGGTCAATTTAAACTGCATTGAGCGTCAGCACAATGCATTCAACTGACGTTTTAGTTCATTGAGCTGTAAAAAAATAAGAAGTTAAATCCGAACCCCGATTAAAGCAGGAATAGTCTGATATTATTATGGTTAATTGACTTATTTGTGGGAGGAGGTAACGACGAATTGTTAGACGTCTATATTTTAGAAGATAATCCGGTTGAATTATCGCAGATTGATAACTACGTTCGTCAGGTTGGGCAGCAGCTGAAAATCCAGTTAAATATTCACCTGTTTTCAACATTGGCACAAATTAGCCAGTCATTGCCGGAGCCTTCGTTGCGCAACGTTTATATTTTAGATCTTGAAATCGGTGGTGATGATCAGGCCGGGCTGAAATTTAGCCAAAAGATCCGTCAGTATGATTTGGCTGCATCAATTATTTTCCTGACGGTCCACGACGAATTACTGCCGACAACTTATCGGTACCAAGTCGAAGCACTCGATTTTATCGTGAAAAACCCTGAAAAGGTCGCGGCTTGTCTGGCCCGGGACTTAACGAAGGTCTTGAAAAAACTAGAAATGCCGCACCGGGGGCGGACAATTGCCCTGCGGAGCCACTATGAAATCATGAAGGTCTATGTAAATGACATCCTCTGCTTCCAGAGCAATCCGGATAATACCCATGCTTCGTTCATGTATACCACTAACAACCAGCGGATTCCGATTAATATGTCGCTGCGTGAGCTGGAGGAACAGGCTGACGAGCTCTTCCGGGTTCACCGGAGCTACCTGGTCAACGTTGCCAATATCCGCAGTCTGAACGTGAAAAAGCATGAGGTGAGTTTCGCCGCGAGTGAACTGACAGTGCCGGTTTCGCGGCTCAAAATGCGCAAACTAATGGAAATTTTGAACAACTACTCTTCGATTCAGTGGTAAGAGATCGGCTAGAGCCTGGCTCCGGCCGCTTTTTTATAAAAATCCGTTCAATGATAAATATGACCGTTGACTGCATCATCGATTTTTAGTTCCTTGTACAATAAGCGGTGTTAATAAGACACTATCTGATATTGGGGGATTGAAAAATAATGAAAGAACACAAGAAACTGTACAAGTCTGGTAAGCTATGGCTGACGGCAACGGTACTGGCAGTTGCTGCTGGTGCTACGATGACTACTACGACGGCCCACGCGGATACGACCAGTCAACCGGTCGGACAGCAGGCAAGTGACAAGGACAGTCAAATCGCTGCCTTGCAGTCCGACGCCAAACAGCAGCAGGCCACGATTAATGACGCCCAGTCCCAGCTGGCAACCCAGCAGGGGAAACTGACGGACACCCAAAAGCAGCTGGATACTGCCCAGGCGGACTACCAAAAGGCCCTTGCTGAACAGGATCAGGCAACCCAAAACGACCCTGACGTTCAGGCCGCCACGACTGCCGTTAACAAGGCCCAGCAGAAGGTTTCCACGGCGCAGGACGGTGCTAAGCAGGCAGCTGCGGCCTTATCAGACGCACAAACCCGGCAACAGCAGGCTAGTGATGAACTGAGCCGGGCACAGAGCGGCGGCACCCAGCAAACTGGCTTCCAGCTGCCTGATGGCTACACCCGGGAAAACTACCACAAGCTCCAGGACGCCCTGGCTGATGGCAATATGGATGTCCGCGATGCGTGGGACAACATGGCCGGTCAAAACTACATGAAGTTTAAGTACGTTCATAGCGCGCAGGACAAGCAGGAAGCGGTTGATCCCGCCCACCTGACGAACCAGCAAAGGATTGAAATCAGCCAGTTCGTTATCGACCTGCTCAACCCCCTGCGGGAAAAAATCGGTGCCCAGCCGTTCGTTGTCAGCCAGGGTTCCGTTGACTTAGCGCAAGCGGTGGCCGACCAGTATAATGCGGACAAGGTTTACAGCGGGCACGACTACCCGGGCTTAAACAAAGTAGAAGTTGCCAATGCCCGTGCCTTCCGGGAAGCGGTTGAAGGTCTTGATACCAGTATTAATAACATGGACGACTTGAAGGCTGCCATCTTTAGTGCCATTGATGACATGATCTTCCACGATACGCCGGACTGGGGTCACGCGCGGACGCTGCTCGGTTTATTGAATGACACGGACCTGAATAATGAAAGCGACCCAGCGACGCAGTCCTACCTGGGAATGTCGGTCAGTGGGGACGCCACGAACGGGATGATGATTCACTTTATCCCGACCTACGATGATGTCGATGAGCTGGTAGGTACCCCGGCCCACCCGTTTGACAAGACGGTCATCAAGGAGACTAAGCAGGACAATACCGCCGCAATTAAGGCGGCTCAGGACAAGCTGGACCAGGCGAACACCGACGTCACGAACGCTCAGCGGTCCAAGAATGGTGCTGATGACCAGCTTACCCAGGCCCAGGCAGAGTTGGCGGCTGCTGAACAATCCTTAGTGGCGGTGAAGGCCAGTGCCAGCGCCAAGACGGCTCAGCGGGTCAGTGATGCGAAGGGCCGGGTAACGGACCTGCAGGGCCAGGTTACCGGCTTGAAGGGCGCCATCGAAAAGACTAACCAGACGCTTGCGGCTGCCCAGGCCAAACTAGCCCAGGATAATCAACAGCTAGCAGAGCTCCAAAAGCCGCAAGCGCAGCCGGACAACGAAAAGTACACGAACCTCGACCCGAGTCTGGTGGTCAAGGTTAACGTTACTGCTGGTGACACCACCATTCCGGCCCCAACGCTGGCCGCCGGTGCCTACATTAAGAATACCGATAACGGTACTGCCTCTGCCGCGATGTTCATGGTCCTGGCACAAACGAATGGTGTCTACCCAGAAGGTACCAAGGTGGAATGGGCAGACCCTGCTAAGGTTCAAAAAGATGCTCAAACAGCTGGAACTTATGATGAAGAGGTTATCTTGGACTTCCCAGATGGGACCAAGTCCAAGGCCTTCAACGTGCCGGGTGTCTTAGTAGTTGCTGCTAAGCAGACGCCATCGACTGATCCAACGACGCCGACAGAAGCCAACCATACTTTGACGGTCCACTACTTTGAAACTATTGGCTATGCAGCTGATGGTAGGGAAATTAACAAAGAAGTTGGTAGCCAAACCTTCACCGGCAAACCGGGCGATGTCATCAGTACCGACCAAATTAAGGTTCCTGCTGGCTACAAGCTAGCCATGGATGGTGTTACTTACACGATTGGCGATAAAGACAGTACGCTTGAACAACCAGTGGTTTCCATCGAGACGCCAACTGATGACCACAATAATGAGAATCAGCCAACAACTGGTAATCAGACTAATGGCCAATTACCAGCCGGCGCCAAGGTTGTCAACGGTCAGGTAGTTGACGCCAACGGCAACGTATTAGCTGGCTGGATGGTTGTTAATGGTCAAGCGGTACGGAACGGGAGCACTGTTGCTGTGAACGCGGACGGCCAGGTAGCCGCATCCGCTAAGCGCTTGCCACAGACTGGTAGTAACGACAGCCTCGCACTGGCGGGCCTGGGTGCCGCTAGTCTGCTGGGAATGTTTGGCCTGGCGGGCTTGAATAAGAAACGCGGTTAATGCCCCGGATAATAGATAAGAAAGCCATAATAAGGGTGGTTGATGAAATCAACGTGCGATTTCGTCAACCACCTTCTTTTGTCCTCCTTTGCTTGTGTGCGGATTGCGATGCTGTATTATAAAGAGGAGGTGAGAAAATGAATCCAGAAACGTATCAAGAGTTAACAGCATGGCTTGCGGGCCGGAAGTTTCAGTTGTTACAAGAGGGCGACGGGTACCACCTGCTTCATCGCGGGCAAACGTTGGCAATTATTACGCCGCCCGACCGCTACCAGGTGATGAATGTCGACATGACTTTTGCCGAGTGGGTCGAGTTTAACAAGTGCATTCGCAACATCCGCCACTACCTGCTGACACGGGAAACGATGAAATAACGGGGATTACCAGGGGGTTATCAGTGGCAATTGCCTGCAACTTATCTTATTATTAGTAAGTATAAAGCTTTGCGGAATCGGAAGGGGAGGTTAAGATGGCATTTAAGCAACCATTGGCCGACTTAATGCGGCCGACAACGCTAGAGCAGATGGTCGGTCAGGAGCACCTGCTGGCCCCGGGACGGCCACTGTACCAGATTATTACGGAACACCTGTCGGTCAGCCTGCTATTGTGGGGACCGCCGGGCTCGGGGAAGACGACCCTGGCCTACGTGATGTCGCAGACCCTCCAGTTGCCCTTTGAAAAATTTAACGCGTCGATTCAAAACAAAAGCCAGCTGCAAAAGCTCGTTGACGCCCACCCGGACGAGAGTTTCGTCCTCCTGCTCGATGAAATTCACCGGCTGACCAAGCCCCTCCAGGACTACCTGCTTCCCTACCTGGAGAATGGGCACATCCTCTTAGTTGGGACGACAACCGAAAACCCGATCATGGCAATCCAGCCGGCCATTCGTTCCCGCAGCCAAATCTTTGAGTTTTACCCGATCAGCGCCAAGGAAATTGAACCGGTGCTGGTCCGGGCCGCCACAGAACACCTGGGCTTCACGCTGACGGCAGAGCAGGCCCACGCGATTGCCAACAGCGGCAACGGGGATGTCCGGGTTTCGCTGAATATCCTAGACACCCTGCACGCGATGCACCCGAAGGAACTGACAATGAAGGAGATCGAGGACTTTGCCCGCAACCAGCACTTTGCCTTTGATAAGGACGCAACTAAGCACTACGATTACCTGTCAGCCTTTCAGGATTCGATCGAAGGTTCTGATGCCGACGCGGCCCTCTACTACCTGGCAGTCATCCTGAAATCCGGGGACCTGGAGTCGGTAGTGCGGCGGCTCAAGGACTCCGCGGCCCTGGACGTGGGCTTAGCGGACCCGGCCCGGGCGACCCAGGTAATTACCCTGGCGAATACCGCCCTGGAAATCGGCCTGCCCCGGGCCTCGACCCATGTAGCGATGGCAACCATCCTGCTGGCGGTGGCACCCCGGTCTGATTCGGCCATGCAGGCTTACTACCAGGCGGCCAAGGACGCCGAGCACCCGACCAACCACCCGATGCCGAAGTATTTGCAGGACTCCCACTACCAGGGAGCGGCCAAGTTGCGGGGCGCGGGGGTAATGCAGAACATGTTTGACCTGCCGCACAAGATTGCCCGGCAGGAGTACCTTCCAAAGGACCTGGTGGGCAAACACTACTACGTACCGGCGCCGAACCAGGCGGAACAGAAGCTTTACGCACAGTACCAAGCGTTATTCAAGTACATCTACCAGCAGCCCTTTATCCCAACTGAGTTTGCTGACCACTTTGAGCACTTCACGAGCAGCCATATTAAGTAGGGCGGTGGGGGCTGAACCGCTCCTAGTCAGCTTGCGGCCGCGGTTAGTCCGTGTATAATGGGGAACTGGAAAATACCAGTTACAATGAGGTGGAGATTACAAATTGAATAACGTAGATAAACACGCAGTTGCCAAGCGCTGGGGGACGTTTGCGCTGCTGTACCTTGGTTACATGTTGCTGTTTGCCGACCGGACCGTCATGAACATTTCGCTGGCCTACATCGGCAAGGACTTTCACGTGGGGGCGGCCGCGCTAGGGACCACGGCCAGCGCCTTCTTCCTCGGCTACACGCTGATGCAGATTCCGGGCGGCTACTTGACCGACCGTTTTGGCAGTAAACGACTGATTATCATTTCACTGCTGGCCTGGTCGCTATTGACGATGGTAACTGGCTGGGCCTGGTCGCTGGTCGCCCTGATTGCCATTCGTTTCCTATTTGGAATTGCGGAGGGGCCGTACCCTTCGGCCGCGTTGAAGCGGATTTCTGAGAATTATGATAAGAGTGAAAAGTTGCAGGCCACTTCGGCCTTGATTTCATCGAATTACGCCGGGGCGGCAGTGGCACCCCTGCTGATCGTGCCGATTATCGCCAGTGCCGGCTGGCGAAACGCCTTCGTTTGGCTTGGCGTGATCGGCCTGGTTGTGCTGGTCGCCTACTACCTGGTGGAACGGCCGATCAAACAGGCGGCGACGAGCGGAGCCCAGCGGCCGAAGATCGAGTGGCGCAACATCGACTCGCGGGTCTGGGTGTTCGTGGTCATCGGCTTGGCGCTGAACATCATCACCAAGGGGCTGGAGACCTGGATGCCGGTCTACTTCCTGCAGGCGCGGGGGATTAACCTCAAGAACCTGACCTGGCTGGTGCCGCTGCCGGTGATTTCAGGCGGAATTGCCGCCCTGATTTCCGGCTTCGTGATGGTCCACTGGTTCAAGGGGCGGGAGCGCTGGATGATCAGCATTGCGTCCTTTTTGACCCTGGCCTTCATGTTCGGCCTGTTTAAGTCCTCGTCGCTGGTCGCGGTGGTCATTTTTGACGTGCTGATTTACTTTGTGAAGTCCCTGGCCTTTACCGGGATTTTCAGCTTTACCGCCCAGATCTTGAGCGAGCAGACCTATGGCTCGTCGATCGGGATTGTCAACTTTGGCGGCCAGCTGGGCGGCTTCATCGGGCCGCTGCTGATCGGCTGGCTCGTCCAGTTTGCCGGTTCCTACTCAGCGGCCTTCCTCGGCCTGGTTATCAGTGCCTTGGTTGCCGCGGTCGCCTGTTTGTTTATTCGGAAAAAATAGGCAGGAGGCATTATAATGGCAAAACCAACTGAGAAGGTCCCGGCAACCATTGAAGAGCTGTTCGAGAATTGGCATGGTAAATATCAGATGCCCACAGATTTAAAGGGATGGCAGTCTATGGGAGCCGTGGGAAAAGAATTGTGGTAGATTCCTAATTTAATCGCAACTAGAAAAAGCCATTGGTGGCGGTACGAACCGTTTGCCAATGGCTTTTCAGTTATTCTTAATACTTAAAAATATCCAGTTTCAGTTCCCTGCTAATCATTTCCAGCAGGGCCAAGCCGGCGACACTGTTGCCGACCGGGTTGAGGGCCGGGCTGAAAATGCCGATCCCACAGTGGCTCGGGGCCGCAGCAACGAGGCCGCCACCGACACCGCTCTTCGTTGGCACGCCGATTTGGACCGAGTAAGTCCCCGATTCGGTGTACAGACCGGTGGTCATCATTACCGACTTGGTATAGGTTGCGGCCTGGCTTGAAATAAGCCGTTCACCATTCCACGGGGCTACCCCGTCGTTTGCCAGCACGGCCCCCAGGTTAGCGAGGCTTTCGCAGGTGACCATCATCGAGCACTGGCGGAAGTAGGTGTCGAGGCTGGTCGTGACGTCGTTGTTGAGGCTTCCCCGGGCCTTAAGGTAGTAGGCTAGCGACCGGTTACGGTCCCCGGTGGCCAGCTCCGAACGGTAAATTTCATGGTCCAGCGTAATCCCCGGGTCGTTGCAGATTTCCCGGCTAAAGGCCAGAATCCGCTCGAATGGCGACTGGCCGTCCCGCCCTTCAATCAGTGAGGAGATCAGGATCGCCCCGCTATTGACAAAGGGGTTAAGCGGGCGGCTTTCTCCCGTGATTTCCATGTTCAGGATGGTGTCAAAGGGGAAGCCGGTCTGCCGGGTCCCAACTTGGGAGCTGACCGCTTCCAGGCCCAGCTGGTCAATCGCGTAGAGCAGTGCGATCACCTTCGACACGCTTTCAATGGCGAAACGGACTTGGGACGCTCCGGCCTGTTCCTTGCGGTCGGTGGTGACGTCAAAGAGGCAGACCCCCAGCTGGTACGGGTTGACGTTAGCGAGGGCGGGAATATAGGTTGCCACGTGCCCCTCGTCGATTTTGCTCCAGCATTCATGAATTGCGTTTTTAAGATCCATCAAAACTCCCCCTGCGTCAGATAATTGCTAAATATATAATAGTCGAAAACATCCCGGGTCGCAAAATGTCCTAAAGCTCGATCACCCGGACCGTTCGTTTCCACTGGGCGGCGAAGGTGGGGGCCTGCCACTCGTCATGGCGCTTCTTATGGACCCCGACCGCCTGGTTAAAGTAGGTCAGGCCGTTGCGGGTCAGCGGGGGATGAACCCCGTGGACGTGCCCGTAGAAGACCGTTTTGACGTTGGGGTAGCTTTCCAGAAGCCGGCCCAGGCGGTTGCTGCCGAGCATGGCGTTAATCATCTGGTAGAAGCGTTCCATCCGGGCCGTCTTGTTGATTCCCACCGGCTTCGGTGCAAGCAGGTGCTGGCAGGGGACGAAGTGGGTGAGAAAGAGGCCCCGCTTGTGGTCGCGCTGGGCTTGGTCGAGCAGGACCCTGGTTTGCTGGAGGACCCGGTCCATTCGTGCCTGGTCGGTTTCGTGCTGGTCGATCGAGCCGTCGAGCCAGTAGACCTTCTTCCAGGCCTCCACGGCGGCCGGCTGCTGGTAATAAGAAGAGAAGGAGTAGTCATACCAGCCGTTGTTGCCAATCAGGCGCCAGTCGCTGCCGGGCAGGTCCACGGCGCGGTTGTGCAGGTAGCGTGGATCAGCGGTGTGTTCAGCCTGGTCGGCAGTCACGTGGTTGAGCAGGTCGTGGTTGCCCAGGATGTAGTAGATTTTGGTTTGCGGCACCCGGGCTTGCAAGCGGGCAAAGTAGTCGCGGGTCTTAAGGTAGTCGTTGAAGAGGTCCCCCGCAAAGAGGTAGTAGTCAACCGACCGTCGGCGTAGCCAGTCAGCCTGTAAATCCAGGGCAGTGTCAACGGGCACCCGGTTGACGTCCAGGTGGTTGTCACTGCTAACGGCAATTTTCATCATTATTCACCTCCCGGAATAATCATGCCAAGCAGCGGGAAAAAGGTCAAGATACACGACGGGAACAATCTGCTGGCGTTTTTTATTCAATGAAGATCTAAAGAGATATAAAACTTGCGGGAAGATATAAACAGATATAAAATGAAATGGTAAATATAAACGGATATAAAACGGAGGCGGGCCGAATGAACAATCCTTTTAACCCGAGTTTTGGGATGCAGCCAACGGTACTATTGGACCGTGAGCAGACCTTAGAAACCCTCGTTGGTGACATTAAAGCAATGAATACTCCTTACCGGACCACCCTGGTTTACGGGGTGCGAGGGGTCGGCAAAACGGTTTTTATGAACGCGGTTGGTAATCGTCTAGCGGAGGATCCGCACTGGCTAGCAATTCACCTCATCATTGGTGACAACATGGTGAGCCGGCTGACGGAACTGCTTTACCAGCAGGCGACGAGCAAGGTGCAAAAGCTGTTTAACGGAATTGCTGGTGTCGATATTAATATTGCTGGAGTTGGGGTCAAATTTGACCTCAGCAACGGGCAGACGTCGAACTACCAGTATTTATTGATGCAAATGCTGCAAATCCTCAAACGGGAGGGCCAGCACGTGTTGGTAATGATTGACGAGGCGCAGGATACACCGGGGATGGTGGAGCTGGCATCGGTTTACCAGGTAATGATTAGTCAGGGCCTGCCGATCAGCATTATCATGACCGGACTCCCCAAGAATGTTCAGGAGCTGCAAAACAACCATGTTTTGACCTTCCTCCTGCGGAGCGGCCGCGTGGACCTGTTGCCGTTAAATTACTTTGACATCCGTGCCCAGTACCAGCGGGAGCTTAGCAAGCGGGACCCGCAGATTGCGCCCGCAACTGTCCGGCGGGCTGCGTTGCTGGCCGATGGTTATGCCTATGCCTTTCAGCTGCTGGGCTTCCTGCTCTGGCGGGCACCAGCCGAACACATTACCGAGCAGACGGTTGATGAGGTGCTGCCTGAATACCAGGCGCAGTTAAGCCGCAACGCGTATAGCAAGATGCTGGAAGAGCTGTCGACGGTCGACCAGCAGTTTGTCATTGCGATGGCGAAGGCGCCAGACTATCCGGTTTCTACGACCTACCTGGGTAGGGTATTGGATAAAAAGCCTGGCTACATTGGAGTGTACCGGCGGCGGTTAATCGATAGTCAGATCATCACCACGGCTGGTTTCGGCCAGGTTAAGTTTGCCTTCCCGCTATTTAAGGAATTCCTGCTCCAAGACGGGCAGTACCTGGTGGGGCTTTAGGGAAAATGGACACCAGCGTCGGCTTGCCGAAAGCGGCCCAATGCTTTATTCTGGTATAAACGAAAACGGTACCAGTACGATTAAATGAGGGGGAACATCACTTTATGTATATTAACGTCACCGCTAAGGCCCAGTCGGTCTTTCGCAATTACCCACCGGTCAAGGATCCGGCGGCAGCTAAGGCCGCGGCCCTTGCCAACCCGCTGTATTCCTGGCACGTGACCTACTTTTCCGTCCAGCACCACCGGCAGGTTGCCTTCATTAATGATGCTGCGGACCTGCTGGTGGTCCTGCCAAACGTTTATGCGCATGACTACCCGCGCCTGCAGGAGCTCTTTGAGGAGCAGCTAAGCAACCAGCTCCACCGCTTGGGGTTGACGAACCAGCAGATTCGCCAGTACCTGAGGCAGGCGGGACCATGGGAAATTAACCGGACGATCAACCGCGGGGTGGTCGGCAACCTAACCCAGGCAATCCGGGATAACAAGCCGCTGGTTGGCAGTCGGGACCGGCAAACACTGGCGAGCCTGGCGCAGCAGTTAAAGCGTGCGGTCACTGAAGATAATTCCCTGACCAAGACGGTGATCTTTACCGATTTGCCGGCATGGCAAGAGAGCACAACGCCAGCCGCCCAGCCGGCGGGTGCGGACCGCCGCTTGCAAAACGCGACCAACCAGCTCCGCTACATTGAGGACCACCGCAGTAAAATTCCCGAAACGGATTACGAAAAAAACGTGGCGCGGATTGGTGAATTAAACCAGCTGTTAATTGATGCCTTCGTTACGGCCAACCCAGACGGGCTAAGCGCCAAGACCATGCACCGCCACCAGGAGCGGCTGGAATTCTTCCTCAACAGCATTGTTGCCTACCAGCTCGGGACCATCTATGGCTCGACCGCCACTGACTTGGAGACACCGCTGGCCCACGGGGCGACCTTTAATGAAATGCGCCAGGTGCGGACGGCCTTAAAGAAGTTCTTCCAGTATATCCATGACCAGGGCCTGCTAAGCGCTGCGGAGCTGAAGGAAAATAAGGAAGCACTGACCTACCAGCTCATGGACCCGGAACTGGAGGAGAGCAGCATTCTGGACAATTTGGACTTTGCTAATTTCTTCAGGCCGGACCAGCTGAGCCTGCCCATTTTTGATGCGGACACGGAGCAGCTGCTTGCCAGTTACTGCGCGGCCTTTGCCAACCTTTACGGACTGATTTCCTGCGACCAGGCCTACCGGATGATCCTGAAGCAGAATCCCCAGCTGCCGGCCGGTCCCCACCGCATGGCGGACTGGTTTGAGGCCCATCGTGGTGACCAGGACCCGGCCTTCATCATTGACGAGGTCGGTGGCGATGTATCAATTATCCATCCGGCGATTTACCGTCAGGAATTGCAGCAAAACCTGCTGACTGACCAGCTGGGCCTGCCCTTTTATCTGCCGAATAAGGACCAGCTGCTGAAGTACCGGCTTTCTGGCTACCAGGAAGATGTCCTGGCGGTTCAGAAGTACCAGCAGAGCCTTGAACAAAACGCACACGTGCCGCGAGCAGATGCTTTGCAGTGGACCTCCCGGGTGCGCCGCCTGTTTAATCACCAGTTTATTCAGTCATTTGACGACAACCAGGCAGCCTTGGAACGGGAGCTGGCCGCTCAGGGCTATACCTGGACGAATCCGGCGGACCGGGAGCAGTGGCGGGCCGCACTGCGGGAGTTAGTTCCGGGCCTGCGATTGTTTGTCCGCCGCGGCCTGACGATGGCCGAGCGCGACCAGCGAGTATCGGTAATTGATGAAGTCCAGCGGCACCAGCAATTAACCCCTGCGGTGACGGCAGAAATCAAGTCGGCCCGGGTCGATCCATTGGATATCGTTATTGGGACGGCCTTCCTCGATGACCTGACCGAGGAGCAAAAGAACGCCATCGTTGAGCAGCTGAGTGAGCTGGACATTCCAACGTTGGGCTAGGCAGACTTGAAACTACTAATTTAAATTAGAGGACCTGCAAAGCGGCCTCCCGAAGACGGTTAACGTCAACCTCGGGAGGCCGCTTTCGGTCGTTAACTGAAACAATCAGCAGATTAATGAAAACGGTGCCGCAAACCAAGCTCGTATAGTAGAATTGACGAGAAAATTTAAAATTGGGGGATTACTAAATGACTAAAGAGCACAAAAAACTATATTAAGAAGGGAAAATTGTGGTTAACCGCGACCATCCTGGCACTGGCGTGGGGAATCGCGGCTGACAACGACAGTGCTGCCGCCGATACGGGCGTTCAGCAGCCGCTGGTGACCGCCGTCGTGGACCAGGCGCCTGCTGGGGCGACCACTAGCAAACTAAGCACGTCCGCTACTGATCAGCCAACCGCCCCGGCTGTTAGTTATGACCACCAGGACCAGGGTAACTACGCAAACCTAGATAGTGTAAAGCTGAACAATCTGGGGGGGGGTAGAAGTTAGCGGCTGGCACGCTACGAACGCCTCCCTTGACCGGCCTACCCACTGGCTGATTGCTTACGACCAGACGACTCACACCGAGCTTAGCCGGGTTCAGGTTACCACGCCCGCTAGCCGCCCGGATGTTGCCCGGGTGCACGATGTTTATAATGCCGGGCAGTCCGGTTTCCAAGGTCAGCTGACCCTGGGCGCTGACCCGATTGCCCGCGGCGACTCGATTTCTATTATCAGCCGGTTTAGTCGCGATGCGGCCGGCAACCAGGACTACGTTGATTACTGGTTCAGTCCCTTTGCGCTGGACCGGCAAAACGTTGCCTGGCTGGATCAGGTGACGCTGAGCGATGGCCAGTTAACGCTAACCGGCTGGCACGCCAGCAATCAGGCGGCCAACAAGGCCAACCATTATATCATTGTTCTCGACAGCAGCGACCATAACCGGGAACTTACGCGAATCAAGGTTGCGCCTTGTGCACGCCCAGACTTAGGGCGGGTCTATCCCGGGATTATGAACGCGGACCGGTCCGGATTCCGCGCCCAAATTGCCTTGCCCAACGACGTGATTGCCCGCGGGGATACCCTGACGGTCATCAGCCGCTACTCCGGCAGTGCGGATGGCAATAGCGATTACCTTGATTACTGGTTCAGCCCGCTTGCTTTGGGCCAACAAAACGCCGCCAGCCTTGACGGGGTCAGTGTTGTTAAGGGGCAATTGCAGCTAAGCGGCTGGCACGCAACCAATGCGGCCGCTAGCCGGCCGTACCATTGGGTAATCGTGCTTGACCGGACGACTGGGCAAGAGGTTGGCCGGGTTAAGGTCAACGCGGCAGTTGCCCGGCCCGACGTTGCGAAGGTCTACCCGTTGGTCAGCAATGCGGGCCAGGCCGGATTTTCGGTCCAGCTTAGCACGACAAACATGAATTTCAGCCACCAGCTGCAGGCGATTAGCCGGTACAGCGGCAGCGCGGATGGCAACAGCGACTACGTTGACTACTGGTTTAACCCGATTTGCGGCAACGAAACGAACCAGGGCTACCTGGATGGCTTTGACCTATCCGACGGGCACCAGCTGAAAGTGGTCGGCTGGCACGCCAATGATATTTCTCGCTTGGAAAACAATCACTTTCTAATCCTCTTTGATAACACCGCTCAGCGTCAGGTTACCGTTACGACCGCGGTTACCGCCAACCGTCCGGACGTGGCGAGAAGCCTACCGAACGTTGTGACGGCCGCCCGTGCTGGATTTACCGGGAGCTTTGACCTCGCGGCCGCTTCCCTGCCAGCGGGCCACAGCTATTCAGTGGTGAGCCGCTACTCCACCAGCAGTGCCGGAAATGGTAGCGGCGGTCAGTATACCGACTACTGGTTTGCACCGGTGACGCTCGACCAGCGGGCTTCCTGGCTGGATAATATTAAGATGACCAGTGACGGCCTCCACGTCGCCGGGTGGATGGTCGACGCAAAACACAGTGACCGGCAATACGCCTACGCAATCGTAATGAACGATGGCAAGGAGGTGGCCAGAAAACAGCTGACCCTCCGCGCGCGGCCCGATATTCAAAAACTCTACCGGACGACCTTCGGGAGCCTGTACAGCGGCTTTGACGACGTGGTTAATTTGGACCCTGCAATGGTGACTGGCAACCTGCAAGTGATCCTGCGCTTTACCGACGATCAAGCTGGCAACGGGAACGCCAGTGACCAGTGGAGCCAGGGCTACGCTGCTAACGTCGGCAACTTTGATACGATCAATGTCAATGGGAGCGGGATGTACGTCAGCGGCTGGCACGCTGCTAACACGTCCGTAAACCAAAAGTACCAGTACCTCATCTTCCTCGATGCCCAAAGCGGGCAGGAATTGTACCGGGTTAGTGTTCCCGATGCGAGCCGGGAGCGGGCTGACGTTGGCCGGGCCTTTCCGGCGATTTACAATAGCGACCACTCTGGTTTCCAGATCGGGTTCACAATCCCTGACCAGATGCAGCACCATGTCGTTCGGATTATTCACCGCTATAGCACCGATGCGGCCGGCAACCGTCAGTATACCGACTACTGGTCGGGACCAGTGGATGTCAACAGTTACGCCCAGCGGTTAGTTGCGGCTTGGAGCCAAATTATCAATAACTTTGGTGCCCCGGTCGACATCGCCATTCAGCTGCCGTCCACGGGTCAGGTGATCTCGTGGACTAACGCACCGGGACACCAATTTATTACGGCCAGCTCGGTTAAGGTCAGCATTTTATCGCTCCTGATGCACAATACCGGCGGCAACCTCAACGGCTACCAGCAGGACCTGGCGCAACGGATGATTCGTTATAGCGACAACAATGCCACCTCAACGATTACTGCTAATTACCTCGGCGGTAACGGCGGGATTAATGCCATCTTCCGTGCGTTGGGGATGAACTCTTCCTACACCGGCGAGCACTGGGGCTGGACGGTAACGACGGCCGCCGACCAGTTGAAAGTACTCAACGAAATTTTCTTAAAGCCGCACTCGGACTACCTGAACGACGGTTCCCGCAACTACATTAAGTACCTGATGAATACCGTGTCGCCAGCCCAAAACTGGGGGATTTCTGCTGGCAGCAGCAACTTCTACATCAAGGACGGCTGGAACTATATCGACAATCCATATGCCTGGAACGTCAGCAGCATTGGCTACATTCCGAACAAGTACACGATTGCGATTTACACGGAAGGCAAGCCACTGACAAACGCGCGGGTGGTAATTGAACAGTTGGCCCAGGTAACCCGGTCGATCATTGGTTAAGGGGGAGAATAAAGTGAAGGAACATAAAAAAATGTATAAACGGGGGAAACTCTGGGTCGCGGCAACGCTCTTTGCCCTCGCGCTCGGAATTCAAATTGGGAGCAGCACAACGACCTCTGCTGACACGGTAACGTCGGCCTGGCAGGCGACCACGCAGACTAGCGTGGTTGCCCAGCCTGCCCCGCAAACTGTAAACAGCAGTTATAATAAAGCGGATCAGGGCAACTACGCGGCCCTGGATTCGGTTCAGTTAACCCAGCAGGGTCAGCTGAACGTCAGCGGCTGGCACGCAACTAACGCGGCGGTGAACCGGCCGAACCACTGGCTGATTGCCTATGACCAAACAGCCCAGCGGGAACTCAGCCGGGTTCAAGTGCAGACCCCCGTTGCCCGCCCAGATGTGGCACGGGTCCACGATGTATATGGAGCAGCTACCGCGGGCTTTCAGGCCCAGTTGGCGCTGACCCCGGCCGCGATTGCGCATGGTGACGCCATCCAAGTGGTGAGCCGCTATACCGATGATCTGGCGGGCAACGGCAACCCGGTCGACTACTGGTTTGCGCCCGTTAAAATCGATTCAAGCAACGCGGCGCACTTGGATCAGGTTCAGCTGAGTGCTAACCAGCTGACCATTACCGGCTGGCACGCAACCAACCTGGCGGCGGACAAGCCCAATCATTACCTCATCGTGCTGGATTCCAGTGACCACAACCGTGAATTGGGGCGGATTAAGGTCGATAACGTTGCTCGTCCCGACGTTGCGCGGGCTTTTTCAGGAATCGTTAATGCGGGGAATTCCGGCTTTGCCGACCGGTTGACGTTACCGGCCGGGGTGGTGAGCTGCGGTGCCGAGTTAACCATCATTAGCCGCTATACCTCATCGGCGGACGGCAACAGTGACTACGTTGACTACTGGTTTCCGCCAGTCCGCCTGGGGCAGGAGAACGTTGCGAACCTTGATAACATCAGCGTGGTCGGTGGCCAGCTGGTGGCCAGCGGCTGGCACGCCGCTAATCAGGCCAGTGGCCGCGGTCACCACTACTTAATTCTGCTTGACCGGACCGCGAATAATCAGGAAGTTGGGCGAATTGAAGTTACCAACCTCGCGTCCTGACGTTGCCCGCGCGTTTCCACTGATTAACAACGCGGCTAACGCGGGCTTTCGGGCCGGCTTTCAGGCCAACCGGCTCAATTTTAACCATCAGCTGCAGTTGATTAGCCGTTACAGCGGCAGTGCGGACGGCAACAGTGACTACGTTGATTACTGGTTTCCACCGCTTGCCGGCCCCACGGAAAATCTGGCGCACCTGGATGGTTTTGACTGGTCCAACGGTCACCAGCTCAAGGTGACCGGTTGGCACGCCAATGATATTACCCGCTTTGAAAGCAACCACAACCTGATCCTGTTTGATAATACGGCTGGCCGCCAGGTGGCCGTAACGATGAGCCAGCCAGTCGCACGGCCCGACGTTGGCCGGGCCTTTCCGGCAATTGCGACGGCGGCCCGGTCTGGCTTTAGCGGTAGTTTTGACTTGACAAACTGGCACCTGGACCCCCAGCACCAGTATTCAGTAGTCAGCCGCTATTCAACGTCGGCTGACCCGAACGGCAACGGCGGGGACGGCCAGTACACCGATGAGTGGCTCAGCTTGCCGCTAGCAAATCGGCGCAGTTTTTACTTTGACCAGCTTCAAATGACGGCTGCGGGCCTGCGGCTTGCTGGCTGGGCCGTTGATAGCAGCGCACCGGCAAGACCATATGCCTACGTGATCGTGCTTAGCGATGGCCGCGAGATTGGCCGGAGTCAGCTGACCTTAACGGCCCGGCCTGATATTGCCCGCCTTTACCCGCAGACCTTTAACAGCCTGAATAGTGGCTTCAACACCGTTGTTCACTTTGACCCGGCCAAGGTCGGCCAGCAAATGCAGGTGCTGGTCCGCTTTACCGATGACCCGGCGGGGAACGGCAACGCTTCTGACCAAGCCAGTCCGATTTATTCAAACAGTGCTGGCTACCTCGATCAGCTGGTTGTTACACCGACTACATTGCAGCTTGCTGGTTGGCACATTAGTGACCAAACCGCCGGCAAACCCTACCAGTACCTGATTGCACTTGGGCAAAACGGGAGTGAGCTGAAGCGCTGGCGGCTGACCGACCTGACTGCGCGCCCTGACGTCACAGCCAGCTTCCCGGCAATCCTGGGAAATGACCAGGCCGGTTTTGCCGCGTCGTTTGCGATTCCGGCTAATATGTATGGGCAAACGATCCAGCTGATCCATCGTTACAGCGATGACCAGGGCGGAAATGGTCACTATACCGACTGGTACGCCGCCCCGTTCTATATTCCAGCGGCGGTGGCCGACCCACGGGGGATTCAGCGCTTTGCGGGAAACACCTACTACTTTGACCCGACAACCCGCCAGCCAGTGACAAACCGGTGGGTAGATGGGGTCTACTTTGGTGCGGACGGCCGGATGACGAACGGTCAGTTCTCAGCCCGAATCATCAACTGGTTTGTGGAACACGAAGGAAGGCTAACCTATTCCCAGCGCGGCGCCCGCAACGGCAGTGACGGGACCGCGGATTGTTCCGGTTCGATGACGGCCGCCCTGCAAGCGGCCGGGGCGACGGCACCCGCGTACGTTTACGCCACGAGCAACATTACGCCGTACCTGTTGCAGAACGGCTACCGGCTGATCTACCAGGGTGATAATGAGTACATCCCCCAGTATGGTGATATTGTCATCTGGGGGCACATCAATAATCCATGGGAGAGCCGCCACATCGTGATTGCTAGTGGTTCGTCTGATAACCAGCGGGCGATTTCAGTCTGCTGGCTGACCCAGGGCCAACCGGGTACCGCGGTTCAAGAGGTCGGCTATGATTGGTATTGGAACAGCCACGGGCGAAAGTACCAGTACGTCTTTCGGCTGGCTGACCAGGGCCGGAATTAACCGCCTTGCTGGTCCGTGACGGTTATCAATGAAACGAGAGAGTGGGAAATAACCTCCTCGACAAGGCGTGTGGCTAACCTAGAACGATAGTTGGCACGGAACGGGCCGGCGATCGTTCGTAGGCAAATAGCCTTGTGGTTACGACACGAAGTTAGCCTGTAGGTTTTCCACGTTATCTTAGTAATAGTTAAGAACTAGCAAGAGGCTGGTGAGAAAAAACGTTTTCTCCCAGCCTCCTCGTTTGCGTATTACCGGACTATTTTTCAAAGCCGATCATTAAACCGCCGCTTTCCGCGTAGTAGGAACACAGGGCCCCGCAGGCTGTGATGTTAATGATGGCGTTGGGGTAGCGGGCGCTAATCGCACTCGCTAAGCGCGCCGCTTTTTCCCGGCAGTCAACGTGGTCAATGAAGACCCGGCCGCCGATGTAGCCCTGCTTTTCCATGACCGTAACGATCTTATGCAGCATTCGTTTGCCGCCCCGCAGTTTGCCGAGCAGCTTAAATGCCCCCACATCACTGGCGGTGCCGTAGACATAGAGGTTGAGCAGGTGGGTCAGCTTGGCAATTGCCGGACTCACCCGGCCGTTATTGGCGAGGTTGTCGAGTTCCGCGAGGACGAAGAGCAGGTCGGTCTGCTGGATCTGCTGGTTCATGAGCTGGATAATTTCGTCAAAGGGGTACTGGTGGTTGATGAGAATTGCCAGCTGGGAAGCGAGCAGCCTGACCTGGGGACCGGCCGACTTGGTGTCGAAGACGTGAATCTTGGTTTCGGGGTGGTCCGCCAGGTATAGCTTTGCGGCCTGCACGGCGGAGTTGTAGCTGCCGGACAGGGCACTGGTAATAGTCAGGACGTATACCTGGTCTGCGCCGGCAAAGGACTGGAGCCAGGCCCCCACGCTTGGGCAGGCCGAGGATGTGGCCGTCTTGGTGTTTTTAAGCGCTTGCTGGAAGTTGGCCAGGTCTAATTGGGGGTCGTCTGACCATGACTGGCCGTTGACGATTAGGGTCAGGGGAACGCTGCGGTGCGGAACTCCGCCAATCAGCGGTTCAAACGAATTGGCACCAGAGTCCGTAATAATTTTAACTATCATCTTGTTGATCTCCCATTGGTAATTATTTTTAACAGCATAGCCATTTTAGCGAAACTTGTCAACGGTTTTTAAAAAACTTATCGTTAAGAGCGCTGTTGACACCGAAACTGGCGAATCGGTAAAATGGGACCCAGGAGGAATAGCCGAATGAGTGCAGACGAAGTCAATGAAAAATTTAACCTGCCGCCGTACCAGGAGCTGCCAGACATGGGGCTCTACTTGAACCAGGTCGTGACCTACCTGCAAAAATGCGTGGCGCCCTTTCCGAGCGTCAAGGTCACCAGCTCGATGGTTAGCAATTACGTTAAGCACCAGTTGGTGACCCGGCCGCAGAAGAAACTGTACCGGCGCGAGCAGATTGCCCAGCTGCTGTTTATTGTGGTCGCAAAAAACGTCCTGGAGCAGAGCAACTTGTACAAGGCGATTCAAATCCAGCGCGAAAGCTACCAGACCAGGGTGGCCTATAATTACTTTGCTGAGGAGCTGGGCAACGTTTCCCGGTACGTCTTTGGCCAGCAGGACCAGTTAGAACGGGTGGGGCATGAGCAGACCAAGCAAAAGCAAATGCTGCGCAATGTGATCATGGCCTTTGCTTATCGGGAATACCTTTACCAGTTCTTTGAAGGGCAGTAAGCGATGGGGGCAGCCAATTGTTTACCGGAGGGCGCTGTTAATTAAAAATAGGCGAGTTTGGGAAGAAACTATGGAACGCCTTAATATGAAGAGCCGGACGATGGATCAATTGCAGATTCACCGTCCGGCTTTGCTAGTTAGGCCAGATATTTTTTAAGCAGTTTTTGTTCATTGTGGAAGCCGGTTTCAAGGCCGAAAGTGTTCAGCGATGTGCTCGTCAAAATAGCCCAGGTGGTTAACCTCTAACGTTTTGAGGTAGGCCACTAGTTCGACCGCGCCGCTGGGACTTAATTCGTTGACCGCGTTTAATCCCATCCCCGTCGGTACGGTTTCACTCATTGCGGTTACCTGCCGGTCAGCAGTGACCGTTGCCTGGGAACAAGAAATGGCCCAACGGCCGCCAACATTGGGAGCAAAAACGAAGAAGAGACTGAAGTCGCTTGCGAGGTAGGCCGGCAGCGCCCAAGCCACGTCATCTAACCGCTGGGGGTACAGGTCGCCTTGGATAGCGAAGCGGTCAATATTGAGTTCGGTCGGCGCAGTTGTCAGCATGAACATGGTATTTTCAAATTCCTTCATTCCCAGTTTCATCTCGGGGCGGATTTCAGGATGCATTTTTCATTCTCCTAACTAAAGTGTTCACGGTAGTATTGGTACTTTTGACGAATGTCTTTGACCGGGGCGTCTAGGATGTGTTCGCGGCCCTGATCATCGACTAGGAAGTGCTGGTCTACGAGCTGCCCAAACTTGATCCGGAGGAGGGGAGCATGGCTAAACAGTTCGTCGAGGTTGGTCGTCATAATGTCGACGTGGTCCAGGTAGTTGGGAACAACCAGGTGGGTGAAGTCGGTAAAGCAATCCGCAAGGACGTCGGCATAGGCGTGGTCGACGTATTTCAGCTCATTGGTTTCAAGCTGGTTGTAATATTCCCGGCTGGTCAATCCGCGCCGGTTTTTAATGTTATGCTGCTCATCGTACTGGTGGGTCAGGTAGGCATCCCAGTCCCGGTAGGCATAGACGGTTAGTCGGGCGACTAGTTGGCGGCCCTCCTTATTGACGTTTTGGGGAACCATGGCACCTGCCTGATCGATTAAGTAGGGGCGGACCAGGTGCTGAGCAATCAGGTAGTAGAAGGTATGCGGCCTTAATTCCCGGTCGTGGCCATCTTCGTACAGCTTTCCACTCCCGACCAGGGGCGGCAGTTTGCTGAGGCTCAGTCGGGTCTGGTTGACGGCGTAAATAATGTCTTCGATTTCCTGGTCAATGATAGGACGCTGGCTGATTGCCTGGAGCAGTCGGGTATAAAGACGGGTCAAGTTACCCAATTCATTTTTTTGATTGGGATAGACCCCACCCTGGGATTGGTACTTACGAGTTTCCCGTTCTAATTGGCGCTCAAGTTCGATAGTCAGCCGCTCTACTTGGACCGGCAGTACAGGGTGGTCAACGCCTTGCCGGGCGATCGTTTGGACAGCCTCCCGGATGACCGGCCGCATTTCAACGAAGTCGGGGAAATCAAAAACGTTTTGAAAAGCCTGATCCTGTTTGAGACGGTGGTAGGCTGCTTCCTTAAAGTCATACTGGTGTGGTTTCATGATCGTCCTCCATTCTAGCCCCATTATAAGAAAGACCGGCGGCAAATAGAATTAGGGATATTGATGAAAACCCTGATTATCTTTTAACGCGCAAAATAGTATGATAAAGGAGAAGGAGTTGAATGTGATGAAAAAAAGATGCTGGGGGGTCCTGCTAGCAGCGCTCGCCCTTTTGCTGGCTAGTCCCGCTGTCAAGGCAAGTTCGACCCGGACGGTTAAGGATATGGACGGGCAGACGGTTCGTATTCCACGCCATGTCCGACGGCTGGCTGACCTGTGGCACGCCAATAACCAGGTCGTTTTGCTATTAGACGGGCAAAAAAAGCTGGTGGCCACAACCCCATTAATTAAGAAACAATCCTGGTTTACAACCGTTGACCCGGGGATCAAAAAGGTGACGGCGCCCTTTGCTGGTAACCAGATTCAAGTTGAGGAACTGCTAAAGACGAAGCCGGATGTGGTAATCGCCGCGGATCCGGCCCAGGTTAAAACGGCCCGACAGGCTAAACTGCCAACCGTGAACGCAATGTACACTGATTTTGCCGGTCTGAAACGGTCCGTAACCCTAACGGCCACGATTCTTGGCGGCCGGGCACCCCAACTTGCTCGACAGTATAACCAGGAACTAGATAGCAACATCAAGCTGGTCAACCGCCGTTTAGAAGGGATCCAGCAGCGCCCAACGGTGGTTCACTTTGTCAATTCTGCTGACTTGACAAAGGTTGATGGCCGACACACAATCGTTGACCAGTGGATTAAGATCGCGGGCGGGCAGAACGCGATCACCAGGCGGGGCAACCAGGTTACCGTGACGGCGGAAGAACTAGTCAAGGCTAATCCGGACGTGATCATTGTTGGCAGCAGCTCTAACCAGGCGGCCCGGCGTGCTTTAAAGAGGGACCCGCAGCTCCGTCAGCTAACGGCGGTTAAGCAAGGCCGGGTTTATGGGAATCCTCAAGGTACGTTCCCTTGGGATCGTTACAGTGCAGAAGAAGCACTGCAGGTGTTGTGGGCGGCGCAGAAGCTGCACCCGGCCCAGATGAAGGGAATTGACATGGTTAAGCAGACACAGGACTTCTACGCCCGCTATTACCACTATCAATTATCGAAACACCAAGCCCAACAGATTTTAGCGGGCGAAAATTAAGCCCTAATTAAAGCACGGATTAAGAATCCTTCACCGGTTTTCCTAATCCGTGCTTTTGTTTGTTGATAAGGCCAGCTGGCAAGAATACCGGCCCAGTTTTGGCAGGTAGACAACGCTAAGTGGCGTCTGATAAACAGCTGTTAATTTTTCCTGGGTCAGCAGGGCATCCTGACTGCCGACGACAACCTGCTGGTCATTCGTGAAGAGGCCGACTTGCCCGCCAAGCATAAAGGCGTGATCTGGGAGGTGGGTGGTAAGGATAATTGCCATCCCCTTGGCCGCTATTTTTTTGAAGAGGGTAATCAGCTCCGCCTGCCGGCCAAGGTCGAGGGCCGCCATTGGTTCGTCTAGAACCAGAACCCGAGGTTGCTGCACAAGTCCGTGAATGATGGCAATCAGTTGTTGTTGCCCACCAGATAAGCTGACAAAAGGGATCGTGGCCAGGTCAGCCAGCCGGAAACGCTGGAGATAGTGCTGGACGAGGGCTATCTCCGTGGGACCAGGGGTTTGAAAGGGCCTGAGGTAGGCGGCCCGCGCAGTTAAGAGGTAGTCCTGAACGGACAGTGTGGATGCGGCATGGTAATCCTGAGGAACATAGGCCAGGTGGTGGGCGATCTCCTGGCGGCTTAACCGGTCGAGGGGTGTTGAAGCGAGGGTGATATTCCCGCTAGCAGGGGGGACTAAGCCGAGCAGGCAACGCAATAGGGTTGATTTTCCCACTCCATTCGGGCCGAGCAGGGTTAAAATTTCGCCGGCCCGAATGTTAAACGAAACACGCTTAAAGATGGGGACTTGGCCCGGATAGGCAAAACTAAGTTGGTTAACACTGAGCAGGTTCATGGATACTGGGCCTTCTTTCTGACGAGGAGGTAAATAAACAGGGGAGCGCCGACAAAACCGGTGAGGATGCTAAGGGGAATTTCCCCAGCAGAGATGGTTCGGGCTAGGGTATCGATAAGGAGTAAGAAGAGGGCTCCCACTAGTGCAGAGAGGGGCAGGGCATACCGTTCATCAGTGCCAACGAGCCGCCGGGCCATATGGGGGATAACCAGGCCGACCCAGCCGATGTTCCCGCTAAGGCAGACGGTCGCCGCCGTGAGCAGGGTACCCGCGACGATGACTAGCAGGCGCTCCAGCCGGACGTTGAGTCCTGTGCTGGTTGCCAGGTGGTCGCCGAGCGAGAGGACGGTCAGGTGCCAGCGGAGCAAGCCCAAGGTAATACCCCCAATCAGTAGCGCTGGCAGAGTGGCCGCAATGCTGGGCAGGTCAACCTTGGCAAGGCTGCCGAGCTGCCAGTAGACGATGCTTTGCAACTGAGAGTCGGGGTCGGCAATGTATTTTAACAGCCCGAGGATGGCCTGCATGAAGCCGGAGATGACGATTCCAGAAAGCACCAGGATCAGCATTCCCCGCTGCCCCAGGATCCGGGCGACAAACAGGGTGATGACGACGGCGATAATGCCGCCGGCAAAAGCCCCTAGTTGAGTCGGCCAGATCCCACCGCCGGCCAGGATGGCGATTGCTGCACCGACTGCCGCCCCGTAAGAGACCCCGAGGATATCTGGGGAGACGAGCGGATTTTGAAAGACACTTTGAAAGGCACTCCCAGCCGCTGCTAGGCCGGCCCCGATTAGCAAAGCGCCGAAGATTCGGGGCAGCCGGATCGTGTAGAGAATATTGGTAATCGCCGGGTTGCGGGACGGTTGGGTCAAACCGGTCCAGATTTCAACCGGGCTAAGGCTGATCCGCCCACACCCGAGGGCAATTACCGCTAGGAGGGGGACCAGGATTATGGTGCTGAGTAAAATTAACCGTGGTGAACGCTTAGCCATGCTCGGGCTCCTTCCTTGCTCGCTTGAGTTGGGCGACCGCCTGCCGAGCTCCACTGGCAGTTTCTTCATAGTCAACTCTGATGGGTGCTCCCAGCCGCCGGGCCCCCTGGTCATGCAGGGCCCGGTCAAAAATTAAGACGGCTCGGGCAAAAGCGGCGTGACCATAATCCAGATCACCGGCTCCGACCACCAAGTAGGATAAGTGCGGGAGGGGCATTCCCTGGACCTGGTGGAAAAACTGTTCTTCCAGCGGTGTTAAGTAACCGTCGCCATACGTGCACGGACAGAGAACCAGACGGTTGCAGTTAGCCAAGGCGGCAGCACTGGTTTCAGCTAGTCCGCATCGGGTCATTTGCGGGCAGTGCTCAGCAATTAGTTGGCTGAGTTCAAGGTTATGTCCAAACAGGGTTGAGTATAATATTAATTCCCGCATATTCGTCTTCATCCTTTCGTTACTTATTGTAGTATAGCACCGGGAATCCGGGACGATTATTAGGGAATTAACCGATTCTAAGTTGCCCGTTTTTTTGGCATAATGGGAGTGTTGAAAGCGGGTGATTGAGTTTGTACTATTTACGGATCAGCGATGCGCCGATTGAGGTCGCGCCCTTGTACCAAAAACTGGTCGATCCCCAGTTTGGCGGCATTGATATGTTCGTTGGTACGATTCGCCAATGGACGGGCAGTATTGAAACAAAGCGAATTGACTACACTGCCTACCATGGGATGGCGGAACGGCAATTAGAAAAGATTGCCCAGCCGATTGAAGCGCAGGGGGGCCGGGTCGTGGTTGTCCACCGGACTGGTCAGTTAGCACTGACTGACATCGCCGTCTTTGTCGGGGTGGCCGCCCCACACCGCGCGGAGGCGTTTAAATGGTGCCAGTACGTGATTGATACTTTAAAGCAGACGGTACCAATTTGGAAAAAGGAGTACGATACTGATAAGGTAAGGTGGGGAAACTGATGGAAATAACGGTTAAATTATTCGCATTTCTCCAGGATCGGTTAGGACCGACCGTGACGGTCAGGGTGTCTTCACCAGTGAAGGTGGCTGACCTCTTTGATCAAGTGGCCAAGCAGGACCCGACGCTTGGGCCGACCCTGAATAACTCGCGACTGGCGGTTAACCAGGAATTTGTGGATGCGGCGACGGTAACGTTGACGCCCACAGATGAAGTTGCAATTATTCCGCCGGTTAGTGGCGGCTAACCACTAACCGTTTTGCAAGTTTACTTTTGGAGGAGGACTGATTATATGTCTAATGTTAAAAATGTTGCTCATGGCAGCCGTGCCAATGCGTATACAGCACTTATTCTTTCAACCTTGGCAATGATTGTTTGTTTCATGTCCTGGTCAAACTTTGCCCCGTTGGCGTCACAAGTGGCTCAGATGTTTCATTTGTCCGTGGCTGAGCGGACACTTCTGTTAGCGACGCCGGTCTTGCTGGGTTCGATTATGCGGATCCCAGTGGGGATTTTATCTGACCGCTATGGTGGGAAGAAGGTTTACCTGATTTTGATGGCCTTCATTCTCATTCCACTACTGATGATTCCCCACGTTCATTCCTTTGGGATGCTCCTGTTTGCGGCCCTGCTGGTCGGGATGTCCGGGACCTCCTTTGCCGTAGGGGTTTCCTATGCCTCTGTATGGTTCCCCGCTGAGCAGCAGGGACTGGCGCTGGGAATCGTTTCGATGGGGAACATGGGGAATGCCGTCGCGGCGATGACCCTGCCATACATTTCTAAGACGGCTGGTTTTGATGCTGTATACTACTTTTTGATTATCCTGACGATCATTTTTGGACTCCTGTTTGCCATCTTTTGTAAGGAAATGCCGGTTGACAAGAGCAAGACAATTGCGGGGGCGCTATCCGTAGCGAAGGATAGCGGGACCTGGTACCTGTCCCTCTTCTACTTCCTGACCTTTGGTCTCTTTGTGTCCTTTACTAATTTGACGCCTACTTTCCTGACGGGAATGTTTAAGTTTAACCCGGTCACGGCGGGCCTTTATTCCGCCCTCTTTGCCTTTGTCTGCACACTGGTGGCCAGTGGGTGGCTACTTAGCAGATAAGAAGCGGCCAATGAGCCTTTTACAGTGGACCTTTATTGCAATCATTGTTTTTGGACTGTGGATTATGTTGAGCTTCCACAGTCAAGGCCTCTTCATCGCCGGAATCGTCCTGATCGGTCTGTCCGCCGGAATTGGTAACGGGGTTGTTTTCAAGATGGTTCCATACATCTCCAAGGGTAATACCGGTGCTGTCACTGGTTTCGTTGGTGCTATGGGTGGCCTGGGTGGCTTTTTCCCGCCGCTGGTAATTGGTTACATCTACCAGTGGACGGGCAGCTACGAACTGGGGATTGGCCTGCTCGTCTTGACGGGGGTCATCTGCTGGTTCGCCCTGTGGAAGCACTACATTCATGGCGATGTGCACATCGTTAAATAAGTATTATTAAAAGAGACTGGAAGAAGAAATTCAACCAGTCTCTTTTTGAATGGGGCATACTGACCCGCGCGGATTAAACCGCCAAATTTATTACTGCACCGCCTTCGCCAGTTGGTTAACTAGGGTCAATAGCTGTTTGCGGCCATTGCCGGCGGGCAGGACCTTAATGTCGAGCCGGGCCTGGCTGAGCATTTCCGTGATGATCTCTGCTGCCTTTGGCCGGGCCGTCATGGTAAATTGGTAGGCTTGATCAAAGGCCGCCGGAGTTGGCCGATGGTCCTGACCGAAGAAGCTCTTGAACCAGGCAGGGTGGTCCTCAATAGCAAAGAGAAGGGGTAAGGGATACTGCCCGGTCAGGATCGCGGTGGTCAATGTTGTAGGCTGCTTAAATAGGGTGGCAAGTTCGTTCACCATCGTTCCCGCGCTACCAATGGTTTGACCAATCTGCCCGGCCAGGCTGACCAAGTCGGGCCCCAGATTCGCGAGTACTGCCGCTTGTTTAGCAGTGATTGCTGCGAGCAAACCTGCTCGAGACTTGACGTCTAGCAGGTAATCAGCAACTTGGAAGTGCTGGTTGTAGTTGAATTGCAGCCGCTGCAACTGGGCAATCATAAAATCGCCACCGTCAACAGTTAGCTCTTCGACTACCTGGGGTGGATTGCCGACCTTGCCGAGGCGGTTAACAAATTGTCCCATTAAGTAACTGGCAGCAAAGGCCCCGGCTTTTTGTTGGGCTACTGTCCCCACGGTAAGCTGGTTGGGTAAAAAAGCTGGCGGACAGGTGCTGGCCCCCAGCGACAACAGTTCTGGAAGCTGAGCAGCCGTAACCTGGTCGACCGTCAAGTCTTCAGCTGTGAATTGACTAAGAGCCGCAAACAGCTGATAGCGGGTGTGTCGCGCTGCCTGGTCGCTGTTAGGGTCCAGGAGGCGCTGAATTAACGGCGGTAGTTGGCTGACGATGACAGCTAGTCCGCCGGTGAGACGTTCATCAATCATCAAATCAGTCCTTAAACTTGTTAATTTCGGCAGTTAACTGTTCGGCGACCGGAATAAAGATGTCGGTCAGGTACTTATTAAAGTCGACCTTGAGCTGTGATGTTTCGGTGAGCCGCTGGGCCCGCTGAAAGGCATCATTGCGCATATTAACGATTAGCGTTTGCCGTTGGTGGCTGAGGTACTTGGCGAGTTTTTCGTGCCGCGCCTGGTAGCGGAGTAAAAAGTAGTAGAAAATTTCGTAAAAGGTATTATCAAGAACCCAAAAGACGGTGCTGCGGCGGACATTGTCACTCATCATCTCCGTAAAGGAGTTGTCACCGAGCAGTTCGTGGTTAGCAAAGGCCCCAGCGGATAAAACAATGGCTTGGACTTCGTGCATATCGGCCATATACTGACAGAACTGGTCGAGTTCACTATCGTCCAGAGTGAAACCCAGCTGCTCTTCCCGCTCGCTGGCGGCCATTTTGCCAAAAGTAGCTTGATACTGCCGATTGACGTCCTTGCTATCGGCGATGAGGTCAGCGCAAACGGTAGTCAGGGTTTGGAAGTTCTTTTGCAAAAACCCGTGCACCGTTTGCCAAACTAGTTCGATTTGCTGGTTAAAATTACCAAATAACTCCTGGACGGTACCCACCAGCTGCTTTTCGACCTGGCCATCCTCGGTATGGGGCGCGTACTGAACGACTAGTGGGAGACTATCATCAGCGTGGTTAAGCCCATGCTTGCTCCGCTGGTCCCGTTCATATTCCTTCAGTTCGTTGAGATCCAGCAAGCCCAGCGGCATGATGTTGATTTCACTGTTGGTCGCCATGATTTGCAGGGAAAACGGACTGGTATCAGTCTGGTTAGCGGTTAGTGACTTGAGGGCGTCAAAGAGCTTCTTGCGGTTGGCAAGGTCGTCTTCTGGGTCCGCGTAAAAGCCTGACGTATAGATGGCCTGGTTATTGTATTCGCGATTGAGTTTGTCTTCAGCATTCATGATTAATGATCCTTTGTACTTGTTGTTTGCATCAGAGCAGCGAGTTTTGCTTTGCCAGCACTGGTCAGTCGGGCACTAGTCAGGTCCATGCCTGCCAGGCTGGTGGAAAATGAGGTATCAAGCTTGGCCCCCATGATTAAGCCTTCTTGGACCGCATAGGCCGTCGTTTGAAAGAGGTTTGACTGGGGGTTGATTTGCCGCCGGGTCGAGAACCGCCCCCGGGCAACGTCACTGAGGATTCCCCGTAGTTCATCGTCTTGACTAAGGTTGCTTGCCATGATTAATCCCCTCCGAGTAAATAGTCTTCTCCTTTATTATAGAAAAGAGCTGAGCAAAATAAAATCGGGGATTCCGCTAATTTGGAATCCCCGAATCCTTAAAAATCAATTAGGTGGTGGTGAATAGCATACCGAACCAGCTCAACCCGGCTATGGAGGTGGAGCTTGCGGGAGATGTTGGCCTTATGGGCCTCAACGGTCTTCGTGGAGATAAAGAGCTTTTCGGAAATCTCTCTGTTGGAATAACCGAGGGCCACCAGTGGGAAGACTTCTTTTTCCCGCTTGGAGAGGACGCTATATCCCTTTAAGTTTACGTCGGCACCACTGGCGTTGATCTGTTTGAGGTCGGACTTGCTGATAAGAATGTTAGCATCGAGATAGTTTTCCCCGTTGACAACGTGTTTGAGGGCGGTGAGAATCTCACCATCAGATGAGCTCTTCAAAATGTATGACATAGCACCGTTGGACATGGCCCGGTTGATGTACTCCTGTTCCTCGTGCATGGACAGGATGATGATCTTAACCTTGGGAAATTTATCATGAATCCGCTTGGTCGTGATTAGGCCGCTTTCGCCAGGAGGCATACTGAGGTCCATGATTAATATATCGATCCCGCCCTGTTCGATTCGCAGGTAGGTGTCAGTACCGCTAGCCGTACCGTCGACCACCGTAAAACCGGGTTGCTGGTTGACCAGGTAAGAAATCCCCGAACGGACGATGGCATGGTCATCCGCCACTAATACTTTATACATAATTATCGCTCCAATTAATTTGTTTGCTGGTAAGGAAATTTCACCGTGATGGTTGTTCCAGCATTAGGCTTGGAATGAATACTGAAGGCGCCGTTAAGGGCCTCGACCCGTTCATTCATGTTCATCAGGCCGAGGGAATGTCCATTAAAGCCGTGCTGCTGGGGGTCAAAGCCCCGCCCGTCGTCAAGAACCTCGAGCTGGATGAAGCGGGGGTGGTCCGTGATAATCACATTAATTTCGTTTGGCGATGCGTGCCGCAGAGCATTGTTAATGGCTTCCTGGCAGATCCGGTAAAGAACGTTCTCGACGTCAGTCGTCAGCTGGTCGGTACTGGCGTTGCCAATTACGTTAATCGTAACTCCAGAATTTTCCTGCAACCGTTTGGCGAGGGCCTTAACAGCCGGAATCAAGCCGAAACTGTCGAGAACCGAGGGCCGGATGTCAAGGGCCATCCCCTTAATCGCTGCCAGGGTTTCCTGCAATTGGATTTCGACTGCCTGGCTGATTTGGGCACGTTGGAGGGTGGATAGATCTTCATGGTGTAAGCGCCGGACCCCCATAATGGCGGAGTAGACCCCCTGAGCGATGCTATCGTGGAGGTCCTGGGAAATCCGTTGCCGTTCCCGTTCGTGAGCTCGGTTTACATACTGGTTTAGCTGGCGTTGCTCTTCAATTTTCGTCAGCCGCTGCTGCTGTTCGCGATTTTCTAAGATCAGGGCGAAGACGCCCTTCTTGCTTTCGAGTGGTTTATACACGAGTGAAAAATGGATTTTTTGTCCTTGAGGGTTCCGGGACGAGATTGGGACCGCCACAAAGTCCATCCGGCTTTTTATCTGGCAATTCGCGCAGTCATTATGGCCGTGCTGCTGCCAAGCATTTTTAGCAATTTGGAGAATGTAGTCAGGACTAAGCCCAATTTGATTAGTCAGGTGCTGGGCCAAGCGGTTGCTCAAAACCAGTCCGTCGTTTTGAAAAATCATCACGGCATCCGGGGACTGGTCAAAATAGTCTCGAATCCAGTTAATGCTTTCGAGCATGAAAATCTCCTCCCCCTAAACATTCAAGTTTTATCTTATAATAATAGTAGTGAAAGCGCAATTGATCCGCCAGTCAGAGGAAAGCGTTGAGGGCCCGTGACAAAGCCATATTTTGCCGCAGGCCCTCCTTTTAGTTCTGAATGTTTTAACAATATCGTGTGCCCCGTCTCAGAGGTCTAGGGGCTAGTGCTACGGAGCAAAATAATTTGCTTACGGACAATCCACTGGTCCGTGCCAGTGATTGTTCTAAGTTAGCCTGACAGCTCCGTTTTAACATTAACTAATGAATAAAGCCCTGCAGTTGTTTTACAGATTCCTGGCTAACCTGTCGCTTGCCGTCACGGTAGCCGGCAAGCAGGACCCCCGTCACAACCCCCATCGTGCTAGATGAAAGGGGAATTGCAGCGGCAGCAGTAAGTGCTTCGGCCCCAGCGATCGGGGTGTACATAGCACTGGAAAGGGTATATTTAGGCAGGTCGTTGCTATAAAATGGCTTCCCTGTTCGTAAAACCAGCCCGGCAATTCCAAAGCCGCGACGGAGCGTTATCTTACGAAAGCGTTCATTGCGGTTAACTGCGACAAAACACCATTTGATTGGGTAGGGATACAATTCCGCCTGGAGAGCAATTCCAACAAATTCAAAGTCGCTGTGGTGGTAAACACGATTAACTAGTTTTTGATAGTCATAAATCGTACTTGGTTCTTCTGTAACCATAGTGAAACCTCCTCACGGTTGCTGGGGCAACCCCATTGATGGTCCTTGAAAGTACCTTTGACTATTGAACTTGAAAGCGGGATCTTGAAACTGCCGGTAGTGGTCGTAGTCGCGTTGGAGCTGCTGAATTTGATCATCCAGTTGTTCCAGTTCAGCGTCCCGTTCGAGTGAGCTAAGCTGCTGGTTAACTTCTTGCTCCCGATTTTCCAGCATGGTTCGTCGCAGGGCAAGGTCGTTTAGGACGAGGGCGACTAGTTTCTGAAAATCCGGCTCGGTAATTTGCTCTTTACTCTTCATGGAATATGCTCTCCTTGGTCATAGTTGAGATTAATAAATTCGTGGCTGTCAGGGAATAATAACGGTTGGCAGTGGCAGCAATCAATGATGAAGTGCCGCAGCCGCCAGTCACCGTGTGCCAGCCAGTTAACGACTTGCCGGTGACTGCATCTGAAATGGGCGATGGTGTAGTGGGCGTGGCCTACGGTCGCTGCAACGGTGTTCGGCTGGGCAGCAATTCGGTTGACCGTCGCTGGGGTGAGATTAGGGTAGTCAACCGGTAGCATTTGGTAGTCGACATCGCCGGTCCTTAAACTGGTGGCGGTCGCAATGGCAGCCAGCGGACCGTGGTTGGCATACTCAGCGAGGTCACAAACGATGGTGATGCCGCTGCCCAGTTGGCTCTTAATTTTACCCTGGTTGGCTCGGTTAGCGCAAACAATAATCTGTTCACAAGCGCTTAGCTTATTGACCGCGAGCAGGACGTTACTGTACTTTTGTCCCGGTAGCTGACAGGTAGCCTTGTCACGACCAAAGCGGAGCGACTGACCGCCGGCAAGGACGATTCCAATCATGGTTGCGGCCCCTCCTCTTGACGGCGAATTAGATAGTCAAGACACCAGTTGACGGTTTGCTCGAGACCAACCAATTCGGCAGCGGGATTGGGGGTCAGGCTAGCTGTTGCGACGACTCCAGCCTGGGGGACCGTTTTTAACGTTTCGTCAGGCGCCAACATTACCAGTTTTGAGTAGTTGGCGGCTTTATGGCCCTCGATGACTACAAGATCATTCTTCTGGCGAAGCCGGTTGACTAAGAACGAGAGCGGGGGAACTGGCGCTTGCTGGTGATAAAAGAGCCCTTGGCTAGACTCTAGGACCACCTGATGAGCCCCGGCCCTGCTCATTAGGTCACTGTCTGTTCCGGGAACGTCCATGGCTCCCGTATGGGCATCATGTTTGATTGCCGCTACCCGCCAACCCTGGGCGGTGAGGGCGCTGATCAGTTTAGTAGTAACTAAGGTTTTACCACTATTCTTGTGACCAACTATTTGAAAGGTAATAGCCATGCGTCTGTCTCCGTTCCAACTTCCATCGGGGTGGTGCTATGGGGAATTAAGGCCAGGCAGGTGGTTGTTTGCAGATTAGCTAGCGAGCCGGACCGGTTAATCCCATTAGGATAGACCCGGTAGTGACCGTTATTTTCCTGGTAGGTACACCGGAGGTAGCGGTCAAAACCGTTCGTTTTATTATAAGGTGCTGCCAAGGTGGCCCGGACCTTCTTAACCCGGCTCAGTTGATGCTGGTAGCGGCGGATTAAAGGCTCCACATATAAGTAGAAACCGGTAAAGCAGGCGCCCGGGTTCCCGGAGAGGGCCATTACAAAGGTGTGATCCTGGATAAAGGCAGTGGTGACGCTGCCAGGACGCTGTTTAATCTTGTTAAAGAGTAGCTGGTCAGCGTTGCGGGCAGTATCGCCAAGGTAGTCAAAGTCGCCAACTGAAACACCGCCGTCGGTGATGACGATGTCATGACTGGCAATTTGCTCGTTGAGGACCTGCTTAATGCGATTTTTGTCATCAGGGAGCTGGACTGTAAAGTCGACGATCCCCCCGTTTTCTTCAATCAGCCGTTGAAGCATTAGACCATTACTGTTGTAAATCTTGCCGGGTGTGATCGGGGCACCGGCCGCCAATAGTTCAGTCCCGGTAGCGATGATGGCAATCCGGGGCCGTTGGTAGACGGTAACCTGATCGATGCCGAATGCGGTCAGAACTGCAAGACCACCGGGATTAAGCTCCTGGTCCTTATCTAGGATGACGTTGCCCTTCTTGACGTCAGTCCCCTTTTCCGTAATGTTGGTTTTGCTTTCACTAGTCAAAATTCGGACCTTGTTTTCCTGACCCGTAACCGGGCGAGTTTTTTCAATCCGGATAACCTTGCCGGCATCGTCAGGAACAAAGGCGCCGGTCATAATCCGGACGGCGTCACCTGGCCGGAGAGGGGCCGTCCAAGTAGCGCCGGCTTGAATTTCGCCCCGGACCGTAAATTCCTTCGGGAAGTTATGGTCATCGTTGGCTAAGATTGCGTACCCATCCATACCGGCCCGGCGAAAGTGGGGGTAATCGTAAGGAGCAAGGACAGCGGTGGCGAGGACCCGGTGGTTGGCCCGGGCGGTCGGGATGACCTCAGTTGCGGCCGTTAGCGGGACCGCGGCAACTTTGGCCTGGGCCTGGGCAACTGAAATTGGTGTTCTTCTAGTGAGCATGGTGGTGAACTTCCTTTCGTTGGTTGCTGCTTTCAAATAAAAGGTGCTGATATTCGGGGATGATAAGGCGGTCGAGCGCCGTTTGGCACGCATTCGTCGACCCTGGCAGGCAGTAAGTAAGCTGGTTACGGTAGTTAAAACCAGCAAGTGCTTGGGAGGCGAGTGCCCGCGTGCCGATTTCCGCCAGCGAAATCTGGCGGAAATATTCGCCAAAGCCGGGGATGACCTTGACCAGGAGGGGGCGGATCGCAGGAATTGTGGTGTCCCGCTGGGCGACTCCGGTTCCCCCGTTGGTAATAATAATGTCCGGCCCGGCTTGCTCAAGTTGGAGAAAGGCGGCCTGGATATCGACCAGGTCATCTTTGACCAGAATGCGCTTTAGAATGGTGAATTGATGGCTGGTTAGGCGGTCGGCGATTAGGTCTCCCGATCGGTCGGTGGCTAGTTGGCGACTGTCACTGATGGTTAAAATAGCGGCGGTTGTCATGGTTGACCTCCCTTGCTGACTTCGTTCGCAACTTGTTTGATGCTGGTTAATAAGTGGTTAGCGGCCTCTGGCGTAGCGAGTTGGTACATGATGAGCCGGCCCGTCCTAAAGAGGCTGACGGGATGGTCCTGCCACTGAAAATGGATGAACAGCGGGCTGGTACCGACCAGCAGAGAGCGCTGCTTCAACCACTCCTGCCAGCTGACCAGGTCGACCGGGGCAGTTAAGGTCGTGTAAAAAGCGCCCTCTCCGCAGAGCATTTTCAACTCCGGCTGCTCTTGTTCGAGCTTGGTGAAGAGCTGGTCAGTTGGGGTATGGCAGGTAGGGCAGTCCGACCGCTTTTTGATCTTAAACCGGTTCCAGGTCAGTGCCCAGTTATCGATGGTGTAGAGACGGCTGAAGTCGATACTTGCCCGGTCCACCAGATAGTGGAGGGCGAGTGAAACCTGGAGCCCAGCGATCACCGGGATGAGGGCCGTGTTGACCCCGATGACGTCACAATCGGCTTGCTTTAGCTGGTCGAGGTTGGGAAAGAGACAGTTAAGGCACGGGTGTTTATGCGGCGACACGGCCATAACGTTGCCGTAGGTCCCAGCACAGCTAGCAAAGAGGTAATCAAAGTGCTGGGCGATTGCCAACCGGTTTAGCAGGTCACGGGCGGTGTAATTGTCGAGGCAGTCGAGACAGAGGTCAAAGGACTGTTTTTGGATGACGTCGGTGGTGAGCGGCGCCGGGATTGCTGTGACCGCCACCGTAGGGTTAATTGTTTGCAGGTGCTCTTTGGCTGCTAGGACCTTGAAACGCTTCTTGGCGGCGTCGAAGGTTGTGTACAGCGCCTGCCGCTGCAAGTTGCTGACCGTGACGACATCGGGATCGACGAGGATCAGCCGTTTGACCCCTGCCCGGACCAACTGGCTGGCGGCATAGCTTCCCAGTGCGCCCAGGCCCATGATGAGGATGGTGGCCTGGCTGATCTTCGCTTGGCCGGCGGGACCGATCTGGCGGACCCGTTCTTGACGGTCATAACGGTTCATGTCTAATTAACACCTCATTTAAGTAAAAATATAGGTAATTCCCTAGTCGTAGTATAGCAGGATTGATGATAGTCTTTACATTAGGGAAAAGGCTTACTTTCAAAGTCTAAGTGGAAGGGCCCAATTTAGTAAGGGAGGTAAGACAACGATGAAGTCGCGGTTCTTTAATAAGGTTGAGAAATTTAATGGAACCTTTACGCAACTCGAGGAAAATAACCGACGTTGGGAAAAGCTTTATCGGCAACGCTGGGCACATGATAAGGTCGTGCGGACAACCCACGGGGTTAACTGTACGGGGTCATGTTCCTGGAACGTCTACGTTAAACAAGGAATTATCACCTGGGAGCACCAGGCAACTGATTATCCGGAGTGTGGCGCCAATATGCCGGGGTATGAACCACGGGGATGCCCGCGGGGTGCTAGTTTCTCCTGGTATGAGTACAGCCCGGTGCGGATTAAGTACCCGTATATCCGGGGACGACTGTGGAAATTATGGACGGCGGCCAAAAAGGAACACGATAACCCCTTGGCTGCCTGGGCCAGCATCGTTGAAGACCCAGCGAAAGCTAAGGAATACAAGTCGGTTCGTGGTCACGGCGGCCTAATTCGGGTTCACCGAAACGAGGCCTTAGAACTGATTTCCGCTGCCTGCCTGTACACGATTAAGAAGTACGGACCCGACCGGATCGGCGGCTTCACGCCAATTCCAGCAATGTCGATGATGAGCTTTAGTGCCGGAGCCCGCTTTATTGCCCTCCTTGGTGGGGAGCAGATGAGCTTCTATGACTGGTATGCCGACCTGCCACCGGCTTCACCGCAGGTTTGGGGTGAGCAGACGGACGTACCGGAGTCAGCAGAGTGGTACAACAGCTCCTACATCATTATGTGGGGGTCCAACGTCCCGCTAACCCGGACACCGGATGCGCATTTTATGACGGAAGCCCGGTATAAGGGGGCTAAGGTAGTTGCCGTTAGCCCAGACTACGCGGAAAACGTTAAGTTCGCTGATGACTGGCTCGCCCCGCATCCGGGAAGCGACTCGGCCGTTGCCCAGGCGATGACCTATGTGATCTTAGACGAGTTTTACCAAAAGCACCCGGTGGACCACTTCATCAAGTATTCCAAGCAATTTACTGACCTGCCGTTCCTGGTTGAATTAGGGCCGAGTGCCGCCAATAGCAACCACTTCACCGCGGGCCGCTTTGTCCGGATCAGCGACCTGGTACATGACGATACGGTGGTGAACCCCGAATGGAAGACGGTGGTTTACGATACCCGTCAGCAAAAGATTGTTGTGCCTAACGGGACCATGGGGCAGGAATATGACGCTAAGGAAAAGTGGAACCTGGAATTGAAGGATCAGGAGGGAAACGAAATTGACCCGGCCCTGTCCGTTAACGACCAGGATGCTACGACTACCCAGGCGGTAATTGACTTCCCCGCCTTTAGTAACGAGGGTAATGCCGTGGTTATCCGGCACATTCCGGTGCGCAAACTAACCTATGCGGACGGCAGTGAACACGACGTTACGACCGTTTATGATTTGATGATGGCCCAAATGGGGATTAACCGGACCGGCGATGATGAATTGGCTGCCAAGGATGCTCATGACGCCACCAGCTTCTTTACCCCTGCCTGGCAAGAAAAACGCTCCGGAGTCAAGGCTGACCAGGTAATCCAGATTGCCCGTGAATTTGCCCAAAACGCTGCCGACCATGATGGCGCCAGCATGGTCATCATGGGTGGCGGGGTCAACCACTGGTTTAACGCTGACATGAACTACCGGACGATTATCAACATGCTGATGCTCTGCGGCTGTGTTGGTAAGACCGGTGGCGGCTGGGCCCACTATGTTGGTCAGGAAAAACTGCGGCCGCAAGAGGGCTGGGCTAACATCACCTTTGCCAACGACTGGGAAAAGGGCGGTGCCCGGCAGATGCAGGGAACAACCTGGTACTACTTTGCCACTGACCAATGGCGGTACGAGGAAATTGATAACCAGGCCCAAAAGTCCCCGGTATGGAAGAGCAAGCATACTTATCTCCATAATGCCGATTACAACCAGTTGGCAATCCGGCTCGGCTGGCTGCCATCTTACCCGCAATTTAACCGGAACCCGCTGTCCTTTGCCAAGGATTACGGGACCACTGACCTGGCGAAAATTACGCCGAAGTTGGTAGAAGAATTGAAGAAGGGAAGCTTGCATTTCGCAGCTGAGGACCCAGATGCCAACGAGAACCAGCCTAAAGCCTTCTTCTTGTGGCGGTCCAACCTCTTTGCCTCATCCGGTAAGGGAGCTGAATACTTTATGAAGCACCTGCTGGGTGCGGAAAACGGTCTACTGGCGAAGCCAAACTCACGCCGCAAGCCAACTGAAATGGTTTGGCATGACCAGGCCGCTACCGGGAAGCTCGACTTGGTTGTCGATATGGATTTTCGGATGGTATCGACCCCGATGTACTCTGACGTGGTCTTGCCAGCGGCAACCTGGTACGAGAAGAAGGACCTCTCATCGACGGATATGCACCCGTTTATTCACCCATTCAACGATGCCATCAGTCCGATGTGGGAGTCCAAGTCCGACTGGCAGCAGTTTAAGCTGCTGGCCAAGACCTTCTCTGAGATGGCCGCAAAGTACCTGCCGGGAGTGCACTATGATTTGAAGAGTGCTCCGCTCGGTCATGATACTCCAGGAGAGATCGCCCAGCCCCTTGGCAAAATCAGGGACTGGAAGAAGGGGGAGGTTGAACCAATCCCTGGCAAGACGATGCCGTCATTAACGCTGATCCCGCGTGATTACAGCAAGGTTTATGAGAAGTTTATTACCCTGGGACCAAATGTCGTTAATAACTACGGCTACGAAGTTCAGGACCAGTACGACTACTTGAAGGACCTCAACGGGGTGGCGGCAGAAGGTATCGGTGCCGGCTGTCCGCTGCTGGACGAAGACGAGAAGGTTTGCGACGCGATCTTACGGCTGTCGACGGCTTCCAATGGTAAGCTGGCGGACCGGGCCTGGGCAAAGAAAGAAGCCCAGACTGGTGAGCACCTGACCGATATTGGCCGGGGCCACGCGGATGACGTGATGTCGTTTAAGAAGATTACGGCCCAGCCGCAGGAAGCTTACCCGACTCCGATTGGGACCTCGGCTAAGCACGGTGGCGACCGGTATACGCCATTCTCCCTGATGACGGAGCGGAAGGTGCCAACCCGGACTTTGACCGGCCGGGAACAGTTCTACGTTGACCACGAGGTCTTCCGTGAATTCGGCGAAGGTCTAGCAACCTACAAGCCATCACTGCCACCGATTGTATTGGCACCTGAGGATACCGACGTTAAGCCAGTCAAGGATGAAATTACCTTAAAGTACATGACCCCGCACGGGAAGTGGAATATCCACACGATGTACTATGACAATCTTGAGATGCTGACGCTCTTCCGGGGTGGCCCGACCGTATGGATCAGCCCAGAAGATGCCGACCAGCTGAAGGTGAAGGATAACGACTGGTTGGAAGTCTATAACCGAAACGGGGTCGTGACTGCCCGGGCCGTTGTTTCTCACCGGATGCCGAAGGGCTCGATGTACATGTACCATGCCCAGGATAATGAAATCTACGAACCACTCTCTACAATTACTGGTAACCGTGGTGGTTCGCACAACGCGCCAACGCAGATTCACGTAAAACCAACGCACATGGTTGGCGGCTACGGCCAGCTGAGTTATGCTTGGAACTACTATGGTCCGACTGGAAACCAGCGGGACCTCTACGTCAACGTACGAAAGTTAAAGAAGGTGAACTGGAGTGAAGATTAAAGCACAAATTGGGATGGTACTGAACCTTGATAAGTGTATCGGCTGCCATACCTGCTCGGTAACTTGTAAGAATACCTGGACGAACCGGCCCGGGGCTGAGTATATGTGGTTTAATAATGTTGAAACTAAGCCGGGGGTCGGCTTCCCGAAGCGCTGGGAAGATGAAGACCAGTACCACGGGGGCTGGACGCTCAATGCCAAAGGGAAGCTCCAATTGCGGGCTGGAAACAAGCTCAACAAGATCGCCCTGGGAAAGATCTTTTATAACAATGACATGCCCGAGATGGACAACTACTACGAACCATGGACTTACGATTATAAGACCCTTTTTGGCCCTGAACGCAAGCACCAGCCCGTGGCGCGGCCAAAGTCCCAAATTACGGGTGAAAACATGGAACTAACGACGGGCCCAAACTGGGACGACGACCTCGCCGGTTCGACAGAGTATGTTCAGCAGGACCCGAACATGCAAAAGATCGAGGGCGATATCAAGAAGAACTTTGAACAGGCCTTCATGATGTACCTGCCCCGGCTATGTGAACACTGTCTTAACGCCCCCTGTGTGGCTTCTTGTCCGTCTGGCGCGATGTACAAGCGGGATGAAGATGGAATCGTCTTGGTAGACCAAGAACGGTGCCGGGGCTGGCGATTCTGCATGACCGGCTGTCCATACAAGAAGGTCTACTTTAACTGGAAGACCCATAAGGCGGAGAAGTGCACGTTCTGTTACCCGCGGATTGAAGAGGGGCAGCCGACCGTCTGTGCTGAAACCTGTGTTGGCCGGATTCGTTACATCGGTGCCATGCTGTATGATGCCGACCGGGTTGAACAAGCTGCGTCAACCCCGGACGAAAGCAAACTTTATGAAGCCCAGCTGGGCTTATTCCTGGACCCGAACGACCCAGAGGTGGTCAAGCAGGCACTTAAGGACGGAATTTCAGAGGAAATGATTGCGGCAGCCCAGAAGTCGCCGATTTACAAGCTAGCGGTGAAGGAAAAGATTGCCTTTCCGTTGCACCCAGAGTACCGGACGATGCCAATGGTTTGGTACATTCCACCGCTATCACCAGTGATGTCCTACTTTGAAGGACGCAACTCGATCAAGGACCCAGACATGATCTTCCCTGGAATCGACCAGATGCGGATTCCAGTTCAGTACCTGGCAAACCTCCTGACTGGCGGTAACGTGCCGGTGGTCAAGAGTGCCTTGTATAAGTTAGCCATGATGCGGTTGTACATGCGGGCCAAGACCAGCGGTAAGGACTTTGACACTAGTAAGCTGACCCGGGTTGGTTTGACCGCGGCCCGGGCAACGTCCCTTTACCGTCTGCTCGCGATTGCGCGTTACGAGGACCGTTTTGTGATTCCGCGGAGCCAAAAGGCTGAGTTGGAAAACGCTCAGAGTGAGCAGGGCGGCTTGGGTTACAACGAATGTGAAGGCTGTGCCTTAGCACCGCAGCACCGGAGTATGTTCCAGAAGGCCGAAGCTGGCAAGTCTACTAATGAGATCTATGCCGACAGCTTCTACGGGGGGATTTGGCGTGATTGATTTTAAGCGACTAGCGCAATTACGGCCGACATTTGCTATCTTGTCACGGCTGGTTGACTACCCGACAACGGATACCTTTTCAGCAACGACCCGCCAGCAGCTGGCAGCAGACCGGGCGCTGGCGCAAGCAACCCGGAAGCAATTACTCGGGTTGTTTGATCAGTTGGCCGCGCCCACTTATTTGGAGCAACAGACTAACTATGCTCAACTATTCGAAATGAACCGGCGCTACACCTTGTATATGTCGTATTATAAGATGACCGATTCTCGCGAACGGGGAACGGTCTTGGCCAAACTCAAAATGCTCTACGAGATGTTTGGGGTGGCGGAGGCAACTAGTGAGCTGTCCGACTACTTGCCATTGCTATTAGACTTTTTGGCCTGCGGCGACTACCTGGACGATCCGCGCCGGGTAGATCTGCAGCTAGCGTTAAGTGTGATTGAGGACGGTACTTACAACCTCCTCGCCAACGCGGCAGCTGACAGTGATAATCCGTATATTAAATTAATTCAAGTGACGCGGAACATTATTGGTTCCTGCGTGAAAGCAGAGGTGAGAACAGATGCATAATGGTTGGTCAATCTTTTTATGGGTTGTGTACCCGTATGTTATGTTGGCATCCTTTATCATTGGTAACTTTGTCCGTTTTAAGTATTTCCACTGTTCGATTACGGCAAAGTCGAGTGAAATTTTCGAAAAGAAGAAGTTGATGATCGGCAGTATTACCTTCCACGTTGGAATTATTCTGGCCTTCTTTGGCCACTGCCTGGGGATGCTGGTACCGCAGAGCTGGACGGCTTTCTTTGGTATTACTGAGCATATGTACCACCTCTACGGTTCACTAATGATGGGGATCCCAGCCGGACTGCTGGCTTTTATCGGGATTGCCATTCTGACCTACCGGCGGATGACGGTGATGCGGGTTTTTAAGACCAGTGACCTTAATGACATTATCATTGACTGGGCGCTATTGATTACGATCGCGCTGGGTCTGTCTTGTACGATTACTGGTGGCTTTATCGACTATAATTACCGGCTGACGATTGGTCCGTGGGTGCGGAGTCTCTTTACGCTTCACCCGCAATGGCAGTTGATGGCCAACGTCCCGTTGATTTACAAGGTCCACATCCTGTGTGGCTTTGCCATCTTCGGTTACTTCCCGTACACCCGGTTGGTTCACGCGCTGACCCTGCCATGGCAGTATATTTTCCGCCGTTACATTGTTTACCGGCGGCGGGTTAACACTTCTTATTAATTTTTTGGCAATAAAAAGGAAGCGAAACAGAAGTCGTTACCGACTTCGTTTTTCGACGCGCGGCTAGTCTTTAGAGAGTACAAATAGAGGCCTAGAGTTCGGTTTTGCCGAGCTTTAGGCCTCATTTGTGTATCGCGCTATTCGTGTTTTAACTGAGTAAAAGAATTGATGTTCCAGCTCCTTGCTATTTTAAAGCTAGTAATACAACGGCGCAGTAGCTTGCTCACAAGTCAAATAGGATTGATACACGGCGTAGCCATCCTTCCTACAGGTTAGTTGTCCTACGCTCTTTTATACCTATGCCCGTTCACGGGTCTTGGTAAAAGTGACGATGGTGCTGGCGCCGATCACCAGCAGGGCCCCACTAATCAGAGATGGTGTGATTTGAACTGGGAAGAAGAAAGCCGAGTAGATGATTACAATGACCGGCCCAAATGCCCGGACAATGTTAGCCTTACCCGCGGAAATAAAGCGCAGGCTAGTGTAGAAGAGTAAGAGGGACATGAAACCGTTAAAGAAGGCTCCGGCAAAGTTAAAGGCGACGGCCTGGCCGGAGATATTCTTAAAAGAAGTTCCGCAGGCCAGTGCGTAGCCCACCAGCAGCAGTGCAGACGTCAGGTGGTTATAAAACAAGACGTTGCTGGGCTGGGCGTCCTTGACCAGGTGCTTGGCAGTGATGTTGTTGGCGGCATACATCAGCGGGTAAATGAAAGCGCAGATAATTCCCCAGCCATTATCGCTCAGTTGGATTCGGCCGCCGGAAATCAAGAATGAACCGAGAATACAAAGAATAATCGCCAGGTAGTCCCAGCCCTCGATGCGTTCCTTTAAGAAGAGGTAGGAAAGGACAAAGACGTAGACAAGGTACATCCGGGCGATTAAGGTGACTGTAATCGGGCTGAGGAGGGAGAGCGCTATGTATTGGAGGATAATTCCGACGGCGTTGGTACCCCCGAGCAGCCACAGCCACGGATTTTTAAGTGTGGTTAGCGAAACCTGCCGATGGCTCAGCAAGACGACGATGAGAACAAAGCCCGCTGCAAAACAACTGGTAAAGATCCCCCCGATGACCGGACTAAGGCTGGTTAATGAAAATTTATTCAGGACCGGGCTGATGCTGCTAAAGAGTAGTGAGATGAGGTTTAACTCGACGCCCCATAGCTGGCCCTTATTAATGGCTGCTTGCTTCAATGGAGTCACTCCTATCGATTGATTTAATACCCCCCCTATTATTGGCGATTAGCGGGGGGAAAGCAATCGGGGAAAGACCTATAAATGCCAGCACCGTTTCTACGTAACTGCTGTTTAAGTAACTGGGTGGCTCAACACTTACTATAAATTAGTAATAACGTCAAATTTATAAAAAGGGGGCTGCACGCATAGATACCGGTGTTTATCAATCGATAAATATGCAGTAGTAGTTACCCAATTCACAAATTCTTCTGGACAACGGGTAATAGGTTGCTATAATTACGGTGTGTTAGAAGTAAACACTTATCGAACGATATAGGAGGATGACTATGAAGATCGTAATTATTGGTTGTACCCATGCGGGAACCATTACTGCCAGTCAAGTACTCAGCCAGCACCCGGATGCCGAGGTGACCATCTACGAGAAGAACGACAACGTTTCCTTTCTCTCGTGCGGCATTGCAACCTACTTGGGCGGGGTTGCTAAAAACATTGATGATATGTTCTACTCAAGCCCGGAAGCCCTGTCCCAGCTTGGTGCAGCCGTTCACATGCAGCATGAAGTTACCGCGGTGGACCTGCAAAAGAAGACCCTGCAAGTTAAAGACCTGGTCAGCGGTGAAGAAACTGAGGACCACTATGACAAGCTGATGGTAACGACCGGTTCCTGGCCGGTAATTCCGAACCTGCCAGGAATTGACGATCCGAATGTTTACCTCTGCAAAAACTACAACCACGCCCAAAAGCTCTTTGAGGTCGCACAAAATGCACAAAAGGTGGTCGTGATTGGCGGCGGCTACATCGGGGTTGAACTGGTTGAAGCGTACAGCAAACAGGGCAAGCAGGTAACCCTGATCGACGGCAACGACCGCCTGCTCAGCAAGTACTACGATGCCAAGTACACCGACATTGTCACCAAGGACTTTGAAGACCACCAGGTGACGCTGGCCCTTGGCGAACTGGTTGCCGGGTTTGAACCAGCGGACCAGGGAGTCGTGGTTAAGACCGATCGGGGGAGCTACGACGCCGACATTGCCATCCTCTGCATTGGCTTCCGCCCGAATACCAGCCTCTTCAAGGACCAGCTTGAATTCAACGCGGACGGCTCAATCAAGACCAACGCTTATATGCAGACTTCGGACCCGGACGTCTATGGTGCAGGTGATTCGGTCGCGGTTCACTACAACCCGACGAACCAGGAAGCTTACGTTCCGTTGGCGACCAATGCGGTCCGGCAGGGAATCATTGCCGGTACCAACCTCTACGGCAATACCATGACTTACATGGGAACCCAGTCGACCTCGGGCCTGCAGCTGTACGACAACGCGATGTCCTCGACTGGGATGACCCTGGAAAGTGCCAAGGCCGCGGGCTTTGATGCCGATGCTGTGACCTTTGAGGATCACTACCGGCCGGAATTTATGCCGACCAACGCCACGGTGATCGGGACGGTGGTCTGGGACCGGAGCAACAACCAGATTTTGGGTGCCCAATTTATGAGCAAGTTGGACATTTCCATGTACGCGAACGCGGTTTCCGTGATGATTCAAAACCATAACACGATTGACTTCATGGCGATGGTTGATATGTTGTTCCAACCGAACTTCGACCGGCCATTCAACTTCATCAACTTACTGGGCCAGCAAGCTGTTGCCAAGGCGGTCAAGTAGTAAGAAAAAGCCGGTGCTTGGCAGCGTTACGGCATAAGTTAAGAATGACAAGGACACCCTAGGAGGAATCCTAGGGTGTTCTTGTTATTCCAATATTGAATATTCTTGTATTCTTAAATTATATGCCGACTGGGGTCATTTACTGATAAAAATGAATTTATATTATGCTATTGTAATTGATATATGACACCGCTAACATAAAAGTATAATGCTTGTTCAATACTTCTCAATGCTGAAGCTACGACCCAGAGGAGGCAATCGCAATGACTTCAAAATACGAAACGGAAGCGAAAGGCTACACGATGACCACCGTCATGCAGGAAGCGGCCCGGTGCCTATTATGTGAGGATGCACCGTGCTCCCAGGCCTGTCCGGCACACACCAACCCGGCCAAGTTTATCCGCAGTGTCCGTTTCCGCAACGTCAAGGGGGCTGCGGAAACGATTCGGGAAAACAACGCCCTCGGTGCAATCTGTGCCCGGGTCTGCCCAACGGAACGCTACTGTGAAAAAGCTTGTACCCGTGCCAAAATTGACCACCCGATTGACATTGGCGGGATTCAACGCTACGTTACCGACATGGAACGCAAGGAAAAGATGCAGATTCTTCATGCCGGCAAGGATAACGGGATGAATGTTGCCATCATTGGGAGCGGTCCAGCTGGTTTACAGGCAGCCACGACCCTGCGGCAAAAGGGCTACGCGGTCGATATTTACGAAAAGAACGCTAAGGCGGGCGGCTATCTGACTTACGGGATTCCTGAATACCGGCTGCCGGAAGCGATCGTAGACTATGAAGTTCAACGGATTGTTGACCTCGGTGCCAATATCAAATACAACATGACTGTCGGCAAGGACGTTTCGATGGACTACCTCAAGACGCACTACAACGCGGTGATCGTGGCGATCGGTGCTAGCGCCGCCAAGACGATTCCGATGTTTGAACATAATATCTGTACGGAGTCTGCAATTTCCTTCCTGGCCCGCGCCAAGGAAAGCCAGGGCCACCTGGACGATTTGCCAGATAACGTACTGGTCATCGGTGGTGGTGACGTAGCGATGGACGTTGTGACGACCCTCAAGAAGCTGGGTGTCGACCACGTCACCGACATGGTTTACGAGGAATTTAAGGAGTTCAAGGCTTCTAAGAAGGAGTTGGCCGGCGCCCAACAAGAAGGCGTGACAATCGTGGACGGCTACGTGCCGACCGCGGTCCGGGAAAACAAAGTGACCTTCAAGCACCGTGAGATTGACAGTGAGATGACCATTACCGCCGACAAGATTATCCTGGCGGTCGGCCAAAAGGTAGACGCAGACGGCCTGGACATTGACATTCAGCACAATGAAATTCCATTCCGGGAAGCCCGGTTCCACACGAAGGATCCTAAGGTCTTCGCTACGGGGGATATTGTTGACGGTGATAAGACCGTGGTTGTTGCCGTACAAAAGGGGAAAGAAGTTGCCGAAGAAATCGATCGTGTGTTAGGGGGACAAGACAATGATTAAGAAAGACTTGTCAATTGACTTTTTAGGGGTCCACTTTGAAAACCCGTTCTGCTTGTCATCTTCACCAGTTGGCAACTGCTACGAAATGTGTAAGAACGCCTATGACGCTGGCTGGGGCGGGATCGTCTACAAGACCCTTTCTCCTGACCACTTCGTTGTCGATGAAGTTTCGCCGCGTTTTGCCCAGCTCACTAAGGAAGATACGCCCTTTATCGCCTTCAAGAACATGGAACAGCTGGCCGAGCACCCGCTGGCGCAAGACCTGGACGCGATGCGGCGCTTAAAGAAGGAGTACCCAAACAAGGTTCTGATTGCTTCCATCATGGGTGAAACGCCACAGGACTGGACGGACCTGGCAAAGCTGGTTACCGCAGCTGGGGCCGATATGATTGAACTGAACTTCTCCTGCCCACAGATGACCTCCCACACGATGGGGTCTGATGTTGGGACCAACCCTGAATTATGCAAGAGCAACTGTGCGGCGGTCAAGCGGGGGACCGACCTGCCCGTCTTAGCCAAGATGACGCCGAACATTACCACGATGATTCCAGTGGTCAAGGCCTGCCTGGCCGGTGGTGCGGACGGAATTTCCTCCATTAACACCGTCAAGTCGATCACCGACGTTGACCTGGACAACAAGGTGGCCCTGCCAAATATCAACGGTAAGTCCGCCGTCTCTGGACTGTCAGGGAAGTCGGTTAAGCCAATTGCTCTCCGCTTCCTGCAACAGATTCGGTCTGCTGCCGGGCTGGAACAGCTGCCAGTTTCCGGGATTGGGGGCATTGAAACCTGGGAAGATGCCGCTGAGTTTATTCTCCTTGGTGCTTCCACCCTCCAGGTAACCACCGCCATCATGCAGTATGGTTACCGGATCATTGACGATTTGACTAACGGCTTAATGCACTACATGGACGAACAGCACGTTGACCACCTCAAGGACTTGGTCGGAATTGCCAACAAGAATATCGTGCCGACCAACCAGCTGGACCGGGACTACAAGGTCTACCCGAAGATTGACTGGGATAAGTGTATCGGCTGTGGTCGCTGCTTCATCTCCTGTCAGGATGGTGCCCACCAGGCGATGGGGTGGGATGACGACAAGCGGCTTCCAACCTTTGACCAGAGCAAGTGTGTTGGTTGCCAGCTCTGTGCCCTCGTTTGTCCGGTCGGGGCAATTAAGCTCGGTCTGGTAAAGATGAAGCCGGGCCGGGAAGGTAATCCAGAAGACGTGGACGCTTCTTCCTTCCAGTTGCCTAATTATGATGAGACACCGGCTCACAACCATTAGAATTTAAAATAGTAAAGCACCGCAAATCGTGGAAAAGCCACAATTTGCGGTGCTTTGTAACTGTTGGGGATTAATCTTCAAAGACGCTCTGGGTGCTACCGGTTAACGTGATCTTGTCCAGACCGTTGTCGAGTTGGTAGTGGTCAGCGTCGTTCTTGTTTAAGCGGTAGCCAGCCCGTTCAAACGCGGCGGCGAGGTTGGTCATAAACTTTTGCCCCGCGGCAGCTGAATCATAAACCATGTGGTCTAAGTACATTGGCCGGTCGGCGCTCCGCCGGACCAGGGTAATCAAGTAAACGGATTGGCTCGTCTTTTTAATGTTAGAAGTGTTTTGCATTAATGACATTTTCTTCCCCTCCTCATCACCAATTATACTGGTGTTCCCCAAGATTTCAATCAGGGTTGTCCGCTAGGAAAAAAGTTTAAATTAACCCGTTCACTTTCTGAAAAACGACTATAATAGAGAGTGAAAGGAAGCATAATCATGGAAATTAATGAAGATGCCCTTCAGAACTTCCAGAGTTCGAAGTTCAATTTTGTTGATGCTAAAGGCAACGATGTCGATTTGAGCAACTTGGACGACTCCGTCAAGTACACCCTGCGGGATGGCGACGCAATTGTCCAAGACGACATGGCCGCTAAGGACGTTGTTGACACCATCAACGACGAGTACGGGAAGACCCTGAACGTCTAACCGGCCGCTTTAACCAAATTAATTAACCAGCATTCCTAAGCCATTAGCTTAGGGGTGCTTTTTTGGCTTTAAATGATTAGTGGTGGGTGGAATTGAGATAGGTATAAACTCCAATTGTCTACCAAGATGGGGTTATTGCGAACCTGGTTAGGCGAATAAGAGGTATATTTTTTAAACTGATTAGAAAGGTAAGCCTGGTCATTAAAATTGAGGTAGCTCGCAATTTCAGCAATACTCATATTAGTTGATTCTAGTAAAACGATTGCCGCATTAATTTTAACCAGCATCTTAAATTGGGTGAAAGTAACTCCCATTTGTTTCTTGAAAAAAGCAGAAAAGTAGTTAGGCGAAGTGTTTAGTTGACTAGCTAGCTGGTTGACGGATAAGTTACGTTGAGGAGTGGAGGAGATTATTCGAACAGCTCGGACGATTATCGGTGGCTGGCCTGCCGTGACGTTATGATTAATTTGTTGGCTTAGGTCGATCAGGTTGTCTTCAATACACTTAATAACTGCGTGGACACTGGTTTGCTGTTCTAACCTACGGACATAGTAATCATTCAGCCCATATGCTAATTCAAAATTCATTCCGTTCCGGAGAGCAATTCGGATGTTAGTTGAAATAACAATAATGCCAAAGTCAATTAGATTCCGTAAAGTCCCTTTGTCACTTAAAATGCCGATTCTTCCAGAATTATAGAGCAACTTTAAAGCAGTATGGATTCCTGCTGGGTTATTATCCAAGAGAGCGTCATTAACTTGTTTTTCAAAGGCATAATTGACATGAGCCCCGTTTTCATTAAGAGAAACAAACGCTGTTCCTTTAAGACTCAGATTAACATCAGTTGGATGAAAACACCTTGACCTGATTTTGCGAGGGCGAACATAGGCACCGAGTAAGTTAATACATAAGTTGATGATAGTAATTAACTGGTCCTGGGAGAATTGTTTAAAATGGCCGTTACTTAATAGAAAAGGAGTAGCAAGTGCTTTGCTATCGACTGACTTGACTATTAGCGGCCCTAAAAGGTAATAGGTTTCTTTTGATTTAAGAACTACTAGCGTTAGGTTATGCTCCTTTAATTTATAGAGAGTGATTAACCTTCGTGGAACATGATTATGAATAAATAGTAATGGATTAAAAGTACCAGCTAAAAAATTATCCTTATCTTTTTTAATGAGTTGTCCATTATTAAGAATACTATATGCGAAATTAGCTGTTGCGAGATATTGCGTTAAGAGATTCACCCAATCGCCCCTTACATATTTACAATAATTAATACATAACTACAAGAAAATTAATGGCGTGGCTCCTAAAATAATATTCGTAAGCGTTTACAAGTATTATATATCAATTTTGCACGATGATGGGAGCTGTCGTAGATGAAAATTTATGTTGATGCTAACGCAGCGTTCGATGGTAATGGTAGTCAAGAACGGCCGTTTAAGTTAATCAATGAGGCGGCTAAAATTGCTGAGCCGGGAGACGAAGTTTTAGTGTTTCCCGGAACGTATCGTGAAAATGTTAATCCAATTCATGCCGGGAAAAAAGATGCCAGAATTACGTACCGGAGTGTTGAACCGCTTCAAGCAGTTATCACTGGTGCTGAGCAGGTCAATAATTGGAAGAAATATCAAGGCAACGTTTGGGTGACTAGGGTTAATAACAGTATTTTTGGCTCATATAATCCTTACACCACATTTGTAGTTGGAGATTGGTACTTTGGTCCAGTTGACAAACATACCGGAGCGGTTTATATGAACGGCATTCATTTCTATGAAACAACCACTTTGGATGACTGTATTAAAGGTGAAGTCTACACAAGATCTTGGGACCAGGCCAACTCAATCTATAAGTGGTATACAGAGCAGGATACGGCTAAGAATGAAACCATTATTTATGCTAACTTCCAAGGGAAGAATCCTAACGAAGAGCAGGTCGATATTAATGTACGCCAAGAATGCTTCTGGCCACAAGCGACCGGGATTGATTACATCACTGTTGCTGGTTTTACAATTAATAAAGCCGCTACTACTTGGGCACCTCCAGCCGCCTTTCAGGATGGGATGATTGGTCCCCACTGGGCAAAGGGCTGGATTATCGAAGACTGTGATATTAGTCTTAGCCGTTGTGCGGGAATCTCACTAGGAAAATATAAGGATCCTAACAATGACCATTACTTTACCTATAAGCATGTTAAAAGCCCAACTCAAATGGAACGAGAAGCTGTTTGCCGCGGTCAGTATGATGGTTGGCTAAAAGAAAAAATTGGTCACCATATTATCCGGCGATGCAATATCCACGATTGTGAGCAGGATGGAATTGTTGGGCGTCAGGGTGGTGTCTTTAGCGTCATCGAGGATAATCATGTCCACCACATCAACAATATGCAAGAACTAGCAGGAGCAGAAATTGCGGGAATCAAAATGCATGCGGCAATTGACGTCATTTATCGTCGTAACCATATAGATCATTGCACGATGGGCCTTTGGTGTGACTGGGAAGCTCAAGGTACGCGGATTACTCAAAACCTATTTGACCATAACTATGCTCCGGCCGGGACTGCCCACCGCCTAGAAGGAGCAATGGAAAGTCAGGATATTTGGGTTGAGGTTAGCCATGGGCCGACGTTAATTGATAATAACCTGTTATTATCTAAGGATTCCTTGAAGATTCCTACCCAGGGCCTTGGGGTAGTTAATAACTTGATTCTTGGTTCGTTTACCTATGTAGGTACTGGGACAGACTATCCAGGCAAGGGCGTTTCTCGCCAGCGGTATACTCCGTATCACATTCCACACCGGACAGAGGTTGCTGGTTTTTCAACTATTCTTCATGGCGATGACCGTTTCTACAATAATGTTTTTGTACAGAAGTGGGCACCAGAAAAGAATCCTGAGGATAATGAAGAGGTGGGGACGTTTGTTTTTGATGACTACCCAACCTATGACGAATGGTTTGCGCCATTTGAAAAACTTGCCGGTCGTGCTGCTAAGGAAGATGATATGGCAAATCTTCAGCCATACCACATGGGGCATTTGCCAGTTTGGGTAAGCGGCAACGTGTACTTAAACGGTGCGAAGGCGTGGAAGAAAGAAACTAATAATTTAGTTGTTCCTGATAAAAAAGTGACTGTTGAGCTTATTGACCATAACGGTAAGCCAGCACTCCAGACCAACCTTTATGATGTAATTGGCAACTTTAAAAACAATATTATTAATTCCGATGTTTTAGGCAAAGCCTTTGAGCCAGAACAGCGTTTTGAAACACCAGATGGTGATTCAATCCAAATTAGTGAAGACTACTTTGGTAATCATCGGGGCATTTCAACGATTCCAGGCCCATTCGCCACTAGCGACGCGGCGGGGAAAGACTTATGGAACGAAGAGTTTTAATCTTACCGAGCAATATGGCTAGTGAGTGGAAATTGAATGAAAGAATAAGTTTTTAAAGGAGCAATAGAAAATGGACGAAAGTAAGGGGCATTCTACGCCAAACGGTGCAGAAACAACAAAATTTCCTTTTCGATTAGGATTCGGTCTACTTTTTGGTCTTCTTGGCTGGCTGATACCGTACTTAGGGGTTAATTCAACACTCTTACCAGCTAAAATTCAGCAAATTGCACCAGACCAAAAGGTTCAAATTGTGGCATTACTCGCTACCATTGCGATGATTGTTGCTACCATTGCTAATATTATTGAAGGGGCACTATCTGACCGAACTGTTAGCCGATGGGGGAAGCGTAATCCCTGGATTGTACTGGGCTTAATTACGACGTTAATCTGCTTTTATTGGCTGACTAAGGTAACCACAATCAAAGGGATTATCATTAATTGGTCGTTATTTCAAGTGGCGTTGAACATGATGGTAGCACCAATTGTTGCTTTCATTGCTGACAAAGCACCTAAGAAGTATCGAGGATCCATTTCTGCTTTTTACGGAGTGGGGATGAATATTGGGACCCCGGTAGGGACGATGATAGCTTCTCGTTACCTGACCAAAATCAATAGTGGTATCTATGCTTTCATGATCTTTGAAGTTATTTTTACTATTATTGGTTTGCTTCTGGTTGGGGATGGCAGTAATAAAGGAGAAAAAGTTAAGGAACTTCATGGCTCCGAATTGCTGGAGGCATTTATTTTCCCAATCCACGGTGATGTTCGTGATTTTTACCTGGCAGTTTTTGGCAAGTTACTGTTTGTCTCGGCGCAATTTGTTATTACCGGTTACCAGTTATATATCTTTGTGGATTACATGAAGCTCTCGTCAGCATCGGCAGCTCATAACTTATCCGTTATGTCAACGATTCTTCTGATTACAGGCGTTTCCTTTGCGATTATCGGGGGTCCGCTGGCAGACAGGTTCCATAGTTTGAAAGCGTTAGTTGCAGCTTCAACTGTTGTTATGGGAATTGGTGTCGCTTTTCCGGCGTTCGATGCGGCGCCATGGACAATGTTCGCGTATGCGGCACTAAGCGGTGCAGCAATGGGAATGTATAATTCCGTGGATCAGGCCCTCAACGTGTCTGTTCTCCCTAATCCGGATAATGCAGCCAAAGACTTAGGGATTGTAAACCTGGCGAACTCGCTGGGGCAGGTCTTTGGTCCCATTATGGCTTCCGTGATTATCGGCGCGGTCGGCTATAAGATGATGTTCCCAGCCGCTGGTTTAATGTGTTTAGTTGGGGCAGGTTTAATTATGCTGATTAAGAAAGTTCATTAGTTAGAAAAATGATAACTTACAGGCCCAATAATTGATTCTTCTTTTTTGATAGTTTATGGGAAGAATAATTATTGGGCCTTTTTAGTGCCATAGAGCAACCTTGACATTGAAAAAGTAAGTAGTATCATAACCAACGTGAATTAATTCACGAGAGGAGAAAGAGAAATGGATACTACTGAACACGCCTCACAATGGCGGATTTTTTGGAAAACCGTTTGGTACGGGATTATCGCCGGGATGATTTCGGGAATGGTTAAGATTGGTTGGGAAAAGATTTTACCGCCACGGACGCTGGCCCGGGATGCTACGAACCCGCCGCAGCATATGCTGCAACAACTCGGCGCTTCACCGAGCTTCACCCACACCTACGTTTACTACTCCACGGATCAAAAGGTCTTCTGGGTAGCGCTAATTCTTCACTTTAGCTTTTCGATTTTCTTTGCCTGGCTGCTAATTTACCTGGCCCAGTACAATCGGACGAAGTGGGTTGCCATGTGGCACGGGGTCCTGTACGGGATTTTAATCTGGATTATCTGGCACGTCATCTTGATGCCGGCGCTGGGCACTACTCCCGCTCCATGGGACATCCCGTTCGATGAACACTTCTCAGAATTCTTTGGCCACATCGTCTGGTCCTGGTCGATTGTGGCAGTGGCCTACTTTCTGATTGGCACCCAGCACGTTAAGACACTGACCAACAAGTACTTATAGAATTAACCGGCATTTCTAGGTCACTGACTTAGGAATGCTTTTTTATATTCATTGCTAAGCAGAAATCACCCGAGCAACTAAACTGCTGCCTGGGTGTTTCAAGGATTAGAGGCGTTTGTAGTATTTGTAATAAATGTCGCCTTTAACTGGGTAGTCAGGAATGGTTCCAATTAGCTGGTAACCCTGCTTTTCATAGAATTTGGGTGCGCTGGCCTGGGTTGTGTCAACGAAGCTGATGACGCAGCCTTCCTGTTGGACGGTATCTTCAAAAATATGGATGAGCTTTTGACCGATTTTGCTACCCCGGGCATTAGGGTTGACGTAGAGCCCCTCGATAACGGCAGAGAGGTTGACATTATCAATGTGCCCATAGATTTGGCCCATGCTGGTATCGCCGTCTGTGGCGCTAAAGGCGAGCTCTTGAGAGAACTGCTGCGGTAGTTCCGAAATATCTGTGGCACCGTATTGTTTGCTGAAGTAGGCACTGAGTCCTTCAAAAACGTCCTTTCGAGTTCGGTCAAATGCAGTTTGAATAATTTTCATCTAAATCCGCTCCTTTCAAATAAAAAGAGCCCGGCTAGCATTAACTAACCGAGCTCACTCGACATCTTCTTCAACAGTCCCCAGATGGGGGTTCGCCTTACGAGGCACTGTTCTCCGATGAAAAATTATTTACATAGCTATTCTAATAGAAGTGATTGAGTGCTGTCAATAAAATTATTTTTTGCCTTCTTCAAAGACCGCAAACGCCCTGACGGGGAAGCCCGGGGCCTTTTCTGGCTTAGCAACGGAGATGAAGATTACAGCCCCGGTGGCCGGTACCCGGTCTAAATTATTGAGCAGTTCGACCTGGTAGTGCCCGTGAGACAAGACGTAGTATTCGCCGACCAGGCCATTCTGTTGCTCGGTCGCGGTATCCGTATCAAAGGTCTCGTGGCCGTTGGCGGCAGCGTGCCGGGTTTCGTAAATGTACTTGAGGGCGTCGAGTGACCAGCCGGGGTAGTGGTTTTGCCCGTGAGCATCCTTGTTTTCAAACTTTTCTTGGGATGGCCAGCGCTTTCCCCAGTCGGTTCGCAGGGCTACAAACGAGCCGGCCGGGATTTCACCGTGCTTTTTCTCCCAGGCTTGAATGTCCTTAACGGTCAGGCTCCGGTCGGGGTTCTCCGCGACTTCCTGGTGAAGGTCGATGACAACTAGCGGGAGCACCAGGTCCTTGAGCGCTAGATCTTCGACGTAGCGCTCGTCATCTTTGTAAAAGCGGACGGGTGGATCGATATGGGTCCCGTACTGGCCAGGGAATGTGTATTCTTTAACGAAGAAGCCATCCGCGTGGGTGAACAACGTCTTAAATTTGGCCGGCTGGAATTCGGGGAAGCGGGGGCTTTCCGGGCCAAACGAATGGGTTAAGTCCACCCAGGTCTGCTCCTTTAACTTACTAACCAATGTTTGAACTGAACTTGCTTGTACTGACATTTTCAACATTCCTTTCTGTTATTGCCAAACCTCATCGGCGATTTCCTTAACCAGTTTTAACTTGGCCCATTCCTGCTCCTCGGTCAGAATGTTGCCTTCTTCCGTGGAGGCAAAGCCGCACTGCGGACTCAGACAGAGGTTCGTCAACGGGACGTGCTCGGCGGCTTCGTGGAGCCGGTCGATGATCTTTTGCTTATCTTCCAACTCACCAGACTTGGAGGTGATCAGACCGAGTACGATCCGGACGTTAGGACGCTGGTTCCAAATGGTGGCCAGTGGTGAGAAGTCACCTGACCGGTCGTTATCGTATTCGAGGAAGAAGCCATCGTAGTTGAGCTGGGCCAGGTACTTGGCGACGGGGGCGTACCCGCCAGAGAAGAGGAAGGTTGACTTGAAGTTCCCCCGGCAGATGTGGGTGGTGAGGGTGAGGTCGTCTGGCAGGCCTTTGAGGGCGCCATTGATGACGGTCACTGCATCTTCCGCCAGGCTGGTGTACTTGGCGTGCTCTTCCGGCTGGTCCTTGGTCTCATTGAGTTTGCTGATGAGGAAGGCCCAGGTGGTGTCGTCGATTTGCAGGTAGCGGCAACCAAGGTCATAGAAGTGCTGGATCGTTTTCCGGTAGGCCGTGGCGAGGTCGGTTAGGTAGTCGGTCCGCTGGTCATAGAATTGGGGCCAGTTGTCGGAACGGTTATCACGGAAGAGCAGGGTCGGTGAAGGAATCGTCTGCTTGGCGATAACGTCGTCGCCGGCTTGCTCCTGGGTGTACTTAAAGGCAGCAAAGAAGGGGTGGTCAGGATTGTAGGCGACGCGGCCGGAAAGTTCGGCGTTGTCCGTCCGGGTCTTGGCACCGTGGAACTTGTAGCTTTCCCGGTAGTCGTACTTTTTGACGCCCTTTAGGCCCCAAAGGAAGTCGAGGTGCCACCAGCTGCGGCGGAATTCACCATCGGTCACCGCGTGCAAGCCAACTGCCTTTTCCTTTTGGATGAGGTCGGCAATCCACTGGTTCTCAACGGCGGTCAATTCTTCCTGGCTGAGTTGACCGGCTTGAAACTTTGCCCGGGCGTCCTTTAAGGCTTGGGGACGGAGAAAACTGCCAACGATGTCATAGCGAAACGGTGCGGTTAAGGTTGATTGAGTCATAGTTGTTTACCCCTTTCAAGACAGATGGGTTCAAGTCTGGGAACTAAAAAACGTCCCTAGGAAAAGCGTTCTGTTGCTCTTCCTAGGGACGTCACTCCGTTTACGGAAATTAACGTGTTACCACCCTAATTTAACCAGGCTTTCCAGCCTGATCCTCAGTAGGTACACCCGCAACGTTAGCGGGTAAACCCCGGCGGGATAACGGTCGCCACTCGTGGGTCGCTTACGGCTGTCGCTCGCCACCCAATCATTTGCTCCAAGACCATCTTCGTGTTGGTCGTGCCATCGGTTCCCATCATTCCCGACTCGCTGGGGGTCACTCGTCAACATTACTCATCTTTTTCATAGCATTTTCTAATTGAATTGTCATTATCATACTCGAGTCGGCAAAGTTCGTCAAGTAGTAATTGCAAAAAATCACCCACCGCCGGATGACCGGGGCGGGTGAGAAATAGCTAGGCAGCTTGTTTACTTGGCTTGAGGAAGAAGCCAACGATGATGGTCAAAATCGTAACCAAAAACGGGAAGAAGGCCCAGGGGATGAACTTGAGCGGGTTGATCTGCAAGGCACCCGCGATGAAGACCCCAGAAACACTCCACGGCACGATTGCGTTGACGGCCGCCCCGGCATCGTTGAGGATCCGGGTTAGGTACTTCCGCTTCAGCCCGAGCTTGTCAAAGGCGGGTAGGAATGATTGCCCCGGCAAGATGATGGCGAGGTAGTGTTCACCGACCATCAGGTTGACGCCGATACAAGTGATGGTGGTTGCCAGGGTCAGCCGGCCAGCGGTCTTCACGATTCCGGACAGGTGGTCGATGATGGCGTTGATGATGTTGAACTTAATCAGGAGACCACCGAGGGCCAGGGCAAAGACAATCAAGGCCAGCGAGGTCAGCATACTGGAGATCCCACCCTTGGAGAGCAGGGCGTCGATGGTTTTGTTGCCGGTGTGGGAAACGTAGCCCATCATAATCGTCTTGGTGATGGCGGTAATGCTAGTTGACGGGGCGTGAATCCAGCCCAGGGCGGCGGCGAAAAGGGAGCCAAGACCCAGGGAAGGGATGGCCGGTACTTGTAAAATTGCCAGGATAATCAAGAGGACGACTGGGAGGAGGGCCCAGCCGGAAATCCAGAAGCCGTCTACCAGGCCGTTCATCATCTGGTGGACGGCGTTGAGGCTGACCTGCTTGGAGTTCAAACCGAGGACGGTGTAGAGGACGACACAGATTGCCCAGGCTGGAATATCGGTGATCAGCAGGGAACGGATGTGTTCGTAGATACTGATTTGACCGACACTGGCGGCGAGGTTAGTCGTTCCGGACAGTGGGGAGATGTTAGAACCGCAGAAGGCTCCGGAGACGATCACCCCGGCGGTCAGCCCCGGGTTAATCTTTAACGTCGCCCCGATGCCGATGAAGGCAATCCCCATCGTGGAAACCGTGGTGAAAGAGCTTCCGCAGGCCACCCCGACCAGGGTACAGACGATGAAAACCGTCGGCAGGAAGAACTGGACGGAGATGATCTTAAAACCGAAGTACATGATGGTGGGGATGGTTCCTGAGAAAATCCAGGTGGCAATCAGGACCCCGATGGAGAGGAAGATAACCAGCGGGTCGACCCCGGCCCGGAGCCCGCTCCGCATACCCTCCATGACGGTGTCCCACCTGAAGCCGCGCAGCTTACCGTAAACGGCGAGCAGGATGAAGGCGATGAACAGCGGCGCCTGGGGTTCTTGCTGCTTAAAGATAATCAGGTAACCAAGGATACATAAGATTACAATCAGGACCGCGAGACTTTCGCTGAAGCCAAAGCTAGGTTCGGCATCTTGAGATGATTTTTTAAAGATTGGCATTGATTTCACTCCCTATACTTAAACGAAAAACACCAGCTAGACTTTGAGACATTGCTCAACCTAGCTGGTGTTCATTTCACAGGAAATGAATAAACGACTTTCTAAAAAAGCATTCACCCTTGCTAGATTGTAGACACCTAGCAAAGACCTCACTGAATACAGCTCTGCTTAGGCGCGAACGTCCCTGTCCGCACCTAAGTTGGCGCAGACATTACAAGTAAGCATAGCTGTTATAATACTTGACACTGTTATTCAATGAGTTGTGAGTCATGATTATTCGTTCCTTTCCGTTGATGTTGATATTATTAAAACATTCTCATTTTAACTTGTCAATCTTTAATTTTAAATATTTTTTGGGGAGGGGTAAATGTCGGTGCATTAAGGTCTTTAAAATCGCCGAGGAGGCTGGGAATTAACTCAATCTCTTAACTATTTTATAGATTAATAATGC
>NZ_AZGE01000009.1 GCF_001434465.1 Limosilactobacillus oris DSM 4864
CGTTTGTCTTCGAACCTCCGCAAGGATGGATAGGTTGGTCAAGCGCTGATTTATCAGCGCTTGAACTGCCAGCCAGCTACTGCGCTGCGGCATTATTAATCTATAAAATAGTTAAGAGGCTGAGTTAATTCCCAGCCTCTTGGTTCTTACTTTTGCCTATCAAAGTTTGCGTTACAATAGACCTAACGCATTTTCAAGGGAAGTTAGAGATTGATGTCAAAGTTTAAGAAGCATACAAAGCACGAGATGGCTGTCTGGGAGCGGACCCAGGCCAATGAGCTGGCGAAGATTCGGGCCGCCCAACGCCACTTGGTTTACAATGTGGTGGCCTACCTGGTTATTTCAATCATTGAATACTGGCTAGCGGCTATCAGTAGGTCACAGACTTTGCGGGCTGATGCCTTTAATAACTTATCAGGAATTATTTCAACAGTTCTCTTGATGATTGGCCTGCACATTGCCCAGGACGTTGATGATGACGACATCATTGGCGCCAAGCTCCCAGCTGGCAACTACCAGGATCACATGGGCTCTGACCAGCGGGTCCAGTTCGTCCGCTGGCGTTACGAAACCATCTTTTCACTGGTGACCGCGGTCGTGATGATCGCCATTGCCCTCAGCGTTATTATTGACGGAATCAAGGCCCTGCTGAACCCGAGCAGCCGGGTGGTTCCCCAGCCAGTGGCCCTGATTGGGGCTGGCGTGGCCTCCGTCATCATGTTGGTGGTGTGGTACATGAACCGACGGACCGGACGGAAGCTGCAAAACGCGGCCCTGCTGGCGTCGGCCCAGGACAGCCTGAGCGATGCCTTTACCAGTATTGGGACGATGGTTGCCATCGGCGGCGCACTTCTGTTTGACCTCGCCTGGCTTGATGGTGCCACCAGTATTGTCGTTGGTTTCTTTATCCTGTATTCCGGTTTAAAAATCTTCTTTGATAGTAGCCTCAACCTGACGGACTACTTTGATCCCCGAGCCGAAAAAGAGTACCGGGACGCGATTCTCAATGTTGCAAAGGTGCGTCAGGTGGTCGAACTCAAGGCTCACTACAACGGCAACGTAGTCACTTTGGACGCTACCCTGATGGTTAATAGTAAGATGACGGTGCTGGAGAGTTTCCAGCTGTCGGAACGCATTGAGAAGATGCTCCGCGAGCAGTTTGGGATTATTGACGCCGATATCTCCTTTATTCCGGACCCGAAGTCGTTTAAGGATAAAGACGTTAAGGGGCGAATATAATCGTTTTTAGATTACAATGCCTCAGCGCAGTAGATGGCAGGTTAAATACTGCGTTTTCTCCATACAGCATTGAAGGACGAAGACCCCCAATTAGCTAACAAGCTAATTGGGGGTCTTTCTTATTCCTTAGGTTTTATAACATAGCTAGTTTTGCTCTTTTTTGCCAGCCCATTTGAGCCCGATACCGGTGAACCTGCTCAGGATGGAGAATACCGGTGAGAAAAGACTGAAGAAGACGAAGGGCAGGAAGTGTAAAACGGGAACACCAAGGGTGGAAGCGGCAAAGGAGCCGGCAACGCCCCATGGGATGAGGTAGTTAATCACACTTCCACCATCTTCGAGTACCCGACTGAGTGCTAGCGGCGAAAGGCCAATCCGTGCAAAGGCGGGTTTGAACGCCTTCCCTGGCAAAATAACGGAGAGGTACTGTTCACCGACGAAGAGGTTGATACCAATTCCGGCCAGGATGGTCGTAGTAACCAATGGTCCCGGCTTGCGCAGGTGCTTGACCAGCGGTTCCATCGCAGCTTGAACTACCTGGAACTTCATTAGCAGGCCCCCAAGGGAGAGGGTCACGATAATCAGGGAAACGGTGGTCATCATGCTGGAGATGCCACCCCGTGATAGCAGGGTGTTAACGGAACTATCACTGGTGTGGGCCACGAAACCGTCGGTAATTAAACCAGTCAGTGAGGATAATGATTCGTGCGGGTGTTGGCAGAAAATCATGATGACCGTAACGAAGATATTGATAAAGAGGGTTGGAATTGCCGGGATGTGCCGCCAAGCGCAGATAAACATCAGGGCGATTGGCAAGAGCGCCCACCAGCTGATGGTGAAGTGCTGGGTCAAGACGGCCGTAGTCCGGGCGATTTTACCCGCGTCGATATGGGAACCCGCGCTGCCGAGCAGCCAGAAGAGGATTAGCGAAACGACAAACGAGGGGATGGTGGACCACATCATGTTCTTAATGTGGGCAAAGAGGTCGCTGCCAGCAATTGCGGACGCGAGGTTGGTTGAATCCGAAAGGGGTGACATCTTATCGCCAAAGACGGCCCCGGAGATGATCGCCCCAGCAATTAGGGCTGGGTTGATGTTCATTGCGACCCCCATCCCAAAGAGGGCGATTCCAATCGTGGAAATAGTGGTAAAGCCGCTCCCAATCGACAGGCCGACCAGTGAGCAGACCACAAATGTTGAGGGGATAAAGAACTGACTAGAAATCAGCTTGAAACCAACCACCATGATGGCGGGGATGATTCCGGCCTTAATCCAGACGGCAATCAAGGCCCCAATCAGAATAAAGATGAAAATCGGGATGATGGCCGTCCCAATTCCCTCCTGGATTCCCTGGTGGATATCCTCCCAGGATGCTCCCCGAAAGCGGGCCCAGAAGATGAGCAGGGCAATCGTAAACAGGACGGGAATCTGGGGTGACAGGCCGAACTTAATGACGGCGGTTCCCAAGATGATCAACATAGTAATCAGAATAATAACGGCTTCTTTAAAGTGTACTTTTTTCATAACCTAGGTCCTCCTTAATCGTTAGCGTTGCAGTTTAGCAGCTAAGATAACGGATGACCCCACCACAGTTGCTCATGATAACTTCCTCCTTAAACAAAAAAACGTCCCGTTGAACTAAATCAACGGGACGATTATTTAAACCGTGGTACCACCCAGCTTACGGACTATTGCCGCACTCTTATCAGGTGGTAACGGCACTGATCATGGCCGGACAATTGAGATTTCGTGATAATTCAGCCGCTCCGCCTGACCGGTTCGCACATCACCACCGGCTCTCTGACACCCAACGCAGGACCTACTAGAACGAAAATTGTTGCCATTATATTATCGTCTTGCTAGGCGTTTGTCAACGGCCAATTATTTTTCTGTTGCCCAGCGGTGGTTGAAGAGCAGGTTAAGCAGGACTGCCGAAATGCTGGTGACGACGATTCCGTTGCCCAGGATAATCTGGACTTCGGTCGGCATGTGCTGGAAGAGTTGAGGGTACATGGTAATCCCGAGTCCTAGCCCGATGGAAACGGAAGCGGTCAGGAGGTTCGAGTTTTTGGTGAAATCAACTTTGTGAAGAATCTGTACCCCCTGGACGCCGACCATCCCAAACATGACAATCATGGCACCACCGAGGACGGGTTCTGGAATTACAGTTGCCAGCGCGCCGACCTTTGGCAACAGGCCGAGCAGGAGCAGCAGGAAGGCGGCATAGTAGACTGGCCGCCGGGTTTTAACCCCGGACATTTTGAGAACCCCAACATTTTCCGAGAAAGTTGAGTAGGGGAAGGTGTTGAAAAGTCCGCCCAGGACCGCGGCAATCCCCTCGGCCCGGTAGCCCCGTTCCAAATCCTTTGTGGTGAGCTGGCGGCCGGTGATGTCACTGAGGGCGAAGAACACCCCGGTGGACTCGATCATGGTGGTCAGGGAAACCAGCATCATGGTGACCATGGCACTCAGGTTGAAGTGGGGCACCCCAAAGAAGAATAGCTGGGGCGTATGGAACCAGGCTGCTTCACTAACCGGGGTTAACGATACCTGGCCGAGGCCACCGGCGATAAATGAAGCCACTAGGATTCCAATCAGAATGGCGATTGACTTCATAAAGCCCCGGGCAAAGGCGCTGATGACTAGGATGATAATAATCGTCAAAAAGCCGACTAACAGGTTCGTGGGGTTCCCGAACGAAGCGGCGGTCGGGGTGCCGCCACCGAGATCTTGAAAGCCAACCGGGACTAGGGTGAAACCAATGATCGTAATTAATGACCCAGTAACGACAGGCGGGAAGAAACGCTTGAGGCGGGCGAAGAAGCCGGCAATCAGGAAGACGAAGATTCCGGCGGCGATGATGGCACCGTACATGTAGGTGATTCCGAGCTTGCCACCGATTGACTCAAGGGGCGTCACGGCCTGAACGGCACAGCCAAGGACAACGGGGAGGCCAATCCCCGTCAGTGGCGTTTGCTTGAGCTGCAGGAGCGTCGCCACCCCACACATAAAGATGTCGATGGATACCAGGTAGGTCATCTGGAGGGCGGAAAAGTGCAGGTAGTGGCCAATGAGGAGGGGCACCAGGACGTCCCCAGAATACATAGCTAAAAGGTGCTGAAAGCCGAGCACCAGGTTGTGCCATTCGCTGGTAAATGTGCGGCGGTTGGCTTGGCCGCGATAAACAGATGAAGTTGCTTGCTTCACGTGGAATTCCTCCTAATAGTTTGGAAGTCAAATCACAGCCTAGCAAAAGAAGCTGCGGCAAGGAAATGCTGCAGCTTCTTTTCAGTATAAGTATTGAAACGCTTATAGTCCGGAATTTAAGGCTCCGGGTAGAAACTGCCGACCATATCTCGGCATTATATAGGCTATTAATTTGCTTGTTCGATGTTAGTAATCCTACCACCCTCACTGTCGTCGTGCAAGGGGGTTACTTCCACCAGCGGCGGTTGATGAGAAAAATCACGCAGGCGACCATCAGCACGAGAGTAATTACCAGGGTGAGGAGCCAGGAAAGGTTCCCATCAGCTAAGGGCAGTTTCACGTTTTCTCCATAAAATCCCGAAACAATCGTGGGAATTGACAGGACAATCGAATAGATGGTCAGGTACTTCATCGTTTGGTTTAGGTCGCTATCCAAAACCTTACTGTAAGCGTTGGAGACCCGCTCGGAGACATCAGAGGTCATCTGGGCCATCTCCAGCCCCTGTTGTGCTTCGACGATCACGTCGTCCAGGTCGTTGCGCTGCCGGGTCGACATCCGGGGGGCAAACCGCCGTTTGAACTCCTCAAGCAGGGAAACATTCCCCTTGAGGGAAGTTAACATGTAGACCAGACCAGTTTCGATTTCCATGAACTCGGTAATGGCGTTCCGCCCGGTTCGCTTTTGCAGGTTGCGCTGGATTTGCTGCCGCTGCTGGTCGACCCGGCGGAGAGGACCAAAGTAGTTCGTTGAAAGCCGGTAAAGAACCGGGAAAACCAGGTTGAGTTTATCGGTAATTGGGCCCCGCTTCTGCAAAACTTTAAGCTGGTTGGCGATGATGCCGTTAACAAAGTTCGTCTTGGCGTTGGTGAAGGTAATAATGTTATTGGTTGTCAGCATGATCCCAATGGGGGCCGTCTGAGGAGCAGTCACCGCGTGGGTCGGGACGTAGACGTCGAAAATCAACAAGGTTACCCCCGCATCCGGGTCGACTTCAACCCGGGCTTTTTCGTAGGGGTCAATAGCATAGTCCAGCAGTTCTTGGGTCACTTCGTATTTTTTGATCAGGTCTGCCCGCTCGCGGGGGAGTGGTTCAAATACACTGATCCACCGACTGTGATCGTTAATTTCTTCGGTACTGAGCAAGCTATTCACCTCCTATAAGTGCTTACATTAATATTCAACGCTATAAACGGGGAAAAGTAAAGAGGACGCTTTTCCATTTCCTGGGAAATAATTATAAAATAAAACTAACGTATAAGAGGGGTGGAAAAATGACGGACAAAATTCGCTGGAAAATTGAGGAGTACCTGCCGGAGAACCAGGCTCGTTGCAGCCTACGGATTTTACTGCATGACCAGTGGCTGCTGCCGAACCGCTATGTTCACTTTTTACGCCGCCGTCACCATGTCCTGCTAAATGGTCGCTATGCCTATATGAACACGGCGGTCGCAGCTGGGGACCGGGTGACGCTGGCCTTTAACGGGGATGAGTTCCGAACCCCAGCGGCAAATGATTACCGACCGACCAGTAACCCACAGGTTAGGGTTCTGTTTGAAAATCGTGACCTGGTAGTGGTCAATAAGCCGCAGGGACAAAAGAGCCACCCAAATTATCACGGCGAAACGGGGACGCTGATGAACGACGTGGCGGGCTACCTAACGGCAAAGGATTGCGGAGCCTTTATGGTCCACCGCCTTGACCAGGAGACCAGCGGGGCAATGATTATTGCTAAAAATCCGGTGGTTGTGCCGGTCCTCAACCGCTTGATCAGCTCCGGGCAAATTCACCGTCGTTATCTGGCAGTGGTTGCCGGCAAACTGACCGGCCGGGGAAAGTTTACTGAACCCCTGGGTAAGGATCCACGGGACGTGCGTAAGTACTGCGTCGCTGGCGAAAATGCCAAACCAGCGCAAACCAACTACCAGGTGCTGGCAAGCCGGCACAATCGCACGCTCGTCCTCCTGCAGCTCGCAACGGGACGGACCCACCAGCTCCGGGTCCACCTTGCCTATCATGGGCACCCGATTATTGGTGACCCCTTGTACGGCCGGGATGGTTCTTCGCGGATGCTGCTGCACGGCGCCACACAGGAATTGGTCCTGCCCTTTTCTTTTAAAAGAATTCAGGTTACGGCACCTTTGCCGTCCTATTTTACGGATTATCTGGTAAAATACGATTTAGAAAAGTTAGATTGCAAATAATGCTACAAGGAGGACACTAATTGTCACTTTTAGAAAAGTTATATGGGCCGTTTTTTGACCCACATAACTGGGCAACGGTTATTACTTCAGGCCAGGATTGGCTCATTATTTTGTCGCTAGTAATAATTGAGTGCCTACTGTCAGTCGATAATGCGGTCGTTTTAGCTGCGCAAACCCGGGTGCTGCCAACCCTCAAGGAGCAGGAGGAGTCCCTCTTTTACGGAATTTGGGGTTCTTACCTCTTCCGCTTCTTAATCATCGGGATTGGGGTCTACCTAATCAACTTCTGGGAAATCAAAGTAATCGGGGCCGCCTACCTGATGTATCTGGTATACCGGTTCTTCCATAATCGCTACCACGGCCGACGACGGCGAAAAGTCCGCACAACTGCCGACCGGGCGACGGGCCGGAAACGCTTCTGGCTGGTCGTTGCCCAGATTGAATTTATGGACATCATTTTCTCCGTTGACTCGGTATTAGCTTCGCTGGCGGTTTCACCTAACCCGGTAATCGTCCTGATTGGGGGCTTGATTGGGATTGCCTGCATGCGGGGAGTAGCCGAGATTATCATGAAACTGATGCGCAAGATTCCGGAACTCGAACCAATGGCTTACGCCTTAATCTTTGTGATTGCGATTAAGCTCTTCTTAACGATTCCGGCAATCGACATCGAAATACCATCACAATACTTTGGCATCTTTATGCTGGTAGTATTTGGGCTGACAATTATTGTCCACTTTATCCGGCGTGGTAAAGATAAACAAAAGGAGCAGAAGTAATGGCAATTGAAGCAACACAAGAGAACTTTGACCAGACGATTACCGGGCCGCTGACGGTCGTTGACTTTTGGGCACCGTGGTGTGGGCCCTGCAAGATGATGGCGCCGGTCTTAGAGAAGCTGGAGCAACAGTTTGCGGGTCAAATTAAATTTGTGAAGTTCAACGTCGACAACGGCCAAGAGCTTGCCCAGCGTTACAAGGTAATGAGTATCCCGTCGCTGGTTGTCTTCCGCAATGGCGTCGCCAAGGAAAAAGTTACCGGGGTATACCCAGAGGCAAAACTGGCCCATTATTTTAACCGGAAGTTAGCCGAAGAGTAGTCCCGGTGTTAGAACGGGAGCCCTAGTTACGAACTTAACCAGCCTGACAGCTGACCATGATAGTTAAGCTGTCAGGTTGGTTTTTATTTTGCTTATCTACTTATCAGTAAACAAGCGATATTTTTAGAAACAGTGATAAGTGTAAATCGACAGATAAGCAAAACCAATCATATTTCCGAAATTATAATAAAAAAATTATCGTTAACAAATGTTGATATAACAGCGTTTTAAAAATACAAATAGTAATTTTTTATTATTTTCACTTGATAATCAAACATGGAAAGTGGTATAAAATAATCAACATGAATTTGGGAGGATTTTGGGAATATGTTATCAAGTCATAATCAAAACGAAATGTTAAAGAAGCAAGCACAAAAGCACCAACGGTTTACGATTAAAAAGTTGAGCGTTGGCGTTGCCTCAGTCTTAATTGGTTTGACTTTCATGGGAGCTAGCTCTGTTAGCGCAGATACTAACACCCAGAGCGATGCGGCTAACCAGCCAGCGGTAGTCAACACTGACAAGGGTACGCAGAACGATAACCATGCAACCACTAATCAACCAGTAAGCGAAAATAATGCAGCAGCTGCTCAGGGCACGAACACGCAGGCGGCTGCTAACAACAACCAAACTGCTAACCAAGCAACTGCCAATGTTACGCCAGCTGCCGAAAACAATAACAACCAAGCAGCCGAGGCAAAGGTACCGAACTACTACAACATTACGGTAAACTTCCATGACGTTACTCGGGGCGGCAACATTCAAGTGCTGAACAAGATGACTGGTCGCTATGAATATAAGAGTGACTACAAGGGAACGGTTGTTTATCCTGGCGCGACCACTGCACAAAACTTTAAGGCACCAGTTGCGGGATACCAGTTACTGAACCCTGAAATCTTAGATCAATACTTTGACTTTGACGCTAATGGTTATGCCATCATGAAGAAGGGGGTACTTACTCCTGAGACGCGGGTTCTGGAAAATGGGATGGTAGAAGGAAAAATCAACCTTACCTTGAACTACGGTGTTCTGTCGCCAATTAAGGTTCAATATGTTGACACTGATAACGGTCACGTTTTGGCTTCAATGGAATTACCAAGCTATTACATGTCGACCGTATCGCCAGAACGGCTGGCTGGTGACCCAAAGGCACCAGATGCTTCTAAGTACGAAGGGGCTGCTATTAACATCCCGGGTTACAAGTTGGTTTCAGCACCGCTGATTGAAGGGAAGATTGACGGTCAAACCCAGAACTCCCTTCAAGATAAGAATTACATCTACTTGACTTTCCAATACAAGAAAGTAATGGACAACGCTGAATCCGCTACGACTACCCCAGGCAAGGGCAGTACAGGAGCAGCGATTTCTGCTAACACCTGGACAAACTTACCAGGTATGTTCAGCATCAGCGGAGTTTACGGCCTGAAGAATAGTGCGGATAACGGTGACGTTGAAAAGCGTACTCAAGATCTGATTGACCGTTACAAGAAGCAGGGCTTCTCCTACATTGGTACGACCAACAAGATCTTCAATGACGATTACTACAACTACTACGCTACTTGGACAAAAATTTACTTAATTCCAAACCAGGCAGTTCAAGTTAACTACGTTGATGAACAGGGGAACAAGCTTGCGGATAGCGATACGATCGCAACGAACGCTGCTAACCCTGACCAGACTAACCAGGGTGTTAACCACAGCGCAAACTGGAACCCTGCTGGCGAATGGACTGCTAAGCCGAAGGACATCCAGGGCTACCACTTGGTTAAGACTGAAGGGGCTACGAACGGTGAATTCACTGCTTACCAATATGTAACGACCTTTGTTTACGCTAAGGATCAAGGAAACGTGGTTGTAACTGTTCACGATGTTACTGATAACAAGGATTTGGACAACTACACTTACAACACTGGTGACCAGGACGTTGACACTCCTGTTAGCTACGACAAGGCGACGACCATTGCTGAACTGCAAAAGGCTGGATACAAGGTTCTGAACGCCGATGTAGTTGTACCAGGCTCAATCGTTAAGGGCACTCAGACTGTGACTATTAACGTTGAACACGATACGATTACGGTTACCCCAGACAAGCCGGCAACCCCAACTGACCCGGTTAACCCATCGAACCCTGATGGTCCAAAGTTCCCAGCTGGTACTTACTCTGACCAGCTGAACCACACTTACACCCGGACGATCAACTACGTGGACAGTAAGACCAATGAACAGGTTGCTACTCCAGTGGTTCAGACTGTTAAGGCAAGCCGGACTGCCTTGGTTGACAAGGTTACTGGCCAGCTCAAGGGTTATGTTGATGCTCAGGGCAACCTGGTTTCCGGTGATGGCTGGACAAGTGACCAAGACGGCTGGGCAGCAGTTGTTTCACCAAAGATTAGTGGTTACCAAAACCCTGAACTGACTGAAGTTGCTGCTACTAAGATCAACCCGAGTGATCCTTCTAGCGACCAAACCGTAACGGTTTACTACACGCCAGAAATCATCGACCCGAACGATCCAGACAAGCCAACCCCAACTGACCCGACCGACCCGACGAAGCCAACGGATCCTACTAACCCAACCGATCCAACTACGCCGACGACTCCAGAAAACCCAACGAATCCTACTACTCCGGTAAACCCAACTACGCCAGCTAACCCAGGAACGCCTGGTGTGATTGTTGACAATGGCCAACCAGGTCAACCAGTAGTGCCAACCCAAGCCGGCAAGCAAGTTACGCCTGCTAAGGCTAACAACGCACAACAGTTGCCACAAACCGGTAACAACAACCAAGCTGCTGTTCTTGGCTTAGGAATGGGCGCAGTTGCTAGTCTGCTTGGTCTCCTTGGCTTGAACAAGAAGCGTGAAAACTAATTTTGGCGAATCACTGATGAGAAAATAGAATAATTGTGTAAATAGCTCGTGCCTGAAACTTTGGCACGGGCTGTTTTTTATTTCCGCTCCGTTAGTGATTGCATGCTGTCCAGACAGGGGGGTGTCACTTATCTATTTATCAGCAAAATGGTGAGTTTTATCGCTTAACATGATAAATTAAAATCATTAGATAACCAGAACGGGCTTGATTATTTATAAATGAGCAAAATTACCTCCTTCTGGAAATGCCTATTTAACAGCGTTTCTGAAAATTAAAACAAAAAATTTATCTATTTCACTTGATAAGTGAAATGGTTATATGTTATAAAATAGTTGTAATGAATTTTGGGAGGACTTAGGGATATGTTATCAAGTAATAATCAAAGTGAAATGTTAAAGAAGCAAGCACAAAAGAACCAACGGTTTACTCTGAAGAAGCTCAGCGTGGGCGTTGCCTCAGTCCTAATCGGTTTAACTTTTATGGGTGTCAGCTCAGCAAGTGCCGATACTAATACCCCAAACAGTACGACTAATCAGCCGGTGGTTGTTAACACTAATACTGCTAACCAATCAAATGCTAATCAATCAGTAAATGAAAAACAGAATGTTGCAGCTACCGACACAAATACTACTAATGCTTCTGCTAACCAAAGCCAACCTAACGCCACGGTTGCACCGGCTACGGAAAATGATAATACTCAGTCGGCTACGGAAAATAAGAATGTCAGTGTTTACTACATTACTGTTACCCGCCATGATGTAACCCGTGGCGGAAACGTTCAAACGTTGAACCGGAGTACCGGACACTACTCTTACTGGACTCCAGAAACAGTGACGCTTTACTCAACTGGTAATGGTCAAACTTATCAAGCCTACAAGAAGCCAATTCCGGGTTACAAGTTGCTGAACCCAGAAGTACTGGACCAATACTTTAACTTTAATGATTCAGGCTCTGCCGTTTTGAAAGAAGGGGTTGTTCCCGAAAAAGTGGTAACTACTGAATATGGAACAACGATTGGCTACATTAATATTACTTTGAACTACGCGGTTCTATCACCAATCCAGGTAGAATACGTTGATACCGATAACGGCCATGTTTTGGCATCGATGAAAATGCCAAGCTACTACATGACGACTGAATCGTTCCAACACCAAAATGGTGATGTTACCATGCCAGATGCTTCTAAGTACGAAGGTGCTGCCTTCGACATTCCTGGCTACAAGCTGGTATCCGCACCGGTACTGGAAGGTCAAATTGATGGGCAAACTGAAAACTCATACAATGATGAAAATCCAATTCGGTTAGTCTTCCAATACAAGAAAGTGATGGATAATGCTGATTCCGTAACAACGACCACTGGCAAGGGAAGCACTGGTGCGGTGATTGTGAACTCATGGGAGAACCTGCCGGGAATGTTCCGAATTTCTGGTGTTCAAGGACAGAAGAATGATGGTGACAATAATGGTGATGTTGAAAAGCGGAGCCAGGCGCTAATTGACCACTACCGGAAGCAGGGCTTCTCTTACATTGGAACGACAAATAAGCTGTACAACGATGATTACTACAACAATTATGCTGATGGTACTTACATCTACCTGGTACCTAACAAGCCGGTCCTAGTAAACTACGTGGATGAAGATGGCAACAAATTAGCCGACAGCGACCTTATCGCCCACAACTACGCTAACCCGGACCAAACAGCTAATGGTATCAATGCAAGCTCATACTGGTACTCAGCTGGTCAATGGACTGCTAAGCCAAAGGATATCAAGGGCTATCACCTGGTTAAGACTGAAGGAGCAACGAGCGGTAACTTTACTCCTTACCAATACGTAACGACTTTTGTTTACGCTAAGAACTCGGAAATCATCGACCCGAACGACCCAACTCCGGATCACCCAACTGACCCGACGAAGCCAACGGATCCTACTAATCCAACGAATCCAACAGTGCCAACTACGCCGACGACCCCAGAAAACCGAACGAACCCTACTACTCCAGTAGATCCTACTACGCCGGCTAACCCAGGAATGCCTGGTGTGATTGTCGACAATGACCAACCTGGTCAGCCTGCTTCACCGGTTGCACCAGTTGCCACTAGTCAACAGGTTACCCCAGCTAAGGCCAACAACAATGCTCACCAGTTGCCACAGACCGGTAACGACAACCAAGCTGCTGTTCTCGGCTTAGGGATGGGGGCAGTTGCTAGTCTGCTCGGCCTTCTCGGCTTGAACAAGAAGCGCGAAAACTAAATTAGATAATTAATGGTCAATAAAAGGAGCAACCCACAGCGCGTGAGTTGCTCCTTTTAATTTTTCTTGATTTAACGGTGCTTCTTGGTTTTATCAAAGTGTGGCCGGTAAAGCTGATAAAAGACTAAGGAGAGAATAAGGGTCAGCAGGTCTGAGCAGGCTTGGGCAGCTAAAATTCCGGTATAGCCAAAGAACTTTGCCAATACCGCGATGGCAACCCCAAAGATGAGGCCCTGTCGGCTAAAGGAAAGCCAGAAGGCAGGAACGGCCTTGCCCATTGACTGGAACGTGGTTGTAAAGACGAGGATGATGCCGGCGAAGGTGGTCGTCAATGATAGCCAGCGGAGCATGAGGGCCCCCTCCCGAACAATCGCTGGACGGTTCATAAAGAGGGCGATGATGTGGGGAGCAAAAATCAACAGGAGGACTGTCAAGACGACGTTCAGACTGATGATTACCAGGAGGTCAAAGTGAATTACTTCGTTGAAGCGCTGCTCATCCCGGGCCCCATAGGCATAGCCGATTAGTGGCTGGGCTCCAAAAGCAAAGCCGACCATGATCATAATAATGATCGAATTAGCCTTCATCGCAATTCCCATCGCGGCGACGCTGTTAGCCCCGTAGGCGATTAGATAGCGGTTGGTCATTGCGGTGGCAAAGGTCACCATGATGTTAGTCACGGAGGCTGGGATTCCGATAGCATAAATTTGGCCCTGGAGCTGGCGACTGATTTTGGTTTCATGAATCGAGGTCGTTAGTTTCTTGCTCTTGGTCCGTAAAAAGTAGACCATTAGGATGTCAGCAATCACGCTGGAAGTGACCGTTGCCAGGGCAGAACCGCCGGCCCCCAGACCACAGCTAAAGATGAAGACGGGGTTTAAGAAAATATTGATGACCGTGCCGACCATTGAGGCAATCATGGACTGAACGGCCAGCCCCTCCGTTCGTAAAATATTGGTTGGCGAGAGACCGAAGATAATGAAGGGTGCTCCCCAGGCAATCACCAGGTAGTATTCGCGGGCAAACTGCCAGGTCGCTGGCGAGGCCCCCAATAGGTGGAGAATTGGGGTTTGAAAGACGAGCATAATAACCGTGACGACTACACCGCAGGCAATTGAATAGTAGAAACAGTAGCCGGAAACATTCCGGGCGATGCGGTCCTGGTGTTCGCCAAATAAGCGGGAAATCAGTGAGCTGCCTCCCAGACCGAAAATATCACCAATGGCAATCATGAGGGTGAAAATCGGCGCGGCCTGTGAGACGCCGGCGACCAAGTCCGGGTTGCCGGTTTTGGAAACGAAGAAGGTGTCGACCAGGTTGTAGACGAGGGTCACCGCCATCGACAAGACGACCGGCATCGCCAGGGTGAAGTAGGCCTTCTTAATTGAGGTGTGTTCAAACAATTCGTTCATCGCTACGGCTCCTTTATAAATAAAGTGGAAACGGGTGAGAGTGAGTGGGACAGAACTAGCCTGGCTAGTTCGTTGTCCCACCTCCGTCGCCGCGCAGCTAGCCTGTAGGAAGGATGGCTACGCCGCGTAGCAAGCCTATTTGGGGTTGGTCAAATGCTGATTTATCAGCGTTTGAACGGCCAGCTACTGCGTTGTTGCATTTTTAGCTTTAAAATAGCAAAGAGGCTGAGTTAATTCTCAGCCCCACCCGTTTATGGATTACCAGGGTAGTGGAACTGCCAGTACGACTGGCGTTCGTGTGTGTTTAACCAGTAATCCTCAAATATAACCATTGTTACTATATCACAGTCGTCAGGTCTTCGTAAGGTTAATCTTCAAAATAATGGTAGAGTTTTTCAACCGTTAATTCCTGCTTTTCCTGTCCGCAGAAGTCGGCCTTAATCTGCCCGTTTTGGAGGACAATCAGCCGGTTGCCGTAAGTAAGGGCGTCCTCTAGGTGGTGGGTAATCATCAGGGCGGTCAGGTGGTCGTGCGTAATCCGCTCGTTCGTTGCGTGGAGCAGGTTTAGACTGGTATGCGGGTCGAGGGCCGCCGTGTGTTCGTCCAGGAGGAGGATGTCGGGCCGCTTGAGGGTTGCCATCAGGAAGCTCAGGGCTTGTCGTTGTCCACCGGATAGGGCACCGGTCGCAGTCGTCATTCGCTTTTCCAGACCATTGTTCATCGTTGCGGCCAGCTCTGTGAAGCGGGCGATGTTGGCCTTGAGCTTCCGGTGTACCAGGTGGCGGCGTTCACCACGTTTCGTGGCGAGCAGCATATTTTCGGCAACGGTCATCCGCGGGGCGGTACCGAGCTTGGGGTCCTGGAACACCCGGGCTAAAAAGGTCGTCCGCTGTTCCTCAGAACTCTTCGTGATGTCGGTGCCGTTGTGGAGAATCTGTCCTGCGTCGACGCTGAGGTTGCCGCCGATGACGTTAAAGAGGGTGGACTTGCCGGCCCCGTTTGTCCCGACGATGGTAATGAAGTCGCCTTCGTTAATGGCAAGGTTGATTCCCTTGAGGATCGTCGTTTCGTTGGCGGTTCCTTTATTAACGACGGTTTGCACGTTTTTTAATTCTAAAATCGGCTTACTCATGCGGACGTACTCCTTTCAAAATCGGCTTTTTCAGGTGGAGGTGCTGTTCAAGCTGCGGCAGCATCATGCAGATTGCCAGGACGACGGACGAAATCAGGTTGAGGTCGTTAGCGGAGAAGCCGAGCTGGAGGACGACCAGCAGGATGATCCGGTAAATGATACTTCCGAGAGTCACCGCGACTAGCCGCTGGTTAAGTGTTAATTCGCCAAAGGCCACTTCGCCAATGATGATGGAGGCCAGGGCAATCACGATAGTCCCAATCCCCATGTTGATGTCGGCGTAGCCATTATTTTGGGCAATCAGGGCGCCACAGAGGCCGACCATCCCGTTGGAAACCATTAGGCCAACGATGATCATCTTATCGGTGTGGATTCCCAGTGATTTCGCCATTGTTGGGTTGTCCCCAGTTGCGATGAAGGCCTGTCCGTAATCCGTAGCGAGGAAGAGGACCATCAAGATGGTGATAACGGCAATGATGATGATTCCCATGACAACGCTGTCGAAGTACTGGGGCAGGCTGGTCATGAAGCGACCGTTAAAGAGGGTTGGCTTCCCCAGCAAAGAGATGTTCGACTTCCCCATGATTCGGAGGTTGACCGAATAGATGGCGGTCATCGTCAGAATTCCGGCAAGTAGACTGGGAATTTTCCCCTTCGTATAGAGGAGGCCGGTGACTAGGCCAGCCAGCATCCCGGCACCGATGGCGAGCAGGGTTGCCAGCAGGGGGTTAATACCGTGTGAAATTGCAGTGACCGCGGTGGCTGCGCCGAGGGGGAAGGTTCCCTCGACGGTCATGTCACAGAAGTCGAGGATCCGGAAGGTGAGGTAGAGGCCGAGACCCAGGAGTGCCCATAAGAGTCCCTGCCCGATTGCTGATACCATTAGATTCATTGATAAATCTCTCCCTTCGTCTTGGCTTCGTGTTCAAATTGCTTGGGTATTTGGATGTGAAGCCGGCGGGCCTGCTTAAGGTTTAACACTGGGTCGCCATGCCGGACGTATTGGATTGGCATGTTCGCTGGCTTCTTCCCCTTGAGAATGGCGACGGTCATCTTGGCACCGCGGACGCCTAGCTGGTACTGGTTGACACTGTATGTGGCGAGGCCGCCCTGCTTAACCATCGAGGCGGCCGCTGGGAAGACCGGCTTGTTGGCCGCGTTAGCATTCTTGACCAGTGTCTGCATAGCGCCGGCGATGGTGTTATCGGTTGGTACAACCACCGCATCGACTTCCTGGAGCATCTGCTCGGAGACCTGGTTGAGGTCGTTGCTGTTGGCGATTGAGTAGGACTTGAGCCGGATCCCCATCTTCTTGCATTCCTGCTGAATCTGCTGGTGACCAGCGACTGCTGAGGCGTCGCTGGAAGTATAAATTACCCCGAGAGTCTTGAGGTGGGGCATAAATTCCTTAACCAGGTTGAGCTGCTCCCTGATTGGCGACTGGTCGGAAACGCCGCTGATGTTGCCACCGGGGTGGCGGTTGTTCTTGACCAGGCCAGCCCCCTTCGGATCGGTGACGGCGCCTAGAACGATGGGAATCTTGCTGGTAGAGTTCGCCGCGGCTTGGGCGGCCGGCGTCGTAATGCTGTAAATAACGTTGCAGTTATCGTTAACTAGCTTGGACGCCATGGTTTTAAGGTTGCTCTGGTCACCGTTGGCGTTTTGGTATTCGATTTGAATATTTTTGCCGTCGTGGTAACCCTCCCTGGCTAGCTCATCGACGAATCCCTTATAGATTTGGTCGAGGGCGGGGTGGTGCATCAAGGTCAACACTCCCACTCGCGGGACCCGCCGTTTGACCAACCCGCCATTTTCGCTAAAGAACGCGACACCGAGGAAGGCCAGTAGCAGGGCAATCAGGGTATACATTCGCTTCATTAATCTTCACACCTTTCCAAATAAAAACGGGAGCCCACATGACCTGGACTCCCGTTTCGCTGGGCAAAATAAAAGTCCGCATGTGGATCCATGCGGACTGAATGATTGCAAAATCAGCCGGCACAGATGCAATCTGCTTTTCAGGTTGCATCCATGACGAATCAACCTGAAACTACCGGCTTTGCCAACGGTTAATTTGCTTGTTGAACTGATTTTGCTTCATTAAACTTACTCCCTTGTTAGTAATTGTTTTTTAGTATAGCTAAGCGGCCTGGCCCTGTCAATAGAAAATATTAAAATCTTCTCATTTTGTTGGCGAACCCGATGAATTGCTGGTACCAGGCCGGCTGTGATACTATGAAAATAAGAGCTTGATAGACATAAAGGAGAAAAGAATGGCAGTTTTAGATGTCGAAGGGCTGACGATGAGTTATGCCGATAAAAAACTCTATGAAGACGCCAGCTTCCAGTTGGAAAAACACGAACACATGGGGATTGTTGGTCAAAACGGGGCCGGCAAGTCAACATTGATTAAAATTTTGATTGGTAAGGTCCTCCCGGTCGAGGGGGCGGTCAAGTGGCAAAAGGGAGTCAAGATTGGCTACCTGGACCAGTACGTGGATATTCCCAAGGGGATGACCCTGATTCAGTTTCTCCACACGGCCTTTGCCAACCTATACGAATTGAACGACCGGATGAATAAGCTGTATGAGGACTACGCTACGAAGATGGACGACAGCCTGCTGGCCCGGGCCGGCCGCATCCAGGAGCAGCTTGATGCCAATAACTTCTACGACATTGAAACTGAAATCGAGCGGGTCATGAACGGTTTGGGCTTGACTGAAATCGGCAAGGACCACGTGGTGTCTGAGATGAGTGGCGGCCAGCGTTCCAAGATTATCCTGGCGAAGATGCTGCTGGAAAATCCGGACGTTATCCTTCTTGACGAACCGACCAATTACCTGGACACTGCCCACATCGAATGGCTGATTGACTACCTCAACCAGTACCAGGGGGCCGCAATGATTATTTCCCACGACTACGACTTCCTTGAACGGGTCACCAACACGGTCTGTGACGTCTCCTTTGGCAAGATTACCAAGTACCGGGGAAGCTTCCAACAGGCGATGCGGCAAAAGGAAGAACGCAAGGAGGCTCAGGAGCGGGAATACGAAAAGCAGCAGGTCGTAATTGAAAAGGCTGAACGGTTCATTCGGAAAAACAAGGCCGGCTCCAAGTCGACGATGGCCAAGTCCCGGGAAAAGATGCTGGCACGGATGAAAAAGACCGATCCGCCAGCTGACAACCTCAAGGCGACCTTTCACTTTCCGTATGAGAATACCGGTTCGGCGAACGCCCTGCGGGTCAACGAACTCTCCGTTGGTTATGGGCGGCCCCTGCTGGCCCCGGTGACCTTCTCCATGACGATGGGGGAGAAACTCCTTTTTACCGGTTTCAATGGGGTCGGCAAGTCAACGCTGATTAAGTCAATCCTGAAAAAGATTCCGGCACTCGCGGGGAAGGCCAGCTTCTCACCATCCGCGAAGGTTAACTACTTCGACCAGGACCTGGAATGGGATGATCCCCAGCTTACCCCCTTGCAGACAATTCAAAATATGTTTCCGACGATGCAGCCGCGGACGATTCGGACGAAATTGGCCCGGGCCGGGATTAACGCCGCCAATACGATGAAGCCCCTCCACCAGCTTTCCGGTGGTGAACAGACGAAGGTCAAGCTGGCAATCTTGGAATTGACCCCTTGTAACTTCCTGATTATGGATGAACCGACCAACCACCTGGATGATGAAACCAAGGAGGGCCTTAAAAAAGCACTCCAGGAATTCCCGGGCAACCTGATTCTGGTCAGTCACGAGGAGAGTTTCTACACCGGTTGGCTGGATAAAATTTTAAATGTTGAAAAACTGAGCTTAAAGAACTAGGAGGCCCAACATGCCCTACACACTTTCGGAAGTGATTGTGCTCTTCTTTACCTATTCCGTCGTTGGCTGGCTGTGGGAGACAGCCTATTGTTCGATTAAGGACCACCAGTATGCTTACCGGGGATTTTTGTTTGGCCCTTACTGCCCGGTCTACGGTTTTGCCGTCACCACGATTCTGATTACGACCTACCGAGTGCGGGATAACGTTATCCTCCTATTTATTGTGGGGATGATTGTCGCCAGCGTCTTTGAATACGTTGCCAGCCTCTTTTTAGAAAAGGTGTTTCACATGAAACTATGGGACTACTCAGACCTGTGGGGGAACCTGCAGGGCCGGATTGCACCCCAGATCTCCCTTTTCTGGGGAATTGGGGTGGTTATCCTCGTCCGCTACATCCAACCCTTCATTCAACGGGTGATTAATTGGGAGGAAGGCTGGACCCATGGAATGCTCGCCCTACTGATTGTTGTGGGGATGGGAACTGATACTGTGCTGACGATGATCAGTATCAAGCACTTCCACATGACCACCAAGCAGTGGGACCAGCGGATCAACGCCTTTCAAGAGCAGCTGCGGGAGCGGGTCAAAAAGGCCCTGCCAGAGGAGCGGCAATTGCGGCGCCACCAGTTGGAGCACTGGGACCAGACCTTTGTTGACCACCTCCAAAAGCACCCTGGGACCGCGTTGAGCTGGAATGAGCGGCGGATGATTAAGAGCTTCCCGAAGATGAAGGTTTTGGACGCCAAACGGTTTAATAAGGTCAAGCAGCACCTATCGAATAAGTAGTTTCTGTGCTTATTTTGCGAAGATTCCCTAAAACTTCCGTTGGAGTGCTCGTATCAACGCTCACTGGTTCTTATAATGGGAAAAAGAATCAGACGAGGGGAGAGGGCGGCAATGCAAATTAAGCGCAAGCCTCTAATTATCGGGACACTCATCAGTGGGATTCTGCTAGTCCTGCTGGTGGTGGGACTCTACCAGCTGCATACTCAGCAGCAGCCGCAACGTGAGCGCCACTCGACCGACATTACGGTCCAGCAGTTTATCAAACAGGTGGCCCCGGCAGCCCAGCGGGAACAGAAAAAGTACCACATCCCGGCAAGCATCACGATTGCCCAGGCGGGATTGGAATCCGACTGGGGCCGGAGCAAGCTGGCGGCGAAGTATAATAACCTTTTTGGTATCAAGGCGAACGGCAAGAGTAACCGGGTGCGGATGTACACGACAGAAAACGTGAATGGCAAGACGGTGAAGGTCAAGCAATACTTTCAAACCTATAATAGCTGGGCTGCATCAATCAACGCCCACACCCAACTGATTGTCAACGGGACGAGTGATAATCACGCGCGTTTCAGGGCGGTCCAAACGGCCAAGACATACCGGCAGGCAGCACTGGCCTTGCAAACCGGCGGCTATGCAACGGATCCGGATTACGCCAGCAAGCTGATTTACGCGATTAAGAAATTTAAGCTAGCACAATATGATAAGTAGAAAAAGGGGAGACAGAGGTCATTTATGACTTCGTCTTTCGACCCGCAGCTAGCCCTGTGGCGAACCCCCGCGAGCACAAACAGAGGTCTAAAGTTCGGCTTAGTCGAGCTTTAGACCTCATTTGATTTTTTACTTAGTAATGTTACTTCTACGCTCTTTCGCTGCGTTAATTTAACTCAGTACCTTCGTCGGTTGCATGTTGCCGGCGGAAGTGGTGGCAGACAAGCCCAACGGCCAGGCCTGCCAGCGCTGGTACGAGCCAGGAAAGACCCATGCTAGCAAGTGGCAGGGTGCTGCGCCAGCCGGCTACCACCTGTCCAAAGTGACTGGCACTGACGACTGCTGGAAAGGCAACTACCATATCGCCAAGTGCTGGAACAACGGTGAACAGTACGACGAAGAAGTAGACAACCCCATCCCGGTGGAAGAGCGGCGAGCTGACCGATAGCAGGATTAGAACCATCGAGAGCGGGTAGAGGAACATTAGCATTGGCGTTGACCAGGCAATGATTTGATCCAGACCGAAGTTTGCTGTTAGAAATGAAGCGAGGCAGCTGAGGGCCAGCCAAGCGTGGTAGCTGACCTTAGGGAAGTGCTTGTGGAAGTCCTGGGCAAAGGCGGCCACCAGGCCTACCGCGGTGGTTAAACAAGTTACGGTCAGGAGAAAGGCAAGGACAACCTGACCAAAGGCACCGGCATAGGCGTTGACCAACTGGTTAAAAGCGACCCCACCATCGGCGGAAACTTTAAACCGTCCCAGGGACATGGCGCCCATCAGGATTAAGAGCAGGTAGATCAGCCCGATGCCGCTTACCGCAAGGACCCCGGACTTAGCGACTACCCTGGAAACATCCTTGGCCTGGCGCTGACCCATCGAACGAACAGCGGTAACGACGGTGACCCCAAAGGCGAGGCCGGCGAGGGCGTCCATCGTGTTATAACCCTCCAAGAAACCGTTGGTGACGGCATTGTGGACGTAGGCACTGGTAACCGGTGCACTAGCGGGGTTCCCCAGCGGATTGGCAAAGGCCACGACAAAGACGAGGAAGAGGAGCGCCAAAAAGACGGGGTTTAGGACCTTGCCGACGTTAGCCAGGATCTGGTTTTCCTTGTAGGAGAAGAGAAAGGCGGCTAAGAAGAAAAGCGCCGAGAAGAGGAGCAGTGCCCAGCCCTGAGCAACTTTTGGCAGGAACGGGGCGACCCCAACGGTAAAGGAGACGGTTGCAGTCCGCGGGGTTCCAAAGAGGGGACCAATCGTGGCGTGAATCAATACCATGAAGACGAGGGCAAAGGCCGGCCCGAGCGGCAGGCCGATGTCATAGACCCCTTCGGCCCGGGTAACGGCGACGGCGAGGACCGATAGTAGCGGCAGCAAGACCCCGGTTACTAAGAAGCCCAGGGCGGCCGGAGCCCAGTTGGCCCCGGCCAGCTGACCGAGGTGCAGGGGGAAAATCAAGTTTCCGGCACCGAAGAAGAGCCCGAACAATAGTGAGGCAACGATCAAATATTGCTTGAATGATAAACGAGGTGATGTTAAATCACGCATGGTAAATCCCTCCTAGGATAAAATAATGGCAATTATTCTGATCCAATAAAAAAGTCCCTTAACCAACTTACATTGGTTAAGGGACGCCGTGGCGTGGTACCACCCTTTATTCAGGCCGTTCTCCGGCCTCTTCACGTACGGCTAATAAGCGATACGCTGACACGATAATGGGTGTACCCACCTAATCTTACTGGATTTTAAGATTAGGACTCGAAAGTGATTTTCAGTCGAATGTTAACCGATCCCCTCACACCTCACGGGACTCGCTGCCGGTAACAGACAACCTACTCTTCTTTCTCATTGCGATCAGATAATTAAAATGTTGCTTATTATTTTAACCATAGTCTAATGATTGTCAATAGGAATTTTAAATTAATCCATTTTTTCACTCGCAGCTGCATAGGCAGGGTCGCCATTTAATGCCCGGCCAATTGCCCGTTCAACCCCCGTATTCGAAGTGACGTTAGCAATGGCCAGGGGCTTCTCATAACGTTTAGCGTGGTGGTTAGCCAGCTGGCTAATCCGGTGGTGGATTGCATCAATGCAGACCACGACGATATCAGCATTGCGAATCTCCCGCTTGAGAGTGGAGGAGGAAACTTTTTCTTCTGCAGAGGCGTCGAGGCCGTGAAAGACCCCGTGGTGCTTGGTGATGACCGGCTTGAGACCCTGCACCTTATCCCGGACCCCGGTAATCACGAGGACGGTCCGCTGCTTTAGGTCGTAGTCAAGTTTCTTTTCATAATCATGCCGTGGGTGGGCGACCTTCTTGACCTGCTTGGGCTTGACCGGTTGCTTAGTAGTGTCGTAGTCGCTTTTTTCGTGGATCCAGCGAATCGCACCATCAGCGGCATCCCTTAGGCCGTTGTCACGGTCGTAGTAGGCGTAGTCGATAACCATTCCCGCCTTGAGGTTCCGTCCAGGATACTTGAAGGGGTCCACAACGATCGTGTTTTCCGGTGCCTGGTCGAGGAGTGAGTTCTTCTTTAGGGTGCTGCTGATTTGGAGAACATCCGAACCGGGAACCGGCTTGAGTTCCGCGTATTCAATCACCGTTACTTTTTCTGGCTGGTAGTCAGGCAGCTGGTCGCCGGTTACACGGCGGATGGTGGGCAGTCCCCGGACCCGTTGCTGGGGGTCGACTTCAACGATATCACCGTCGTTAACCGCAAAGGGCAGTCGGTGGAGTAGCGTTTCCGAGTAGTAGTGGTGGTTGATTTCCGCACCGCTTAGCTTTCGGTGAACGATGTAGCGGTTGTCGGCGGCCAGGCGTTCCTCAGGGGTGATTTCCTGGGGAGCAGCTGCCGTTTGGGCTTGGCTGACGGTCGGCCGCTGATTTTCTTCCTGGGTGTCGGTCGCGGGGCCGGTCAGCAGTGATTTCAACTGGCGCTTGCTATTTTCAGGCAGTGGCTGGTTGGCCGGGTGAACCTGGTGCTGGTGGAACCGGGGCTTGGTCTGGCGCGGCTGGCCGCTAACGGCCGGGGACACGGGAACCTCTGCATAGTGGTTGAGGACGTGGACAATGGTGGTCAGGCTGCGGAGGGTCTGTGTCAGACTAGCTGGATCCGCACTGGTGTTATTCAGCAGGTCAATCAGTTCCTGCCGGTAATCATATATTTTCATGATGACATGGTCCTTTCAAAAAGCTGATTACCTCAATCATACCAATTTGTGCCGGACCTGTCAGTTAATCCGCTGGCCGGTTCAGCGGTCCGGGATAAAAAATTGTATAATGAGCTTAAATAAATTTAATAAGGTGGACATGAACATGGTCAAACGGTTAATTAAACTTTTCTCACATAATGATTTAGATGGCTTTGGCGCGCCAATGCTCCTCCAGGCAGTTCAGCCAACGATGTTTGGGGATGTCGAGTTTGACATGACCAACTGCGGTGCGGGGCGGATCGATGACGAATTTGCCCGCTGGCTGCGGAGCCCAGAGGCCGGCCGCTTTACGGACGTCTACATCATGGATATGACCCCGGATAGCGACTACACCTTCCAACAGCTGAATGCCAATTTTGCCAACCACTGGCTGGTGTTTGACCACCACGAGAGCGAGGCCGGCTTGCGGCAAAAGTACGCCGCCAATAGCGTGGTGCCAGCCAATCCGCAGGTGAACCCAAGTGCGGCCAGCTTAGCCTGGGACTGGCTGACCCAGCAGCCCCACTTTGCTGACCTGCCAGCAGAGCGGCGGCAGGAACTAGCCTACCTGGTGGAATTAATCCGGGCTTACGATACCTGGGACTGGCAAAACGACCCGGAGATGGCCGACGAGGAACGGACCGCAGCTGACGAGCTGGACCAGCTCTTCTGGTTCTACCCCTTGCAAGATTCGGCTTCCTTTGTGGCGGATGTTTTCGCGGCCGGCTGGGAAAAGTACCACGCGGCTAACCAATTGCTGATCCGGACCCTGAATGAGCGGCGGGCGAAGTACCTCAAGAGCCACCTCAAGGATGTCCTGAAAACCGAATTAGACGGGCACCAATTTGGCATCGTCTACGCGAGTGATTACAAGTCGGAGATTGCCCACGCGCTTTTGGAACAGCATCCGGATGTGGAGGCCGCTCTGGTGATCAGCCCGGTCAGCGTTTCCCTCCGGAGTAACGGCAAGCTGGACGTGGCTAAATTTGCTGAAAAATACTTTGGCGGTGGTGGTCACGCTGATGCTGCCGGGGGCCGGCTAAACGTTAACCCGGTCAAGGTCGGGGAACAGGCAGTCGCTGATGACTTGGCCCAGACGATTGAGAACCAGCAGGAGGAGCACAAGCAAGAAGAGAGCACCCTGGCCGATAATTTAGACCCGGCGGTAGCTGCCAAGATGGCGGCACTTTTTAAGAAATAGGAAGTGCTGAGAGCCACGTACTGGGCGTAGGACTGGAGTAGTTGGCACGAAGGATAATAGTTAAGAACTAGTAAGAGAGGCTGTGACATAAGTACTATTACTTAGATAAAAGACGAACAGCGCAGTACACAAAGGGGCTTCAGTGCTCGGCAAAGCCGAACTCTGAAGCCCTCTTTGTGCTTTCTAAAGACTAGCTGCGCGTCGACGGGGGCGTGAAGACGAAGTCATAAATGACTTCTGTCACGTTCCCTCGTTGCTCGTTAATCACTGGGATAAGGGGTTAGGTGTAATTGACCATGGACGTATTCACCGAGATAGATGTCCTTGACTTCCTGGTAGCCGGCCCGGTGAATTTGCTCTAGCAGCCAGTCATTGTCATGGTGAATTAATTCGAGGACGTCATGGTTGATTTGTCCATCGTTAATAAGGGGGAATCGCACATCTTGCTCGTTATTTTCAATTACAACCAGCTGGCCGTTTTGTTCCAGAATGCCGCTTTTGACCTTGCTGAGCTCGTAGACCCCCTGGGTGCGCAGGCGAAACATGAGCTCACTAGCGGTTATGCCAGCACGCATGCACTCTTCAACCCGGATTTGTCCGTTTTTGATCAAGATCTGGGGCTGGCCATCAATTACCTTTTGAATTATTCGGTTGTGTTCTTTGAAAAATTTAACGATAAAGACAATTACGGTCCAAATGAGGAGAACCATTACAAATTGGAGGACCGTAATGTCACGGTTATAGATAATTCCGCCAATAATTCCCCCGAGGACGTAGTTTTGAACCTGGTCGACGGCAGAAGTCGGGGCCAGATTCCCCTTGCCAAGAATGTTGATTTGAAAGATTAAGCAGACCATCCCGAGGATGAACTTAATCGTAATCAGACCGTAGTCCATATGCTCACTCCTTTACTTACGAATGGTGACGGTGTGGTCGACAACGTGGGCGCGGGTGAGCGTGTAGTTATCGCCGTTGGGGCTCATATTGACCCGGTAGTCGCGACCCCGGAAGCGGACAAGGATTCCGTCCGTGAGCGTTGTTGAATTAACAACGACTTGTGAAGCCCGCAGGCCGTGATCCTTAGCCACGGCTTGGATGAAGGGCCGCATTTGTAATGTCTGGGCGTGCTGGTGGTAGTCATGTTCCAAGTTGGTGATTTGCAAGCCCGTGAAGATTAGCAAAAGAAGAAAAAAGATGATTCCGAGGTCCCGGTTGCGTGAATGTAGACGGTGGCGAAGGTAGCGACTGACATTAAAGACAATCAGGATGAGGAGAAGAACCATGATTGCATAGTTGATCATGCTCTCCAGTTGCTGTTGCTGTTCAAAATAGCTTTCTGCATAGAAGGTCATCGTTAACCACTCCTTTGGAAGACCCTAAATAAATATTCTAGGATGAACTAAAGGTGTTTTCAACTCTTACCAAGCAGTGTATAATACTTTTATTATATTCTAATTGTACTTAACTCAAGGGAGGAAATATGTTGGTTAAATATAATAAGCAGGAGTATCAACGTAGCCACACGCAAGAGCAGCAGCGGTTTGGCTTGCGCAAACTTAGCATTGGAGTTGCTTCCGTTTTATTAGGAACTAGCATTGTTGTTGCTGGAAACACAACCGCCCACGCTAGTAGTAATGCTGAGTTGGCCGATAGTAATGACCAGTCTGTAGCAACGGTAGCGGCTTCCCCGGTCACCCACCAGGATGCGGTGGCACTTAATAGCAAGCAGTCTACTGTAACGGAAACGACCCAGGCCACTAGCGACCAATCAGGTGCGTCGGTCAATAGCGCCCATCAGGTAGCTTCACCAACGGCAGCTCGTTCAGCGCAGGCGACTAGCACTAGCGAACCGGCCAAGCAGCCCGCGACGGTGGACTTGACCTTTGTCGATGACGACAATAATGGTGCAATTATCGACAGCCCGTACTTGCCAAGTGAAAATAACGGCCACCATTATGCACACGGTTTTATTGGTGAAAAAATCAGCACCACCGCGTACAATAACGGCACCCGGAGTGTTGACCGGATGCTGCGGGCGCTGACTGGTCGTCATGATCCCTATGTCCTGAATGGCAGCTATACCCTGCCGACAGAATTTACAGATTCGTTGATGACGGTGCAAATCCACCTCAAGCACCGGGTAGAAACACACGCTGACTACCCAACGAAAACGATTACCCGGACTATCCATTACCGCCGGGCCTACCCCTATGATGGCAGCCAGATGGTGGATGATGATGGCAAACTGATTCCAGATTACCAGGTCCAATACGAAGTGACACCGGTGGTGGTAATTGATAAGGCAACGGGGAAGCAGACCGTCACTTATACGATCAAAAACCTCCAAACTGGCAAGGTCACGACTATTGAAAACGACGGGACCGACCCGATTACAATCGACTATGACCAAGTTGCTTCACCAACCGTTACGGATTGGATTGCAGACGAAGCAGCGGTTGGGGGCCACTACCAAATGAACTTTGGCATCGATTCCTGGAAGGTTTCCGCTAACGACTGGCAGGATTTGCAAACGGTGACCTATAAGTACGACGAGAGCAAGCTCAAGATTGGCGATGTGGTTCCTAAAGCCGCCCGTCATGAGGCCGTAATAGTGGAAATTTCCGCAGACGGTACCCGGATGACGGTTACCCGGACCTTCTATTATGGTTTCACTGACGACTCTGGTGACAACCTCGACCACCCGGAGATTCAGCACTACGGAGGTTCCCAGTCACTTGAATTTACTCGGGAAAAGGCCACTGATAGTGCTGGCAACACCACTTATAGTCCTTGGCAGGCGGTAACTACGAACACCTTCCCGAAGTACGTTTACCAGGAACACTATGGACACCCGCAGGGCTACGACTTGCCGTATGGCTACTCTCCGGCAGTCACGATTGACCCGAATGCGGATTTAAGCACCCTTTCAGGGATTACCGTTTACGATCCTTACGGGCCAACTTACAAGGTCTCAATTATTGATGATACGAATAACAAGGTCCTAAACGTGTACGGTGGTGACCGTGATAACTACTTGTCAGTTCCCGAAGCTGGGGATGGTTACCAGCATACCCGGGATGCGGCGGAACAAACGCGGCGGACAATTTATGCTGCGGTTGCCGGTTACCAGGACCAGGGCTACGTGGTAGTTTCCGATGACTTTGGTCAGATCAGTACTAATAATGCTGCCAACCAAAGCCACAGCGAGGGAATTGAGGATTACGCTAAGTATGTCTACACGATTCACCTGGCAAAGAAAGCCACTTCACAGACGGAGCAAAAGACGGTTAAGCGGATCGTGCACTTTGTGGCTGATAACCCGGCCCACGACCAGTTGCAGGCTAGTCAAACACAACTGATTAACTACACGACGTCCTATTTCACGGACCCGGATGGCAACTTGGTCAATGCTAAGCAGCTGGTAGATAAGGACGGGAACGTTGTTAAGGATGACGCTGGCAACCCAATTTATATTGTTGATTCAGCTAACCAGACGACACCACGGAAGACCTGGACGGTTCTTACTCCCGCCACAGGTGACGGGGTAACGGTTACCGGTAACCAGGCTAGTTACCAGCAGGTGCGGCAAGACTTCATTGACGTACCAGCGGGAGCACTTGCGGGGCACTGGCAAATTGAACGGGCCGCAAGGGACACGGTTGATGGTCAGCAACTGGCAACTAAGACTGCACCAGTAGAAGCGGTTGACAATGATCTTCCAGACGGGACGGTCGAACATGTTTACCTGGTCTACACCCAACCACAAACCCCAGAGACGATTGACCCTAACGACGCTGGGAAGGTTACCCCCGCCACTCCAGGAAACACGCCAGGAAGCGGAGCGGGAACAGCTACTTCTGCCAGTGTGGCGGTTAGCCCCGCTGCTGCTCAGCTGTCCGCCGCTGACAGCCAGAATGCACAAGGTAAGCACTTGCCGCAAACGGGGCAGGCGAATAGCCGGGGACTGCTGGCCCTTGGCTTGACCGCTTTCTTAACGGCAATTGGCCTGGGCGCGGTAAATCGCAAACGACAAGATTAATAACTAAGCAAGTTTAGAATGCGAAGGCGGCTGCGACAGAAGTCCTTTCGCTTTAATAAAAGCAAGACAATACACAATAGGGTTCCAGTGCTCGGCAAGGCCGAACTCTGGAACCCTATTTGTGCTTTTAAAGACTAGTTACGCGTCGACGGGGGCGCCAAAGTCTTATTAGATTTTTAGTAAGTCCAGGGGACTGGTTAACGGGTAGTCGGCATCCTTAATGGCGTCTGGATTAGCCGAACCGTACAGGGCCCCGGCAAATTTGACCCCAGCCGCCTTCGCCGCCCGCAGGTCATTAACGGTATCACCAACATAGACGCTTTCTTCTGGCCGGGCGCCGAGCTTTTCGACTGCCGCGAGGATTGGCTCGGGGTCGGGCTTGTGGTTGACCGTGTCCGCCGAGGTAATCACGGTATCAAACAGTTGTGCGAAGGGGTAGGTCTCGGCGAAGTGGTCGTATTCTGACCGCAGTTTTGAAGTGGCCACCCCTAGCCGGTTCCCGGAAACGGCCGCTAATTCGGTGAGGGCCTCAGGAATCTTGGGGAAGGGCTTGACCCGGTCCTCACGTTGGTAGGCAAGGGCGAACCATTCCTTTTGGATTGCTGCCCGTTCGGCGGCCTGGACGCCAAAGAGTCTTAGCGCGTCGTCCCCGGTGATTCCGAAGAGGTGCTTCATCGTTGCCTGCTCATCCTTGACTGGGTAACCGTGCTTGCGCAGGGTCTCCACCATCGCTGGCATGTACATATCGAAGGTATCAATCAGGGTACCATCAATGTCAAAAATAAAGGTATTAATCTTAGTCATTGTGTGCTTCCTTTCTCAACCGTAACCACTTATCAAACTCTGCCACTAGCATAATCAGGCAGGAGAAGATAACAACTGCTAGCCACTCGGTCAGGCTGATTCCCGTCACGTGGAAGGCGGCCTGCATAAATGGCAGGTAGGTCAAAAGCAGTTGGAAGGCCAGCATGATCCCGATTACCAGCCAGGCTTTGCCAGTGATCGTCTTGATTTGGCTGATGCCATAACGGTCGGTCCGGATACTAAAGAAGTAGAACAGCTTGCTGATGACAATGACGTTAATCATCATCGTTGTCGCGTTCACGACGCTGCTCCCGTGGCCCGTAAACCAATCGTAGGAAACGAGGGCAAAGATTGCCATCAGGGCGGAAACGTAGCCCATTTGGATTAAGTCGTGCCGGTCCATCAAGCGGGCGGAAACGGGGCGCGGCGGCCGGTTCATCAACCCCGGCGCGGCCTTTTCAAAGACGAAGGCAAACTGGATCGTGATGGCGGCCACCAGGTTGATCCACAGCAGCTGAACTGGCTGGAGTGGCACCTGCTGGGCGGTCAGAATGGAGAAGGCGACGACCAGCCCTTCGGCAAAGGAAGTCGGCAGGAGGAAGAGGATACTCTTCTTGATGTTGTCGTAAATCCGCCGGCCCTCTTCAATCACCGCGGCCATCGTGGCGAAGTTATCATCGCCAAGGATCATGTCAGCGGCGTCCTTAGCCACGTCGGTTCCCTTGATTCCCATTGCGACCCCAATGTCGGCCTGTTTCAGTGCTGGGGCATCGTTGACCCCGTCACCAACCATGGCGGTCACCAACTGGTCCTTTTGCAGGGCATTGACGATTTCGAGCTTATTTTGCGGGGTGGTCCGGGCAAAGACCTGGTTAAACTTGGCGGCTTCTGCCTGTTCGTCTGGCGAGAGCCGGTCCCATTCCGCACCAGTGATGGCGTGGATTTCGCCCGGGGCCAAGCCCAATTGATGACCAATGGCCCGGGCGGTTTGCGGGTCGTCCCCGGTAATCATCTTGACCGCTACGCCGGCCTGGTTCATCTTCTTCAGGGCGGCAATCACTTCTTCCCGCGGAGCATCCTGGAGAGCGGCAAGGCCGAGCAGGTGGATTCCCCGGTAGAGGTGGTCGTGTTCAACTTCCATCAGGTTTTCGCCGGTGACGGTCTGGTAGCCGAGGGCGATTACCCGTTTCCCTTGCTTGGACCACTCATCGACCCGGTTCTGCCACTTGGCGGTGTTAAAGTGCGGATCCGCCTTCGCAGCCATTTCAAAGAGCTTATCCGGGGACCCTTTGACAAAGATAACCTGCTGGTCGTTTTTCTGATCCTTCGTCAGTTCGGCAATGTATCGGTAGTCCGAATCGAAGGGCAGGAGGTCCAGTGGTTTAAATGGTGACTGGTAGTCGACTCCCATGACCTTCCGGTAGAGGGTTAAGAAGGCCCCGTCCGTCGGCTCACCGTTGATGGTCCACATGCCATCTTCTTCGCTGAGTACGGTATCGTTGGCCTGGAAGCCGGCTTCGACCAAGAGCTTGAGCTGGTCGGTCAACTCAGCGGGGTGTCCGTTTGCCAGCAGCTGGCCCTTTGGTGCGTAGCCAGTCCCGGTGACCGTGTAGTGGTGGTCACCAGCCCAGAGTTCAATCGCGGTCATTTCATTCTTCGTCAGCGTCCCGGTCTTGTCGGTTGCAATTACGTCGACTGAACCGAGCGTTTCCACTGCCGGCATCGACTTGATAATCGTCTGGTAGCGTTTCGCCATCTTGGAAACCCCGAAAGCCAGAATGACCGAGGTTGTAGCAGGGAGTCCTTCTGGAATCGACCCGACCAGCATGGCGACGACGGCCAGCGCCAGGGCTGGCAGGGAGTAGATTTGCAGGAAGAAACCGACGATGAAGATGATTGCCGAGCCGATGATGGTGATGTAGGAAACGACCTTGCCGACGTGGTCGATTTCCTTCGTCAGGCGGGTCTTCTTCGGCTTGATCTGGGCAACCTCTTGGGAAATCTTTCCGATCTCGGTCTGCTCACCGGTGGCGACGACGATTCCGATTCCGCTCCCGCTGGTGACGGAGGTGGAGGAGTAGGCCATGTTGACCCGGTCAGCGAGGGGAACGTCGGGATCGGTCAGGGCCTCGTCCGTTTTGATGACCGAGTTGGTTTCCCCGGTCAGGGCTGATTCTTCGATCCGGAGGTTGTCGGCCGAGACAATCCGCAGGTCGGCGGGAACGTTATCTCCGACCTCGAGGAAGACCACGTCACCGACAACCAGGTTTGCGGCGTCAATATCCTGGCGTTGCCCATCCCGGTAGACGGTCGCGTGCTGGGCCATCATTTCCTGGATCTTAGCAAGGGCGTTGGCAGCGCTGGTCTCCTGGAAATAACCGATCAGCGAGTTGAGGATAACCACCGCCAGGATGACGATGGCGTCGGTGTAGTGACCGATTAGAATCGTCAGCAGAGTAGCGACGAGTAAGATGTAGATCACGATGTTGTTAAACTGACGCAGGAAAATCTTCCATTTTGGTGTTGGCTTAACTTCCAAAACGTTCTTACCATCCTTGGCAAGCCGTTGCTGAGCCTCGTGATCGCTCAGGCCGGCGGTCAATTCTGTCAGACCGTTGGCATGCATGATTTCGTCAGTAGTTAGTTGGTATGCTTGTTTCATTGTGCTCCTTCGACAAGTAGTAAAGCGACATTACAACGGGCCAGATCGGCGGGTAGTTAGTGCGGCTTTATTGTGATGCGTTGTTCTCCTCCCATCTTATATTTACTAATCTTATCCTACCATATTTAGCAGCCTGACTAGGCCCGGTTAAGGGATTTTTAACTTATTTAAGCGCGAAAATTAAGGCCGGTGTGACCGGTAGATAATATGTCTTATTAAGCGACTTATGTTAAATAATGTCCACTTATTTGACAAAAAATCCACTTATTTTTCATAACTAACTTGGGTATAGTATAGGTGTATTTAGGTATTATAAAGGAGGTTTTAGTATGGCATTATCAAAGAATAATACCCAAGAACGTTTGCGAAAGGAGAAGCCGGGGCGAGAACGGTTTGCGTTACGAAAACTGTCTGTTGGCGTGGTATCTATTTTAGTTGGTGTTGCCATCTATTCTACGGGTGAGACAAGTTTTGCTGCAACTCCTGCCAATGAGGCTGAAAAATCTTCAGTAGTTGTTCAAAATGGCAGTGCAGCCACCAGTAAGCAAATACGGCAGCGGCGGGGAGCCAGGGGAGCTCTCAAGCGGCAAACATTCAGACGGCACCCCAAGCTGCTAGTAACCAGTCTAGCGGCGTAACTAATAGTGACTTAAATAAGATAATTACCAGGACCATCACGGTTACGGATCCCCAGGGGAAAGTTACCACCGTTCCGCAAGAGGTTAAGTTGACCCGGACGGCAAGTGTAGACGGTGCTACCGGGAAGGTAACATACTCCGCTTGGACGACTGGCAATTTTGACCAGTATGACGTACCGGCAATTACCGGCTATACGCCTAGTTCAACTAAGGTGGACCGGCTTCATGTTGATAGTAACACCAGTGATAGTAACGTTAGCATCACGTATGCTGCCAACCCGACTGTTGCCGAGGTTATTTTTATTGATGACGATCGGAACGGTCAGCAGGTTGACTCCGAATATAAGTACGGGAAGTTTGGTGAGAGCTTTCAGGTGGAAATCCCCGACAATTATCGGCTGACCGATAGCACGACCCCCACGGAATACACTTATAATGTACCTAGCAGCTACTTTACGCCACAGCTTGTCAGGATTCATTTAAAACACCAGCTCGAACACCGGTTGGTAGAAAATGACGTTTATTACCAGCAAGTTAGGGAAATCAACTTTGGTTCGGATAAGGAACCGGTCATGGTCGGCTCGCTTACTAAGCATGAGTATGATAATGGTGAGGGAGTTCGGTACTGGCCAATAACTAACGGAACGCTGCTTGGTAAAATGACCGGTCATGTCAGCTATGACTTGGTGACCCACGAGATTGTGTCCTACGATGATGACTGGACAATCTTGAAGACAGCTGGGCAGGTGTTTAAGCTGACGGATCCAGGTGAGCTGGCTAATGGAGTGCTGACTGGGTCTTCTGATACGGATGGCAGAGGAGTCGCCGAATGGGTTGGTCAGGCGGGAACGGATTCTGACTACCAAAAGTACCCGATCCGGCTGTACGCTTCCACTGCGGAGACCAAGCAGATTAATACTGCCTTGCCACTCCCCTTCCCCATGCCGTCGTTTATTCAATTTGTTACCAACAGTGACTTCCAGCCTGCAAGGGAGCGGAATGACCAAGAAATTACGGGATTTAAGTTTGCAGATCTCAGCGCGAACGACATCAAAGACTACGGCCCGTATTCACTCGATGACGATAATGGTGTTTTGAAGGCTAAAACGTACCTGCCAGTGATGGTTGGCTACTACCCATACGTGGAAAAGACGATTTCACGTACCATTACCGTGGTTAAACCAGATGGTAGCAAACAGCAAATCATCCAGCAGGCAGCGCTGGATAAACGGGTGAACATCACTTACAACGCCCCTGAAGAAGAGTGGTCGACTGCTAGTTTCGCCGAGTATAATGCTCCTGAGATACCTGGCTACAAGCCGAGCAGAAACGCACCAGCCGTGACGGTTACGGCGAAGAGCGAATTTAGCCCAATTTTGATTACCTACCTGCCGGATCCAACGGCACAAGGGGAAGGACCAGCTACGACTGAGCCGACTACGCCAAGCACTGGCAGCCAAAAGTCCAATCCTCAAGGTGTGAGGGTCAGTGCTGCTACTCCTGGGATGGCTAAACTAGCCGATACTGGCAAAACCGCACCGGTCGCTGCCCAGCTACCGCAAACTGGTAATAACCAGGAATCACTAGCAGCAGTTGGTTTAGCCTTATTTGGACTAACCAGTGGCTGGCTCGGACTTAGTCGCAAACGTCGGAAGCAGGATTAGTGCGACCATAATTAAAAATTATTACGGGAACAAATTAAAATAGAGGCCCAGAGCTCGAATTTTATTGAGCTCTGGGCCTCAGATTATTTTTACTTATTAAACGTTCCATCTTCGACTGACCGAATGAAGTCGGCGAGGTGCTTGTAGTAGACATCCGGGTTATCGACCATGTGGTGGTGACCCCCGTTAGGCGTCGTGACCAGCTTGGAGTTTGGAATCAAGCTGTCCATTGTCTTAGCGGTTTCGAGCGGCATGGTTTCATGCTCCCCAAAGGTCAGCAGGGTCGGCACCTTGATGTTCTTCAACTGGTCGCGGAAGTGCCAGTCCTTGAGCTTCCCGGTGATGACAAACTCGTTGTCACCTTGGAAGACGTTGTAGACTGCGTCCCCACCCAGGTCTTTGAGGTGGTAGAGCTTGGACGGCTGCTTGCGGTCCACGTACTGTTCGTTCATGATTTGAACGTACTCTTGGTACTTTGGGTTGCTGTAATCGTTGCGGTCCTCGCACTCCTTCATAAAGGCCACCGCGTCAGCCGGCAACGTCTTTTCCCGGAGGGCGTTCACGTGGTCGACGTATTCGTCGATTTCATCTACCATTGAAGAAATGATGGCGCCCTTGAGGTGTTGCCCGTACTTGACGGCGTATTCCTGAACGAGCAGGCCACCCCAGCTTTGCCCAATCAGGTAGATGTTGTCGAGCCCCAGCTTTGCCCGTACTTCGTCGACTTCATCGAGGAAGTATTCGTAAGTCAGGTACTTTTTGGCGATTTCCGGGTCGGAGTAGTCGGGCTGGTCAGAATAGAGGGAGCCTAACTGGTCGTACATCGTTACCTGAACGTTCAGGCCCTGCTTAGCCAGCTGTTCGGCCGTATCCTCCCAGTATTCATGGTTGCCACCGGGACCACCGTGGAGGGCGAGCAGGTGGATGTCGCCCTCGCCCTGGGTGTTGGTCCAGAGGTGGTAGCCGTTATCGAGCGTAATAATCTTTGTTCCTGTTTTCATGCAAATTCTCTCCTTTGCCAATTCATGGTAAAACGTAATACTAATTTTACCGCATTTTGGCGCGGGATGCTAAGAACAGCCCTTGGCCTAGCCAACCTGCTGACTGCCCGGAATGGTCAACTTGGCGTTGGCAACCGGCAAACGGTAGCTGATGTCTTCGTTGCCACGCAGGGTGAAGGCGTAGTCAGTCGCGTAGATAATTAGTTCGAGCTGGTGCCCAGCCGCCAGACGGTGGAACAGTGGCTGGAGGTCAAATTCGACCGTCACCAGTTGACCAGCAAAGAGCTCGTCGGTTTGGCTGGCACCGTGGCGGTTTTGGAGGTTAATGTGACCACGGCTGACGACTTTGTAGTCCGTCGGTGCCTTTTGCAACTGGAACTCACGGAGGTCATCGCTGGCCCAGTGGTAGCCTAGTGGCAGGCCGCCCCGGTTGACGATCACAGGTGACGTGGTCAGGCGTTTGGCAGTTCCCCGGTCAATCAGCAGGGCACTGATCAGGCCGTGGTCGGCGGAGGAAGATACCTGCAAGGTCAGCCGTGGCGTTCCCCGAAGCAGGGTGTCCCGGCTAAGGGGAGCACTGGTAAAGTGGCGGCTGAACCGGCCAGCATCATGGAGTAGTGCGGCCTGCCACTTGGCTGGGTGCTTGCACCAGTCATGGTAGGTGTTATCCGGTTGCCGGTCGGTGAATTGTTGGATGTCAGCCTCGTTATCGTTAGGCTTTGTGGTCAAAGTCTGCCCTTGGAGGTAGTAGTTGACCGTTTGCCCCGCGGTCCATTGGTCATAGCTGGTCCAGGTAGCTGGCGTCAGGTTGGACTGAACGAGGACGTTCGGCAGGACCTCATCGGCGTGGTTGTCCAGTCCCCAGAGCTTGTTAGCCAGCCAGAGGTTGACCATTTCCGAAAAGTCGAGGGACTGGAAGGCATTGATGTAAATGTGCTGGCCCTGGTGGAGGATCAACTTGCTGGTCACCGGCAAATGTGCCAGCCCGTCCGCTAAGGCCTTGACGTTGCTCGGCTTGACATTGGTGTCGTTGAGCCCGTGCACCATCATAACCGCCGCCTTGATGTGGCTAATCGCTGGCCGGTAGTCCCGGGCAGCCCAGAAGTCGTTGTAGTTGCCAGTCTGCCGGTCCATGGCAGCAGCCATCCGGTCAACATACTTTAGGTAACGGCCCTTGACCCGGGAAAAGTCGGCGGGACGCTTCGTCCGGCTGAATGTTTCGTCAGCGAGGGTGTCGGCGTCCTCCCCCTGGAAGCCCCCGGCTGCCCGGACCAGCCCATTTTCCCGGTAGTAGTCGTACCAGCTCGAAATGGCGGCTTCGCTGATAATTGCTTTGAGGCCGGCAACTCCGGTGGTCGCCACGGCCGTTGCGAGGGTGCCTAAGTAGGACCGGCCGGTCATCGCGACGTTGCCGTTACACCAGCCGGCCGTAATGGTATAGCCGCTATTCCGGTCGGTGAACGCCCGCCGGTCACCGTGCAGCCATTCGACCACGGCCTTCATGGACGCAGTTTGTTCTGGCGAGCCGCAGGTTTGGAAGCCGTCTGAATCCTTGGTTCCAATTCCGGCTGCGTAAACAATGGCGTAGCCGCGTACCGCCAGGTAGTTATTCAGCGTATAGGCAGGGGTACCCGTGAAACTAGTGGTGGCCTCCTGGGCCTCTCCCTTGACGGCGTGGTAGGCAAAGGTGGTTGGGAATTTTTCTTCAGCTGGGGCCTGCTGGTCGGCCGTTTTATGGGTGAGGGGATGGTTGACGTTGTGGGTTGCTTTTTCGCCCCATTCATCGTTGGTTCCCTGGTTATACGGGCTGGCGGTAAATACTGCGGGCACCTTCTTGATATTAGATTCCCGTGGCCGCATGATTTCCACCTTTACCAGGTCAGCCTGCCCATCAAAGTCGGTGTCCATGTCGGTTTCCACGTAGACGACTTCCCGGATAAACTGCTGGGGGTCGTAGCTGGCGATGGGTTTGCCATTAAAAAAGAGCGGCTTTTGTTCAGCTGGCAGGTCGTAGGTCCAGGTCAAAAAGCCTTGGGCCGTCAGCAGGTCCAAGTAGTTTTGCCCATTCTTGGCCCGGGTGTTGAGGAGGAGGTAGAAAGCGTCGACTACATCAGCGCTGGTCCACGCTTCGTGTTCCCGGAGCGGCAAATTCAACTTTCGCCAGCTGGCAACGGGTTGGTCTAGTTGAAAGTCGACTTCTGGTTCGAAGCGCAACAGCTGAAAGGCGACCCGGTAAAAAACATCAGTCGTCAGGGACGTCCCCAGCTTAAACCAGTCGTCGAGGGCTAGGGTCGGGGTAGCGAGGAGGTCGTGCAGCCATTCCGCGGCGGTCAGTGGGCTGTTGATACCTAAACGGGTGCGGACAAGCAGGGTTTCGAAGAGCTCGGCGGGGGTCAGCTGGTCGACTTCCTCCGCCCGCAACAGGTGCAGCATTGCCAACTCCTGGCGTTCCTGGGCCGGGCTGGCGCTGATAATGCTAAATTGGTTGAATTTCATTTGGTTCACCTCATTTAAAAACAGGACTACTGATAATTTAACTCTCCCTTCCATTGTAAACATTTTCTCCAGCAGCAGGGCCGACTTTTTCATTAATTAACGGTATAATTTAGGTGCTTGACTTAATTCAGAACTTTGTGAGGAAATAGCTAATGGCGAAAAATATTATGGAATTCCGCCACGTTGAAAAGCGGTTCGACGATAACGTGGTTCTAAAAGACATTGATTTTACGATTGAGGCGGGGAAGTTCTACACCCTGCTGGGGCCCTCGGGCTCCGGAAAGACGACGATCCTGCGGCTGATTGCCGGTTTTGACCAGCCGACCAGCGGGGAAATCCTGTTTAATGGTCAAAAAATTAACAATGTCCCGGCTAACCAGCGCCAGGTCAATACGGTTTTCCAGGACTACGCGCTCTTTCCACACATGAACGTGGCCGAAAACGTCGCCTTTGGCTTGCAGATCCGGGGGGTCAAAAAGGCGGAAATCAAGCGCCGGGTTCAGGAGGCCCTCAAGCTGGTCCAACTGGAGGGCTACGGGGAACGGGAAATTACTGCCATGTCTGGTGGTCAGCGGCAGCGAGTGGCAATTGCCCGGGCAATCGTCAACGAACCGCAAGTCCTCCTCCTGGATGAGGCATTGTCGGCTCTTGACCACAAGCTCCGGGTCAACATGCAGACAGAACTGCGCCAGTTGCAGCGTCAACTGGGAATCACCTTTATCTTCGTCACTCACGACCAAGAGGAAGCTCTGGCGATGAGCGACCAGATTATGATTATCAACGATGGTACAATCCAGCAGACGGGGACTCCGGTTGATATTTATGACGAACCGTTGAACCACTTTGTCGCTGACTTTATTGGCGAGAGCAACATCGTGCCGGGAATTATGAAGAAGGACTACCTGGTGTCCATCAACGGTCAAGACTTTGAATGCGTCGATGCGGGGATGCGGCCGAACGAACGGGTCGAGGTTGTCATCCGCCCTGAAGACTTGGACATCACTTCGGTCGAACAGGGGCAGTTGGTGGGAACCGTGGATACCCAGCTCTTCCGGGGGGTCGATTACCAAATCATGGTTCACGACGTCCGCGGGCACGAGTGGAAAATCAACTCCATCCATAAGACGACGGTCGGGGCCCAGGTGGGAATCAGCTTTGACCCCGAGGATATTCACGTGATGCGCTACAACGAAACCGAGGCCGACTTTGATGCCCGGCTGGACAGCTATGAGGAGGACGACTGATGCGGCAAAAAACACTCTTTATCGTCCCTTACGCGCTCTGGATCGTCCTCTTTGTCATTGCGCCGCTGGTCCTGATTTTCTACCAATCATTTTTTGACATCAGCGGGCACTTTACCCTAGGCAACTACGGCAGCTACCTGACCTCGCGGGTCTACTTGAAGATGACCTTCAACTCCGTCTGGTACGCCTTTCTGATTACCCTGGTGACCCTATTGATCAGCTATCCGACGGCCTACGTACTTAACCACTTGCCAAACAAGCAGTTCTGGCTCCTCCTGGTGATCTTGCCAACCTGGATCAACCTTTTACTGAAGACCTACGCCTTCATCGGCCTCTTTAGCCGGTCCGGGTCGATCAACCAGTTCCTGCAGTTCGTCGGCCTGGGCAGCCACCAGCTGCTCTTTACCGACGCCAGCTTTATGTTTGTGGCGGCCTACATTGAAATTCCCTTTATGGTCCTGCCAATATTTAACTCGCTGGCCGAAATCAGCCCATCACTGATCAATGCCAGCAAGGACCTCGGCGCCAGCCAGTGGCAGACTTTTCGCAAGGTGGTCCTGCCGTTGTCAATGCCGGGGGTTAAGGCCGGTATTCAGGCGGTCTTTATTCCCTCGCTCTCCCTCTTTATGATTACCCGCCTGATTGGGGGCAACCGGGTGATTACTCTGGGGACAGCGATTGAGGAGCACTTCCTGACCACCCAGAACTGGGGAATGGGATCGACCATCGGGATGATTTTGATTATTGCCATGTTTATCGTCATGTTCATTACCGGAGAGACTAAGCAGAAGGGAGGGACCCGCCGATGAGCAAGCGTCATTTTAACTGGTCGGGACTTTACCTGGCCCTGGTCTTTGTCATTTTATACGCGCCCATTGTCTACCTGGTGGTCTTCTCCTTCAGCGCGGGGACCACGATGGAACACTACCACGGTTTTTCTTGGCGCCACTATGCGGACCTCTTTGGGGATACCCGGATGATTACAATCGTCTTTAACACCATCATTATTGCCCTGCTGGCGTCCTTGATTGCGACCATCATCGGGACGCTGGGGGCGTTGGCAATTAAAAACACCCGGGGGAAGTGGCGCAACAGCCTGTTGTCCTTAAATAATGTTCTGATGGTGTCGCCGGATGTTATCATCGGGGCGAGCTTTTTAATCTTCTTTACCATGCTGGGGATCCGCCTCGGCTTTGTATCCGTCCTGCTAAGCCACATTGCCTTTTGTATCCCAATCGTGGTGCTGATGGTTCTGCCGAAAATCAATGAGCTTTCCCCGACCCTGGTGGACGCCGCCTACGACCTCGGTGCAACCCGCTGGCAGGCCCTTTCCCAGGTCGTCCTGCCCGCCATTACTCCCGGAATTGGGGCCGGCTACTTTATGGCCCTGACCTACTCTTTGGATGACTTTGCGGTGACCTTCTTTGTTACGGGAAACGGCTTCTCGACCCTGTCCGTGGAGATTTACTCCCGGGCGCGGCAGGGAATTAACTTAGAAATCAATGCTCTATCCGCCATCATGTTCCTGGTATCGCTATTGCTGGTGCTGGGCTACTACTTTATCAGCAAGCATGGCGGGCGGCGGAACCGGATTGTAACCGTTAAGGAGGGGGACGCACAATGAAAAAACTCTTCGCGGTGATCTGCGGAATCGTCGCCCTGTGCGCGGCCTTGGCTTTTGGCGATTGGGCGCTCAACCACCGGCGGGGCGGCACGGCCAACCTGCTGACAATTTACAACTGGGGCGACTACATTGATCCGGCCCTGATCAGCAAGTTTGAACGGCAAACCGGCTACCGGGTCGATTACGAAACTTTTGATAGCAATGAGTCAATGCTGACGAAGATCCGTCAGGGGGGAACTAACTACGATTTGGTGGTGCCCAGCGAGTACACGGTTCAGCGGATGAAAAAGGAGCACTTGCTGGCCCCGCTGGATCACCGCCGGTTGACCAACTTCCACTACATTGCCCCCGAATTCCGCAACCAGCCCTTCGACCGGGGAAACCGCTATTCGGTCCCGTACTTTTGGGGGACGCTGGGAATTATCTACAATGACCAGAAAGTCCGGGCCCAGGATGTCCAGCACTGGTCCCAGCTGTGGAATCCCCGGCTCAGGAATAACTTGATGCTGATCGACAGTGCCCGGGATGTCTTCGCCATGGCCCTGATTTCCCAGGGACAGTCGGTCAACACAACCAGTTACGCGAAACTAAAAAAGGCCCAGGATCATTTGAAGACTCTGACGCCAAACGTGAAAGCAATCGTTGCTGATGAGATGAAGATGTACATGGAACAGGATGAGGCAGCGGTTGGGGTCACCTACTCTGGGGATGCCCGGGAAATGATATCGGTCAACCACCACCTGCATTATGTCGTGCCGAGCGAGGGAAGCAACATCTGGTTTGATAACATGGTCATCCCTCGTGCGGCCAAAAACAAGGCCGCGGCCTACGCCTTTATCAACTTTATGCTGGAACCAGCCAACGCAGCCCAAAATGCGGAATACGTTGGTTACGCGACCCCGAACGCGGCGGCCCGGCGGCGGTTGCCGAAACGGGTGACGGCGGACCGGGCATTCTACCCACCCGCCAAGACGATGACCCACCTCCAGGTTTACCGCGACCTGCCTCTCAAGACGCTGGGCGTGTACAACGACCTCTTCCTGGAATTTAAGATGTTTGCTAAGTAAGTGCGGAATATCCCGAAAAGGGACGCACGAAAAAAGAGCCTGAGATTTTCTCGGACTCTTTTTTTTACTATTTCTAGAGATAACGTGTTCCGCCAACGCAAGGCTAGTATCCAGGTCCGGACGGCCGTGTCAATTGGCGGTTGGGCAGATGCCCTGTCGAGGACTTCCTTTTTACCGTTCCTGATTAAGTTTGCTGTGCCAGTATCCGTAGCTGAAGTAGAGGATGATGCCGAGACCGAACCAGATGCCGGCGCCAATCCAGGTTTCCTTGGAGAGCATTGCCATCATGCCCAGGCAGGCCAAACCGGAGATAACCGGCAGGACCGGGTAGAAGGGAACACGGAAGCCGCCCTTGTTACCGATGTCCTTGCGTCGGCGCAGGGGGATGATCCCGAAGGAAACGAAGAGGAAGGCCAGCAGGGTCCCAATGTTAACCAGGCTGGTCAGCTGGTCTAGTGAAACTAACCCACCCATTAACGCAATAATGATGGAAACCACCCAGAGGGCTTGCTGGGGAACGTGGTGTTTGTCGTCGAGCTTAGCGAGAAATGATGGCAAGAGCCCGTCACGGCCGATGGAGTAGATCAATCGGGAACTGGAGTAAATCATCGTCACCATCATGGTGAACATCCCAATCAAAGCCCCGATGGACAGCAGTTCCGCAATCCAGTCCTGGTGAACCATTTCCAGGGCGTAGGCGACCGGGTTCGCCACGTCCAGCTTGGTGTACTTGACCAGCCCCGTCAGGACGACCGAAACGGCCATGTACAGGACTGTGGCGACGACCAGGGTGCCGATAATCCCTGCCGGCATATTCTTCTTTGGGTTCTTAACTTCCGCGGCTGACGACGAAACGGCGTCAAAGCCGAGGTAGGCGAAGAAGACGACGGTCGCCCCGTGAAAGACCCCCTTCATGTGGTAGGGCAGGAAGGGGTGGTAGTTGGCCGGCTTGATGAAGAAGAGACCGACCACCACGAAAATTACGATAATCGCAATCTTAATGGCAACCGCGATGTTGTTAATCCGCATCGAGGACTGCATTCCCTTGGATAGCATCCAGCTAATCAAGAGGACGATGACAATCGCTACCAGGTTGATGTAGGTGCCGTGGGCCGGGTCAAAGGGGCCGGACACCGCCTTGGGCAGCTTTATCCCAAAGCTGGCGATGAAGGAATTAAAGTAGGCGGCCCACCCAGTCGAAACCGAAGCGACCGCAAGCATGTATTCCAGGACGAGGGCCCAGCCGAGGATCCAGCCGAAAAATTCACCGAAGACCACGTTCCCGTAAGAGTAGGCGCTACCGGCAACGGGGAGGGCGGAGGAGAATTCCGCGTAACACATTGCGGCGAGGGCGCAGACGATTGCCGAGAAGAAAAATGATAAGGTCACCCCCGGGCCCGCTGAATTTGCGGCAACCGTACCGGGCAGGATAAAAATCCCGGTCCCAATCACGGCACCGATGCCGAGGGCCATTAAGTCAACCGCCGTCATGGACTTAACGAAATCCTTGTCGACCCCGAGGTAACGATCAAGACTTTCTTTCCGCAGAATGTTTAAGCGCATCTTCAAACCACCTTTGCTATAATATAGTCAAAAATATCTTATTCCATGATACCCAAGAATAAGATTAAAAGTCAATTAGAGAATTAATTATTTATTAAAAGGATGGTTAAACGATGGCAATTGAAGTAACCAGTGGAGCAGTGGTTTACCGCCAAAATGCCGGTGAATTGGAGTACCTGTTGTTGGAGAGTCAAAATAAGGGGCATTTTTGGGGCTTCCCCAAGGGCCACGTCGAAGGCAATGAGACCTTAGAGCAGGCGGCGGCGCGGGAAATCAAGGAGGAAACTCAGCTGACCCTGCCAATCGACACCAGCTTCAAGGTTTACACTGAATACGACCTGCCCAATGGCAACCGCAAGCAGATGACCCTCTTCACCGCAGACTTGACCGCTCAGGAGGATATTCACCTGCAGGCCGAAGAGATTAAAAATTGCGGCTGGTTTAACTACCAGGACGCCCGCAAACGACTGACCTACGATAACCTCAAGCAGCTGTTAGACCAGGTCAATACCCACCTGACGAAGAACAATGACTAAGCAGGGACGGGTGTTTGTAATTTGCGGGGCGGCGGGCTCAGGGAAGACCACCGTCGCCCGCTACTTGCGGACGGAATTTCACCTCCACCGGGTCATTACCCACACGACCAGGCTGCCCCGGCCGGGTGAACGTGACGGGGTGGACTACCATTTTGAAACTGCCCAGTCGATGGCTAAGCTCCACCTGCTGGAGGCGGTGACTTACGACCAGGCCCGCTATGGTTCTTCATTAGAAGGGTTAGCAGAGGGCTGGCAACAGGGCCAAGACGACGTGATTGTCCTTGACACTAAGGGGGCGCTGACCTACTACCAGCAATTAGGTGCGCGGGTGACGGTTATCTTTTTGACAGTCAGCAAGTTGGCGGCCTTAGCTCACCGGATGGCGGAACGGGGGGATGCCCGGCCGGCGATTGAATCCCGGCTCCATAGCCTGGAATACCAGCGGGACCTGCATTTGCCAGCGGAGCTCCGGGGAATCGCCCAGGTGGTCACGAATGATGATTGGGCAACGACAACGAAACGCTTGCGCCAGATTGTGGGCAAGACAGTAACGGATTAACGGTAATTATGGTAGAATTGGTACTTCGGTAAGGAGGTGGCGTAATTGGATAAGCTGGTTGAACAGGCCCGGGTGAAGCTGCGTGCCCAGCACTTACGCTGGACCAAGCAGCGGGCAATGATGCTTAAAATTATGACCGCGGACCCGGAACACTATCAAGACATTACGGTCATTGATGATGCGCTCCGGGCAGCGTATCCGGGCCTTAGTCACGATACAATTTACCGGAACTTAAAGGAGTTTGAACGGCTGGACCTTGTGGAGCTGCGTCAGCATAATGACCAAATGCAGGTCAAGTACCGCTGTGATGCGGCCCATCACCACCACTTCATCTGTGAAGTTTGCGGCCGGGTACAGGAAATCCAGATGCCACCGCTGGAGATGGATTACTATGCCCAACAGCTGCCAGGGGCCCAGATTACGGGCCATACCTTTGAGTTGCGGGGGATTTGTGCCGAATGCCGCCGCAAGCACTTACAATAAATTTCAATCTTCCTTAACATTTACATCACACAAAATCGGTTATGATATAGGTTGAGAAAAGGAGAATGTAATATGGCAGCAAAAATTCCACCGTTAGTAACGCCGTTTGCGCTGGTATCCTTGGTCCTAGCGCTGGGAGCAACGAACGTGGTTGTTAATAAAGCTACTCACACGACGGAAGGGGCCAAAGTGGTCAGCACCTCTAGCCGGTCCGTTAGCCAAAACCCAGCTGATAGTCATAGTGATAGTGATAAAGACAAGTCCAGTGATAACACGACTGATGATAACAGCAGTTCGGCCAATAACCGGTCGACCGCTGGCAATGACCAAGACACGCCGACGAACAGTACCCAGCAGTCGAATAATAATACTGACAGCAACCAGTCACGGCAGACGACCAATAATAACGATAGTGGTAATAGTAACCAGACCAACAGCACCGGGGGCAATAGTACCGGGACAACTACTAACCAGCAGGCTGGAACGACCACTGGCAATGATCAATAAGGAGGTGTTGGGTTACCATGTTTAGTTTTCTTGATATGATCAACTCATCACTGAGTTATTTCAACTTGGATGCCAAGCTCAAAGCCCGTATCTACATCGGGATTGCGAGCGCCGGTGATATCTACCTGGTCTACGTAACTTTTCGGCTGTTTGCCAACCAGGTCTGGCTGCGGGGCTTCTTGTACTGTCTCGCGATGGTGGCAATCACCTACTTCCTCTACCTCAACTTTGTTTATTATTTCCTGGGAAAAACTTCGCAGTTTGATTTTATCTCGCCCCGCTTTGCGAAAATCACGGGACAAAAGTTTGATAGCAATGGTAAACGGGTGGGCAGTGGCCGGGCCGCACAGGCTGGGCCAGTAATTGCCAACCAGTCTAACGGCCTGTTTAGTGGGGATAACACTATTCCTGCGGTGGTGGCGATTGATGACTACGAACAGCACAACTTGCAACGGGTTGTCGACCAGCTGCTGACAAACGGCATCTTTGTTAATGACTATAACGGCCTGGATGAGGCCCAGATTGTCGCGCAGTACAACGAGACTGGGAAGCCAGTCCAGGCCCTCAATACCCACTCGGTCCCACCGTACTTCGAGTTGGAACATGACCGGTTGCGGCACCGCTTGGAAATCTACATCGGGATCAACCAGATGGAGCGGCGGGCAGTTGGTCACATAGTCCGGATTGGCTTGACTGACGTTCATTCAGCCCACCAGAAATACCGGATTTACCTCGCCGGGCTAGCAGTTACTGCCGGACCGCATAAAATCGCTGGTCGGCGGGGCTCAACGATCCTGACCACGGCGGATTACCGGCTGAACGCCCAGGTAGCTTACCGGGAACGGAATGAAGAAGAGTAAAAAAGCGAGTGAGAAAAAACGCCAAAAATCGGCTAATAAGCTGATTTTTAGCGTTTGTCTTTCGACGCAAAGCTAGCCTATTTGGGGTCGGTCAAGCGCTGATTTATCAGCGTTTGAACTGCCAGCCGGCTACTGCGCTAAGACATTACTAACTTTAAAATATTAAAGAGGTTGAGTTAATTCCCAACCCCTTTTTTAGTTACTTTTCCTTAAATTCACCGTCAACCGCGTCGTCATACTTGCTTGGTTCCTGGTAATCCGGCATGATGACCGCTGCCACCAGGTAAATGATGGTCAGCGGGAAGAAACCGGTGCAGGCAATCAGGACGACCGCAATCAGCCGGATCATTGTCGGGTCAACACCGAGGTAGTCAGCAATGCCGCCACAGACCCCGAGAAAGACTTTGTCCTTGGACTTAGTTAGTTTTTTCTGCATAAGATAACCTCCAATTCCGTATTAAGCGAAGTAGTCATAGTGAATTTGATAGTGTTGCGGGTAACCTGGCCGCAGGGAGATGTCACCGAACTGTGGGTGGTGCGGTGTGTCAGGAAGGGTCTGCCCTTCCATCGCCATGGCAAACCATTGTCCAGCAGGACGGTTGAAGCCATCCGCGTGCTGCCCATTGGCAGTGTACACGACGAGGCCGTTGCGGTCGGAATACATTTTAATTTTCCGTCCCGAAGCGGCGTCCATCAAGGTTGCCACTGGCTCGTGGGCTAGCCGGTTGCTTGGCAGGACAACAAAGATGTCGTCGAAGCCGCCCTCTGGAACGTGCTGTTCCTGCATTTCTTGTAAGGCCGTCCCCATGACGGTCGGATGGGAGAAGTCAAACGGGGTGTTCTTATTGAGGAGTTTCCGGCCGGTGGGAATCTTTTCGTCATCTAGCTCCAGGTGGTAGGTCGAATTTAACGTCAACACGTGCCCTTGAATGGTCTTTGCTTCGCCGGAAAGGTTCCAGTAGGCGTGGGTCGTGGGGTTAAAGAGGGTCTTGGCGTCGGTTTGACCGTCAAAGTCAATCGTGACCCCGTTATCATTGTCCAGGGTGTAGGTGATTTTAACGGTCTCGTTACCGGGTAACTGGTCAACTGCCGTGCCGATGGTGGTCGTCAAAATCACCTGCAGCTTTTCCTGATCCTGACTGGTCGTGACGTCGTAGAACTGCTGGCTGAGGCCATTAGCGCCACCGTGCAGACTGTTATCGCCCTCGTTAGCGGGAATCTGGTAGCTGTTGCCATCGATGTCGAACTGGCCCTTGGCAATTCGCCCGCCGAAACGGCCAACAATCCGGCCGACATACAGCGGTGCGTTATTAGGGTTGACATAGGCTTCGATGTTGTCGGCACCGAGCAGCAGGTTGACCTGCCCGCCCTCGTTATTGGGAACCATGTAAGCCTGCCAAATTCCGGCGAAGTTGAGTACGCTGATGCTAACGCCGTTGTCATTAGTCAGCGTGTACTTAATCACGTCGCGGTCCTCATAGCTGCCGAACTTTACGTTTTCAATCTTCACGATAAGCGCCTCCTGGAAGAAGTTGGAAATTCTTCACTAATTTTTAAAATGGAAATGCAACAGTGCAGCAGCTGGCTGGCAAGTCAAACTATCTTGCTGCGCGTCGTCCCACTCTCACTTAAATTGTAGCATATTGCCGGAGAGGTGCCGTGTTTTGGCAGAAAATTCTTGGTATGTCAACCGGTGGTGATTTTTCTGAAACATTTTCATTGATTTGTATTATGATGATACTTGTATACCCAATTAATTCTGTTGTCTTGCTAACGTACGGTATACACTGTTCTTTATTGAAATGCTACAAGGGGAGGTGAACGTATGCGCGTGACACGGACCGTTCGGGATTTCCAGAATGCTTTGTTAACGCTCTTGGAGACGAATTCCTTTGACCACTTGACGGTTGACCAGATTTGCAACGAGGCGCTGCTGCACCGGAGCAGCTTTTACCGTTACTTTAATGATAAGTACGATTTGTTGGAGCAGACGATGGATGCACAAATCAGTCAAATTGCCGACTCTGGTGAATCAGAGGAGGACGTCGTTAAGCAATTTGTCCTCTATATTGATGGACATAAGGATATGATTCGCCACCTGGCATCCAGCAATTCCCACAGCTCGCTGTATACGGAAATGCTGCAGGTGTTTAGCCAGGTGCTGCTTGACCGTTGGGACCACGGGACGAAGGACACCGTGATTAAGGCCTTACAGCAGGCCAGCAATCCCGAAATGATGGCCTACGTCTTTAGCGGGTCGATTATCGGGGCCTTCTATTGGTGGCAAAAGAATAATTATGATGTTCCAACGGAAGAGTTCATTAACTTTGCTAAGCAGTCTGTGCTTTCCCTTTCAGCAAAGTAAGTTAATTAGATGAGGTGAGGAAAGAAAATGATCAAGATGATCAAGGCAGAAGTACAGAATCTTTTTCATAACCATATTTTGCTATTATCTATTTCTGTAATTTGCCTGTTACCGTTTCTATACAGTATCTTCTTCCTGAAATCGGTTTGGGATCCGTACGGAAGTACCCAGGACCTGCCGATTGCGGTCGTCAACCGGGATGTACCGGTGGAGTACCAGGGAAAGAAGATGGCGGTTGGTCAGCAAACGGTTGACCAGCTGCGGAAGAACCACCAGATGAAGTGGGAGATTGTGTCCAAGAAGAAAGCCGACTATGGCCTCCATCACCGGCAGTACTATGCCGTAATTACGATTCCCCAAAACTTCTCTGAAAACGCGACGACCGTGATGGATAAGAACCCGAAGCAGATGAAGCTGCACTACGAGACGAACGGTTCTTTGAACTACATCGGTCAGGTGATGACGGAAATCGGGACGAGCCGGCTAAACACCAGCATTCGTTCTCAGGTGACCCAAGCCTATGCAAAGGCGATGTTTAAGGAATTAGGCGTTGTTGGCAAGGGGATGACTAAGGCTGCGGATGGTGCCCACCAGCTGAGCGATGGAATCGTGACACTGAACGATGGGGTAAACCAGTACGTCGCTGGAGTATACCAGGTCAATAACGGTGTTCAGCAGATGAAGGTAGCCGTGACTCCATTAGCCAGCGGTGCCCAGCAACTGGCTAACGGTAGTTCCCAGCTCGCCGCCGGAATCCAACAGTACACCGGGGGCGTGGGCCAATTAGCCAGCGGTCTGGGACTCTTGCAGTCAAACTCGGGCCAGCTGAGTGGCGGTGCCGGTCAATTGGCGTCCGGTCTAAACACCCTAAACGGCCGGTCCGCCGAATTGCAATCTGGGGCTGGTCAATTAGCCGCCGGGAGTACGGAGCTGAATAATAAAGTTAGTGGGATGATTCCCGGCTTGCAACAGCAGCTTGGCTCCCAATCCACTACCATTATGGCGCAGGCCAATGAATTGCAACAGGCTTTGGCGCCGGTTGCCCAGACTCCCCAGCAATTAAAGGAAGTTTCTAGTCAATTAGGGGCGATTAGCACTACTTTAGGCAGTGTTAAGAACCAGCTGGAATCAAATAGTGGTCAGGCTTCGTCAACACCAGCCAGCGCAAACAACAGTCAGCAGCTCCAGGCGGCATTGGCAGCGTTAAATGGTGCGCAGGGGAAGGACGAAAATAGTCAAAACCAGATTAACAGTGCGAAGTCTGCTATCCAGGCGGCAATGAACAATGCTTCTAATAACACAACTCCAGCAAAGAGCGGCAGTCAGGATAACAGCAAGGTAATCGCTGAAATCACGGCAGTTCAAAGCGGAGTTGATAAGCTAAAGAGCACGATTGACGCTTCTGCTAGCTCAGCAACTGCTAGTTCCCAAAAGATTGAGAGTGCCGCGGCGGCCTTGGAAGCAACCCTTAAAGGGATGGATGCGACGACCAGCGCGACCCTTGGCTCCGCTTCAGCCGAATTGCAGGGCGCTACTGGGGCCCTGGCTGCCGGTGCCAACAAACTGAACACTGGTGTTAACGCGTACACGGGTGGTGTTGCCACTGCTGCCGCCGGTGCTAACACCCTGAACGCGGGAATTGGTCAATATACTGCGGGGGTTGCCCAGGCGGGGGCCGGTGCCAACCAGCTCGTTGCCAACAGTCCAGCCTTGATTTCTGGTGCTGGCCAGCTAGCGAGTGCGCTTGCTCAATTGAACGCGCAAATGCCGAGCCTGATCAGCGGGATTAACCTCTTAGCTGCTGGGACCCAGCAGTTAGCTGACAACTCACCAGCGTTGATTAGCGGAATTACCCAGCTGAACGATGGTGCCAGTCAGCTGGCTAGTCAGTTAGGCAAGGGTGCCAAGACCATCAACGGAATCAAACCGACTGGCAAGACGGCAAAGATGTTTGCTGAGCCAACGACGGTCAAGCACAAGAATTACAGTTACGTGCCAAACTATGGGCACGCTCTGGCGCCATATGTTCTGTCAGTTGCCTTGTATGTTGGTATCTTGGTATTTAACTTCATCTACCCAATTCGGCGGGTGGCTGAAAAGGGTCACTCTGCGGTTGCTTGGTGGGCAAGCAAGGTCTTTGTCGGTGCTGTCGCGGTTACGCTGATGGCGGTAATCGAAGACGCCATCATGCTGGCCTGCGGTTTAACGACCGACCATATCCCGTCCCTCTTCGCAACGAGCATCTGCTTCGGGCTCGCCTCGATGGCAATCGTGATGTTCCTTTCGATGACCTTCGATAACCCGGGCCGGTTCGTTGCCATGGTTCTGCTGATGCTGCAACTGGGTGGTTCCGGTGGGACCTTCCCAATGCAGGTCACGATGAAGTTCTACAACGTTATTCACTGGTACCTGCCAATGACTTACTCCATCTTAGGATTGCGGCAGTCCATCAGTAGCGGAATTGGTGCCCACTATGCACTGTTCTGCAACCTCGTTCTGCTTGGAATCGCGGTTGTCTTCAACCTTCTCCTACTGGCGGGGATGCTTGGTATCCACCACCACTTCTTCAACATCAACCCGAAGTTGGAAAAGAACCAGGAATTCCTGGACGAGATGGAAAATGACGGCGGTATTCAGTCAAAGAAGGATTAGTCCTTTAGCGTATTAAGTAAAGAGAGTGAGAAAAAACGTCCCAAATCGGCTGGGGTTATAATGCCCTCTAAGTATACAGGTG